>NZ_JBIVON010000011.1:0-183911 GCF_044754145.1 Streptomyces sp. NPDC093149
TCCACCAACGCCTCCGGAGTCGCCTTCCCGTACTTCGCCAGCAACCGCGCATCCAGCGAACCCGCGTTCACACCGATCCGGATCGGCGTACCCGCGTCGTTCGCAGCCCGCGCGATCTCCTTCACCTTGTCGTCGAACTGCTTGATGTTCCCCGGATTCACCCGCACCGCCGCACACCCCGCGTCGATCGCCGCGAACACGTACTTCGGCTGGAAATGAATATCCGCGATCACCGGAATCTGCGACTTCTTCGCGATCACCGCCAACGCATCCGCATCATCCTGCGTCGGACACGCCACCCGCACGATCTGACAGCCCGACGCCGTCAACTCCGCGATCTGCTGCAACGTCGCACCCACGTCCGACGTACGCGTCGTGGTCATCGACTGCACCGACACCGGCGCATCCCCGCCCACCGCCACCGACCCGACCTGGATCTTTCGACTGACCCTCCGGTCGGCGAGCTTGATCGGAACGGACGGAATTCCGAGAGAAATCGCAGTCATGCGCTGAGCATCCCCAAGGTGTGGATCGAGGTCCCGAGATCGGCGGGCTCCGGGCTTCGAGGTTACGTCACCGGCGGCGGCCCGGCGCACACCGCGTCCGGGAGCGCCGCGCGGAGGGCGGGCCCGGACACACGCTGTGTGCCGGGCCGTCACCCTTGGTTCACCGGACCGGTCGGGAGATCAGGAGATCTTGACCGGATTGACGATGTCGGCGACCAGCACGAGCAGCGTGAAGCAGATGAAGACGCCCGCGACGACATAGGCGACCGGCATCAGCTTGGCCACGTCGAAGGGGCCCGGGTCGGGGCGCTTGAAGACCCGTGCCACATTGCGGCGCAGGGCCTCCCAGAGCGCTCCGGCGATGTGCCCGCCGTCGAGCGGCAGCAGGGGCAGCATATTGAAGAGGAACAGCGAGAGGTTGAAGCCGGCCAGCAGGAACAGCATCATCGCGATCTGGTTCTGCGCCGGTACGTCCAGCGTCATCACCTCGCCACCGATCCTGGCCGCGCCGACGACGCCCACCGGGGAATCGGCCGCTCGCGGGGCGTCGCCGAAGGCGGCGTTCCACAGGTCCGGGATCTTGGACGGGAGGGCGATGATCGAGTCGACACCGTTCTCGATCATGTCTCCCATGCGGACGACCGAGTCGCCGAAGGAGAGCGGGACGATCTCGGTCTGGGCGGCGAAGCCGAGGTAGCCGGCCGGGACGAACTTCCCGGGGATCACCTCGCCCTTGGAGTCCTTCTCGGCCACCGAGTTCTCCTGGAGCACGGCGTGGAGGGTCTTCTCCTGGCCGTCGCGCAGGACGGTGACGGTGGCGGGGCCGATGGTGTCGCGGATCTTGTCGGAAAGCGTGGCCCAGTCGTCGACCTTCCGGCCGTCGAAGGCGACGATCCTGTCGCCCTTCTTCAGTCCCGCGGCCTGTGCGGGCGAGACCGGGTCGGACTTCTTGCAGGTGTCGCGCTTCTCGCTCTGGGCGATCACGCACTTCTGGACCCCCGCCACCTCGGTGGTCTGGGTCTGGAACCCGAAGGTCATCGCCACGCCGAGGAAGATCGCGACGGCGAGGACCAGATTCATGAACGGTCCGGCGAACATCACGATGACGCGCTTCCACGGCTTGCGCGTGTAGAAGAGCCGCTTCTCGTCACCGGGTTCGAGCTCTTCGAAGGCTGCCGATCTGGCGTCCTCGATCATGCCGCGCCACGGGGAAGTGGACCGCGCCTCCAGGCGCCCGTCCGGTCCCGGCGGGAACATGCCGATCATGCGGATGTAGCCGCCGGCCGGGATGGCTTTGATCCCGTACTCGGTGTCGCCCTTCTTCCGCGACCAGATCGTCGGCCCGAAGCCGACCATGTACTGCGGAACGCGGATGCCGAAGAGCTTCGCGGTCGAGAGGTGTCCGAGCTCGTGCCAGGCGATGGAGAACAGCAGGCCGATGACGAAGACGACGATGCCCAGAATCGTCAACAGGACCGTCGTAATACTCATGCGCGCGCCTCCGCTGTCGCTTTCGCCGAGAGTTCACGGGCCCGGGCGCGTGCCCAGGTCTCCGCTTCGAGGACGTCTGCGACCGTGAGCGAAGTTCCCGTGGCGGGGGTGCCGTGTTCGGCGACCACCGCCGTGACCGTATCCATGATTCCGTTGAACGGCAGCAGCCCTGCCAGGAATGCGTCGACACATTCCTCGTTCGCGGCGTTGAACACGGCCGGGGCGGTGGCACCGAGCGTGCCCACGTGCCTGGCGAGCCCCACGGACGGGAAGGCCTCGTCGTCCAGGGGGAAGAACTCCCAGCTGGACGCCTTCGACCAGTCGAAGGCGGGTGCGGCGTCCGGGACGCGCAGGGGCCAGCCGAGGCCGATGGCGATAGGGCCCCGCATGTCGGGGGGCGTGGCCTGGGCGAGGGTGGAGCCGTCGGTGAATTCCACCATGGAATGGACGTACGACTGGGGGTGGACCACGACCTCGATCCGGTCGAACGGGATGTCGTAGAGGAGATGCGCCTCGATGACCTCCAGTCCCTTGTTCACCAGGGTGGCCGAGTTGATCGTGATGACCGGTCCCATGGCCCAGGTCGGATGGGCGAGGGCCTGCTCGCGTGTGACGTCCGCCAGCTCGCTCCTCGTCCGTCCCCGGAAGGGGCCGCCGGAGGCGGTGACGACGAGCTTGCGTACGTCGGCGCGGGTGCCGGCGCCCAGTGCCTGGAAGAGCGCGGCGTGCTCGGAGTCGACCGGGATGATCTGGCCGGGCTTCGCCAGCGCCTTGACCAGCGGGCCGCCGACGATCAGCGACTCCTTGTTGGCCAGGGCGAGCGTGCGGCCCGCCTCCAGCGCGGCGAGCGTGGGGGCGAGTCCGATCGAGCCGGTGATTCCGTTGAGCACGGTGTGGCAGTCGCTCGCCGCCAGCTGCGCGGCGGCGTCCGGCCCGGCCAGGATCTCGGGGAGCGGCTCGCCCGTCCCGTACTGCTCGCGCAGCGCCTCCCGGAGCGCGGGTACGGCGTCCGGTGCGGCGACGGCCACGGTGCGCACCCGCAGTTGCCGCGCCTGCTCGGCAAGGAGTGCGACCCGTCCGCCCGCGGCGGAGAGTCCGGTGACGCGGAAGCGGTCGGGGTTGCGCAGCACCAGGTCGATCGCCTGGGTGCCGATGGAACCGGTGGAGCCGAGGATGACGAGATCCCGGCGGCCTTCCGCGGCGTCGAAGACGAGGTGCGGGTCGGCGAGGGGGGCAGGGCTGTCGCTCATGCCCCCCATTGTTGCCGCATCGGCTGTGAGTGTGGACAGTGCGTCCCCGCGCCGGGTCGACGCGGGGACGGCGAAGCCGTGCTCGGCCCGTGGCGCGGACCCGTTCCGCCGGGCGGCCAGGACCTCCCGCGGCGCACCGGCGAAGGCGGCGGCCGGGAGCCGTACCTCGCCGGACGCGTCCGTCCCCGGGCCGTCACCGACGGTTCGCCGTCACCGTCCCTGCCGCCCGAGCCGGCGGCACCCGACCGGCGACAGCACGGCGAGGCGCGGCACTCGCCCGCCCCGCACGCCCGTCGGCCGTACTCCGCCCGGTGGGGCGGGGTACGGCCGACGAGGGGGCGTGCGCACGCGGTGGACAACGGGTCAGCGAATGGGGCGGTGGACATCGTCCCGGGTGGACGGCCCCGGGGTGGCGTCGGCGATCCACGGCCCTTCGCCGCTCGGGTCGATGATGCCGTCCTCCAGCCAGGTGTACGCACCGGACAACACGCCGTCGACCATGCGCCGGTCCAGGTCGTCGGTGTTGGACCACAGGCGGGTGAAGAGCTCCTCGACCCGGACACGGGACTGGTGGCAGAAGACGTCGGCGAGCCGGTACGCCTCGCGGCCGTGGTCGCCGGAGGAGCGCAGCAGTTCGGCGCGGACACAGGCGGCGCTCATCGCGAAGAGCTCCGCGCCGATGTCGACGATCCTGCCGAGGAAGCCCTGCTTGGTCTCCATCCGGCCCTGCCAGCGCGACATGGCGTAGAAGGTGGAGCGCGCGAGCTTGCGGGCACAACGTTCGACATATCGCAGGTGGGTGGACAGGTCCGGGTGCCCGGCCGGGTTGAACTCCCCGTAGGTACGCGGGAGTTGTCCCGGCCCCGCGACGAGCTTGGGCAGCCAGCGGGCGTAGAAGCCAGCCGCGTTGGCGCCCGCTCGCGCCTTGGCGGAGAGGGGCTTGTCGGGGTCGATGATGTCTCCGGCGACCTTCAGATGGGCGTCGACGGCCTCACGCGCGATCAGCAGGTGCATGATCTCGGTGGAGCCCTCGAAGATCCGGTTGATCCGCAGGTCGCGCAGGAGTTGCTCGGCGGGTACGGCCCGTTCGCCGCGGGCGGCGAGGGACTCGGCGGTCTCGAAGCCCCGGCCGCCCCGGATCTGGACCAGTTCGTCGGCCATCAGACAGCCCATCTCGGAGCCGTACAGCTTGGCCAGGGCGGCTTCGATACGGATGTCGTTGCGGTTCTCGTCCGCCATCTGGGAGGAGAGGTCGACCACCGCTTCCAGCGCGAAGGTGGTCGCGGCGATGAAGGAGATCTTGGCACCGACGGCCTCGTGCCGGGCGACCGGTCTGCCCCACTGCTCGCGCACCGCCGACCACTCGCGGGCGATCTTCAGGCACCATTTCCCGGCGCCGACGCACATGGCCGGCAGCGAGAGCCGTCCCGTGTTGAGCGTGGTGAGGGCGATCTTGAGCCCCGCACCCTCGGGGCCGATGCGGTTGGCGGCCGGGACCCGGACACGGTGGAAGCGGGTGACGCCGTTCTCGAGGCCGCGCAGACCCATGAAGGCGTTGCGGTTCTCGACGGTGATGCCCGGGGAGTCCGCCTCGACGACGAAGGCCGTGATGCCGCCCTTGTGACCGTCCGACTTCGGGACGCGGGCCATCACGACGAGCAGGTCGGCGACGACCCCGTTGGTCGTCCACAGCTTCACACCGTCGAGGATGTAGTCCGACCCCTCCGGAACGGCCGAGGTGGCGAGCCGGGCCGGGTCGGAGCCGACGTCTGGTTCGGTGAGCAGGAACGCCGAGATGTCGGTACTGGCCAGCCGGGGCAGGAAGGCGTCCTTCTGCTCCTGGCTGCCGAAGAGCTTCAGCGGCTGCGGCACGCCGATGGACTGGTGGGCGGAGAGCAGCGCACCGAGGGCGGGGCTGGCGGAGCCGACCAGGGCGAGGGCCTTGTTGTAGTAGACCTGGGTCAGGCCCAGCCCGCCGTACTTCGGCTCGATCTTCATCCCGAGCGCGCCGAGCTCCTTGAGCCCGTTGATCACCTCGTCGGGAATCCTGGCCTCACGCTCGATCTGGGCGCTGTCGATCCTGGTCTCGCAGAAGGCGCGCAGCCGGGCGAGGAATGCCTCGCCGCGCCGGACGTCGTCCGCGGGCGGCAGCGGATGCGGATGGATCAGGTCGAGCCGGAAGCGGCCGAGGAAGAGTTCCTTGGCGAAACTCGGCTTGTGCCAGTCCTGTTCGCGCGCGGCCTCGGCCACTTGGCGCGCTTCACGCTCGGTGACCTTGGGCGTGTTCTTCGGGGCGGATGGTGCGGACATGAGGAGCTCACCTCGCCGCGTCGTGGGATGGGCGGACACGGCCGGAACGCGCGGAGGCATGCGCGCCTGCCGAGCCGTACCAACCGGTGCTACTTGTCCTGATGTACCCGATTCCCGGCGCGCCCACCATCCCCGGAACGCCGATCGGGTCGACAGCCACTCCACTGGCCAGCCCCGCGGTGACACGGCGGCCGGGCCGTGGTCGGACGCCACGGGCTCAGGGCGTGCCGCTGCCCTGTCGGTCGCCGCCCGGGCGCCGGCTCAGCGTCATCAGAATGAGACCGGTCAGCAGAAGCGCGCTGCCCGGCAGGCTCCCCCACCCCCGGATGTCGGGGCCGAGGATGTCGGGGTCGTTGAGCACCAGCAAGAAGAGCACCTGCCAGCACAGGGCGGCGGCAGCCACCAACTGGCCCCAGCCGAAGACGCGAGGGCGGTGCACCGGTCGCCGGTTCACGGGGAGCACCCAGCCACGGGTGAGCGCCGCCACGCCGGAGGCGGCGAAGAGCAGTGCCAGCAGAGCAAGAAGTACGGCGAGGTAGAGCATCATGGTCACTCCCTTCGCGCCGGACCCGCGCCGGACGCCCCGCGTGATCATGACACCCGCCGTACCGCGCGTCCACACGCTTCCCGGCAACCTCGTGATCGGCCGGCCGAGCTCTGGTGACCCGGGTCGGAATTTCTGCGCCGGACCAGGGATCGCCGGAGGTCCGTCCTGCAGCTCCCCGACCACGCGGCCCGAGGCGGCCCGGCCCCGGCACCACCGGTGCGGCCGGTGGTGCCGGGGCCGGGCCTCGCGTTCAGGGCCCGCGTGGCGTCCGCACGGGGCGCTTTGCCGCGGCAGCCCCGGACCCTGCCGCGAGCATCGAGGCGGTCAGGCCCCGTTGGTGTTGATGTTGACGTCGATGACCGCGTTCTTGATGGCCCTCTCGACCGCGGCGACGATGGTCTTGGTGTCGGCGCCGGTGCCGACCTGCCCCGCGAGTGCGGTGATCGCGGCGGACTGGGCGGCCAGGGTCTTGTCCATGCGGCGGATGCGGGCCTGGACGTCCTTCAGGATGGACTGCGCCTGCCAGGTCGGATTCGTGCTGTGGTCCGCGGCGTCTGCCGGGCCGCCGATCGCATCGGTCTTCCACACGGCGTCGAAGATGTCCTTCTTGGTGATTCCTGCCATGGGGTCCTCCTCGTGGTCGGAGCCGGGGTTCCAGCTCGCGGGGTGCTTCAGCCGCTCGGCCACATCGGCGCGGAGCCCGGCCATGGTGAAGCCGCGGGGGTCGATCTTGTCGCTGGACCACTCCAGGTGGCCGATCACGGACTTCGCGGACCAGCCGTGCTTCCGGCAGAGCGCGGCCTGGACGCGGACTATCGCGTCGTACTGGGCCTTGGGCCAGGGGTCCTTGCCGTCGCCGAGGTTCTCGCACTCCCACCCGTAGAACCGGCTGTTGCCGTCGACACCGTTGCTGTTGCCGCGGGTCGGTGGGGTCGGGCGGGTGCCGTAGGACTCGGAGACGACCTGCTCCAGCACGCGCGGGTCGCCACCGCCCGCGTGATTCGCGCGGCCCCAGCCGACCATGTGCACACGGCCGTCCTTCGCGATCATCCCGTGGCACAGCGGTCCCGGCAGGGCTGCGTAGCCGTCCCGCACGGTCGCGACCGTGGCAGCGGTGCCCTTGGTGACCGTGTGGTGCACGATCGACCCGTTGACCGGTCCCCAAGCCCCCTTCGAATTGCGGTTGTGGGTGGTCCAGTTGCCGACCTCCACCACGCGCACACCTTCGGCGCGGAGGGCGGTGAGGACGGCGGCGGCCGTCAAAGGAGTGGCCATTCAAACCTCCTGGTCACTGAGGGCGGACACGGGGGCCTGGAACAGGGTCGTCCTTCGTTGCTGATCGGACGCGAGTTCGGCGCCGGAACGAGGCACGGATGCGTGCCGGCGGTCTCGTCCTTCATCGGCCCGTACCGGCATCCGTCCGCGGCCATGGTGTTCCCCTTCGGCCCGCGTCGTACACGACGTCACGGAACTTCCCCTCGAAGCCGTTCGACCCCCGTCGGTCTCCTCCATCTTCTCCACCCGGAGAACGGCACCTGACGGGGGGTCGGTGTTCGTCCCTGGTCCGCGTCCACGTGCGGGACCCGTGTCCCGGCAGTTCCCGCGGGCCGATGCGGAGAAACGCAGAAACGGCCGGTGCCCCCGCACAGTGGGCACCGGCCGTCTCTCTGCCGCCTGTTGTCGTGCTGTCCAAGGCGGATCACAGGCGACGCTGGTGGATCGGTTCGATCCGGTTCGCGGTCCTACAGGGCGAGGCCGGTGAGGACCAGCACGCGCTCGTAGGTGTAGTCGTCCATCGCGTAGCGGACGCCCTCGCGGCCGACGCCGGACTGCTTGGCGCCGCCGTACGGCATCTGGTCCGCGCGGTAGGAGGGGACGTCGCCGATGATCACGCCGCCGACCTCAAGGGCGCGGTGGGCGCGGAAGGCGGTCTGCAGGTCGTGCGTGAACACACCGGCCTGCAGGCCGTACTTGGAGGAGTTGACCGCCGCGAATGCCTCGGCCTCGCCGTCCACCTTCTGCACGGAGAGCACCGGTCCGAAGACCTCCTCGCAGGAGAGGGTGACGTCGTCCGGGAGCTCGGCGAGCACGGTCGGGGCGTACGTGGCACCGTCCCGCTTGCCGCCGGTGAGGAGCTGGGCGCCGGCCTGGACGGCCTCGTCGACCCAGGACTCGACGCGCTTGGCGGCGTCCTCGCTGACCAGCGGGCCGACATCGGTGGCGGCGTCGGACGGGTCGCCGGTGACCTGGGCCTCGACGGCCGCGACGATCTTCGGGACGAGCCGGTCGTGGACCGAGGCGTCCACGATGACGCGCTGCACGGAGATGCAGGACTGGCCGCCCTGGTAGTTGGAGAAGGTCGCGATGCGGTTCGCGGCCCAGTCCAGGTCCTCCTCGGAGGCGTAGTCGCCGAGGACGACGGCGGCGCCGTTGCCCCCGAGCTCCAGGGTGCAGTGCTTGCGCGGCACCGACTCCATGATCGAGTAGCCGACCGGGCCGGAACCGGTGAAGGAGATGACCGGCAGGCGCTCGTCCTGGACCAGGGCGGGCATCCGGTCGTTCGGGACCGTCAGCACGGACCACGAACCGGCCGGCAGGTCGGTCTCGGCCAGCAGCTCACCCAGGATCAGCGACGAGATCGGGGTGGCCGGGGCGGGCTTCAGGATGATCGGGGCACCGACGGCGATGGCCGGGGCCACCTTGTGGGCGCTCAGGTTCAGCGGGAAGTTGAACGGCGCGATGCCGAGGACCGTGCCGCGCGGGAAGCGCCGGGTCAGACCGAGACGGCCGGTGCCGCCGGCGTCGGTGTCGAGGCGCTGGGCGTCGCCGCCGTTGAAGCGACGGGCCTCCTCGGAGGCGAACCGGAACACGGAGACGGCACGGCCGACCTCGCCACGGGCCCACTTGATGGGCTTGCCGTTCTCGGCGGAGATCAGCTGGGCGATCTCCTCGGTGCGCTCCACCAGACGCCGTACGACGTGATCGAGGGCGGCGGCCCGGACGTGCGCCGGGGTCGCGGCGAACTCCTCGCGCACGGCGTGCGCGGCCGCGACGGCCTCCTCGATCTGCGCGTCGGTCGGCACGCTGACGGTGCCGACGAGACGGCCGTCCCAGGGGTTGGTGACGTCGAAGCTGTCCTCGCCGGTGGCCTGGCGGCCGGCGAGCCAGAAGGCGTGGGTGGAAGTCATGGCGGGTCCGGCCCTTCGAAGTCGTGGGGTGTGCTGCCCCCCACCGTAGGGCCGCGCGGCCGACCTGGCGTTTGTCCGAGGTGGAGCAGAGCGCGACGGGGACACGCCGCTTTGTCGGATGCACCGACGGGATCGCGGGGGCGGGGCCGTGCAAGCAGCGGGTACGGATCGGAGCCGACGGGCGGCCCGCCCCTCCGGGCGGCCGCTACGGCTCCGGCGTCGCGGGGGAGCCCGTGGCCTTCAGGGCCAGCCACAGCTCCATCCGGACGTCCGGATCGTCCAGTGAGCGGCCCAGGATCTCCTCCACGCGACGCATCCGGTAGCGCAGGGTGTGGCGGTGGACGCCCAGGTCCGCCGCGGCCGCGTCCCACTGGCCGTGGTGGGCGAGCCAGGCCCGTAGCGAGGCCACCAGGTCGCCGCGGCCCTTGGCGTCGTGCTCGTGCAGGGCGCGGAGCATTCCGTCGGCGAAGGCCCGCACGGCGTCGTCCGCGAGCAGCGGGAGCACCGAACCTGCCGCCAGCTCCTCGTGCTCGACCAGCGCCCTGCCCCGGCGGCGGGCCACCGACAAGGCCTGCTCGGCCTGCTTGTACGCGGCGGAGACGGCGATGGGGCCCACCGGTGCCGACAGGCCCACGACCACCTGCGCCTCCTCCTCCGCCGTCGCCGGTTCACGCACGGGCCGTGCCTCCCGGGCCTCCTGCGCCTGCGCGTACGCCGCGCACGCGGCGACCGCCGCTCCGCCGTCCGCGGCCAGGACGACGAGCCGCTCGCCCTCGTCCACGCTCAGCAGGGCCTCTCCGGTCCGGAAGGCCGCCGCTTCCATCGCCTCGCCCAGCGACGCGGTCGCCGAGGGGGCCGACGCCTCCGCGATGAGCAGCCGGAACGGGGCATCGAGCAGCCCCCCGTACAGATCCCCGGCGACGGCCCGCGCGTGGTCGGGCTGGCCGGCGAGCAGCATGCGCAGCACCGCCGCACCCAGCCGCTGCTCCGCGCCCTGGAGGGACCGGGAACGGGCGGTGGTGAGGGTCAGCAGGGCGACCGCCGAGTGCACGGCGTACCGCTCGGCGGTACCCAGTGCCGCGCCGGTGCCGACGGCCAGCGCGCCCCGGACGCGGCGGCCGGTGCCCAGGGACTGGAGCTCGACCCGGTCGTCGGTGTCGCCGACGACCACGCTGGCCGGGGCGGGACGCTCCCGCAGCCGCTCCACGTCGGGGGTGAGCCGGGCGGCCCGGCGCGCGGCCCACTCGGGGGCCACGGCGACGACCGCGCCGGAGGCGTCGTACAGCGCCGCCCAGCCGTCGACGTGCGTGGCGAGCCGACACAGGAGTTCACCGGGGCCGTCGCCCGCGAGCGCGGCCTTCGTCAGCTCCCGCTGGGCCTCGAACCCCGCTGTCACCGCCCGGTACTGATCGGCGGCGATCGCCGACGACACGGCCTTGGCGATCGCGAGGAACGGCGTGCGACGCGGCACTTCGAGGAGCGGCAGTCCCCCTTCCTCGGCGGCGTCGATGAGCGCCTGCGGCACGTCGTCGTAGTTGACGCCGACGGCGAACCCCAGACCGACGACCCCGGCCCCGGCCAGCCGCCGCACGTACCGCCGCATCGCCTCGGGATTCTCGGCGTCGAGGTTGGTGGCGGTGACCAGCAGGAGCTCACCGCCCTCCATGTACGGGACGGGGTCGGTCAGCTCGCTGGCGTGGGCCCAGCGCACGGGCGCATCGAGCCGGTCCGCCCCCGCACGCACCGTGAGTTTGAGCGCCGAATGCTGGACGAGCGAGGCGAGAGTGGGGGGCATGGGGACCGTGGGACCTCAGAAATCGATTTTCGCCGTCCCGTATGAACGACTCCTCTCGATTCTGCCAGGGCGGCAGGGTCCGGGGTAACCGCTCTCACACCGCGGGCCCCGCCCCCGCACCGCTCAGAGCCTGTCGGGTGATCTCGGACCGGACCGCGTCCGCCCGGTCGGAGGCCACCCGACGGGCTCTCAGCCGTTCAGGTCCACCAGCAGGGGCGGCGCGTGCTCCCCCCGTACGGTCGTCAGGGACAGGACCGCGTGTCCGGCCGGTACCCGGTGGGCCAGCTCGGAGGCCGACCAGCGTTCCCGTTCGACCTGCCGCACGGTCACCGCGTCGGTGGTGACCGCCTTGCCGGTGACCAGTTTGCGGAAGGCGTGGATGGCCCGCGTCATGGGCTGGTCGGCGAAGACCGTGCGCTGGGTGACGTCGCGGGTCTCGACCCACTCCGTCCCCCAGGCCTCGGCGAACTTCTTCCCGTCCCACGTCGTGATCCCGGAGAACGCCATCCGGCAGCCGACCGCGCCGAGCAGCGCCGTGTGCAACTGCTCCGGCACGTCGTCGAGGGTGCGCAGGGTGAGTACGGCCCCGGCGTGGGCGGAGCGCAGCCGCTGGATTCCGCGGACGGTGTCGGGCGTCAGGGTGTGGGTCGCGTCGTCGAGGACCAGACAGGCGAACAGGGAACGGTCGGTACGGGCCGCGGCGCTCGCCGTGAACTGGGCGAGGACGAGGCGCGCCAGCACCCGGGACGCCTCGGCGTGGCCGCGTTCGGGCAGATCGATACGGACCCGCAGCGGGTGTTCCAGGGCCCGCGGCGAGAAGGGGCGGGACTTGCCCGTGGTGTCGAAGAACTCCGCGAAGGCCGGCCGGTCGAGCAGCGCCACCCGGTCGGCCAGGGCGGGGCCCGGGTCGCCGGTCGACCCGGACTGGCGTGCGCGGGCATCCAGCTCGCGCAGCATGCCGGGGTGACCGCTCACGTCGAGCGCCTCCCGCAGAGCGGTGAGGGCCTCGGGCACCCCGTCCAGGAGTTCCCGCAGTTCCGGCACGGAGGGGAAGCGTCCGTGGGCCGCCCGGAACGGGCCGAGGAGCTGGGCGAGGGCCGTGGCCGCACGCCTGCTGTCCACCTCGGGGAGGTCGCCGACCAGGCCCTCGGCCAGGACGGTCGCGGCCTCGTCGGGGTCGCTGGCGCCGCCGTACAGATCGAGGTCGTGGACGGAGGACGCGTCGCCGATCTTGATGACGACGTCGAAGCCCTGGTCGCCGCCGAGCCGGGTACCGGCCGCGCACACGGCGACGACGGCGGCCTGTCCGGCGAGTGCCTGCAGTGCGAGGGCCTCGACGACGGGCCGGACCAGTGCCCGGCTCTTGCCCGCTCCCGGCGGCCCGACGGCGAGCAGGGAGGTGCCCAGCAGTCCGGGGTCGAGGGCGATGCCGCTGCCTCGGCGGGCGTACGGATTGCGCTCGCCGTCCTCGACTGCGCCGAGCCTGACCTGCTGGACCAGCAGATCGTGCCGGGCGGCGCGGACCGGGAGGTCGCGTGCGCCGGAGGGGTGGGCGCAGGCGGCGGAGCCGTTGCGCAGCACGGTGTCGGCGAAGGCGGGGAGCCGGGAGTGGTCGGCGCGCACGGAGGTCCAGGCGCGGCGGATGCGGACGTAGTCGACGTCGTTCATCCGCCCGGAACGGGTCTCCTTCGCGAGCTCGGCGGCGACCCGCTGCTGTCCTGCGGCGCGCAGGTCGGGCCATTCGGCCGGGTCGTCCTCGCCGCCCACCTCGACGGCGTCCGCGCCGCCGGGCGCGGTCGGCTTCGACGGGTCGCGCTGTTCCCGGCCCGGCGCCGACCGCGCGGGCCCGCGGGCGCGCCATGCCTCGGCCCAGCCCCCGAGCCTGGCGAACGGCCACACGATCACCAGGGTGAGCAGGACGTACAGTCCGTAGCTGATCACCGGGGACAGCGGCCGGTCGGGTCCGAGCCACGAGCCGGGAACCAGGCCGAAGGCCAGTCCCATCCCGGGCACCGTCCCGTTCCAGACGAGGATCCAGACCAGCAGCGCGCCGATCGCCGCGCCGCCCGCCCGCGCCGCGGCGCCCCTGGCCGCAACGCACCGTTCGAAGGCGGTCGGCCAGTTGCCCAGGCGGCCGAATCCGTAGACGAGGCCCCCGATGATCAGCAGGCGGTAGATGTCGAGCGCGCGGACCGCTCCGCGGGTCTGCGGCCGGTCGTCGAACGGTCCCCACCAGTCGCCGGGGGTGAAGAGCTTCAGCGGAACCCGCCAGTACGGGATGTAGTTGTTGCGCAGGAGCGACCAGACGAGGACGCAGGCCAGCAGCGAGATCACCGCGCCGCTCACCAGCGCGCGGTCCGGGGGGCGCTCCTTCTCCTCGGCGGGCCGGGGGGTGTGGCCGAGCCGCCAGACACCGGGTTCCGCGGCGGGCCTCGGGGTGCGGAGCCAGTCCCCCAGGGAGGGGCCGGACGCGGGGGCGTATCCCGGCCTCGGGGGCAGCTCGGGCGGTGGCGGGCCGGCCGGGCGCGGCACCGGTGGACCGGAGCGGGTGCCGCGCGAGTCGTACGTGCCCTCGGTGTCCATGTGCTGTCCCTCGTCCCCTGACCAGCGCCGACCGGTAACTCCGGGCGCACGCGCCCGAAGTCATCAATCTAGTGCCCCGTGCCACCCCGTCGGACGCGGTCCGGCGGGATGTCTTCGGCGCGCCCGGGGAGCCGTCGTCCCGTCCGCGCACCGCCGCGGCCCGGCCCGAAACCCCCTCGCTATGTCCGTGACGGACAACCGCGTCCGGCCACCACTCCCGAACGGAACATGCCGGACCCCGGGCCCCGCCCATAGCCTGCAGACAGAGAAGCGTCCGAAACACCCCACAGGAGCCCCTCATGACCGCAATTCCGCAGGAGCGCCGCGTCGTCACTGCCATTCCCGGCCCGAAGTCGGTGGAGCTGCAGGCCCGCCGCCTCTCGACGGTGGCCGCTGGTGTGGGCTCCACCCTGCCGGTGTTCACCGCCCGCGCCGGTGGCGGGATCATCGAGGACGTGGACGGCAACCGTCTGATCGACCTCGGTTCCGGCATCGCCGTGACCTCGGTCGGCGCCTCCGCCGAGGCCGTCGTACGCCGTGCGTCCGCGCAGCTCGCCGACTTCACCCACACCTGTTTCATGGTCACGCCGTACGAGGGGTACGTCGAGGTCTGTGAGCAGCTCGCCGAGCTGACGCCGGGCGACCACGCCAAGAAGTCCGCGCTGTTCAACTCGGGCGCCGAGGCCGTCGAGAACGCGGTGAAGATCGCCCGCATCTACACCAAGCGCTCCGCGGTCGTCGTCTTCGACCACGGCTACCACGGCCGCACCAACCTCACGATGGCGCTGACCGCCAAGAACATGCCGTACAAGCAGGGCTTCGGGCCGTTCGCGCCCGAGGTCTACCGGGTGCCGGTGGCGTACGGCTACCGCTGGCCGACCGGTGCCGAGAACGCCGGTGCGGAGGCGTCCGCCCAGGCCATCGACCAGATCACCAAGCAGATCGGCGCGGACAACGTCGCCGCGATCATCATCGAGCCGGTGCTCGGCGAGGGCGGCTTCATCGAGCCGGCCAAGGGCTTCCTCCCGGCGATCGCCCAGTTCGCCAAGGACAACGGCATCGTCTTCGTCGCCGACGAGATCCAGTCCGGCTTCTGCCGTACCGGCCAGTGGTTCGCCTGCGAGGACGAGGGCATCGTCCCGGACCTGATCACCACCGCCAAGGGCATCGCGGGCGGTCTCCCGCTCTCCGCCGTGACGGGCCGCGCCGAGATCATGGACGCCGCGCACTCCGGTGGCCTCGGTGGCACCTACGGCGGCAACCCGGTGGCCTGCGCGGGCGCGCTCGGTGCCATCGAGACGATGCGCGAGCTGGACCTGAACGGGAAGGCGAAGCGCATCGAGGAGGTCATGAAGGGCCGCCTCGCCGAGATGCAGGCGAAGCTGCCGAACGGCGATGTCATCGGTGACATCCGCGGCCGCGGCGCGATGATCGCGATCGAGCTGGTGAAGTCCGGCACGAAGGACCCGAACCCGGAGGCCACCGCCAAGCTCGCCAAGGCCTGCCACGCGGAGGGCGTGCTGGTCCTCACCTGCGGCACGTACGGCAACGTCCTGCGCTTCCTCCCGCCGCTGGTGATCGGCGAGGATCTGCTGAACGAGGCCCTCGACGTCATCGAGCAGGCTTTCGGCCAGATCTGATCTGTACGAACCCCCGGCGGTGGCAGAAGCCGTTCCGTCGGGGTTGCAGGGGGGCCGCGTGTGGGCCTGTGAAGAGTGTGTGGGGGGCCGATGGCGGGATCCGTTTCCGTCTGTCGGTCCCCCATCGGCTGACGTACGGTTTCTGCAGATGAGAGAAACACCCCGCCCGCAGGGGACTGCCGGCGACGCCGGGTCGGAGCTTCCCCAGCACCTTCCCGGCCGTGCCTTCGCGCACACCACTGGGGCCTTCGGCTCCGGAACTCCTCACCGATCGGATGGCCGCTCGCCCCAAACCCCCCGGGGCGCGCGGCAAACCGATCCGACCGGCCGCCCCGGAACCACCCCCCCTGTTCTCGGGCGGCCGGCTCTTCTCGTCTCTCTGGTGACGTCCTTCCTCGCTCTCTTCGCGCTCACCACCTGGCAGGTCGCGGCCGCCGGTCCGCTGCGCGGCCTGGACGAGCGGACCGGACGTGCCGTCGTCGGACACGGCCCCGGCCGGCTGACCGAACTCCTCGCCGATCTCGGCAATATGCAGCTCGCGCTCCCGGTGCTGGGCTGCGCGATCGTCTGGGCCCTGGTGCGCGGCGCACGCCGCGAGCCGTTGTGCGCGGCGCTCACCATGGCGACGGTGCCCCTGCTGATCGTCCCTCTGAAGGCCTGGATCGCCCGTCCGGGACCGCTGACCGACGCCACCGGCTACTACCCGTCCGGCCACGCGGCGACGGCCGCGGTGGCGTACGGGACGGCGGCGCTGCTGGTCGCGCCGTATGTGCGCCGGCCGTGGATGATGCCCGTCGCCGCTGTCTCGCTGACAACGGCGACGGGCATCGGTCTGGTGCTGTGCGGCTATCACTGGCCGCTGGACGTGCTGGGCAGCTGGTTCCTGTGCGGCCCGCTGCTCCTGCCGTGGGCCCTCAGCTGCCGAAGTAGGCGTCGAAGTTCTTCGCGAACTCCCCGTTGTTGAAGCGGTCCCAGTTGATCGACCACGTCATGAGTCCGCGCAGCCCGGGCCATGTCCCGTGGGTGGCGTACGAACCGCAGTCGGTCTTCTTCGTCAGGCAGTTCAGCGCCTTGGTCACCTCGGCGGGGGCGGTGTAGCCGTTGCCCGCCTGGGTGGAGGCCGGCAGGCCGATGGAGACCTGGTCGGGTCGGAGCCCGGGGAAGACCTTGGTCCGGTCCCCGGCCACCGGGAATCCGGCGAGCAGCATGTCGGTCATGGCGATGTGGAAGTCCGCGCCGCCCATCGAGTGGTACTGGTTGTCCAGGCCCATGATCGAGCCCGAGTTGTAGTCCTGGACGTGCAGCAGGGTCAGGTCGTCGCGCAGTGCGTGGATGACCGGGAGGTAGGCGCCGGCGCGGGGGTCCTGGCCGCCCCAGGGGCCCGAGCCGTAGTACTGGTAGCCGAGCTGCACGAAGAAGGTCTCGGGGGCCATGGTGAGGACGAACTTGTCGCCGTACTTCGCCTTGAGCGTCTTCACCGCGGAGATCAGGTTGACGATGACCGGAGTGGTGGGGTTCCGGAAGTCGGTGTCGCCGGTGTTCAGCGAGAGCGAGTGACCCTCGAAGTCGATGTCGAGGCCGTCGAGACCGTACTCGTCGATGATCTTGCTGACCGAGGAGACGAAGGTGTCACGGGCGGTGGTGGTGGAGAGCTGCACCTGGCCGTTCTGGCCGCCGATGGAGATCAGCACCTTCTTGCCCGCGGCCTGCTTGGCCTTGATGGCCGCCTTGAACTCGGCCACGGACTCGACGTTCGGGCACTCCGTGACCGGGCAGAGCGAGAAGCGGATGTCGCCCGAGGTGACCGAGGTCGGTTCGCCGAAGGCGAGGTCGATGACGTCCCAGGAGTCGGGCACGTCCGCCATGCGCGTGTAGCCGGAGCCGTTGGCGAAGCTGGAGTGCAGGTAGCCGACGAGTGCGTGCGCGGGCAGGCCGCCGCCGGTGCCGCCGCCCCCGCCCGCCGTCGTGGTGACGGAGACCGCGGCGGACTTGGCGGACTCACCGGCGGAGTTGGTCGCGGCGACCTGGAAGCTGTACGCGGTCGAGGCGGCCAGCCCCGTGACGGTCGCGGAGGTGCCGGTGACCGAGAGGACCTTCGTGCCGCCCCGGTAGACGTTGTAGCCGGTGGCCCCCGAGGAACCGGCCCACGAGAGGTCGACCGAGGAGGCGGTGGCCGTGCCGGCCTTCAGCCCGGCGGGGACGGCGGGGAGCGCGACCGGGTCGCCGCCCGGTCCGACCAGGCTGACGTCGTCGGCGTAGTAGGCGGGGGTGCCGTACCAGCCGTGGGTGTGGACGGTGACGGAGGTGGTGGCCGGGCCGGTCCTGAACGTGGTGGTCAGCTGTTTCCAGTCGGCCGCCGACTGCGTCCAGGTGGACACGTCGGTCGTGCCGGTGCCGTCGGCGCCGAGGTAGACGTAACTGCCCTGCACCCAGGCGCTCAGCGTGTACGTGGAGTCCGGCTTGACCGTCACGGACTGGGTGCACTTGGCGTTGTCGCTGCCGGCCGGGGTCGCCTTGAGCGCCGAAGTCCCGCTGTGGGCAGGCGTGCTGACGACGGCTCCGCTGCCGCCGGTGCAGTTCCAGCCGTCCAGGCCCGCCTCGAAGCCGCCGTTGCGCATCAGATCGGAGTCCGCGGCGGCGGCGGACGGTGCGGTGGCGGCGAGGCCGCCCGCGGCGAGCAGGGCGGCCGAGAAGGCGGCCAGAAATCCGGTAAATCGGGCGGGGGGTCCCGTGCGTTCCACAACGGCCTCCGTGCATGGGGGAATTGAGTGCGGCGGCCACAACATGGTCCAGACCAATCAGGTTGTCAAGACCTCTGTCAGTGGCCCGGCCGCACCCGGGTCCCGGTCCGCGTCGCCGCTCCCCGGCCGCGGTGGGTCCGGCCGTCGGCGTCCGCCCACAGCCGGACCCGGCCGCCCTCGCTCTCGGCGTCCCTCGTTCAGGGCCCGTCAGTCCCCGCGGATCTCGGCCCGTGCGGCCGCCGCCTCATGCATCGCGAGCTCCAGGACCATGGCGTCGTTGAGCGTGCCCGTGCCGTCGGGCGGAATCAGCCAGCGCACCGCACCGGCGGCCTCCCGCCCGGGGTACGGCGCCACGATCCAGGTCCCCTGCCCCGCCCCCCGTACGCCTGTGCCGACCCAGCGGGCGGCGGTGCCCGGGGGCACGAAGAAGCCCATGCGGGCTTCGCTCAGATCGGAGAGGACCGGCCCGGGCCGGTCGACGAGCCGGGTGAGCACATCGAGCGTGGGATGACCCAGCTCCCCCGGGAGAATCAGTACGTCCCAGCGCCTGCCCGCGGGAAGGAGCGCGATCCCCCGGGGATCGCGCTCCCACTCCTTCCGGCAGGCGTCGGGGTCCGGTGCCACCGATGCGAGCCACTCGACTGCTGCTTCGGCCCCCGCGCAAGCCATGACCGGCCTCCAATCCCGTGTGCACCGGCCATGCGTTGCCGGTGCGTTCACACGGGAGAGAGGGGTGGTGATGATCTATTACGCGACTTCGGGCCACCCGTCCGGGGTGACCCTGGTCACGTCGCGCCGGTCCGTGCTCAGCTGTCGAAGCCGAGCCCCAGCCGGTCCATCGTCCGCAGCCACAGGTTGCGGTGCCCGCCGTTGTCGTCCGCCCGGGCGAGGGACCTCTTGGTGAGTTCGATCCCGGCCCAGGCGAAGGGCTCCGGCGGGAAGGGCATCGGCTTGCTGCGGACCATTTCCAGAGTGGTCCGCTCATTCTTCTCGCCCGCCAGCAGATCGAGCATCACATCGGCCCCGAAACGGGTGGCTCCGACACCGAGCCCGGTGTATCCGGCGGCATAGGCGACCCGGCCCTGATGGGCCGTACCGAAGAATGCGGAAAAGCGGGAACAGGTGTCGATCGCCCCGCCCCAGGCGTGACTGAAACGAACCCCGGCAAGCTGCGGGAAGCAATCGAAGAACTGGCCCGCGAGCTTGAGGAAGGTCTCCGGACGCTGATCGAGATCGGCGCTCAGCCGGCCCCCGTACGGATAGATCGCGTCATAGCCGCCCCACAGAATCCGGTTGTCGGCCGACATCCGGAAGTAGTGGAACTGATTGGCGCTGTCGCCCAGCCCCTGCCGGTTCTGCCAGCCGATCGAGGCCAGTTGGTCGGCGGTGAGCGGTTCGGTCATCAGCGCGTAGTCGTAGACCGGCACGGTGTACGGGCGTACCCGCTTGACCAGCGACGGAAAGATGTTCGTGCCGAGCGCGACACGGCGCGCGAAGACCCTCCCGTACGGCGTGCGGACCGCCATCGAGGTGGTGGACCTGGCCAGTTCGAGGCCCCGGGTGTGCTCGTACATACGCACCCCGAGGTCGAGACAGGCCTGCTTCAGGCCCCAGGCCAGCTTGGCGGGATGCAGCATGGCGACCCCGCGCCGGTCCCAGAGACCGCCCAGGAACGTGGGCGAGTCGACCTCGGCGCGCAGCGCGTCCCGGTCCAGGAATTCCAGCCCGGTGAAGCCGAGCTTTTCTGCCTCCTGGTGCCATTCCTGAAGCTCTTCGAGCTGATGCGGTTGGGTGGCGACATCGATTTCGCCGGTCCGCTCGAATTCGCAGTCGATGGAATAGCGGGCGACGGCGGCCTCGATGGCGTCGAGGTTCCGTTCGCCCAGCTCCTCCAGCTTCGCGATCTCGTCCGGCCAGCGCTCCAGACCATTGGGCAGACCATGGGTGAGGGAAGCGGCACAGAATCCGCCGTTGCGGCCCGAGGCGGCCCAGCCCACCTCGTGCCCCTCGATCAGTACGACGTCCCGCTCCGGGTCGCGTTCCTTGGCGATCAGCGCGGTCCACAGCCCGCTGTAGCCGCCGCCGATGACGAGGAGATCGCAGTGCTCGTCGCCGGTGAGCGCGGGGAGCGCGTCGGGCCTGCCGGGGTCGTCCAGCCAGAACGAGACCGGCTTGGCGTCGGAGAGTGATCGTGCAGCAGTACGCATGGCAGCTGGGGCCATGGTTTCCAACTCCTTCAGGGCTTTCCAAGGGCTGTCCCGCAATCCGCGGTGGAGCAGCGCGCGGTCGGATGCGGTGCATCGCAAGGCGGAGGGGCGTCCGCGTACTGGATGTATGTGGACGTTCCGACAACGCGGCGAGGTGCCGTAGCCGTCGTCGCATGCCCGCCGGGGATCACGGGACAGCCCTTAGCGTGCGGTGTTCTTCCGCCGGTTCGCGATGAGCTGGCCGACGACAACCACCAGTACCGCAATGATGAACATCGCCGTACCGATGACGTTGATCTGCACGGGCGTGCCGCGCTGTGCCGATCCCCAGACGAACATGGGGAAGGTCACGGTGGAGCCCGCGTTGAAATTGGTGATGATGAAATCGTCGAAGGAGAGCGCGAAGGCCAACAGCGCTCCCGCCGCGATTCCGGGGGCGGCGATCGGCAGCGTCACCCGCAGGAAGGTCTGCACGGGGCCCGCGTACAGATCGCGGGCCGCCTCCTCCAGTCGCGGGTCCATCGACATCACCCGTGCCTTGACGGCCGTCACGACGAAGCTCAGGCAGAACATGATGTGCGCTATGAGGATCGTCCAGAAGCCCAGCTGTGCGCCCATGTTGAGGAAGAGCGTGAGCAGCGAGGCCGCCATGACGACCTCGGGCATCGCCATCGGCAGGAAGATCAGCGAGTTGATCGCGCCGCGCGCCCGGAAGCGGTAGCGGACCAGCGCGAAGGAGATCATCGTGCCGAGGACGGTCGCGCCGACGGTGGCCCAGGTGGCGATCTGCAGGGACAGGGAGAGCGAGCCGCACATGTCGGCGACGCCGCAGGGGTCCTTCCAGGCGTCCAGCGAGAAGTGCTGCCAGGCGTAGTTGAAGCGCCCCTTCGGCTTGTTGAACGAGAACACCATCACGACGATGTTCGGAAGGATCATGTAGGCGAGGGTCAGCAGACCCGCGATGACGATCAGATTCCGGCGGATCCAGCGCAGTACGGGCATCAGACCAGGTCCTCCGTCCCGGAGCGGCGGATGTAGACGGTGACCATGATCAGGACGACCGCCATGAGGATGAAGGAGAGCGCGGCCGCCGTCGGATAGTCGAGGACGCGCAGGAACTGGGTCTGGATGACGCTGCCGACCATCTTGGTGTCGGTGGAGCCCAGCAGTTCCGCGTTGACGTAGTCACCGCTGGCCGGAATGAACGTCAGCAGCGTTCCGGAGACGACGCCCGGCATCGAGAGCGGGAAGGTCACCTTGCGGAAGGTGGTGGCGGGTGTGGCGTACAGATCGCCGGCCGCCTCGTGCAGCCTGCCGTCGATCCGCTCCAGCGAGGTGTAGAGCGGCAGGATCATGAACGGCAGGAAGTTGTACGTGAGACCGCAGACCACCGCCATCGGCGTGGCCAGGACGCGGTTCGACTCGGTCCAGCCCAGCCAACTGGTGACGTCCAGGATGTGCAGGGTGTTCAGTACGTCGACGACCGCGCCGCCGTCCGCGAGGATCGTCTTCCAGGCGAGCGTACGGATCAGGAAGCTGGTGAAGAACGGCGCGATGACCAGCACGAGGACGACATTGCGCCAGCGCCCGGCCTTGAAGGCGATGAGGTACGCGAGCGGGTAGCCCAGCAGCAGGCACAGGATCGTGGCGGTGCCCGCGTACAGCAGGGACCGGATGAACTGCGGGTAGTAGTCCTTCAGCGCGTCCCAGTACGTCTGGAAGTGCCAGGTGACCTCGAATCCCTTCTCCAGGGATCCGGTCTGTACGGAGGTCGACGCCTGGTAGACCAGCGGCAGCGCGAAGAAGACGACGAGCCACAGAATGCCGGGGAGCAGCAGCCAGTAGGGGACGAGGCGCTTGCGGGTGGAGGCCTTGCGCACTTTCGGTTCCGTGACGGGCGCGGCGGGTGGCGCCTCCTTGGTGACGGTCACGCCGCGTCCTCCACCGTCTCCACACCGGCGTCGATGTCCTGGGCGGCGTCCAGACCGAACGTGTGCGCCGGGTTCCAGTGCAGGACGACCTCGGCACCGGGGACGAGACGGGCGTCCCTCTCGATGTTCTGCTCGTACACCTGGAGCGCCTTGCCCGCCGGGCTCTCCACCACGTACTGCGTCGACACACCGATGAAGCTGGAGTCGACGATCCGGCCGGTGACCCGGTTGCGGCCGTCGGCTATCGCGTCCGCGTCGTCGGCGTGCGCGAGCGAGATCTTCTCGGGGCGTACGCCGAGCAGCAGCTTGCCGCCGTTCGCGGTCGGGGCCGTACATCGCCCGGTGGGCAGCCGCAGCTTTCCGCCGCCGACCGTCACGACGACGTCCGTGTCCGCGGAGACGATCTCGCCCTCGATCAGGTTCGACGTGCCGAGGAAGTTGGCGACGAAGGTCGTCCTCGGGTTCTCGTACAGGTCGGCGGGGGCGCCCAGCTGCTCGACCCGGCCCCCGTTCATCACCGCGACGGTGTCGGCCATGGTCATGGCCTCCTCCTGGTCGTGGGTGACGTGGATGAACGTGATGCCGACCTCGGTCTGGATGCGCTTGAGCTCCAACTGCATCTGGCGGCGCAGCTTGAGGTCGAGGGCGCCGAGCGGCTCGTCGAGCAGGAGCACCTGCGGGTGGTTGATCAGGGCGCGGGCGACGGCGACGCGCTGCTGCTGGCCGCCGGAGAGCTGGTGCGGTTTGCGCTTGGCGAAGTCTCCGAGCTGGACGAGCTCCAGCATCTCGTCGACCTGCTTCTTCACCGACTTGATGCCGCGTCGGCGCAGGCCGAAGGCGACGTTCTCGCTGATGTCGAGGTGCGGGAAGAGCGCATAGCTCTGGAAGACCGTGTTGACGGGCCGCTTGTACGGGGGCAGGTCGGTGATGTCCTGGCCGCCGAGCGAGACGGTGCCGGTGGTCGCCTCCTCCAGGCCCGCGATCATCCGCAGGGTGGTGGTCTTGCCGCAGCCCGACGCGCCGAGCAGCGCGAAGAAGGAGCCCTGCGGAACGGTCAGATCGAGCGGCTGGACGGCGGTGAAGGAGCCGTACGTCTTGCTGATCCCGGTGAGGCGGACGTCGCCGCCTGTCTGCTGCTGTGTCATGGGTCGCAGTCCCAGTGGTGTCAGGGGAGGTCGTGGAGGAAGGGCGAGGTGGTCAGGCGCCGATGAGCTTGGCGAACTTCTCTTCGTACGCCGTCTCCTCCTCGGCGGTCAGGGACCGGAAGGCTCGCGACTTGGCCGCCATCTGCTTGTCCGGAAGGATCAGGACGTTGTCGGCCATCGCACGGTCGATCCGTGCCAGTTCGTCGCGGACCCCGTCGACCGGACAGACGAAGTTGATGTACGCGGCGAGCTTGGCGGCGACCGGCGGTTCGTAGTAGTAGTCGATGAGCTTCTCGGCGTTGGTCTTGTGCCGGGCCTTCACCGGGACGAGCAGGTTGTCGCTGGATATGACGTAACCGGCGGCCGGGATGGCGTACTTGATGTCCGGGTTGCCGGCCTGGAGCTGGATGATGTCGCCCGCCCAGGCGACACAGGCGGCGATGTCGCCCTTGTCGAGGTCGGCCGTGTAGTCGTTGCCGGTGAAGCGCCGGATCTGGTTCTTGTCGACGCCCTTCTGGAGCCGGCCGATCGCGGCGTCGTAGTCGGCGTCGGTGAAGGAGCCGGGGTCCTTGCCCATGTCGAGCAGGGTCATCCCGATGGAGTCGCGCATCTCCGAGAGGAAGCTGACCCGCCCCTTGAGCTTCGGGTCGTCGAGCAGCTGGCTGACGGAATCGACCTTGCGGCCTCCGGTCGCCTTGGAGTTGTAGGCGATGACGGTGGGGATGCCCGCCCAGGGGTACGAGTGGGCGCGGCCGGGGTCCCAGTCCGGGGAGCGGAACTGGCCCGAGAGATTGGCGTAGGCGTGCGGCAGGTTCGAGGGGTCGAGCTTCTGCGCCCAGCCGAGGCGGACGATGCGGGCGGCCAGCCAGTCGGTGACGCAGATGAGGTCGCGGCCGGTGTCCTGGCCGGCCGCGAGCTGCGGCTTGATCTTGCCGAAGAACTCGACGTTGTCGTTGATGTCCTCGGTGTACTTGACCTGGATCCCGGTGCGCTCGGTGAACGCCTCCAGGGTGGGCCGGTGCTTGCCGTCGTCGGTGACGTCCATGTACTCGGTCCAGTTGGAGAAGTTGATCTGCTTCTCCCGGGCCGAGTGGTCGTCCGAGGCCGCCGCGGCATCCTCCTCCCGCTTGGCGGGCGGGATGCCGCAGGCGCTCAGCGTGCCCAGCCCGCCGATCGCGAGCGCCCCCAGGCCGGAGGCGCGAAGCAGCGATCGGCGGGTCAAGGCGCCCCGGCCACTGGTCAGGCTGCGCCGCATCGCGGCCAGCTGGGCCGCGGAGAGGCGCTCGGGCTCGTACTGCTCCATGCGCGTTGCCCTTTCGGGTGGGTGTGGCCGGGGGTCGGCCGGGTTATCGGTCCCCGAAGATCGTGCGGTGCCAGTCCTTGCGGGCGACCGCGGTGTTGTCGTACATGACGTGCTTGATCTGCGTGTACTCCTCGAAGGAGTACGACGACATGTCCTTGCCGAAGCCGCTGGCCTTGTATCCGCCGTGCGGCATCTCGCTGATGATCGGAATGTGGTCGTTGACCCAGACGCAGCCGGCCTTGATCTCCCGCGTGGCGCGGTTCGCCCGGTACAGATCGCGGCTCCAGGCGGAGGCGGCGAGTCCGTACGGGGTGTCGTTGGCGAGGCGGATGCCCTCGTCGTCGGTGTCGAAGGGCAGCACGACCAGGACCGGGCCGAAGATCTCCGACTGGACGATCTCACTGTCCTGGGCGGCTCCGGCGACCAGGGTCGGCCGGTAGTAGGCACCGTTCGCCAGTTCGCCGCCTGGGGCCTCGCCGCCGGTCACGACGGTGGCGTAGGCGCGGGCTCGCTCGACGAATCCGGCGACCCGGTCCCGCTGGGCGTGGCTGATCAGCGGGCCGAGGTCGGTCGACGGGTCGAAGGGGTCGCCGAGCCGGACGGTCTCCATCAGCTCGGCGACGCCCTGCACGAAGGCGTCGTACAGCGGGCGCTGGACGTAGGCGCGGGTGGCGGCGGTGCAGTCCTGGCCGGTGTTGATGAGCGCTCCGGCGACCGCGCCGTGGACGGCGGCTTCGAGGTCGGCGTCGTCGAAGACCACGAAGGGGGCCTTGCCGCCGAGTTCGAGGTGGAGACGCTTGACGGTGGAGGTGGCGATCTCCGCGACGCGCTTGCCGACGGCGGTGGAGCCGGTGAACGAGGTCATGACGACGTCCGGGTGGCCGACGAGGTGCTCGCCGGCGTCCTTGCCCGCACCGGTGACGATGTTGATCACACCGTCCGGAATGCCTGCCTCGGTGGCCGCCTGGGCGAACATCAGCGAGGTGAGCGGGGTGATCTCGGCGGGCTTCAGCACGATCGTGTTGCCCGCGGCGACGGCCGGGAGGACCTTCCAGGCGGCCATCTGGAGCGGGTAGTTCCAGGGCGCGATGGAGCCGATGACGCCGATCGCCTCACGGCGTACGTACGAGGTGTGGTCGCCGTCGTACTCGGCGGCCGACTTGCCCTCCAGATGACGGGCGGCACCCGCGAAGAAGGAGGTGTTGTCGACGGTGCCGGGCACGTCGAACTCGGTGGAGAGCTTGATCGGCTTGCCGCACTGGAGGGACTCGACGTACGCGAAGTCGTCGGCCTGCTCGGCGAGGATGGCGGCGAAGCGGTGCATCGCCTCGGCCCGCTCGGCGGGAGTCGCGCCCGACCAGCCGGGGAACGCCTCCCGTGCGGCGGCCACGGCCGCGTCGACGTCGGCGGTGCCCGCCAGCTCGTAGGTGTAGACGGTCTCGCCCGTGGCCGGGTCCACCACGTCGTGGTGACGTCCCGATGTACCGGACCGCAGCCTTCCGCCGATGTACTGTGCGCCGTCCGCGAAGCGGTCCCGCACCTGGATGCCGTTGCCCATGACGTTCTCCTCCGCCGCGTTCCCCGGAGTGCGGGGCGGCGTAGTCTCTGCTCGATTTGAGTGCCGATCCTGACAGAGGGGATCGACCCCAACAAGTGATTCCGTTGTTGCCTTTTGGTTACGCGACGGAATCCTTCGACCATGTGTCGCGTCGGCGCGGAATTCCCCGTACGGAGTGTCCGTGGCGGATGCCAGACTCGCGTGTCATGGAACACATGAAGGATCTCCTGGCACGGACCGGGCGCGGCGAGAAGGTGAAGTACCTGCGCTTCTGGGGGCACCGCCCGCTGCCCGACGGCCGCATCGGTGCGAGCTGCCTCAGTCAGTGGTGGCCGGCGCCCTTCACGGTCGACGGCGTGACGTACGCGTCGGCCGAGCACTGGATGATGGCGGCCAAGGCACGGCTCTTCGGCGACACGGAGTCACAGGAGCGGGCGGTGTCGGCGAAGAGTCCGGCCCAGGCGAAGAAGGTGGGGCGGCTGGTCCGGGGTTTCGACGAGGCGGTGTGGGTGCGCGAGCGGTACGCCCTGGTGGTGGCCGGCAGTGTCCACAAGTTCGGCCACCACCCTCAGCTGCGGGAGTTCCTGCTGAACACCGGGGACCGGGTCCTGGTCGAGGCGAGCCCCATGGACCGGATCTGGGGCATAGGGCTGGCGGCGGACGACCCGCGTGCGGAGAATCCGGCGACCTGGCGGGGGCTGAATCTGCTGGGCTTCGCGTTGATGGACGCGCGGGCACACCTGCGCGCCGCATGAGACGGCCGGATGCCCGAGGGCCGGGTGGTCCGGAGTCCGGACCACCCGGCCCTCGGGTGGGAACTGCTGTCGTCAGTGCAGGGTTCGGTGCAGGAACACCGACGGGCTACGACGCGAAGGGCTCCTCGTAGCCGGTCTGGTCGCCGGTCGTGCCGCCCTCCTCGAAGTTGCCGCTCGCTATGCCCCAGATCATGAATGCGAGGAACGCTCCGCTGATGACGATGCCGATCGATCCGAGGATGATTCCGGCGAGCGCCATGCCGCCGTTGGTCGCCTCGTTCCGCCTGACCCGGCCTCGGCCGATGATGCCGAAGATCAGCGCGAGGACACCGAGAACGAGCCCCAGGCCCCACATGCAGAACCCGGCGACGGCGATGATGCCGAGCACCATCGCTGCGATGCCGAGACCGTTCGCGGGCGCCGGCCCGCCCCATGACGTCTGGCCGTAGCCGGGGTATCCCGGGTAGCCGCCGTACTGCGCGGCCGGTGCGGCCGGGTAGCCGTACTGCCCCGCGGCCGGCGGGACCGGCTGGCCCGGTCCGTTCGGTGCGACGGGCGGTGGCGGCACTTCTCCGGGGCCGAACGCGGGGCCCGGTCCGGGCACCGGCCCGGTCTGCTCCGGTGCGCCGAATCCCGGTGCCACGGCCGGCGCGGGGCCGTCCCCGACGCCCGGCATCGACGTCACCGTCTGCTGATCGTGCACAGCGGGCGGCCGGGGATCGCCGGCCGGCTTCTCCAGTGGCACCCTGCTGTCCGGCAGAGCCCATGGATCGCGCGACGCGGCCCCGCCCGCGGGCTGCTCTGTGTTGTCTGACATGGGCCTCCCCCATCGTGGTCCCGTCATGCTACGGCCCGTCCCCCCGCCGCCGGACCCGGCCTACGATGATCCCCGTCCGCTGCCCGGCCGACCGTGCCGGCACCCGCACCGCCCACGCCTCCGGAGAATCCGATGCCCGATCTGCACCCGTTCATCGCGGGGCTGCCCAAGGCCGAACTGCACGTCCACCATGTCGGCTCGGCCTCGCCGCGCATCGTCGCCGAGCTGGCCGCGCACCACCCCGACTCCAAGGTGCCCACCGACCCCGAGGCGCTGGCCGACTACTTCACCTTCACCGACTTCGGTCACTTCATCGACGTGTACCTCTCCGTCGTGGACCTGATCCGCACCCCGGAGGACGTCCGGCTGCTGACCTTCGAGGTCGCCCGTGACATGGCCCGGCAGAACATCCGTTACGCGGAGCTGACCGTCACCCCGTTCAGCTCGACCCGGCGCGGCATCCCGGAGCAGGGGTTCATGGAGGCGATAGAGGACGCCCGCAAGGCCGCCGAGGCCGAGCTCGGGGTCGTCCTGCGCTGGTGCTTCGACATTCCCGGCGAGGCCGGGCTCGAAGCGGCCGAGGAGACCACCCGGCTCGCCGTGGACCTGCGGCCCGAGGGGCTCGTCTCGTTCGGGCTCGGCGGTCCGGAGGTCGGCGTGGAGCGCCCGCAGTTCAAGCCCTACTTCGACCGGGCCATCGCCGAGGGCCTGCACTCCGTGCCGCACGCCGGGGAGACGACCGGGCCGCAGACCGTCTGGGACGCCCTGACCCATCTGCGCGCCGAGCGCATCGGCCACGGCACCAACTCCGTCCAGGACCCGAGGCTGTTGGCCCACCTCGCCGAGCACCGCATCCCGCTGGAGGTCTGCCCGACCTCGAACATCGCGACCCGCGCGGTGACCGACATCGAGCGGCACCCCGTCAAGGAGATGGTGCAAGCCGGGGTCCTGGTCACCATCAACAGCGACGACCCGCCGATGTTCGGCACGGACCTCAACAACGAGTACGGCGTGGCCGCCCGCCTCCTCGGTCTGGACGAGCGGGGTCTCGCGGCGCTGGCGAAGAACGCGGTCGAGGCGTCGTACCTCGACGCGGCCGGCAAGCGGGCGCTGGCAGCCGAGATCGACACGTACACGGCGAACTGGCTGGAACGCGCGGGCCGCTGACCCCGGTGGCGACAATGGCCCCATGGCCACCACTGTCACCGCCGTAGCCCACCGCGGGGATCCCTACCGTGTCCGCGAGAACACGCTCCCCTCGATCCGCTCCGCCCTCGAACGGGGGGCGGACGCGGTCGAGGTCGATGTCCGGGTCACCCGCGACGGCGTGCCGGTGCTGTTGCACGACGCCACGCTGAAGCGGCTGTGGGGCCACGACCTGCGGCTCGACGGGCTGACCCACAAGGAGCTCGACGAGCTGACCGGGGGCGGTGTGCCCACACTGCGCGAGGCGTTGCTCGCCGCCGGAACGCACCGCGTCATGGTCGATCTGCCCGACTCCACCGACGACTCCGTGCGCAGGGCCGTCGGTGTGGTGCGCGACTGCGGGGCCGGCGAGCGCGCGTACTACTGCGCGGGCGCCGATGCCATGCTGCGGGTGCGCGCCGCCGATCCCTCCGCCGAGATCGCGCTGACCTGGACGACGCTCGCGCCGCCGCGCGCCGTGCTGCTCGACGCGGTGAGGCCCCGGTGGCTGAACTACCGGTTCGGCCTGGTGGACCGGGAGCTGACGGACCGTCTCCACACGGACGGGCTGCTGGTCTCGGCCTGGACCGTCGACACCAGGCGCACCATGCGCCGCCTCGTCCGCCAGGGCGTCGACTCGATCACCACCAACCGGGTCGACGCCCTGCGCGCGCTCCTCGGCAACTCCGGTGCCACCGGCCCCTCTTGATCGGTCCGGCATCATGGACCACGCCGCATCCTGCGTGATGTCAGGCGCCCGGAGCCAGAGGAGCAGAGACGTGACCGAAGAGAGCACCGCCCCCGTCCCCGACCGGATCCGTTCCGACATCGCCCACAACGCGCGGGTCTGGAACCACTGGCTCGGCGGCAAGGACAACTACCCCGTGGACCGCGCGGTCGGCGACCAGGTCACCGGCATGTATCCGAGCATCGGCGAAGTGGCGCGCGCCGACCGGGCGTTCCTGGGGCGGGCCGTCCGGTATCTGGCCGGGGAGGCCGGGATCGGCCAGTTCCTGGACATCGGCACCGGCCTGCCGACCGCCGACAACACGCACGAGGTCGCCCAGCACACCGCGCCCGACTCCCGCGTCGTGTACGTCGACAACGACCCGATCGTGCTGGCGCACGCCCGCGCGCTGCTCACCAGCTCGCCCGAGGGCGCGACCGAGTACATCGACGCGGACGCCCGCCGCCCGGAGGAGATCCTGCGGGCCGTCGAGCCGACGCTGGACCTGAGGAAGCCGGTCGCGGTCATGCTGCTCGGCATCCTCAATTTCGTCCTCGACACCGGCGAGGCACGGGACATCGTGCGGAAGCTGATGGACGCGATGCCGTCCGGCAGCCATCTGGTGCTGACCCATCCCACGCTGGAACTGGGCGGCGAGGGCAACGAGGCGGCGATGCGTTTCTGGAACGAGAACGCCACCCCTGCGATCACCGCGCGCAGCCGGTCCGAGTTCGCCTCGTTCCTGACCGGGCTCGAACTCGTGGAGCCGGGCATCGTGTCCTGCGCGCGCTGGCGCGCGGAGCCCGGCGCGGCGGAGGTCGCCCAGTTCGGCGCGGTGGCGCGGAAGCCGTAGTGGGCATACGGGGGATGTGGGACCGCGCCCGGGGGCCGCGCAGCGTCGGTCCCCGGGCCGTCGACCTCACCGTCGCGCTGCCGGTGCTGGCCGCGGTGGCCATGCCGTTCGTCGTCCCTCGCGCCCCGGAGCTGCCGGAGGCGACGTGGGCGGCGTACGGTCTGACCACGCCGACCGTGCTGCCGCCGGTGGCCCGGCGGCGGGCCGCGCACCACGCGATGTGTCGGTGCGGGGGGCGACGGACGCGAAGGGCGAGGGCACGAACGCCACAGCGATGAACATCGTGGCGGCCGCCTTCGGCGCCCCGTCGGCCGGGTGAATCAGACCCCTGCCGCGGCCGCGGGTCCGACGACCAAGTCCGGCGTCCGCGGCAGTGCCTCCAGCCGCTTGATCATGCGTCGCACGAGGAGCAGCGGGATCACTCCGAAGACCCCGAACGACATGTCGATGACGGACCACCAGAAGGGGATGCCGCGGATCGGCCCGCAGATCAGGGCGAGCGGGATGATCCCCGCGCAGGCGATCATGCCGAACTCGATGACCCAGATGTTGCGGACCGGGTCGCGGTAGGGGCCGTAGAAGGCGACTGCGATGACGAGGTGCGCGAAGGCCAGCCAGTCGGTGCCGTACAGCACGAAGGGATACTTCGCGTCGGCCTCGTCGAGACCGGTGCGGACCCGGGTGATCCACTCCATCAGCGCCGGGAAGTGCTCGGGAACCGGAGAGGCCGAGGACCTCAACAGGTCCTCGGCCCAGTGGAGTTCATGGACGAGCGGGAAGGCGGTCAGCCCGCTCAGCGCCAGACACACGACAAAGACGGCCAACCACACGCGTATGCGCCTCAGCAGGGCTCTTCGCTCGCTCATGTCCGCAGCGTACGCCCGTGTCCACCGGCGGTTCTCGCCGCCCCGGTCGGCTCACAGTCCGACGACGGCGTTCCATTTCTTGGCGAACTCGGTGCGCTCGTCGGACGTGATGTCGCGGGCGATCGCCAGCCGTCGCCGCATCGCGTCGTCGGGGAAGATCAACGGGTCCTCGGCGAGCGCGGCGGTCTCCTCGTCCTTGGAGGAGGCCAGCACCTCGCGGGCGGCCGGGACGGGGCAGACGTAGTTGACCCAGGTCGCCAGCTCCGCCGCCACCTCCGGCTCGTAGTAGTAGTCGACGAGCTTCTCGGCATTGCGCTTGTGGCGGGCGAGGTTGGGAATCATGAGCGATTCCGCCCAGAGCTCCGCGCCCTCCTCGGGCACCACGAACTCGATCTCCGGATTGTCGGCCTGGAGCTGGATGACGTCGCCGGAGTAGGCCTGGCAGGCGAGCACATCACCGGTCGACAGGTCCTTGATGTAGTCGTTGCCGGTGAAGCGGCGGATGTGCTTCGTCCTCACCAGCTTCTCCACCTGGTCGCACACCTGGTAGAAGTCGTCCCGCTTCCAGCGGGTGATGTCGACGCCGTTGCCCTGCATCAGGAGGGCGAAGGACTCGTCGAGCCCGGACAGCAGCGTCACCTTGCCGCGCAGGTCGTTCGCCCACAGGTCGCTCAGGTGCTTGATCTCGCGGCCGAGCTTCTTGCGGTTGTACGCGATGCCGGTGATCCCGGACTGCCAGGGCACGCTGTGCGTCCGGCCCTTGTCGAAGGCGGGCGAACGCAGCTGCGGATCCAGGTACTTGGCGACGTTGGGCTGCTTGGCCCGGTCCATCTCCTGCACCCAGCCGAGCCGTACGAACCGGGCGGCCATCCAGTCGCTGATGACGATCAGGTCCCGGCCGGTCTCCTGGTGGTTCATCAGCGCCGGGCTGATCTTCCCGAAGAACTCGTCGTTGTCGTTGATCTCCTCGGTATAGGTGACGGAGATCCCGGTGCGCTTGCCGAACGCGTCGAGGGTGGGCCGCTTCGAAGCGTTCTTGTCATCGGTGTCGATGTACAGGGGCCAGTTCGCGAAGTGCAGGGAGTGGTCGCTCGCGGAGGTGTCGCGTCCGGCGCGGTCACCGGGCGCCACGTAGGCGGCGGGCACTCCGCAGCCGGCCATCGTGACACCGGCTGCCGTGGCCCCGAAGGCGCGCAGCAGGGACCGGCGGGACATGGGGTTCTTCGGGGTTGCTCGCACCTGCGCAGGATGCCGGTCGGGCGACGTCGCGGGCAATGGACCAACCGTCCAGCGGCAGCCGCTCCGTCCGCACACCCTGTCGATTCCGCCGCGGGTTCCGGGACACGGGAACGGCCCCGGGAACGAGCCCGGGGCCGTGCGCGACAGCTGACCGAGGGTCAGTCCTCGATCGAGGTCATGACGTGCTTGACGCGGGTGTAGTCCTCGAAGCCGTACGCGGAGAGGTCCTTGCCGTAGCCGGACTTCTTGAATCCGCCGTGCGGCATCTCGGCGACGAGCGGGATGTGGGTGTTGATCCACACGCAGCCGAAGTCGAGGTTCTTGGACATCCGCATCGCCCGTGCGTGGTCCTTGGTCCACACCGAGGAGGCCAGGGCGTACTCGACGCCGTTGGCGTACTCCAGGGCCTGGGCCTCGTCCGTGAACTTCTGGACGGTGATGACCGGGCCGAAGACCTCGTTCTGGATGATCTCGTCGTCCTGCTTGAGGCCGGAGACGACGGTCGGGGCGTAGAAGTAGCCCTTCTCGCCGACCCGGTGGCCACCCGCCTCGACCTTGGCGTGGGCGGGGAGCCGCTCGATGAAGCCGCTGACCTGCTTCAGCTGGTTGGCGTTGTTGAGGGGGCCGTACAGCACGTCCTCGTCGTCCGGCTGCCCCGTCTTCGTGTCGGCGGCGGCCTTGGCGAGGGCGGTGACGAACTCGTCGTGGATGGACTCGTGGACCAGGACCCGGGTCGCGGCCGTGCAGTCCTGGCCCGCGTTGAAGTAGCCCGCGACGGAGATGCCCTCGACGGCCTTGGCGATGTCGGTGTCCTCGAACACGACGACCGGGGCCTTGCCGCCGAGCTCCAGGTGGACCCGCTTGACGTCCTTGGCGGCGGACTCGGCGACCTGCATGCCGGCCCGTACCGAACCGGTGATGGAGGCCATCGCCGGGGTCGCGTGCTCGACCATCGCACGGCCGGTGTCGCGGTCGCCGCAGATGACGTTGAAGACGCCCTTGGGGAGGATCTGCCCGATGATCTCGGCGATCAGCACGGTCGACGCCGGGGTGGTGTCGGACGGCTTGATGACGACGGTGTTGCCCGCGGCGAGCGCCGGGGCGAACTTCCAGACGGCCATCATCATCGGGTAGTTCCACGGCGCGACCTGCGCGCAGACGCCGACCGGCTCGCGGCGGATGATGGAGGTGAGACCCTCCATGTACTCACCGGCCGAGCGGCCTTCGAGCATGCGCGCGGCGCCCGCGAAGAAGCGGATCTGGTCCACCATCGGCGGGATCTCTTCGGTGCGGGTCAGCTCGATCGGCTTGCCCGTGTTCTCCGACTCGGCGGCGATGAGGTCCTCGGCGCGCTCCTCGAAGGCGTCCGCGATCTTCAGCAGGGCCTTCTGGCGCTCGGCGGGCGTGGCGTCCCGCCAGGCGGGGAAGGCGGCCGCGGCGGCGTCCATCGCGGCATCGACATCGGCCTGGCCGGAGAGCGGCGAGGTCGCGTAGACCTCTTCCGTCACCGGGTTGACCACGTCGATGGTCCGCCCGTCAGCGGCGTCCCGGAATTCTCCGTTGATGTAGTTGCGCAGACGGCGCACCTCGGTGGTCACAACCACCCCTCCTGTCGACACGTCCAGTGGATGAGATGACCAGCGTAGTCGCTCGGGTGTCGCTTTCGACATGCCTACCCGCCGCGAACTTCGGATTCAGTGATATCGAGACCCTCAGACAACGAATTTCATCGATCTGGGGTTGCCAGACAGACGAGTCCCGGTGCAGAGTGGATGCGTGGCCAGTCGCAGCGCAGACTCCAGGACAGGGAACGGATCGTCCCCAGCGGTCGATGCCGTGTCCCTCGCAATCATCGAGCAGCTCCAGGAGGACGGGCGTCGTCCGTACGCCGCGATCGGCAAGGCCGTCGGCCTCTCCGAGGCGGCCGTGCGGCAGCGCGTCCAGAAGCTGCTCGACCAGGGCGTGATGCAGATCGTCGCCGTCACGGACCCGCTCACCGTGGGATTCCGGCGGCAGGCGATGGTGGGCATCAATGTCGACGGCGACCTCGATCCCGTCGCCGAGGCGCTGTCGGCCATGGCCGAATGCGAGTACGTGGTGATGACCGCGGGCTCCTTCGACCTGATGGTGGAGATCGTCTGCGAGGACGACGACCACCTGCTGGAAACGATCAACAAACGCATCCGGGCCATCCCCGGTGTGCGCTCCACCGAGAGCTTTGTGTACCTGAAGCTCAAGAAGCAGACCTATATGTGGGGAACCCGATAGCCGTGAGCAAGGACCTCAGCCGAACCGCGTACGACCACCTGTGGATGCATTTCACCCGCATGTCGGACTACGAGACCGCGCCCGTTCCCACCATCGTGCGTGGCGAGGGCACCTACATCTACGACGACGCAGGCAAGCGCTACCTCGACGGCCTGTCGGGCCTGTTCGTGGTCAACGCCGGTCACGGCCGTCACGAGCTCGCCGAGGCGGCGTACAAGCAGGGCCAGGAGCTGGGCTTCTTCCCGGTCTGGTCCTACGCCCACCCGAAGGCCGTGGAGCTGGCCGAGCGCCTCGCCGACTACGCGCCGGGCGACCTCAACAAGGTCTTCTTCACCACCGGTGGCGGCGAGGCCGTCGAGACCGCCTGGAAGCTGGCCAAGCAGTACTTCAAGCTCCAGGGCAAGCCGACCAAGTACAAGGTCATCTCGCGTGCGGTCGCCTACCACGGCACCCCGCAGGGCGCCCTGTCGATCACCGGCCTGCCGGCCCTGAAGGCCCCCTTCGAGCCGCTGGTCCCCGGCGCGCACAAGGTGCCGAACACCAACATCTACCGCGCCCCGATACACGGCGACGACCCGGAGGCCTTCGGCCGCTGGGCCGCCGACCAGATCGAGCAGCAGATCCTCTTCGAGGGCCCGGACACCGTGGCCGCGGTCTTCCTGGAGCCGGTGCAGAACGCCGGTGGCTGCTTCCCGCCGCCGCCCGGATACTTCCAGCGCGTGCGCGAGATCTGCGACAAGTACGACGTGCTGCTCGTCTCCGACGAGGTCATCTGTGCCTTCGGCCGTCTGGGCACGATGTTCGCCTGCGACAAGTTCGGCTACGTGCCGGACATGATCACCTGCGCCAAGGGCATGACCTCGGGCTACTCCCCGATCGGTGCCTGCATCGTCTCGGACCGCATCGCCGCGCCGTTCTACGAGGGTGGCAACACCTTCCTGCACGGCTACACCTTCGGTGGCCACCCGGTCTCCGCGGCGGTGGGCCTCGCCAACCTCGACATCTTCGAGCGCGAGGGCCTCAACCAGCACGTCCTGGACAACGAGAACGCCTTCTTCACGACGCTGCAGAAGCTGCTCGACCTGCCCATCGTCGGCGACGTCCGCGGCAACGGCTTCTTCTACGGCATCGAGCTGGTGAAGGACAAGGTCACCAAGGAGACCTTCACCGACGAGGAGACCGAGCGCGTCCTGTACGGCTTCCTCTCCAAGGCGCTCTACGACAACGGCCTGTACTGCCGGGCCGACGACCGCGGCGACCCGGTCGTCCAGCTCGCGCCGCCGCTGGTCTCGGACCAGTCGACGTTCGACGAGATCGAGGGCATTCTGCGGACCGTCCTCACCGAGGCGTGGACCAAGCTCTGACCGACGCCTCGACCGGCTGTCCGACCACGGATCGGGCATCCGGTCGACGGCCCGGCCGCCTGTCGGCGGAACGGGGGCCGTCCGGCCGCGACCGGCCGGACGGCCCCCGGGGCTTGACCCTCGCTTGACCACCACATGACCGGCCTCCGCCGGTCGTTCCATACGGTCCACACGGCCCGGATGAGCCCATTCGAGTGGGAAGGGGCGCATCCGGGCCGTGTGCTGTGCCCACACCGCGGTTCGAATCCCTACGGTGCCGAGTGACCGATCGGCCCCCTCTTCGTTCCCCCGTACGGGGGACGGGAATTACGATCTGAACCGAGGTGTACGCCATGGTGGCCCCGCCGGACAACGACGTGATCTGGGCACGTTCCCTGCAGCACTCCCACAACGGCTCACCCGCGCTCGGCGGAGTCTCCGTGGGTGTCCGGGACGGCGAGATCCTCGCCGTGACCGGCCCCCGGGGCAGCGGCAAGACGACCCTGCTGCACTGCCTCTCGGGTCAACTGGTGCCCCAGCAGGGCGAGGTGTGGTTCAACAGCGTCCCCGTCCACACCATGGGCCCCCGGCTGCGCGAGCGGCTGCGCCGCGACAGGTTCGGCTGGATCGCCCCCGAGCCCCAGCTGGTGCCGGAGCTGAACACCTGGGAGAACGTCGCTCTTCCGCTGCTGCTGCGCGGCGCCTCGCACCGGGAGGCGAAGCGGACGGGCCTGGAGTGGCTGGAACGGCTGGACATCGGCGGGTGCGCCAAACAGCGACCGCACACCCTGCCCCAGGGACAGCGCCAGCGGATCGCCGTGGCCCGCGCACTGGCCGCCTCACCTGCGGTGATCTTCGCCGACGAGCCGACCGCGACCCTGCACCGCACCGACCGGGCCCATGTGCTGCGCACCCTCACCAGCGCGGCCCGTTCGCACGGCATCACCATCGTGCTGGCCACCCACGACGCGGAGGTCGCCACCCTCGCCGACCGCACCGTCCCGCTGCTGGACGGCCGCCGCGTCGCCACCGTCGCCCTGCCCGCCGTATCCGATGCGGAGGGCCGCTCGGCGTGCTCGCTCTCCGTCTAGCCCGGGGCTCCCACCCACTGGTCCTGATGCGGCGGCTGCTGGTCGCGGCCGCCTCCGCCGGAGTCGGCTTCCTGCTGCTGTGCGCCCTGGGCTACGCGTCGGGGCACCCCGCGCACTCCACCGGGGCCGTGCTGCGACTGCTGTGGTGCTTCGTCCCGCTGGCCGCCACCGTGCAGTTCGCGGTCGCGGTGGCCCGTACGGACCCGAGTACCCGGCCGCGCACCGGACTGTCCGCCGTGGGCCTCGGACCGGTGAGGCTCACCGTGCTCGCCGCGGTCTCCACCGCCGTCTCCTGCACTCTCGGGTCCATGGTGGCGCTGCTGCTCTTCCTGCATCTGCGCGGTGATCTGTCCGGGCTGCCGTTCGACGGCGCGGCGGCCGGGATGCTCGACGCGGACGCCCCGCTGCCACTCGCGGCCGTGCTCGTGCTGCTGGCCCTGGTCCCGGTGGCCGCGGCGACGGCGAGCGGGCTGGCGCTGCGCGGCCGGCCGTTCGCGACGGCGGCCGGGGACGACGACGCCTTTGCGGAGACCCCGCCGGAGGCCGAACCGCCCGCTCCGGCCGCGCCCCCGACCGGACTGCCCTGGGGGGTGGCGCTGACCGCGGTCGGCCTCGCCGTCGAGGCGTACATGAGCGGCGGCGAGGGCCGGAGCCTGCTCCCGCTCCCCGGCAGGCTGGACGCCACCCCGGCCGGAGTCCTGGCGGGGTGGACGCTGACGGCGATCGGCCTGGCCATGGCCGGCCCCGGCCTGGCGTATCACTGCGGGCGGTTGCTGCAGGCGGTGCACCCCGGTGCCGTGCGCCTGCTGGCGGGACGGGTGCTGATGGACGAGGCGCGCCGGATCGGCGGGCCGCTCGGGGTGGTCTGTGCGGTGCTCTCCGCCGTGATCGCCGCCTACGCGCTGTACGGAACGGGGCCGCGCCCCTTCGGTCCGCTCACGGCGCTCGGCGCGGTGCTCGTCCTCGGCTGTACGACGGCGACGCTGCTGACCTCGGCGCTGGAGGCGAGGCAGGACCGCACCCGGACGACGCGCGCGGTGCTGCGGCTCGGCGCCCCGGTCTCGGCCCTGCGGTTCGCGACGGCGCTGCGCGCCGCCGCCCTGCTGGTCGTCTTCGCCCCGCTGACCTGGCTGATCGCCGAGCTGGCGGCGCTGCCGCTGACGGCCTGAGTCCACGTCTCCCGGAACATCGGCCGGGAGACGTGGACATCGGCACTGCCCTGCCCCGGGACCGAGTCGCTCGCCACGTTCGGCGAAGTCGTGACCTCGAACCGCCGTCGTCCAGCCGGTTCCGGGCCACCGGGCCTTCGTCCACCCCGCCGGTCACGGACGGGACGACGGCCGCCCGGCCCCGTGACCGCCCGCCCGGCGCACCGGCGGCCGGGGCCGGTTCAGAGCGAGGCCAACCGGTTCACGAGCGCGTCGAAGAAGGCGTGCCAGCCGTCCTCGGCCGCCGCGTACTGCTCGGCCGTGAGGTTGCCGCCGCGCTGCGTGAAGACCATTTCGGTGGACTTGTCGCCGCGGTCGGTGAAAGTGACGGTGACGGTCTCGCCCTCGACGTCGGCGGGCGCGGTGGCGTCCTTCAGCGTGAAGACCAGCCGCTCGGGGGCGACCACCTCTCGGTAGACCCCGTGGAAGGGCATCTCGGTACCCGGCACCACGATGACCAGGCTCCAGGCACCGCCCGGCCGGACGTCCATCAACACCCGGTCGAGCGGGACCTCGGCGTCCCCGCCGTACCAGGCGGCGAAGTGCTCGGGGGTCGTCCAGGCCTCGAAGACCAGTTCCCGCGGGGCGTCGAGGACGCGGGTGATGTCGATGCCCTCGCGTGCTGACTCGGTCATTGTTCCCGTCCTTCCCGGAGTCCTTCCGGACCTTGCGCGTCTCCTCCCCCAGCTTGCACGCAGACCACTGCGCCGACCCGGCGCGCGCCGTCCCCCGGCGCGCTCCGGCGGTTCCGGGCGCCGGGAAAGGGCGGGCCGGAGCGCCGGATGCGCCTCGGCCGGTCCAGTGAACGCGGTGCGGCCCGCGACGGCCGCACGACCGGTCAGAGAACGGCGGGCAGGACGACGGTCTCCGCCGCGTCGAAGCCGACCCCCACGCTCGCGCCCTCCTCCGGCGCGTCCCGCAGCGCGCACTCCGCCTCCAGGACCGGACCGCCCGGCGGCGTCAGCCGTACGGCGACGTGGTTGCCCCGGAACGTACGCGTCCCGACCGTGCAGCGCAGCCCCTCGTCCGGGGCACCGATCCGCACCCCGGCAGGGCGCACCAGCAGGTCGCACGCCCCCTGCGGCGAGCCCTCGGCCACCGGGATCCTGCCCCACACCGTGTCGGCGGCCGTACCGGACACCGTCGCCTCCACCACGTTGTCGAAACCGAGGAACCGGGCGACGAAGGCGGACGCCGGCCGCTGCCAGACCTCCAGCGGGGTGCCCACCTGCGCGATCCGCCCTTCGCGCATCACCACCACCCGGTCGGCCAGGGCGAACGCCTCGCCCTGGTCATGGGTGACGGCGAGCACCGTCGTGCCCAACCGCCCGAAGAGCGTCCGCAGTTCGACGACGAGCCGCTCGCGCAGGCCGCGGTCGAGCTGGCCGAGCGGCTCGTCCAGCATCAGCAGTTTCGGTCGCGGGGCGAGGGCCCGCGCGAGGGCCACTCGCTGCTGCTCGCCGCCGGACAGCGCGGCGACGGCCCGGCGTTCCGCGCCGGGCAGGCCCACCAGGCCCAGCAGTTCCGCGACCCTGAGCTCCTGGTCCCGCCGCGAGACCCCGCGCATCCGCAGCCCGAAGGCGACATTCGCACCGACGTCCCGGTGCGGGAACAGCTGGTGGTCCTGGAACATCAGGCCGAGACCACGCCGGTGCACCGGCACCCCGGCCTGGTCCGCGCCGTCCAGCAGCACCCGGCCGGCGTCCGGCGGACGCAGCCCGGCGACCACCCGCAGCAGGGTCGACTTGCCGCTGCCGCTCGGCCCCAGCACGCACACGATCTCGTGCTCGGCGACGTCGAGGTCCACCCTGTCGAGTGCCGCCCGCTCACCGAAGCGAACCGTGGCCGATTCCAGTGTCAGCATCCCTAGAACTCCCCGGATCGGTCGGTACGGATACGTTCGAGCAGCAGCAGCGAGACGGCGCAGACCACCATCAAAATGGTGCTCAGCGCCATCGCCTGGCCGTAGTTGAGCTCCCCGGCCCGCCCCAGCAGGCGGGCCACGGCGACCGGCAGCGTCGGGCGGTCGGGCCGCGCGATGAACACCGTCGCGCCGAACTCACCCAGCGACACGGCGAACGCGAAGCCTGCCGCGACCAGCAACGCCCGCCGCACCAAGGGCAGATCGACCTCCCGCCAGGCCCGCAGCGGGGACGCCCCGAGCACCGCCGCCGCCTCCCGCAGCCGGCCGTCCACCGCCCGCAGGACCGGCAGCATCGTCCGTACGACGAAGGGCACACCGACCAGCGCCTGGGCCAGCGGCACCAGGATCCATGAAGTCCGCAGGTCCAGCGGCGGCTTGTCCAGCGTGATCAGAAAGCCGAAGCCCACGGTGACCGCGGAGACCCCGAGCGGCAGCATCAGCAACGCGTCGAAGCCGCGGACGAGCCGCCCGGCGCGCCGGGTCAGCGCCGCGGCGGCGAGCCCGCCGACGAGCAGCGCGATGACCGTCGCGACCAGTGCGTACTGGATCGAGTTCCAGATCGCTTCGAGCGGCGCGACCAGGAACGTGCCACCGCCCGCGTCCACGGACCGCAGGGCACGGTAGAACTCCAGGCCATGGCCCCCGGGAGTGTCCAGCGAGCGTTCCACCAGCACCCCGAGCGGCAGCAGTATCAGCAGCAGCACGGTCAGCAGCACCCCGCCGAGGAGCGACCACTGCCCGGCGCCGCGCGGCCTGCGGGCGGTCTGTGCCGGGTCGACCAGCTTCAGCGCGGTCTCCCTGCGCCGTACGGTCCACGCGTGCACGGCGAGGATCGCTCCGACGGCGGCGAACTGCACCAGCGTCAGCACGGCGGCCGTCGGCAGGGCGAGCAGTTGGGCGGTCTGCCGGTAGATCTCCACCTCCAGCGTGGCGTACCCCGGACCGCCGAGGATCTGCACGACCCCGAAGGAGGTGAAGGTGAAGAGGAAGACCATCAGCGCGGCGGCGGCCACGGCGGGTGCCAGGGCGGGCAGGGTGACCCGCCGCCAGGCGGCGAACCGTCCGGCGCCCAGCACCCGGGCGGCCTCCTCCTGCCGCGGGTCGAGCTGCGACCACAGCCCGCCCACGGTCCGTACGACCACCGCGTAGTTGAAGAAGACATGGGCGAGCAGAATCGCCCAGACCGTGGTGTCGAGCCGTACGCCCCAGAGCTGGTCGAGGAACCCGCCGCGCCCCAGCAGCGCCAGGAAGGCCGTCCCGACGACGACGGTGGGCAGGACGAACGGAACGGTGACGACCGCCCGCAGCAGTTGTTTGCCGGGGAAGTCGAGGCGGGCGAAGACATAGGCGCCGGGCAGCGCGATCAGCAGGGTGAGCGCGGTCGAGGCCAGCGCCTGCCAGGTGGTGAACCAGAGGACGTCACGGATGTCCGGCCGGGTCAGCACCTCGCCGATCCGGCCGAACTGCCAGACGCCGTCGACCTTCAGCCCGCGGCCGACGATGGCGGTGACGGGGTAGGCGAAGAACAGCGCGAAGAACGCGACGGGCACGGCCATCAGACCGAGCCGCACCGCGCTCCCGCGCCACGCCTTCGCGCGCAACGGGTTCATGCGCCCGAAGCGGCCGCGTGGCTCCTCGCCACGCGTCCGCTGCTCGTCCCCCTCGGGCGCGCCCTTCCCGCCCGCGTCCGATCCGCGTACGGGAGTCTTCGCTACTTCACTACGAGCGAGGACCACGACTGGACCCACTGCTCACGGTTCTTGGAGATCCGATCAGGGGCGACCGTCGTCGGCCTGTCGACCGTCGCGCCGAACTTCGTGAAGAGCTCCGGCAGTTTCGCACCCTCGGTGACCGGGTTCACGAACATGTTGAGCGGCATGTCCTCCTGGAACCGCTTGCTGATCAGGAAGTCCAGCAGGGCCTTGCCGCCCGCCTCGTTCTTCGCACCGTTCAGCAGACCGGCGAACTCGATCTGGCGGAAGCAGGTCCCGGTGGCGACGCCGGTGGGCGCCTCGGCCGGCTGCGGCTTCGCGTAGAGCACCTCGACGGGCGGGCTGGAGGCGTACGAGACGACCAGCGGCCGGTCGGCCTTGGCCTTCCGGCCGCCCGCGGAGCCGGAGAACTCCTCGTTGTAGGCCTGCTCCCAGCCGTCGACGACCTTGACGCCGTTGCTCTTCAGCTTCTTCCAGTAGTCCTGGTAGCCCTTGTCGCCGTAAGTGGCGACGGTGCCGAGGAGGAAGCCGAGGCCGGGCGAGGAGGTCGCGGCGTTCTCGGTGACGAGGAGGTTCTTGTACGCGGGCTTCGCCAGGTCGTCGAAGGACCGCGGCGGTGCCAGCTTCTTGTCGGCGAAGTACTTCTTGTCGTAGTTGACGCAGATGTCGCCCGTGTCGATCGGGGTGACCCGGTGCTCGGCGCCGTCCAGCTGGGTGTCGGCCGCCACCCGGTCGATGCCCTTCGCCTCGTACGGCGTGAAGAGCCCGCTGTCCAGGGCACGGGAGAGCAGGGTGTTGTCGACGCCGAAGAACACATCGCCGCGCGGGGAACCCTTGGTCAGGATCTCCTGGTTGAGCGCGACACCGGCGTCGCCGCTCTTCAGTACCTTGACGGTGTAGCCGGTCTCCTTGGTGAACTCCTTCAGCACGTCCGGGGAGGCGTTGAAGGAGTCATGGCTGACGAGCGTCACGGTCTTCGAGCCGGAGCCCTTCGTGCCGCCGGAACCGGAGGCGGACTTGTCGGAACTCCCGCATCCGGCCAGTGCCGTGACGCCGAGCGCGGCAGCGGCGGCAGTCGCCGCGAGCTGCTTGGTTCTGCGTGTGGTGCTCATTGTGGATTCCTCCTGGGTTTTGGCCAGGAAGAGACGCGGCCCCGCCCGCACAATGCGGGCAGGGCGCAACAGCATGAGTTGATGACCGAACTTCCTACCCGGAATGACCCGGGCGAGGTTCAGAGGGTCTGCGGACGACCTGTCCTCGGTGCCGCACTCTCAGCGCTGTGGCGCTCCCCTGTCGGAATATGAAGTTGATTTCAGGCCCAGGTTACACGGACCGTCCCCGCCTCAGCGCTCGGCCGCCGCCAGCTGTCCACAGGCTCCGTCGATCTCCTGGCCGCGGGTGTCCCGCACCGTCACCGGCACCCCGTGGGCCGCGATCGCCTCGACGAAGGCCTTCTCGTCCTCGGGCCGCGAGGCGGTCCACTTGGAGCCGGGCGTCGGGTTCAACGGGATCAGATTGACGTGCACCCGCTTGCCCTTGAGGAGCCGGCCGAGCAGATCACCGCGCCACGCCTGGTCGTTGATGTCCCGGATCAACGCGTACTCGATGGAGACGCGGCGGCCGGACTTCTCCGCGTACTCCCACGCAGCGTCCAGCACCTCGCGCACCTTCCACCGCGTGTTCACGGGGACGAGCGTGTCGCGCAGTTCGTCGTCCGGCGCGTGCAGGGATACGGCGAGACGGCACTTGAAACCCTCGTCGGCGAAGCGCAGCATCGCGGGCACCAGACCCACGGTGGAGACGGTGATCCCGCGCTGCGAGAGCCCCAGGCCGTCCGGCTCCGGGTCGGTCAGGCGACGGATCGCGCCGACCACCCGGTTGTAGTTGGCGAGCGGCTCGCCCATGCCCATGAAGACGATGTTGGAGAGCCGTGCCGGGCCTCCGGGGACCTCCCCGTCGCGCAGGGCACGCATGCCGTCCACGATCTGGTGAACGATCTCGGCGGTCGACAGATTGCGGTCGAGACCGGCCTGTCCCGTCGCGCAGAACGGACAGTTCATCCCGCATCCCGCCTGGGACGAGATGCACATCGTCACCCGCTCCGGGTAACGCATCAGGACGGACTCGACGAGCGTCCCGTCGTGCAGCTTCCACAGCGTCTTACGGGTGGTGTCGTCGTCACAGCTGATGTGGCGGACCACGGACATCAGGTCGGGGAACATCGCCTCGGCGAGCTTGTCCCTCGAACCGGCCGGGATGTTGGTCCACTCGGCCGGGTCGTGCGCGTACCGCGCGAAGTAGTGCTGCGAGAGCTGCTGGGCGCGGAACGGCTTCTCGCCGATCGCAGCGACCGCTTCCTTGCGCTCGGCGGGCGTGAGGTCGGCGAGGTGCCGCGGCGGCTTCTTGGCTCCGCGGGGCGCGACGAAAGTGAGTTCTCCGGGCTTAGGCATGGTCCATCCAGTGTCGCAGACGCAACGACGAGGGCCCGCCGCCCTGTGGACGACGGACCCTCACGCGTGAATGCCCAGGTCAGGACCATAGATCTCGCAGATCAGCCGGAGCCCACGAACAGCACCAGCAGCAGCCAGACCACCGGGGCGGTCGGCAGCAGCGAGTCCAGCCGGTCCATGATGCCGCCGTGTCCCGGCAGCAGCGTGCCCATGTCCTTGATGCCGAGGTCCCGCTTGATCATCGACTCGCCCAGGTCACCGAGGGTGGCGCTGACCGCGACCGCGAGCCCCAGCAGCAGTCCCTGCCACCAGGAACCGCCGTCGATCAGGAACTGCATGCACAGCGCCCCGGCGACCATCGCGAAGGCGATGGCCCCGAACAGCCCCTCGCGGGTCTTTCCGGGGCTGATGCGCGGCGCGAGCTTGTGCTTCCCGAAGCGCCAGCCGACGGCGTACGCGCCCGTGTCGCTGACCACGGTCAGCAGCAGGAAGGTGAGCACCCGCTGCGGTCCGTCGTCCGCGGTCAGGAGCATCGCGACGAAGGTCGCCAGGAACGGCACGTAGAACGCGGCGAACACCCCGGCCGTGACGTCCTTGAGGTAGCCCTCCGGCGGCTCGGTCATCCGCCAGACGAGCACCGCGAGCGCGGTCAGCGCCATCGCCACCCAGGCACCCTCGGCGCCCCGGGCGTACCCGGCCACCACCATCGCCGCGCCACCGACCGCAAGCGGAACGAGCGGCGCCTTGATGCCCTTGCGCTCCTCCAGCCGCGAGGTGAGCTCCCAGAGCCCCACGACGACGGCGACGGCGATCACACCGACGAAGACGGCCTTCACGATGAACAGCGAGGCGACGATGACGGCGCCGAGCCCCACACCGACCCCTATGGCGGCTCGCAGATCACGGCCCGCACGTTTCTTCTGCGGGGGCGGTGGCGCGGTGGACATGGGCTCCTGCGGCTTCTCGTCACGGAACAGGGGGCCACCGCTCAGGCGTGCGGCCCCCTGGCCCCGGTCATCAGGGTCGTCAGCGTCTCTACCTGCGTCGGGAACGTCCGGCACGATGGGCATGGGCCGAGTCTGCTGGGCGTCATGCACATCGTATGCAGGACCCGCCGGGGCGGCCTGCGTCTCGGGCGCACCCCAGCGACCGGCTCCCTGTGGGGCGCCCCGGGAGGAGTCGTTCATCAGACTTCGAGCAGCTCGGCTTCCTTGTGCTTGAGCAGCTCGTCGACCTGTGCGACGTACTTCGCGGTGGTGTCGTCGAGCTCCTTCTCCGCGCGACGCACCTCGTCCTCGCCGGACTCCTTGTCCTTGACCAGCTTGTCGAGGGTCTCCTTGGCCTTGCGGCGCACGGCCCGGATGGAGATCTTCGAGTCCTCGGCCTTCGACTTCGCGACCTTGATGTAGTCGCGACGACGCTCCTCGGTGAGCTCCGGGAAGGTGACCCGGATGATATTGCCGTCGTTGCTCGGGTTGACGCCCAGGTCCGAGTCACGGATGGCCTGCTCGATGTTGCGCAGCGCGCTCTTGTCGAACGGCGTCACGACGGCCATGCGCGGCTCGGGCACCGAGAACGAGGCGAGCTGGTTGATCGGGGTCAGCGCGCCGTAGTAGTCGGCGACGATCTTGTTGAACATCGCCGGGTGCGCACGGCCGGTACGGATCGCGGCGAAGTCCTCCTTCGCGACGACGACGGCCTTCTCCATCTTCTCCTCGGCCTCAAGGAGGGTTTCTTCGATCACCACGTGCTCCTGCGTGTCTTGAGTGGGCCCGGCTGCTCGGGCCCGGCGGGTCCTGCGTCGCGTCCTCACCTGCACGGTGTCCGACCGGCAGGCCGTTGTCCATCCTTCGGGACCTGTACCGGGGTGTTCCCGGCAGGCCCCGGACCCTCCCGTCGCTTCCCGGGAAGGCCCCCCGGTTCTCAGGTCCGGGTGCCCTGGTCACTCACGAGCGTGCCGATCTTCTCACCCTTGACCGCACGGGCGATATTGCCCGTCGCGGTCAGCTCGAACACGAGGATCGGCAGCTGGTTGTCGCGGCAGAGCGTGATGGCGGTGGCGTCGGCGATCTTGAGATCGCGGGCGAGCACCTCGCTGTACTCGAGCGCGTCGAACTTCACCGCGTCGGGGTTGGTCTTCGGGTCGGAGTCGTAGACCCCGTCCACCCCGTTCTTGCCCATCAGCAGCCCCTGGGCGTCGATCTCCAGGGCGCGCTGGGCGGCAGTGGTGTCGGTGGAGAAGTACGGCATCCCCATACCGGCACCGAAGATGACGACGCGGCCCTTCTCCAGGTGGCGCACGGCGCGCAGCGGGATGTACGGCTCCGCGACCTGCCCCATGGTGATGGCGGTCTGGACGCGTGAGTCGATGCCTTCCTTCTCCAGGAAGTCCTGGAGAGCCAGGCAGTTCATGACCGTGCCGAGCATGCCCATGTAGTCGGACCGGGCCCGGTCCATGCCGCGCTGCTGGAGCTCGGCACCGCGGAAGAAGTTGCCGCCGCCGATGACGACCGCGATTTCCGCACCGTCGCGGACGACTGCCGCGATTTCCCGGGCGATGGCGTGCACGACGTCGGGGTCGACACCGAGACCCCCGCCGCCGGCGAACGCCTCTCCGGACAGCTTCAGCATGAAGCGTCCGGGCACCTTGCCGTCGTCGCGCTTGTGGTCACCTTTTGCGGCGTCCGCGCCCTTGTTCATGGAGATTCTCCTCGTGCACATACGAAGAAGGCCATTGCCGGTGGGTCTGGTGTTCCCCTGCGGCAATGGCCTCCTCGTCAGATCTGCGGTCGTACGGCATGTGTGCGGCCGACGACTGCACTAGACCCTATCGGGGTCCACCGTTGTTCGCGGACGGACTCAGATGCCGACCTTGATGCGCGAGAAGCGCTTCAGGGTGACACCGGCCTCGTCCAGAACCTTCTGGACGGACTTCTTGTTGTCCTTGGCGAACGCCTGCTCCAGGACGACGACCTCCTTGAAGAAGCCGTTGACGCGACCTTCGACGATCTTCGGAAGGGCGGCCTCGGGCTTGCCCTCCTCGCGAGAGGTGGCCTCGGCGACACGACGCTCGTTCTCGACCGTCTCGGCCGGGACCTCGTCACGGTTGAGGTACTTCGGGGCGAAGGCGGCGATGTGCTGCGCGACGTCCTTGGCGACCTCGGCGTTCTCCTTGTCGAGCTCGACCAGGACACCGACCTGCGGCGGGAGGTCGGGCATCGTGCGGTGCATGTACGCAGCCACGTAACCACCGGTGAACTGCGCGAAGCGGTCCAGAACGATCTTCTCACCGAGGTTGGCGTTGGCCTCGTCGACGTACGCCTGGACGGTCTTGCCGGCCTCGATCTCGGAGGCGAGCAGCGCGGCCAGGTCGGCCGGCGAGGTCGCGGCGACGTGGGCGGCGAGCGTGTTGGCGACGGTCTGGAACTTCTCGCCCTTGGCGACGAAGTCCGTCTCGCACTTCAGCTCGAGCAGAACGCCGGAGGTCTTGTCCTCGGAGATGAGGGAGACGACGGCACCGTTCTCGGCAGAACGGCCCTCGCGCTTGGCGACGCCCTTCTGACCCTTGATACGGAGCTCCTCGACGGCCTTGTCGACGTTGCCGTCGGCCTCGTCGAGCGCCTTCTTGCAGTCCATCATGCCGGCGCCGGTCAGCTCGCGGAGCTTCTTGACGTCAGCGGCGGTGTAGTTCGCCATGAGTCTGTGTTTCTCTCTCGAAGTCTGAAAGATCTACGGGTGAACGGCGGGGGCGGTGCTTGTGGCACCGGCCCCCGCCGTCATCAGCCGTGACGGAGGTCAGGCCTGCTCGGCGTCCGCGGCCGGGGCCTCGGCAGCGGCCTCGGCCGGCTTCTCGGCGTCCGCGGCCTTCTCGGTCTCGGCGGAGGACTGCACCTCGGCGTCGGCCTTCTTGTCGCCCTCGAGCAGGTCGCGCTCCCACTCGGCGAGCGGCTCACCGGCGGCCTTCTCGCCCGGCTTCGAGTCACCGGTGGCGGCACCGGAACGGGCGATGAGGCCCTCGGCGACAGCGTCGGCGATCACGCGGGTGAGCAGGGTGACGGAGCGGATCGCGTCGTCGTTGCCCGGAATCTTGTAGTCGACCTCGTCGGGGTCGCAGTTGGTGTCGAGGATCGCGACGACCGGGATGTGGAGCTTGCGCGCCTCACCGACGGCGATGTGCTCCTTCTTGGTGTCGACGATCCAGACGGCGCTCGGCACCTTCTGCATCTCGCGGATACCACCGAGGGTCTTCTCCAGCTTGGCCTTCTCGCGGGAGAGGACCAGGAGCTCCTTCTTGGTGAGGCCGGAGGCGGCCACGTCCTCGAAGTCGATGAGCTCGAGCTCCTTCAGACGCTGAAGGCGCTTGTAGACGGTGGAGAAGTTGGTGAGCATGCCACCGAGCCAACGCTGGTTGACGTACGGCATGCCGACGCGCGTCGCCTGCTCGGCGATGGCCTCCTGGGCCTGCTTCTTGGTACCGACGAACATGATGGAGCCGCCGTGGGCGACGGTCTCCTTGACGAACTCGTAGGCGCGGTCGATGTACGACAGCGACTGGAGCAGGTCGATGATGTAGATGCCGTTGCGCTCGGTGAAGATGAAGCGCTTCATCTTCGGGTTCCAGCGACGGGTCTGGTGACCGAAGTGGACGCCGCTTTCCAGCAGCTCCCGCATCGTGACGACGGCCATGGCCGTACTCCTTGAGGTGCTCGGTTGTCGCGACCGCAGGATTGCTGTCGCGCCTGACGCCCCGACGCGCCGTGCCACGAGGGACCGAGGAGCGCGGCCACCGTCCGCAGAGAGGGAGGTGGCGGGGCGTGCGAAGTCGACCCGGTGACCCGGATCGCCATAGGAAGTGTACGGGACGGGTCGGGTGCCGGGTGACGGCGCTGTCCACAACCGGTCGGTAGTCCACAGATCCGGTTCATGATCCCCGCGATTCCGTGCGGCGCGGGACGGTTCTGCCATGCGATGCACAACCGATCCGACCGTGCCCCGCCTCGGGCACGGACTGCGCTCCTGTGCGGCCGCGGCGGCCGCGCTCGTGGTGGTCGCCCTGCTCGCGGTGCTGTGCGGCACGCGGGTCGTGGCAGCCGAAGCGCCTCCACCGACGCCGGCTCCCTCACCCGCGCCCGTACCCGTACCGGTGCCCCGGCCGGACGGTGCGCGGTCGTGGCCGCTCGCCGGGCGACCGGCGGTCGTTCGGGGGTGGGAGCCGCCCGTCGGCACCTATGGGCGGGGCCACCGCGGGGTCGATCTCGCCGCGGGGCCGGGCACGCAGGTGCTCGCCGCGGCCTCGGGCCGGGTCTCCTTCGCAGGACGTGTGGCGGGGCGCGGGGTGGTCGCGGTCGAAGTGGCCGGGACCGGCGATCCACCGCTGCGGACCACGTACGAGCCGGTACGCGCGCTGGTCGCGAAGGACGAGCGGGTGACGGCGGGGCAGGTCGTGGCGATCGTGGAGCCGGGCCCCTTCCACTGCACATCGGGCTGTCTGCACTGGGGGCTGCTGCGCGGTGAGACCTATCTGGATCCGCTCTCGCTGCTGCCGCCCGCGCTGCTGCGGCGGGGGCCGTCCCGGCTGCTGCCGGTGTTCGGCGTACCGGAGCCCCGGCCCTCCACCGACGGGGCCGGGAACGGACTCGCCGTCTCCGGCGCTCTGCCCGTCGTCGCCGCGGCAGGGCGCCGACGTCAGTCCCGCACGCCTCGCACGCCTCGCAGGATCATGGCCACGGCGGTGTCCGCGATCACGGCCGGCCCCTCCGCCACGCCGAGTTCGATACGCCGGACCGCGGCGTCCACCGAGCCCTGCAGCAGCATCGCCGCCAGCCTCGGCTGTTCATGGCCGAGATCGCCGAGCGCCTCGACGATCATGGCGATCAGCCCGCCGTGTGCGGCCCTGATCTTCTCGCGTGCGCCCGCGTCCAGTTCGCTCGCCGAGATCGCGACGACCGCTCGATGGCGGCGGTCCCCGACGAGGTCCAGCTGTCGGCGCACATAGGCCTCGATCTTGCCCTCGGGCGTGGTGGCCTGCTCCATCGCGCTCTCGACCTCGGCCGCCCAGACGGGGAAGTCGACGGCACAGAGCTCTTCGACGACGGCCGCCCGGGAGCGGAAGTACTCGTAGACGGAGGACCGGGCGAGGCCCGTGCGTTCGGCAAGGGCGGGGAAGGTCAACGCCTCCGTACCACCCTCGGACAGCAGGGAGCGGGCGGCGTCCAGGAGGGCGCCGCGCTGCATGGTCCGGTGCTCGGCCACCGAGGCCGCTCGAATCCTGGGCACGCGTCCACTCTACGGCGACCCGTGTTCGCGAGGGGGCGTACGGCTCCGATCGATGGCCGAAGCGGACCGCGCCCGCGTCGGGCGCCCGCGGTCTCAGCGCCCCGCGTCGGCCAGTTTCGCACGCAGTTGCAGCACCGATTTGGTGTGGATCTGACTCACGCGGCTCTCGGTGACTCCGAGGACGTTGCCGATCTCGGCGAGAGTGAGGCCCTCGTAGTAGTAGAGCGTGACGACCGTCTTCTCGCGTTCCGGAAGCGTGTTGATCGCTCGGGCGAGCAGCCGCCTGAGCTCACGGTCCTCGGCGACCTCCACCGGATCGTCGGCGGCGGTGTCCTCCAGCGTGTCCATCAGGCTCAGCCGGTCGCCGCCCTCGCCGCCGACGTGCAGCAGTTCCTCCAGCGCCACCACGTTCGCCAGCGACAACTGGCTGAAAACCGCGTGCAGTTCCTCCAGCGCGATGCCCATCTCCGCAGCCACCTCCGGCTCGGAAGGGGTGCGCCGCAGCTGGGCCTCCAGCGTGGCGTAGGCGCGCTCCACCGCCCGCGCCTTCTGGCGCACCGAGCGCGGGATCCAGTCCAGCGCACGGAGTTCGTCGATCATCGCGCCCCGGATACGGGTGATCGCGTACGTCTCGAACTTGATCGCGCGCTCGATGTCGAACTTCTCGATCGCGTCGATCAGTCCGAACACCCCCGAGGAGACGAAGTCCGCCTGCTCGACGTTGGAGGGCAGGCCCACGCTCACCCGGCCCGCGACGTACTTCACCAACGGCGAGTAGTGCAGGATCAACTGCTCCCGCAGCCGCTCGTCGCCCGTGGACTTGTATGAACGCCACAACTCGTCGAGCGAGGAGGGGGCGGCGGGGCGCACAGTGCCACGCGCAGCCGCTGGTACTGCCGCGCGGTCAGACCCGGAGGTGTGCTGGGGCATGTGGTGCCTTGAGCCGTTCTGCCGTGAAGTGCTGGAGGACTTGTGTGTGAGTCGGAATCCTTGTGAGCGTAGCGTGACTGAGGCGTTGCGGTCCGCGCAGGACGGCGGATCGGCGGTGTGCGATCCCGGCCGGTCGGACATGACTGGGGTCCGGGACCGCCGCCTCGCGCGTCGGCCCCGGAGGCGTCGCTGAAGGATCCGCCGAGGTCATCGGCATCACCTTTTCACCCGAATGCTCCAGGTCAAGTACCGCCTCGCCGCGCGTCGCCATTGCATGTCGGTCGCGGCGTCAACCGCCATCCGTCGCCATCGCGTTCGACGAACCCCAGTGAGTGCAGTTCGTACAGCCTGCCGAGCGCTTCGTCGGCGCCGGTTCCCGCGGCGCGGGCCACGTCCCGCCCGCCGGCGGTGCCGCGGGACGGCAGCGCGTCGAGGACCCTGGCGGAGACCGCGTCCAGCAGGTCCCTGGGGTGGACGGGGCCGTGTCTGGGCGGGGCCAACTCACCGATGTCACCCACCAGCTCGGCGACTTCCGCGGCATCCGTCACCAGGACGCCCTCCCCCCGGAGGAGCTCATGCACCCCTGCCGACAGACCGCTGGTGGCAGGGCCCGGCACCCCCATGGTGAACCGGCCGAGCCGCTGCGCGCAGCGCGCGGTGACCAGAGAACCGCTCCGGTACTGGGCCTCGACCACGACCGTCCCGCGCGTCAACGCGGCGATGACCCGGTTCCGAAGAACGAATCTACTGCGGGTCGGATGATCGGATGGTGGCAATTCACCGATGACGAGACCCTGTTCCGCCATCCGCCCGATCAGCTCGGCGTGTCCCCGCGGATAGGCGACGTCCACCCCGCAGGCGAGGACCGCCATCGTCGCCCCTCCGACCGCGAGCGCCCCACGATGCGCGGCCCCGTCCACCCCGAACGCCGCCCCCGACACGACGACCCACCCCAGCTCGGCGAGCCCGGAACCGAGACTCGCCGCCATGTGCGAGCCGTACGGTGTGCAGGCGCGGGCGCCGACCACGGCGACCGAGCGCAGCGCCCAGAGCCGCAGATCACGCGGCCCCCGCACCCAGAGGCCGATCGGCCTGCCGTCCCCCAGGTCGTCGAGCTGACTGGGCCATTCCAGCTCGCCGGGACAGACGAACCGACCGCCGAGCGCGGCGACCGTCGCCAGGTCCCGTTCGGGATCGACGTTCTCGGCCCGCAACCGGTATCCGTCGAGACGTTTCGGCGTCATCCTGCTCAGTTGCTCCGCGGTCCCGTCCCGGGTGGTGATCCGCCGCATCAGTTCGACGGCGCCGCACTCGCGCAGCCAGCGTCCGCCCCGCTCGTCCCCCGGTTCCATGACGCGGGTCAGTGCGGCCCGTGCCACCCGTTCCCGATCGCTCACCGCCGCTCCCGGCTGGCTCGGGGGCCCCGGCACCGTGCCATGCTCCGAGCGCCGCCCAGGAAGGTCTCCCGGCTCCCGCTCCCTGCCGCTGTCTGCGCGGGGCGTCATGACACCCCGGCCTTCGCCTCCGCGCCCCGTGGAATCCCGGTCCGCAGTTCCAGTGCCAACGCGATGTCGGAGGCTTCCGGACGGTCGGCACCGCGCAGATCGGCGACCGTCCACGCGACCCTGAGCACCCGGTCCAGGCCGCGCGCGGTGAGCAGGCCCCGCTCCATGTCCCGCTCGGCCTCCATGAGTGCGCCCGGTGCCGCGGCCAGCCTGGTGCGCAGCTCATGGCCGGGCACCTCGCCGTTGGTCGTCCACGCGGTGCCGGCCAGCCGGTCCGCGGCCCGCGCCCTGGCCTCCCGGACCCGGGCCGCCACCGTGGCCGTCGACTCCCCCCTGCCGCCCTGCCCCATCAGGTCACGACGTCCGACCGGGGCGACGCCCACCCGGAGATCCACCCGGTCGAGCAACGGCCCGGAGAGCCTCGCCTGGTAACGCCTGACCGTCGAGGGCGGGCAATCGCAACCGGCGCCGCTGAGGGTGTGCCGTCCGCACGGGCAGGGATTGGCGGCGAGGACCATCAGGAACCTGGCGGGCAGCCGCACCACCCCGGCGCTGCGGGCCACCACCACGTGCCCCGACTCCAGCGGCTGGCGCAGCGCGTCGAGCGCCCGCACGGAGAACTCCGGCGCCTCGTCCAGAAAGAGAATCCCCCGGTGTGCCAGCGAGACCGCACCGGGTCGCGGCAGCCCGTTGCCCCCGCCGACCAGGGACTGCATCGTCGCCGAGTGGTGCGGTGCGCAGTACGGCGCCCGGGTGACCAGCGGTTCCCCGGGCGGCAGGATGCCCGCCACCGAGTGCACCGCGGTGACCTCCAGCGACTCCTTCCTGGTCAGCGTCGGCAGGATCGCCGACAACCGCTCGGCCAGCATGGTCTTGCCGGCGCCCGGCGGTCCGGAGAGCAACAGGTGGTGACCGCCCGCCGCGGCGACCTCCAGTGCCTTGCGCGGCCGCTCCTGCCCCGCCACGTCCGCCAGGTCCGGCGGGCCGCCGGCACCGGGTCCGGCCCCCCGGGCGAGCCCGGTGCCCATACCCGCACCGGGCACCATCAGCCCGGCCAGCATGGCGTCGGGCCGCCCCTCGTCGCAGGACACCCCTTCGTCCGGCACCGGCTCGTCGCAGAGGACCGCGATCAGTTGTCGCAGGCTCCGCACCCCGAGCACCGAGACCCCGGGCACCAGTGCCGCCTCCTCCGCGGTCTGCTCGGCCACGACGACCTGGCGGTACCCGGCCTCCGCCGCGGCGAGCACGGCGGGCAGCACGCCGCGCACCGGCCGCACCCGGCCGTCGAGCCCGAGCTCACCGATCATCACCACATCGGCGATGGCCGCCGGATCGATCCGCTCGGCGGCACCCAGCACCGCGCAGGCGACCGCGAGATCGAAACCGGAGCCGCTCTTCGGCACGGAGGCGGGCGACAGCCCCACCGTGAGCTTCTTCTGCGGCCATTCGGCCCCGGAGTTCACGACCGCGGCCCTGACCCGGTCCCGGCTCTCCACCAGACTCTTGTCCGGCAGCCCCACCAGGGTGAACGCGGCCACCCCCGCCTCCAGGTCCGCCTGGACCTCCACCACCACGCCCTCGACGCCGACGAGCGCCACCGAACACGCCCGCGCGAACCCCATCAGGCCACCCCGCGCGCGTGCTCGGCGACGGGCGCCCCTCGCCTGGGCAGCAGCACGCCGACCAGATCGATCCGCACCCCGCCGGGTGGCGGGCCGCCGTGTCCGTGGAGCCAGATCCCAGCCAGCCTGCGCAGCCGCTCCGCCTTGACCGGTGTGACGGCCGCCATCGGATGCTCGAAGGCACCCGCCCTCCGGGTCTTCACCTCGCAGACCACGAGTGTGTCGCCGTCCATCGCGACGATGTCGATCTCACCGGCGCGACAGCGCCAGTTCCGTTCCAGTACGGACAGGCCCGCGTCCGTCAGCAGCCGCGCCGCCAGATCCTCGCCGTACCGCCCGAGTGCCCCCCGTGCGTTCATATCGGCACCACCTCCGGGACCGACTCTGGCGTGTTCGGTCCCGGCTGGTGGATCTTGGTGGACAAGTCCGCGATTGTGGACAACCGCGCCACCCGGAAGTGGGAATCACCCCACCGGAATGCGGGGCTCAGCCGCCCGGAAGTTCGAGATCGCTCTTGTTGAGCTCCTCGATGTTGACGTCCTTGAACGTCAATACCCGTACCTGCTTGACGAAGCGTGCGGGCCGGTACATGTCCCAGACCCAGGCGTCCGCCATGGATACTTCGAAGAACACCTCGCCCTGAACCGAGTGCACCTGCATCTCGTAGTCGTTGGTGAGGTAGAAGCGCCGTTCGGTCTCGATCACGTATTTGAACAGACCGACGACATCTCGGTACTCCCGGTAGAGCTTCAGCTCCATCTCGGTCTCGTACTTTTCGAGGTCCTCGGCGCTCATTGGCATGTTCCCCTTCAGCCGTGCGTGCCCCCATTGTGCGCCAGACCCGGGCACCCCCGGGCGCTTAGGCGATTTCGGGGGCCAGAACCATTGGCGTACGCGGAGGCCCCTCGGCGAGCAGCGTGCGCAGCAGCTCGGCGAGCCTGGTCGGGTACACCGTCTCACGCGCCGCCGACAGTTCGGCGGAGGTCCACCACCTCAGACCCGCGACGCTGCGCTGCTCCAGCCCGGTCAGCCCGCGCGTGTCGGTGGCGGTCTGCGTCGTACGTGCCAGGTAGTACCACTCGTCCTGGTCCCAGCGGCGGCCGTCGAACGGGAACGAGCACATCCGTTGCCAGAGCAGCGGGCCCAGCTCGACGTCGGTGATCCCGGTTTCCTCGGCGAGTTCGCGCAGCGCGGCCTGTTCCCGGGTCTCGTCGCCCTCCAGGCCGCCCCCGGGGGTGAACCACCAGGTGCTTGCAGGGTCCTCCGGTTCGAACCCGTGCATCAGAAGAATGCGGTCGTCGGGGTCCAGCAGCACCACACGGGCGACTTTCCGTTTCTCAGTGCGCACCGGCGGTCACCCGTTCACTCTTCTTCCGTGCCGACCGCGCGGACCACGCCTTGAGCGGACCGTACGCCGCTCCGCCGAGGATGAGCACCGCACCCACCGCCACGGCACCGAGCTGCAGCCGCAGCGGTCCGGGCGACGACACCCCACCGGGAAGGGAGGCGAAGGCCTGCGGTCGCCCGACCATGCCGCTCAGCGGCCAGGCGACGGCGTCCACCCTGGCCTGCACCGCGCTGCGCGGCACGGATCCCTGTCCCGGGTCGTCCAGATGGACCCGCGAGTCCAGCGAAGCGCTGCGTTCGTCCCCGAGCAGGAAGAGCTGTCCCTTGGGCACGTCCGCCGTGAAGTCGGTCATCGAGGCGAGGTTCTTCGTGTGCAGATACGGTTCTTCAATGGGTTTGCCGTTGACCTCGAGCCGGCCCTTGTCGCAGCAGGCGATCGTGTCGCCGCCGATTCCCACCACCCGCTTCACCATCGGCATGTCGCCCCAGGTCGGATCGGTGAAGACCACCACGTCGCCGCGGCGCACCTCGCTGCCGTCGATCCGCTCCGCGAGCACCCGGTCGCCGGCGTGCACCGTCGGTGTCATCGACTCGGTCGGCACGGTGTACGGCTTGTACACCACGGCCGCCCAGGCGAAGCCGCCGAGGAAGAGCACACAGCCGACGGCCACGGCCAGCCCCGACAGCCTGCTGCCGAGCCGACCGTGGCCGTCACCCGTACGTCCTGTTCCACTCATCCCAGCGTCCCCCACCTCGGAGATCGACAATCGCTGATCCGAGTCGGCACCCTACCCGGCGGTACGTCCGCTGGTCAGCCTCTTGCGACGCCACATCACGAGGGGCACCGCACCGGCTACACCGAGTGCTCCGGGGGCCAGACCCATCGCCGCGTTGATCCCCGGCTGGTCGAAGGTCTTCGGGACCGGCAGGGTCGCCCAGCGGTTGATCGGCCACGCCACGACGATGGCCCGGCCGACGACCTCCTTGTTGGAGACCGTGCCGCCGCCCGGCAGCCCCTGGTGGTAGCGGGAGTCGAGGGAGTTCTGCCGGTGGTCGCCCATCACCCAGATGCGCCCCTCGGGCACATTGATCGGCCCGAACGGCTCGTCATTGCAGGGCGTGTTCCCCGGGAAGATGAACGACTTGTCGTCCAGCGCCTTGCCGTTGACCACGACCGGGCCGTCCTTCTTGCACTCCACCGTGTCGCCACCGACCGCGATGACCCGCTTGATCAGGTCCTTCTCCTCGGCGGACGGCATCAGTCCGATGAAGCTGAGGAACTTCTGCACCACATTCGGATTGCTCGTCTGGGTGGTCTCCAGCCAGCCGCCCGGGTCGTGGAAGACCACGACCTCGCCGCGCTTGGGCTCCGCGCCGAACCACGGTGTCAGCTTGTCGACCAGCACCCGGTCGCCCCGCTGCAGGGTGTTCTGCATCGAGTCCGAGGGGATCGAGAACGCCTGCACCAGAAACGTCTTGATCAGCAGCGCGAGCACCAGCGCGATACCGATGAGCAGGGGCAGCTCCTTCCAGAAGGAGCGCGGCTTCTTCAGAGCCGAATCACCGCTGCCCGGGGAGTCGCCGTCACTCCCCGCGCCGTCCGCCGCCGTTCCGGCGGACTCGACATTCTCCGGATTGCCCGGCCGGTCCTCGGGTTCCCCGTGTCCGGATCGCGCGCCGACCGCCAAATCCCCCACATCCACTCCTTACTCCGTGCCACCGCCCGCGCCCTAGCCGGTGCAGGCCCACCACTCCCATAACGAGCGGGAGTTCCGCAGGGGTCGGGAGAGGGATCATTCCATCGGGATCCTTGGACGACACACTATTCGACGGGCCCGAGCCAGCGGCCGTCCCGGCGCGCGCGTCAGGGACCGAGTCGAATGTCGCCGGTTCCTCCAGTTTTCGCCAGTGGCCGAACGGCCAGGCGATGACCACGGCCCGCCCCACGACCTCGTCCTCGGAGACCGTGCCGTGCTCGGGCTCGTCCAGGTGATAGCGCGAATCGGCCGAATTGGACCGGTGGTCGCCCATCACGAAGATCCGTCCAGCCGGAACCTTTACCTCGAATTTGATGAGGGAGGGCGGATTGCCGGGGTGCAGATACGGCTCGTCGAGCGGCACGCCGTTGACGGTGATCCGGCCGTCCTTGTCACAGCACTTCACCGTGTCGCCGCCGACCGCGACCACCCGCTTGATCAGATCCTGCTCGTCGTCGGAGGGCAGCAGCCCGATGAACGTCAGCGCTTCCTTCACCTGCTTGACGACGACGGGCGAGTCCTTCTTGCCGGCGTTCTCCTGGTTCAGCCAGTTCCCCGGGTCCTTGAAGACGACGACGTCGCCGCGCTCGGGCCTGGACCCGAACCAGGGCGTCAGCTTGTCCACGAGCACCCGGTCGCCGATCCGGATGGTCTGTTCCATCGATCCCGACGGGATCACGAACGCCTGCACCAGGAAGGTTTTGAGCACGAGCGCGATCAGCAGCGCGACGACGATGAGCAGCGGGATCTCCCGCACGGCCGAGCCGCGCCGCCGCCGTCTGACCTTGCGTGCCAGCCTGCGCCGCTCCGCCCTGGTCGGCAGTGAGCGGGCGGCCGTCGGCCCGGTGCCGGCCGACAGCGGTATCTCCGGGTCGGCCCCGCCGTCCCGCCGCCCGCGGCTACCCATGGGCCCGGCCCGGCGCCCGCACCCCGGCGAAGGCGGCGCTGTCCGGCAGCGGGCCCAGCCGGCGCAGCGGCCAGCCGATCCAGTCCACCCGGCCGATCACCCGGTCCACCGGAACCATGCCGCCGCCCGGTTCTCCCAGGTGGTCGCGCGAGTCGCGGGAATTGCTGCGGTGGTCGCCCATCATCCACAGCGTGCCGTCGGGGACGACGATGTCGAAGCGCACCCGGGACGGCACGTCTCCCGGATACAGGTAGTCCTCGTCGACGGGACGGCCGTTCACCTCGATCCTCCCGCGCCTGTCACAGCAGACCACCCGGTCGCCGCCCACACCCACCACCCGCTTCACGTAGTCGGTCTCGGCGGGCCTCACCAGGCCGAGGGACGCTGCCGCGCCGTGCAGCAGTCCGGTGACGGGATTCACCCGCGGCGCCTCCTGCACGAAGGAGCCGGTGCCGTCGAAGACCACCACGTCGCCGCGCTGCGGCACGGAGCCGAAACGGTACGCCAATTTGTTCACCAGCACCCTGTCCCCCACCCGCAGCGTCGACTCCATCGAGCCGCTGGGAATCAGGAAGGGCTGCACCACGAAGGCGCTGAGCAGCAGTACGAAGACCGCGCAGGCCGCGCCGAGCGCGGCGGTCCGCCGCCACGACAGCGAGGCGGTCAACCGGTCCGGGATACGCGAGAAGCGCGACCCCTCCTCCGACCCTGTTGCGGGTGCGGAGGAGCGGTCGCGCTCCGAGGGCTTGGCTTCCGTGTCCATCGGGGCCAGAGCTTATCCGGCTGTCCTGTGGACCTGGGAGTCACGGCCTCGCCCACGATCGTCAGCGGCGTCCACTGCCCATGGTGGGCGAGGCCGTCAGCTCAGTTGTCGCGCTTCTCCTTGATCTTCGCGGCCTTGCCGCGCAGCTCACGGAGGTAGTACAGCTTGGCGCGACGGACGTCACCGCGGGTGACGAGCTCGATCTTCTCGAAGATCGGGCTGTGCACCGGGAAGGTGCGCTCCACGCCGACGCTGAAGGAGACCTTGCGGACCGTGAAGGTCTCGCTGACGCCGGCGCCCTGGCGACGGATGACCACGCCCTTGAACTGCTGGATACGGGAGCGGTTGCCCTCGATCACTCGCACGTGGACGTTGACGGTGTCACCGGGGCGGAACGCCGGGACGTCGGTACGCAGCGATGCGGCGTTGACGTCGTCGAGCAGGGAAGCCATGTTGTCTGCTTTCTTCGCCGATGCCACAGGTCATCGACGGGAGATAGTGAGGAGCTGGAGGCGCTGATCGCGCCGGACGGGCGTCGGGACCGTTCCCCATGTGCATGGAGAACACAGCGGTCGCTTCCCCCTGTGGCAGGGGCGCACGTCGGACGTACAGCAGCGGCCTATTCTTCCACGGCCTCGGGCCTGCGCCAAAATCGGCCCCCGGGCTCAGGTGACCAGCCGAGGATGGAGAGGATCTCGCGGTCCTTCTTGTCGAAGCCGCTCGCCTCGCAGCGTTCGATGAGATCGGGCCGGTTGAGTGCCGTACGACGGAACGCCTCGTCCCGCCGCCAGCGTGCGATCTTCCCGTGGTGACCGCTGAGCAGGACGTCCGGGATGCCCCGGCCGCGCCACTCGGGCGGCTTGGTGTAGACGGGCCCCTCCAGGAGATTGGCCATCTCGCCGGGGGCGAAGGAGTCGTCCCGGTGCGACTCGGCGTTCCCGAGCACGCCGGGCAGCAGCCGGGCCACGGCTTCGGTGATCACCAGCACCGCGGCTTCCCCGCCGGCGAGCACGTAGTCACCGATGGAGACCTCGACGACCGGCATCCGGGTCGCGTACTCGTCCATCACCCGGCGGTCGATGCCCTCGTAGCGAGCCGGAGTGAAGACCAGCCACGGCCGTTCGGAGAGTTCGACGGCGAGTTCCTGGGTGAACGGACGGCCGCTGGGCGTGGGGACCACGAGCACCGGGGAGTGCGCACCGGCCTCGTACCCGCCCGCCAGGGCGTCGTCCAGCGCCTCGCCCCACGGCTCGGTCTTCATGACCATGCCGGGGCCGCCGCCGTACGGGGTGTCGTCGACCGTGTTGTGCCGGTCGTACGTCCAGTCCCGCAGATCGTGGACGTGCACATCGAGGCGCCCGCGCGCGCGGGCCTTGCCGACGAGCGAGACGTTCAGCGGTTCCAGGTACTCCGGGAAGATCGTGACGACGTCGAGGCGCATCAGACGTCCTTCCCGGACACGGGCGTCCCGTCCGCGTCGCCCTCTTCGTCGCGCGAGGAGGCGATCACGGCCTGGCTCTCGTCGATCAGTCCGGGCGGCGGGACGATCACCGCACGCTGCTCCGCCAGATCGATCTCGGTGACGATCTCCTCGACGAACGGGATCATCACCTCGCTGCCGTCCGGCCGCTCCACGATGAAGAGGTCCTGGGACGGCAGATGTGTGATCTCGGTGATCCGGCCGATTGCGGTGCCGTCGGCCAGGACCACGTCGAGGTCCATGAGCTGATGGTCGTAGAACTCCTCGGGGTCCTCGGGGAGTTCGGCCGGGTCGACCTCGGCGATCAGAAGTGTGTTGCGCAGGGCCTCGGCAGCCGTACGGTCGCGTACGCCCTCGAACCGGAGCAGCAGCCGTCCGCTGTGCACCCGGCCGGTCTCGATCGTGAGCGGTCCGGCGCCGGCCGGTTCGGTGGCGAGTACGGCTCCGGGCGCGAGCCGCAGCTCGGGCTCGTCCGTACGCACCTCGACGGTGACCTCGCCCTTGATGCCGTGGGCACGGCCGATCCGCGCGACTACCAACTGCACCTTGTGTCTCTCCTGTCATACGACGACGGGCCGGGGCGGGCGCTTGGCCCTCCCCGGCCCGTGCCGGTGTTCAACTCTGTCAGCGAACCTGATCCACATCGACGAGGTCGACGCGGATGCCACGGCCGCCGATGGCGCCCACGACGGTACGCAGTGCGCGCGCGGTGCGGCCGTTGCGGCCGATCACCTTGCCGAGGTCGTCGGGGTGGACCCGGACCTCAAGCACGCGACCACGGCGCAGGTTGCGCGAGGCGACCTGCACTTCGTCGGGGTTGTCGACGATGCCCTTCACGAGGTGCTCGAGAGCCTCCTCGAGCATGCTCAGGCCTCGGTCGACTCGGCGGCCGCAGCCGCGTCAGCAGCCTCGTCCGCCTTCTTGTCGGACTTCTTCGACTTCTGCGTGATGGCCTCGCCCTTGGACTCCTCGCCGCCGTCCTTGGCCAGGGCCTCGAACAGGGCGCGCTTGTCCGCCTTGGGCTCCGGCTGCAGCAGCGGCGCGGGGGCCGGGAGACCCTTGTGGGCCTGCCAGTCACCGGTGAGCTTCAGGATCGCGAGAACCGGCTCGGTCGGCTGGGCGCCGACGGACAGCCAGTACTGCGCACGCTCCGAGTTGACCTCGATGCGCGAGGGGTTCTGCACCGGGTGGTACAGGCCGATCTCCTCGATGGCCCGGCCGTCACGGCGGGTACGGGAGTCGGCGACGACGATGCGGTAGTGAGGCGAACGGATCTTGCCCAGACGCTTCAGCTTGATCTTGACTGCCACGGAAGTGGTGTCTCCTGGTCTATGACGTGGTTGGGCACAACGAAGATGCCACGTGGGGTTGCGGTACTCGGGTGCCCGATGGACGCGTCAGCCGGAGGAGAGAGGGGTCCTGTGCGACTGTCGAGTACAGCTAGCCATTGTGCCACACCGCATCGGGTCACCCCACCGCGACCGCGGCTTCCGGGATACGGAACGGCTTTCCGCAACCGCCGCAGACGATCGGCGCCTGCGCCAGGACCGACGGGACGACCCGCACATTGCGTCCGCAGTCGCAGACGGCCTTGACGCGGACGCCTCCGCCGGAGGAACCGTGCCGGGCGGCCGGCCCGCGGAAGGAACGCTTGGTGTCGGCGGCGGTGGCGACCGTGTGCGCCTTGAGGGCGCGCTGCAGCCGCTCGATCGTCGGCCGGTACCTGCGCTTGGCCTCGGGGTTGAGCGTGACCAGGGAGAAGCCACTGCTGGGGTGGGGCTCCTCCGCATGGTCGAGGCCCAGCTCCTCGGCGATCGCGAGGAATCGACGGTTGTGGTAGCGGCCGGCCCGCGAGGTGTCGCGGACACCTCTCGCGGCGGCGGTGCCGTGGACTGCCTCATGCAGCAGTCGCTCGAAGGAGAGTTCGGCGCCACAGGCGGACGAGGACTCTCCGATCAGGGACTCGGGCGCGGCTAGATCCGGCAGCTCGGGGTGGTACCGCTGAATGTCGGCCCACGCCTGCGCCAGCTCTGCGGCAAGTACAGGTGGTGTCGTGCTCACGTCGTGACAACGAGCGCGAGTGCCCCGGTGTTCCGATTCCGGGCCATCCCAAATAATTTGCACGTACCAGTCAGTTGCCGTTGATGCGTCCTGACGAGGGCGGGTGCGCAGATCTGCGGAGAAGTCTCACAGCTCGCACCAAGCCGGTACGTAGCACCCCGTACGCCCGGACGCGTAGTCGACCGTCGTAGGCCGGGATACCGACACGGCCCGGTGGGCGGGCCGGGCGTCAGTAGGCGCGGGCCACCAGCGCGACATTACCGGGGGCGTCGTCCGTATCCGGCACCGACCCGTCCTCCGCGACCAGGCACCGCACCGAGACCCCCCGTTCCGCGAGCCGGGCCTCCCCCGCCGGACCGAGGGCCGACCAGGCGATACGTGCCCAGCCGCCCGCTGCCGCCGCCTCCGCGGCCTCCTCGACGGAGGCGGCCTCGGTGGTGGACGACTCGCGCCGGTCGCGGGACTCGCGCAGCAGCGCCGCCTGGTCCTCCTCCAGGATCGCCGGAAGGAGCGCGGGCAGCGCCTCGATCGCCACCGGCTCCTTCCCGCCGGGGACGCGCCTGGCCAGCATCGCGGTGCCGCCTTCCAGATCGCGCGGGCCGATCTCGATCCGTACCGGCACGCCCTTCAGCTCCCAGTCGACCGTGCGACGGCCGAACGGGGTGTCGGTGCGGTCGTCGACCTCGGTCCTGATCCCCGCGGCGCGCAGCCGCTCCCCGACGGACCGGGCCGCGGCCAGCACGGCCTCGTCCTCCTTGACCGCGAGGACGACCGCCTGGACGGGGGCGAGCCGCGGCGGCACCCGGAGGCCGTGGTCGTCGCCGTGCGCCATGATCAGACCGCCGACCATACGGGTCGACGAGCCCCACGAGGTCTGCCAGACCAGTTCCCGCCTGCCCTCCCTGGACAGGTAGCCGGTGTGGAAGGCCTTGGCGAAATTGGTGCCGAGCTCGTGGCTCGTACCCATCTGCAGGGCCTTGCCGTCCCGCATCATGCCTTCGAGCGTCAGGGTGTTGACGGCGCCGGCGAACCGCTCGGCCGGGGTCTTGCGACCCAGGACCACATCGATGCCCAGGACATCGGTCATGAAATCCGCGTAGACGTCCCGCTGGATGTACGCGGCGTACTCCCGGGCCTCCTCGTAGGTGGCGTGGGCGGTGTGGCCCTCCTGCCAGAGGAATTCCGTCGTGCGGAGAAAGACCCGCGGCCGCATCTCCCAGCGCACCACGTTCGCCCACTGGTTGATCAGCAACGGCAGATCTCGGTAGCTCCGCACCCATTTCGAGAAGTACTCGTTGATGATCGTTTCGGACGTCGGCCGCACCACCACGGGCTCTTCGAGCTCTTTTCCGCCTCCGTGGGTCACGATCGCGAGCTCCGGCGCGAATCCCTCGACGTGCTCGGCTTCGCGTGTCAGGTAAGACTGGGGGATGAAGAGCGGGAAGTAGGCGTTCCGGGCGCCCGCTTTTTTGATCCGGGCATCCATCTCCTGCTGCATCCGCTCCCACAGGCCGTATCCGTACGGCCGGATGACCATGGTGCCGCGCACCGGACCGTTGTCCGCGAGTTCGGCCTTGTTGATCAGATCCTGGTACCAGCGGGGAAAGTCCTCGGCCTGGGGCGTGAGAACGGGTGCCTTTGCCATGGCGCGCATCGTACGGCGACACCGCACACCACACGGAACGACGGGCCCCGCTGCAGCGGTCCGTCCCTCCGGGCGCACCGGCCGGGCACCCGGCCATCGCCGTCGGGCCCCTGGACGCGGGGGCCGATGCGCAGTTCTCCGACATACGGGGGCAACGGGCGCACACGCAGAGGGGGGCATCCACTCGGGGCACGACCGATCGGACACGACCGACCTCTCGGCGGATTGGGGCGCTTCCATGACACCTACGCTCGTCCGGCACCACAGCCACGCGGACACGGCCACCCCGGTGGATCCCGACACCGGTGCCCGGGACTGGGCCGAGATCCAGGAGCGGATGCTCGCACCGCTGTACGAAGCGGTGTACGAGCGGCTCGAAGTGGGAACCGGCACCCGGCTGCTCTCCCTCGGCTGCGGCTCCGGTCTCGCGCTGCTGATCGCGGCCGGCCGCGGGGCCCGCGTCACGGGCGTCGACACCGACCCCGACCGGCTGGCACTCGCGCGGGCCCGGCTGCTGCCCGACCCGGGGAACGAGGCCGGAACCGGGGCCGGGCATCGCCGGCTCCTCGACGGTGATCCGTCCGAGGCCGCCCCGGCCGACGGGACGCCGTACAACCTGCTCACCGCGTTCACCCCGATCGGCTGCTCGTCCGGGGACGCGGAAGGGCTGGTGTCCGCGCTGCGGTCCGCCGTGCCGCTGGCCGCCCGCGGCAGCACGGTGGTGCTGACCGGGTGGGGTCCGCCGGAGCGGTGTGCGACGGCGCCGGTGCTGCGGGTGGCGGACCGGCTCTCCGACGGGGCGCCGACGCCCCGCCCGGACGGCTGGCGCGTGGCGCGCCGGGACGACCTGGAGGAAGTGGCGTTCCGGGCCGGTCTGAAACCGGACGGCTCCGGACGGGTGGCGTGCCCGTTCGGGTACGCGGACATGGACAGCGCGGTGCGGGGGTTGCTCTCGACGCGGCTCTTCGACGCGGCGGTACGGGTGACGGACCGGGCCCAGGTGGAGAAGGAGGTCGCGCAGGCCCTGCGTCCGCACCGGCGCCGGGACGGCACGATCTGGATGCCGAACGTCTTCCGCTATCTCGTGTGCGCCACGTGATCGTGGTCCCGCGGTGCGGCATGTGAACCCCGTGTGCAACACGGGGCCGGGCGGCCGCTACTTGGCCAGACGGGTGATACCGGCCGCCCGGTAGGCCGCGGCCTCGTCGAGCGTCTCGTGCTCCAGCAGGGCCGCGGCCAGCGCGTCCAGCCGGTCCCGGTTCTCGCGCAGGAGCCGGCACGCCGCCTCGTAGCACTCGTCGACGATCCGCCGCATCTCGCCGTCCACCGCGTCGAGCGTCGCGGGGGCGGCCGACAGGCCGTACGCCTGCTGGGCATCGCCCGGGATCGCGGTCAGCCTGCCCACCTTGTGGCTCATGCCCCAGCGGCCGACCATGCCGCGGGCCAGGTTGGTGACCTGCTCCAGGTCGCTCTCCGCACCCGTGGTGATCACGTCGAAGACCACCTGTTCGGCGGCCATCCCGCCGAGCGCGCCGATGATGCGGCCGCGCAGGTACTCCTCGGTGTAGGCGTACTTGTCGGCGTCCGGAGTCGAGAGGGTGACACCCAGGGCCCGGCCGCGCGGGACGATGGTGACCTTGCGGACCGGATCGGCGCCCGGCTGGACCATGCCGAGCAGGGCGTGCCCGCTCTCGTGGTACGCGGTCCTGTGGCGCTCCTCGTCCGACATGACCAGCGAGCGTTCCGCTCCGAGCTGGACCTTCTCCAGGGCGTCCGAGAGATCGGACTGGCTCACCTCGGACTGTCGGCGCTTGACGGCGAGCAGCGCGGCCTCATTGGCCAGGTTGGCGAGATCGGCGCCGGTCATTCCGGGGGTCGTGCCGGCCACCTGGGCCAGGTTCACGTCCTCGGCGAGCGGGATCTGCCGGGTGTGGATCTCCAGGATCGCCTCCCTGCCGCTCCTGTCCGGCGGGCTGACCTGGACGATCCGGTCGAAGCGGCCGGGCCGGGTGAGGGCGGGGTCGAGGACGTCGGCGCGGTTGGTGGCGGCGAGGACGACGACCCCTTCCGAACCGGAGAAACCGTCCATCTCGGTGAGGATCTGGTTGAGCGTCTGCTCGCGCTCGTCGTGACCGCCCATGCCGGAGCCGCCGCCGCGGGCCCGGCCGATGGTGTCGATCTCGTCGATGAAGATGATGGCGGGTGCGACCTTGCGCGCCTCCGCGAAGAGTTCCCGTACCCGGCTCGCACCGACGCCGACGATCATCTCGATGAACTCGGAGGCCGAGGCCGAGAAGAACGGCACTCCGGCCTCGCCGGCGACGGCCCGCGCGAGCAGGGTCTTGCCGGTTCCGGGAGGTCCCGCGAGGAGGACTCCGCCGGGCATCCGGGCGCCCATCCTCCGATAGGCCTGCGGGTTCTTCAGGAAGTCCACGACATCGTTGAGTTCGCCCTCGACCTCGTCGATCCCGGCCACGTCCTGGAAGGTGGTGCGCTTGGCGCCCTCCAGTTCGACGGGCTTGGGCGGCGCCTTGCGCCCGAAGCCGCCCATCCCGCCACCCATGCCCCTGGCCATCCGCCGGGCGATGAACACCCAGAGCAGGACGAGCAGCAGCATGGGGGCCAGCGAGATCAGCAGATTGGCCAGGAAGCTGCGCTGCTGGACGACGGGCTCGGCGGTGACGGTGACGTTGTCCTTGACCAGTTCGGCCCAGAGGTTGTCATCCGCGAAGGCGGGCCGCTGAGTGACGAACTTGGTGTACGTCTTGTCGCTTCCCGGAACCTTCGCTTCCTTCTTGAGCTGCCCCTGGATGGCGTCGCCCTTGGAGTAGATCTTGGAGACATTGCCCGAGGTGACCTGCTTGCTGAACTCCGTGTACGCGATGGTCCGCTCCTCCGCCCCGTTGAAGAAGGACAGCACCAGATTGGCGATCAGGTAGACGGCGAGCGCGGTCAGCAGCAGCCCGCCCCAGCCCCCGGGCATCTTCCGGCCCGTCGGCGGGGGTGGTGGGGCGCCCTCGGAGCGCCACGGCTGGTCGGTTCGATCGCGGGGAGGTACGGGGTTGGTCACGCGTGCTCCTCTTCCGACAGCCGTCAATCGTGACATTAGATGAGAAAGCGACACCAAGCCCCCTGTGGGCCTCTCCAGTGGGCCCACAGGGGGAATCAAGGTCGCCCGGGTGAATTCCTTGTCAATATCCAGAATCCTGTTTACTGTTTGATTCGTGAACGCTTTCGATGACCGCTTCCTCACTCGAAACGGCCTCGCCGCCCGGCAGCTCGCCGTCCTGCTGCTCAACCACGAGCCGGACACCCGCCTGCCCCGTGTGCGCGACTTCGCCGAGGAGCTGGGCTGCGGAAACGGGACCGTTCAGGCGGCCTTGCAGCTGCTGGAGGATTCCGGTGCGATCGAGACGACGGCCCGCGGCCATCTCGGCACCTTCCTCGTCCGGTCCGACCGTTCCGTCCTGTGGCGGCTGTCCGGACTCGGCACGCTGCTCGCCGCGATGCCGCTCCCGTACTCGCGCAGGTACGAAGGGCTGGCGACCGGGCTGCGCAGCGCCTTCGAGGAGGCGGGCGCGCCGTTCGCGATCACGTTCATGCGAGGTGCCGGAGCCCGCACGGCCGCACTACTGGAGGGCAAGGTCGACCTCGTCATCCTGTCCCGCTTCGCGGCCGACCAGCTGATCGCCGAGCACCCGGTGGAACTCGTCGCCGATCTCGGCCCCGCCACCTATGTCGGCGCGCACGGGATGCTGGTGCGGCACGGCGTCGACCTGGACTCCCCCGGGCTGCGGGTGGCCGTCGACCACGCGTCCGAGGATCTGCGGATGCTCGTGGAGCGGGTCTTCGCCGGCCGGGACGACATCGAGTGGCTGGAGGCCTCGTACATGCAGCTGCGCGATCTGTTCGCCCGCGACGAGGTCGACGCCACCGTCTGGAACCTGGACGAGGCGCAGGACCGGATCGGGCCGGGCGTCGACGTGCTCCCGCTCGGCGACGAGGTCACCCGCGAGCTGTCGCTGCGCAACTCCAGCGCGGCCGTCATCGGACGGACCGAGGGGACGAAGGCGCTCGCCGCGGTCCGGGACGCGCTCGACCTGTCCCTGGTGACCCGGCTGCAGAGCGAAGTACTGCGGGGCGAGCGCATGCCCTCGTACTGACCGGCGGGTGACGGACATCTCGCTCGTCCGGAACATTCACCGGCCTGAAAATACAGAATCCTGGTTACTGTTGATTTTAGGAGGATCACCATGGACGACCAGCTCGCACTGCGGATCCAGCTCTTCCGCGAAGGCGGCCAGGTCCGGCCCGAAGTGGCCGACTTCGTCACCGCCGAGCTGACCGCCCTGGAAGCCGACGGCCGCACGGTCACCGAAGCGACCGCGGGCATGCTGACCAGCCATCTGATGATGGCGCTCACCCGGCTCCTGGACGGGGAACCGATCGAGCAGTTCCTCACCGACGACCAGGTCGCCGCCGAACTGGCCGGACACCCCGACGCGGTCGAACGCGCCCGCGCCGTGTCCGCGCGGGCGGAGCGCGAGCTCGGCGCCGCGCTCCCCGACTCGGAGGTCAACTTCCTCGGCATGCACCTCGCCGTCCTGGCCCAGCAGTCACCGGCCGCCCCCACTTCCTGACCGGCCCCGGCCCCCGGCCCGCGGAACAGACACGTCCCGGCCCGCGGAAACAGACGCACAGAGAGAAGAGACAGAAATGACGAAGATCCTCACCGGCGGAGTCGGCAAGGTCGAGGTCGCGAAGGCCATCGCCGAGCTCGGCATCGACTCCCTCGACGTCGTCACCTCCAGCGACATGGACGCCGCGATGAAGCTCCGCGTCGGACAGGCCGACTACTACCTCGGCACCTGCCACACGGGGGCCGGTGCCTCCCTCGGGGTCCTCGTCGGCCTCATGGGCACCGCCGCCTGCCACACCTTCGGCCGCAGCGTGCCCACCGAGGAGGAGATCACCGCCCTGATCGCCGACGGCAAGAAGGTCTTCGGCTTCTCCATGGACCAGATCGACGCCATCGCCCCCCTCATGGCGCGCGCCATCGCCGCCCGCGGCTGATCCGGCCGCCCCTCCCCCGTCCCGGGCACGAAGGAGTGACTCGTGAGCACCACACTCGCCGCCGGCACCAGCCTTGATTTCACGCTGGCGCAGCAACTGACCGTGATAGCCCTGTGCGCGCTGACCGCGTACATCTCGCACATGGCTCTGGCCGTCTTCAACGACGGCGTACGTCCGTTCCTGCTGGACTTCATCCAGGGGCGCACCACCCGCAGCGCGACGACGGCGGTCTCCTTCGGCCTCTCCGCCGGATTCATCTTCGGGCTCGGCGCCCCGATGGCCCTCTCCACCGGCGTGCTCAACCCGTGGCTCGTCTTCCTGCCCACCGACATCCTCGGCATCCTGGCACCGAAGAAGTGGCTCGCGCCGATCCTCGGCGGCGCCTGGGGGGCCGTCGTCGTCTTCGGACTGAACGGCGCCAACAACGTCGCGCACGACCTGCCCGTCGACTTCATCACCGCCATGCAGCAGATGTCGACGCCGATCCTCTTCCTCTTCACGCTGTTCCCGGTGCTCGCCATCACCAAGCAGTTCGGCCGCAAGTGGGGCGCCGTCGCCGGAGTCCTGGAACTCGCCCTGGTGGTCATGACCATGAAGGTCTGGCCGAAGATGTTCGCCGGGGCGCTGGCCATGGCCGTCGGTGTGCTGATGCTGATCGCCCTGGCCGTCGCCAAGGACATGAAGCAGCGCAAGGCCGACCGGGCCGCGGGTGTCACCGAGGTCGTCCTGGAGGACGACCCGATGGCCTCGCTCTTCAGCGCCAGCGCGGCCCGCCTGCGCAAGTACCTCCCGCTGTTCATGGTGCTCGGCGCCGGAGTCTGCGTGCTGGCTCAGATGCACATATTCGGCGGCGGCGAGGCGACCAGCTTCCTGATCGCCAAGGGGCAGTACTCCGAGGCCGCCCAGGTCGACTTCTACCGGGTCTTCGGCTTCATCCCGCTGATCGCGACGACCGCACTCGCCTCCGGCGCGTACGGCATCGCGGGATTCACCCTGGTGTACCCCATCGGCTATCTGATGCCGAACCCGTTCCTGGCAGCGGTCGTCGGTGCCGTCGTCTTCGCCGCCGAGGTCCTGGCCCTCTCGTACATCGGCAAGCTTCTCGGCAAGCTGCCCAGCGTCCGTGACTCCTCGGAGCACCTGCGCAGCGCGATCGGCGACACCCTGCAGCTCGCGATCCTCTTCGGCTCGCTGATGGCCGCCAACGCCATGGGCGGCGGGCTCGGCATCCTCGTCGTCGGCGGGCTCTACCTGCTGAACGAGGCGATGGGCCGGCCGGTCGTGAAGATGGCCGCCGCTCCCGCCGCGGTGATCGTCGGCGGCATCCTCCTCAACGTCCTGTACTGGCTCGACCTGTTCACCCCGATCAAGGGCTGAGGCCGACCGCGTACACGAAGAAGGAACCCCCCACGATGAACCACCCCGCCCCGCCCGTCCTGCGCACCGTCACCGGCGATCTCCCGGCCGGTTCCGTGACCGGTCCCGCCCTCGCCCATGAGCACCTGGTCCTCGACCTGGACCACAAGGGCGACGGCGCGGCCGTCCTCGACCCGCACCGTCACACCGCGGCGGTCACCACCGAGCTCACCGCGCTCCGCGAGGAGTTCGGCCTCGGCCTCGTCGTCGAACTGACCTGCCGCGGCATGGGCCGCGACGTCCGGGCCCTGGCCCGCATCGCCCAAGAAGCGCGGATCGCCGTCGTCGCCGCGACCGGCTGGTACTACGAACCGTTCCACACCCCCGAGATCGACGGCAGCAGCGTCGAGGAGCTCACCGACACGCTGGTCCGGGAGATCGAAGGCGGCATCGGCGCCACCGGCGTCCGCCCCGGTGTCCTCGGCGAGATCGGCAGCCACGGCGACACCCCGACGGCGCCCGAGGCCAAGGTGCTGCGCGCCAGTGCGCGGGCCGCCCTCGCCACCGGCCTCTCCGTCGCCACCCACGCCCAGCTCGGCCGCGGCGGGATCGCCCAGCTGGAGCTGCTGACCGGCGAGGGCCTGCCGGCCCACCGCGTCAGCATCGGCCATCAGGATCTGCTGGACGATCCCGCCGTCCACGAGGAGCTGGCGTCGAGCGGGGCGTACGTCGCGTTCGACACCGTCGGCAAGGACGGCTACCAGAGCGACGGCACCCGGCTGCGGCTGCTGCTCGCCCTCATCGAGGCCGGGCACGCCGACCGGGTGCTGCTGAGCTGTGACATCTCCCGCCACGGCTACCTCCTGGACGAGGGCGGCCAAGGGTACGGACATCTCTTCCGGAGCTTCCTGCCCGAGGTCCGTGCCGCCGGGGTCGACGACGAGCTGATCGACCTGATGACCCGTCGCAATCCGCTGCGTTTCCTGACCGGCGGACACGTGGAGGAGATCCGAGCATGAGTCCCGTACTTCCGCAGACCTTCCCGCTGGCGACGGTGGAGCTGGACGACGCGATCGCCAGACAGTTCCGGCTCCTGGAGGCCACCGCCACGCACTTCGAGGGCCCCCAGCTCTTCGACGCGGACGCCGGAGTCGTCCCGGGGCTCGGCCGCCCCCGCACGACCGCCCGGGTCGAGGCCGTGCTCGCGGACTTCTTCGGCGCCGAGGACGCCGCCTTCGTCCAGGGCGCGGGCACCGGCGCGATCCGCGCCGCCCTCAATGCCGCCGTGCGCGCGGGCGACCCTCTGCTCATCCACCGGGCCCCCGTCTACCGCACCACCGAGGTCACGCTGCGCGGCATCGGCGTGCGCACCGTCGAGGTCGACTTCAACGACGCGCGGGCGCTGCGCGAGGCCCTGGGGTCCGGCCGGTTCCGGTGGGCCTACGTCCAGCACACCCGCCAGCGGCTCGCCGACTCGTACGACCCGGCGGAGGTCCTCGCCGCCTGCCGGGCCGCCGGGGTCCGCACCCTGGTCGACGACAACTACGCCGTCATGCGCACCCCCGCCGCGGGAGTGGAGCTCGGCGCCGACGCCTCCTGCTTCTCCCTCTTCAAGCTGCACGGCCCCGAAGGCGTCGGCATCGTGGTCGGCGCACGCGACCTGGTTAGGCACATCCGCCGCGACAACTACTCCGGCGGCGGTCAGGTCCAGGGCTGGCAGGCGCTCGACGCCCTGCGTGCCCTCACGCACGTACCGGTCATGTGGTCCGTGCAGTCCCGGGTGGGCGCCGAGGTCGCCGAGCGGCTGGCCTCGGGCGAGGTGGACGGTGTCGCCGAGGTACGGATCGCCAATGCCCAGGACCGCTGCCTGCTGATCCGCCTCGACCGGCCGGTCGCGCGGGAACTGCCCGCCGTGGCCGCCCGCTTCGGGGCCGCGCCCTACCCCGTCGGCTCCAATTCCCGCTACGAGATCGCGCCGCTCTTCTACCGGATGTCCAGCTCCGCCCTGGACGACTCCCCCGAGCTGGCCGACTGGACCGTGCGCGTCAATCCGATGCGGGCGGGCGCGGATCTCGTCATCGACATCCTGCGCCGCTCGCTCGACGCCCTGAACGACCCGAAGGACGACTGACCGTGTTTCTCGACACCGTGCTCACCCGCAACCCCGAGCTCGTCGACGCCGCGGCCACCCTTCACCGGCGCGGCGAGATCCCGCCCGACACCTATGTGATGGACCTCGACGCCATCGAGGCCAACGCCGCACTGCTGGCGGCGGAGGCCGAACGGCTGGGCGTCGGCCTCTGGTTCGTCGTCAAGCAGCTGGGCCGCAACCCCGAGCTGATCAGGGCCGTCGCCCGGCACATCCCCGCGTTCGCCGCGATCGATCCGCCCGAGGCCCGCACCCTGCACGCCGCGGGCGCACGGGCCGGCAATCTCGGCCACCTCGTCCAGATCCCCCGTCGCGCACTGCCCGAGCTGCTGACCTGGCGCCCCGAGGCCGTCACCGTCTTCGACCTCGCCAACGCACAGGCCGTGTCCGAGGCCGCCGAGCGGCTGGGCTTCGTCCAGGACGTTCTGGTACGTCTCGAAGGCGCCCAGGGTTCGGTCTACCCCGGTCAGGAGGGCGGCGTCCCGCTCGCCCGGCTGGACGCCTTCGCCGAGGCCGCCGAACGGCTGCCCGGCATCCGGATCGCGGGCGTCACCGCCTTCCCCTGCGTCCTGTGCGACCCGGCGACCGGCGTTCCCCGCGCCACCCCCAACTTCGCGCTCGCCCTCAAGGCCCGCGAGGTCCTGGCCTCCCGCGGGCACGAGCGCCTGAAGCTGAGCGCGCCCAGCGCCACCTCGATGGCCTCCCTCCCCCTGCTCGCCGGACTCGGCGCCACCCACGGCGAACCCGGCCACGCCCTCACCGGCACCACCCCGCTGCACGCCGTCGACCCGCACCAGCCCGAGAAGCCCGCGTACGTGTACGTCAGCGAGATCGCCCACACCCTCGACGACGGCCGCCCGGCGATCCGCGGCGGCGGCTTCTACGCCCGGTCCCACATCCGCAGCGCCCTGCTGCCGCGCACCGGCGCACGCCTCGGGGTACAGGACGCGCCCGCCGAGAACATCGACTACTACCGGCTGCTCGACGCGCCCGCCGACGGCCAGGGCGTCCGGCTCGGGGACACCGCGCTGCTCGCCTTCCGCACCCAGATCTTCGTCACCCGCTCGACCGTCGCCGTCGTCTCCGGACTCTCCTCCGGCACCCCCCGGCTGAACGGGCTGTACGACGCCCAGGGCCGGGCCCTGTGAGGCCCGGCCCGGAGGAGGAGGCCCCCATGGCCAAGACCGTCATCGTCGTCGTCGACGGGTTCGGCATCGGCGCCATGCCCGACGCGGGCACCCTGCGCCCCGGCGATCTCACCGCCGACACCTGCGGACACGTCCTCGACCACTGCCGCGCGGCCCTCGGCCGCCCGCTGCGTCTGCCGGTGCTCGGCGCGCTGGGTCTCGGCCTGGTCCACCCGCACCCGGATCTCGCCCGTCGCACCCTTCTGCCCGTCGCCGCGGGCCGCGCCGCGCTCGGCTATCCCGGCGCCGACACCTTCGCGGGCCACCAGACCATGATGGGCGCCGACTTCAGCCGGGTCACCGTCGCCCGGCTCGCCGACCACCTCGACGAGGTGACCGGGGCCCTGGAGGCGGCCGGGCACCATGTCGTCCCGTTGGACGGCAAGCCGCTCCTCGTGGTCGACGGGGCGGTGCTCGTCCACGACAACCTGGAGGCCGACCCCGGGATCAACTGGAACGCCTCGGGACGCCTCGACGATCTGCCCTTCGAAGGCCCCGGCGGCATCCTCGCCGTCGCCCGTACCGTCCGCGCGGTCGCGCCCGTCGCCCGGGTCATCGCGGTCGGCGGCCACGCGGACGGCCCGCTCGGGCGGTTCGTACGCCCCGGCGACGCGGGAACCGTCGGCCTCGACACCCCCGCCACCGGCTTCTACCGCAACGGCGGCCTGGAGGTCCAGCACCTGGGCGCCGAGCTCGACCACACCCGCCAGCTCCCCGATCTGGCCGCCCGCGCGGGTGTTCCGGTCACCCTGGTGGGGAAGGCCGCCGACATCCTGGCGTGCGAGGCGGCGCGGCGGCACCCTGCCGTCAGGACCGCCGACGTGCTCGCGCACACCCTCGAAGCGGTACGCGCCCCCGGCGCCGCGCTCGTCGTCGCCAACGTCCAGGAGACCGACCTGGCCGGGCACCAGCAGGACACCGAACGCTACGGACGCCTGCTGGAGCAGGTGGACGCCGGACTCGCCGGGCTCGTGGCACTGCTCGACGGCCCCGGCGACCGGTTGATCGTCACCGCCGACCACGGGAACGACCCCACGATCGGGCACGCCTACCACACCCGTGAGTACGTGCCGGTGCTGATCCACCGGCCCGGCACGGACGGCGTGGAGCTGCTGCCGGACGCGGAGAGCCTCGCGGATGTGGGCGCGACCGCGGCCGTCTCGCTGTCCCTGGACCCGGGCGGACTGGCCAACGGCACGGCGCTGCGGCCGGGACGGCACGCCGCGTAGGAACGGATGGGAACATGCGTGAGGGGCGCCCACCGGTGGTGGGCGCCCCTCACGCATGTCGCCGGGCGATCAGCCCATGAACTTCTTGAACTCGTCCGGCAGCTCGAAGCTCTTGTCCTCCTGCGCCGGCAGGCCGAACGCGCCGCCCTGCGCCGCCGCCTCGCGACGGGCCGCCGCGGCCTGCTCCTCGGCCTTGCGCTTCATCGGGTTGCCGCTCTTGCGCTTGCCCTTGGCCTGCTTGACCTGCTTCTTCTGCCGGCCGGGGCCACCACCCATGCCCGGCATCCCGGGCATTCCCGGCATGCCGCCGCCCTGTGCCATCTTCGACATCATCTTGCGGGCGTCGAAGAATCGCTCCACCAGGTTCTTCACGGCACTGACCTCGACACCGGAGCCCTTGGCGATGCGGGCCCGACGCGAGCCGTTGATGATCGTCGGCTCGGCGCGCTCCTTCGGGGTCATCGACTTGATGATCGCGGCGGTACGGTCCACGTCGCGCTCGTCGATGTTGTTGATCTGGTCCTTGATCTGCCCCATGCCGGGCAGCATCCCGAGCAGCTTGGAGATGGAGCCCATCTTCCTGACCTGCTCCATCTGGGCCAGGAAGTCGTCGAGCGTGAAGTCCTTGCCCTTGCTGGACGCCAGCTTGGAGGCCATTTTGGCGGCCTCTTCCTGGCTGAAGGTCTTCTCCGCCTGCTCGATCAGGGTGAGCAGGTCACCCATGTCGAGGATGCGGGACGCCATACGGTCGGGGTGGAAGGCGTCGAAGTCCTCGAGCTTCTCACCGTTCGACGCGAACATGATCTGCTTGCCCGTGACGTGGGCGATCGACAGGGCCGCACCACCGCGGGCGTCACCGTCGAGCTTGGAGAGCACCACGCCGTCGAAGCCGACGCCGTCGCGGAAGGCCTCGGCGGTGTTGACCGCGTCCTGGCCGATCATCGCGTCGACGACGAAGAGGATCTCGTCGGGGCCGACGGCGTCGCGGATGTCCGCGGCCTGCTGCATCAGCTCCTGGTCGATGCCGAGACGGCCGGCGGTGTCGACGATGACGACGTCGTACTGCTTGGACCTGGCGTGCTCGATCGAGTCCTTGGCCACCTGGACCGGATCGCCGACGCCGTTGCCCGGCTCGGGCGCGTACACCGCGACACCGGCGCGGTCGGCGACGACGCTGAGCTGGTTGACGGCGTTGGGGCGCTGGAGGTCGCAGGCGACGAGCAGCGGGGAGTGGCCCTGGCCCTTGAGCCAGAGGCCGAGCTTTCCGGCGAGGGTGGTCTTACCGGCACCCTGGAGACCGGCGAGCATGATCACGGTGGGCGGGTTCTTGGCGAACCGCAGCCGCCGGGTCTCGCCGCCGAGGATGCCCACGAGCTCCTCGTTGACGATCTTGACGACCTGCTGGGCGGGGTTCAGCGCCTGGGAGACCTCGACGCCGCGCGCCCGCTCCTTGACGTTGGCGATGAAGGCCCGGACGACGGGCAGCGCGACGTCGGCCTCGAGCAGGGCGATACGGATCTCGCGGGCCGTGGCGTCGATGTCCGCCTCGGACAAGCGGCCCTTGCCCCGGAGGTTCTTGAAAGTCGCGCTAAGGCGGTCGGAGAGAGTATCGAACACGGCGCTCGTCGGTCCTCAGGGTCGGGGGCGGGGCAGGTCAGTCGTCCCCAAGGGTATCCGGACCCCGGGAAACGCGAAGCCCTCGCCCGGTTCTCATGCCGTACGGGGGCCCGCGGGCCGGGCTGCGGCGCTCAGCCCAGCGCCTTCTCGACCTCCCGGGCCACCTCGGCCGCCCGCGCCTCGGGCAGCGGCTCCCCGTCGGTGTCCGTGACGTAGAAGGCGTCCACCGCGTTCGCGCCCAGCGTCGACACGTGCGCGCTGCGCACCCGGACCCCGCTGTGTTCCAGCGCCCGGCCGATCCGGTGCAGCAGTCCCGGGGCGTCCTGGGCCCGTACCTCGATCACCGTCGCCAGCCGTGAGCCGGCCGCGGCGACCGTCACCCTCGGCGGCGGGGCCTTCACCCCGCGCCGCCTGGGGTAGGCGGCCTCGCGCTCGGCGAGCCGGGCACGGATGTCCAGGGAGCCGTCCAAAGCGCGTACGAGGTCGGCGCGCAGGCGGCCCGCCTGCGGCAGGGAGCCGTACTCGGCCGCGACCCGCCAGCTGAGCAGCAGCAGGTCGGCGGATTCGTCGGCGCCGAGTTCCGTGGGGAGTTCCACGGCGCGCAGGTCGGCGGCGCGCACGGTGAGGCGGTGCAGGGCGAGGACGCCCGCCGCGGCCGGCAGCACGCCGGGCCGGTCGGGCAGGGCGATGAGGAGTTCGACACCGACCGGTTCCGGTTCGCCGTCCTCGTCCGGGGTCCCGGCCTGGGCGTGCAGGGCGAGGACGGGTTCGCCGGTGCGCAGGGCCTCGACGGCCAGGCGCTCCTGTTCGGCGCCGGGTGCGGCGGGGGCCGGTTCTTCGGGGGCCTGGCCGGCGAGCACGGCGGCGACGCGCTCGACGAGGTCGGCGACGAGGGCGGCACGCCAGGAGGACCAGGCCGCGGGCCCGGTGGCGAGGGCGTCGGCCTCGGTGAGGGCGTGCAGAAGTTCCAGGGTGGAGGCGGTGGAGACGGCGTTCGCGACGGAGCGGACGGTCGCCGGGTCGTCGAGGTCACGGCGGGTGGCGGTCTCGACGAGCAGCAGATGATGGCGCACGAGGGTGGCGATGACGCCGACGTCGTGCTGGTCGAAGCCGATCCGGGCGGCCATGTCCCGGGCGATGACCTCCCCGGCGGCGGAGTGGTCGCCGGGCCAGCCCTTGCCGATGTCGTGCAGGAGCGCGGCGACGAGGAGCAGGTCGGGGCGGCCGACGCGACGGGTGAGCGAGGAGGCGCGGACCGCCGCTTCGACGAGGTGACGGTCGACGGTCCAGGTGTGGACGGGGTTGCGCTGGGGGCGGCAGTGGACGCGTTCCCAGTCGGGGAGCAGCCGGGTGATCAGGCCCTCCGCTTCGAGCGCCTCCCAGACGGGAACGGTGGCCTCGCCCGCGCCGAGGAGGGTGACGAGTTCCTCACGGGCCTCGGCGGGCCAGGGCACCGGCAGCGGGCGGGCGGTGGTGGCGAGGTGGCGTACGAGGTGCCGGGAGAGCGGGAGTTCGGACTGTGCGGCGGCCGCGGCGGCCCGCAGCACGAGCACGGGGTCGCGTTCGGGGCGCGCGGTGCGGGCGAGCACGACTTCGCCGTCCGCCTCGACGACGCCGTCGGCGAGCGGGGTACGTTCGGCCGCGGTGGTCCTGCCGCCGCCCAGGATCGCGCGCAGCCGGGGGCGCGCCGAGCGGGCCCGCAGCACGCGGTTGACCTCGCGCCAGGTGACGTCGGTGGCGTACGAGACGGTGCGGGCGGCCTCGTACACCTGGCGGAGCAGGGCGTCCGCGTCGAGGAGGCCGAGCTCGGCGGCGGCCTGGTCCTGGTCCTGGAGTCCGAGACGGTCGGTGGCGCGGCCGGTGGTGAGGTGGAGGGCGTCGCGGGCGTCGAGGAGGACGCGGCGGGCTTCGGCGAGGCCCTCGCGGGGGGCGTCGGCGACCCAGGAGGCGGCGACGGCGCGCAGTGCGGTGACATCACGCAGTCCGCCGCGGGCCTCCTTGAGGTCGGGTTCGAGGAGGAACTGGAGCTCGCCCTGGCGTTCGGCGCGTTCGCGGCAGAGCTCGTCGAGTGCGGGGAGGCGTTTGACGGCCTGGTTGCGCCAGTCGGCGAGGACCGCGGTGCGCAGCGTGGCGACGAGGCCGAGGTCTCCGGCGACGGGCCGGGCGTCGAGCAGTCCGAGCTGGACCTTGAGGTCCTCGCCGGCCGTTCTGCGGGCCTCGGCGGGGGTGCGCACGGAGTGGTCGAGGGCGAGGCCGAGGTCCCAGACGGGGTACCAGACGCGGTCGGCCAGGGCGGCGACCGCGGCCGTGTCGGCGTGGCCGTCGTGCAGCAGCAGGAGGTCGAGGTCGCTGCGCGGGGAGAGTTCACCGCGGCCGTAGCCGCCGACGGCGACGAGGGCGGCGCCGCGGACGCCGGTCTGTTCGGCGGCGGCGGTGAACAGCGCGGTGAGCCAGTCGTCGGTGAGCGAGGCGAGGGCCGCACGGCGCGGCGGCCCGGACCGCGCCTTCCCCTGGAGGAGGCGCAGCCGGGCCGCCGCGTAGCCGCTGGGTTCCGAGTCCTCGGATTCGGTGGTCGATTCGGTGCTCGTCACCCGGCTGCCTTTCGTCTCGGGGCCGTCGGTCTTGGGACGGTGGTCGTCGGGGCCGTCGGTCAGAGGGCGTCCGGGCCGCGTTCGCCCGTCCGTACGCGGACCGCGGTGTCGACCGGCACGCTCCAGACCTTGCCGTCACCGATCTTGCCGGTCCGCGCGGCCTTCACGACGACGTCGATGAGCTCTTCGGAGTCCTCGTCCTCGACCAGGACCTCGATGCGGATCTTGGGGACGAGGTCGACGGTGTACTCGGCGCCCCGGTAGACCTCGGTGTGGCCGCGCTGACGCCCGTAGCCGCTGGCCTCGGTCACCGTGAGGCCCTGGATGCCGAAGGCCTGCAGGGCCTCCTTGATCTCGTCGAGCCGGTGCGGCTTCACGACTGCGGTGATGAGCTTCATGCGTCCACCTTCTTGGTCTGCGTTGCTGCCGTCGTACCCGGTGCCGTGGCGGAGGCGGTGCGCGGGGCCGTGCCGCCGCCCGCTCCGCTGAAGTCGTACGCCGTCTCGGCGTGTTCGACCTGGTCGATGCCGGAGATCTCGTCGTCCTCGTCGACCCGCATACCGATCGTCCTGTCCAGGAGGAAGGCGAGGACCGCGGAGACGACCAGAGAGTACGCGAGGACGGCGAAGACCCCGACGGCCTGCTTCCCGAGCTGGTCGAGGCCACCGCCGTAGAACAGGCCCTTGGCGTCGGACTGCACGCCGCCGGTGGCGAAGAAGCCGATGAGGAGGGAGCCCGCGACACCGCCGACGAGGTGGACACCGACGACGTCCAGGGAGTCGTCGTAGCCGAACCTGTACTTCAGGCCGACGGCCATGGCGCACAGGACACCGGCGATGGCACCGACCGCGATGGCACCGAGCGGACTGACGGCGCCGCCGGACGGGGTGATGGCGACGAGGCCGGCGACGGCGCCGGAGGCCGCGCCGAGGGTGGTGAAGGAGCCGTGGCGGAGCTTCTCGTATCCGAGCCAGGCGAGCATCGCGGCGGCGGTGGCGACCTGGGTGTTGACGAACATGACCGCGCCGACGCCGTCGTCGTTGCCGAGCCACGAGCCGGCGTTGAAACCGAACCAGCCGAACCAGAGCAGTCCGGCACCGAGCATGACGAGCGGCAGGCTGTGCGGGCGCATCGGGTCCTTCTTGAAGCCGACGCGCTTGCCGATGACGAGGATCACGCCGAGCGCGGCGGCACCCGCGTTGATGTGGACCGCCGTGCCCCCGGCGAAGTCGATGACGCCGAGCTCGAACAGCCAGCCGCCCGCGCCCCAGACCCAGTGGGCGACGGGGAAGTAGACGACGGTGGCCCAGAGCGTGATGAACAGGGCCCAGGAGGTGAACTTCACCCGGTCGGCGAGGGCACCGCTGATCAGCGCGGGAGTGATGACGGCGAACATCAGCTGGAAGACGGCGAAGACGTAGACGGGGATCGTGTATCCGTCCCAGAGCTGGGTGATGCCGATCCCGCTGAGGCCGACGAAGTCCGAGCTCCAGCCGAGGACGGAACCGATGTCGGTGCCGAAGGCGAGGCTGAACCCGTAGAGCACCCACAGGATCGTGACGATCCCGAGGCTGATGAAGCTCATCATCAGCATGTTGAGGGTGCTCTTGACGCGGACCATGCCTCCGTAGAAGAAGGCCAGGGCCGGGGTCATGAGCATCACCAGGGCGGAGCAGATGAGCATGAACCCGGTGTTGGCGGCAGACAGCGTCGGGGTGTCTGCGGCAAGCGTCGTGATGCCTGGGGGCATCGGCGTCTCCTCGTCGTCGGTGCGGCCGCGTGCGGGCGGGATGAGCTGCACCACGTGCGGGACCACTGGGGAAAAGGTGCGGGCCGGTTATGCGCCATGAGACTCGCCCAGCGCGGTTTCCGCCGATGCCGCCCGGTGTTTCGCGGTAGTGACGAAGAGTTCGGGTGTGTTACGTCCCCATGAACCGGTGGTGGCGTATCCGGTGCGGGGCCTGCTTCGCGACCGGGTCCGCATACGGTGCGGTTACGACTCTCCCGTACGGGAACGGCAACGCGAACCGGCCACGCCGACCACCCGCTGACCTGGCGATGGGGGGAGCCGAAGTCGGTCTGTGCGGGGTGGTCGTCGTGGCCGGGGTCAGGGGGGTGTCGCTCAGACCGCCTCTGCGGTCTCGGGCAGTTGCTCGGTGAGCATCTCGGTGAGCCGGGCGACATCGGGAATGTCCCCGAAGTCCCTGGCGGCGGTGTCGACCGTCTTGCGGAGCCGGGTGTTGACGCGCTCGGAGCGGATCTTCCTGGCCACACGCAGGGCCTGCTCGGCCGGCACCGTGGACTGCTCGGGCTCGCCCTTGAGGAGATGGACGGTGGCGAGGCCGATCAGGTTGAGTGCGTACGACCGCTGGTGCTCGTCGTCCTCGCCGAAGAGCTCGACGGCCTTCTGCATGCGGGATTCGGCGAGCGTGGCGTAGGTGGGGCTGCGGCCCGCGACATAGGCGAGGTCGCGGAACGAGTGGGAGTTCTCGCCGTTGAGCTCGGCCTCGGAGAAGAAACGGATCCAGTCGGGCTCGGGCTCGCCGTCGATGCCGACGTCGAGAAAGGTGTCCTCGGCCATCCGGACGGCTCGCTTGCACTTGCTGGGCTGGCCCATGTTGGCGTAAGCGCGGGCCTCCATCGCGTACAGCATGGCCTGGGTACGCGGGGTGGCGCAGTCCCGGCTGCCGTACTGCGCCAGGTGGATCAGTTCGAGCGCGTCGTCGGGCCGGCCGAGATGGATCATCTGGCGGCTCATGCTGGACAGAACATACGAACCGAGCGGTTTGTCGCCGGCCTCTTTCGAGGCATGGAGCGCGAGAACGAAATACTTCTGGGCGGTGGGCTGGAGGCCGACGTCGTAGCTCATCCAGCCGGCCAGCTCCGCCAGTTCGGCGGCGCAGCGGAAGAGCCGCTTGGCGGTGGCGGCCGGCTGCGGTTCCTGCAGCAGGTCGGTGACCTCGTGGAGTTGCCCGACGACGGCCTTGCGGCGCAGTCCGCCGCCGCACTGCGCGTCCCACTGGCGGAACATCGCGGTGGTGGATTCCAGGAGGTCGAGCTCGGGGCCGGAGAGCCTGGAGGGGCGGCGGTCCGCGGCGGACGGCTCCGGCTCCGCCGGTACGGCGGCGGCGACGGGCACCAGCCAGCGCTGCATGGGCTCGATCAGGGCGGGCCCCGCGGCCAGCGCGAGCGAGGAGCCGAGGAAGCCGCGGCGGGCGAGCATCAGATCGCTGCGGGAGAACTCACTGAGCAGGGCGACGGTCTGCGGACCCGCCCAGGGCAGGTCGACACCGGACACCGATGGTGACTGGTGCGTCGAGCGCAGTCCGAGGTCCTCGATCGCCACGACGGAGCCGAAGCGCTCCGAGAAGAGTTCCGAGAGGATGCGCGGGATCGGCTCGCGCGGCTGTTCACCGTCGAGCCAGCGCCGCACCCGGGAGGTGTCGGTGCTGATGTGGTGGGCGCCCGTCTGGCGCGCCCGGCGGTTCACCTGCCGCGCGAGCTCGCCCTTCGACCAGCCGCTGCGCACGAACCATGAGCTCAATTGCTCATTGGGGCGCTTACCGGCATTCGAATCGCCTGCGCCGCTGCCACTCACTGGAAGGCCCCCATTCCCGCCGAAATACTGTCGCGCGAACCACTGTCAGAATGCCCTGGCCCATTGCCGCCCATACGGAGGTTGCGCGCAATGGAACAGGAAATCGGGTTGCCTCCGGCATACCCATGGGCGCACATACTTCCATGGTTCGTGTACCGACGGTAATCCTACGATCACCAGCCCGACGAGAGCGCCGACAGAAACGCCACCATTCGCCACCCCTTCGGATGAACGCCACCACCACCCGGCGCGATTCACTTGACACACGACGATCGCCAGTCGTTGCAGTGATGCACCTCAGAGCGCGCACCCGGCGTCGCACGCCCCTGAGTGCGCCGGGCGCACCACGGATCGACAGAGACTCCGGAGCGTCACATCTCGGCTCCACGTCGTAACCACCGGCAAGTCGGACCCGTTGGAGGGGGCATGGGCTTCACGATCGGCGGCATCCGCGAGATGCGCACCGGCTCACGGCGCCGCGGCCGTGCGGCCGAGTGCATGGCATTGGCCGAGTACACGGGGCTGTGGGGCTGGGCCGTCGTGCCGGGGACGCGGGCCGCCTCCGGCCGCTGCTCGTGCGGGGAGCGGACGTGTCCCTCCCCCGGCGCCCATCCGCTGGACTTCGCGACCGAGGTCCCCGCAGGCGCGACGCTCGACGCGGCGACGGCGGCCTGGGCCCGGGTTCCGGGCGCCTCGATGCTGCTGCCGGTGGGCCGCACCTTCGACATCCTCGACGTCGCCGAAGCGGCCGGCCGCCGGGCCCTGGTCCGGATGGAGCGGATGGGGCTGCCGCTCGGCCCGGTCGCGGTGACACCGTCCGGACGGGCACGGTTCTTCGTGGCCCCGGGGGCCGCCGCCGAACTCCCGCAGCTGCTGTACCGGATGGGCTGGGACGACGCGGGGCTCGATCTGCGGGCGCTGGGGCCCGGCTGTCACATCACCGCCCCGCCGTCCGACGAGGGCGGCCTCGGCCCGGTCCGGTGGCTGCGCCCGCCGGTGCTGGACACGGCGGCCGCGCCGCCGCAGGCACGGCTGCTGCTGGGCACGCTGGCGTACAGCTGCCATCGCGCACCTCTCCGCGGCTGAACCACTCCTCCGCGCAGGAGGCTCTCGCCGACGGACGCCATCGCTCTGCGGACCGCCCCCGGAACCGACAGGCGCTCCCGGGAACGGCCGCCCCCTGAAACGGAAGAGCCCGGCCGCAGCTGCCTCATGCGGTCGGGCTCCTCGTGTGCGCGGCGTCAGTCCCCGATCAGGGCGTCCACGAACGCCCCCGGCTCGAACGGAGCCAGGTCGTCCGGCCCCTCACCGAGACCGACCAGCTTCACCGGTACGCCCAGCTCGCGCTGGACGGCGACGACGATGCCGCCCTTGGCGGTGCCGTCCAGCTTGGTGAGCACGATGCCGGTGATGTCGACGACCTCGGCGAACACCCGGGCCTGCACGAGGCCGTTCTGCCCGGTCGTGGCGTCGAGGACGAGCAGGATCTCGTCCAGCGGCCCGTGCTTCTCGACGACCCGCTTGACCTTGCCGAGCTCGTCCATCAGCCCGGTCTTGGTGTGCAGGCGCCCGGCGGTGTCGATGAGGACGACATCCGCGCCCTCGGCGATGCCCTCCTTCACCGCGTCGAAGGCGATCGACGCGGGGTCGCCGCCCTCGGGACCGCGCACGGTGCGGGCACCGACGCGCTCGCCCCAGGTCTGCAGCTGGTCGGCGGCGGCGGCCCGGAAGGTGTCGGCGGCGCCGAGCACGACACTGCGGCCGTCGGCGACGAGCACCCGGGCCAGCTTGCCGGTGGTGGTGGTCTTGCCGGTTCCGTTGACGCCGACGACCATCACGACGCCGGGGGTGTCGACACCGCTCTCCGTCTTGACCTCACGGTCGAAGTCCGTGCCCAGCAGGGTGAGGAGCTCCTCACGGAGCAGCGTGCGCAGCCCTTCGGGCGTACGCGTGCCGAGGACACGGACGCGTTCGCGGAGCCGCTCCACCAGTTCCTGGGTGGGCGCGACGCCCACATCGGCGGTGAGGAGCGTGTCCTCGATCTCCTCCCACGTCTCCTCGTCGAGGTTGTCGCGGGACAGGAGCGTGAGCAGCCCCTTGCCGAGGGAGTTCTGCGAGCGGGCGAGCCGGGCACGCAGCCGTACCAGTCGGCCGGCCGTGGGCTCGGGGACTTCGAGGGCGGGGGCGGCGGGCGCCTCCGGCTCGACGGCCTCGGGGACCTCCTCGGCGGGAGCCTCGGCCGAGGGGGGGCCGACCTCCTCGATGGTGCGGCGCGGTTCCTCGCGCGGCGTCTCGGCCTCCTCGCCGACATGAGGTTCGGCGGGAGGAGTGATGGTCGGCGTGCTCGACGGCGCCGGGGGCAGCTGCTTCTTCTTGCGGCCGCTGACCACGAGCCCGCTGATCACGCCGACCGCGACCAGGGCGATGACTACAGCAAGGATGACGAATTCCATAACCCACCCAGTATCAGTCACGACCGCCCGCACGGACCGCCCCGAAGGACCACCCTCACATCCACTCCAACCGTTATGCACCTTTTGGCGGTAAAGGTACGACCCTGTCCGTGGAGACCTGCGGCCTGGAGCCCGCCCCCGACAGCGAGCGCACCGGCCGGATCCGGCCCCTCTTCGCCACCCGGTGCGAATCCGGCCGTGCTGCTGCTCACCACGGGCGCGGGGCTCACGCCTTCCTGGTGCCGGGGCTCGGGATGCGGGCCGATGGGCGCCGTGATGGCGGTCACCACGCCGGGGCCGGCCGTCACCCACGACCCGGTCGTTCATCGGGGCGCTGCCGCCCGGCCGGCTCGCGGCCCCTTATCCGCTGATGGCCGTCATCGGCATGGTGTTGATCAATGCGATGTCGCTGTATTCGGGCGGTTTTCCCACGCAGACGCCGGGATTCAGGATCCCCGGGGCGTGGGCGGTCGGGGTGAACGGCGGCATCAGTCCGTCACCGGGCGCGCCGCCGATGACGACGGCGGCGGGTTTCCCGAATTCCTTCGTCTCCTTTCCGACGCTGCTCGCGGTGACGTTCTCGGCGTGGATCGGGGCCTTCGGCACGGATCGGCCGAGGCGGCGCGGATACGATCCGGCGGCGCTCCTGGACACCACACCGTCCGGCGCCTACTGGTACACGGGGGAGCTTCGCCGTCGCGGCCGTGACCGCGTGGACCGCGGGCCGCGTGGCGGGGCCGCTCCTCACCGGTGTGCAGTGGTTCTCCGGCCCGTTCGCCGGCTCCCGGATCGGGCGCCGGGGACCGGGCCGGGCGACCGCGGTCGTCGCCTTTGCCGCGCGTGCGCGATCCTGCCGCGCCCCGCCGCACAGGGAGCGGGAGCGAACCCGGGGGCGACGCATCCCTACACTTCTGACGCTGCGTCAGCTAGTGTCCCGGCTCGCCGAGCCCGCCCGACGAAGGGGACAAGCGTCATGGCTTTCACCGTGGTCCGGTTCAATCTCGTCGATCCCGACGCCACCCGCGAGTCGCTCTCGGCCCGCTACCGGGCCGCGCTGGAGATGGCCGCGTACGCCGACGAGCACGGCGTCGACACGGTACAGACCGAGGAGCACCACGGCGTCGCCGACTCCTGGCTCCCCTCCCCCTTCGTCTTCGCGGGCTCGGTCTTCGGCGCCACCCGCCGGATCGCGGTCACCGTCTCGGCGATCATCGGCCCGCTGCACGACCCGCTGCGGCTCGCCGAGGACATCGCGGTCCTGGACCTGCTGAGCACGGGCCGGCTGGTCACCGTGGCGGGGATCGGCTACCGGCCGGAGGAGTACGAACAGGCGGGCGTCGAATGGGGCCGGCGCGGCAGGCTCCAGGACGAGCTGCTGGAGACCCTGCTGCAGGCGTGGACCGGGGAGCCCTTCCCGTACCGGGGCCGTACGGTCCGGATCACTCCGCGCCCGTACACCCGGCCGCATCCGCTGCTGCTGGTGGGCGGCAGTTCGCGGGCCGCGGCGCGGCGGGCGGCCCGGTTCGGGCTGCCGTTCTTCCCGAGCGCGCATCTGCCGGAGCTGGAGGCGTACTACCACGAGCAGCGTGCACGGTTCGGGACGGACGGCTTCTGCATGATGCCGGCCGCCCGGACACCGCTGCTGCATGTGTCCGAGGACCCGGACCGGACGTGGGCGGAGTACGGCAAGCATTTCCTCCACGAGGCGCGCACGTACGCCTCCTGGCAGTCCAAGGACATCCGCTCGGCCGTGCGTTCGGCGGCGACGACGGTGACGGAGTTGCGGGACGAAGGGGTCTACCGGGTCGTCACACCGGACGAGTGCGCCGCCGCCTCCGAGGACGCGGAGAACCTGGTGCTGCATCCGCTGTGCGGCGGGATGCCGGTCGAGGAGGGGTGGCGCAGTCTGCGGCTGTTCTGCGGCGCGGTCGCGCGCTGACCGCGCCCCGCCCGGAACCGCCCCGGCTCCGCGGGTGCGGGCCGGGGCGATCCGTGGACGAGGAGAGGGACAGCGGGGATCAGCCCATCTCCTCCAACGCCTTGCCCTTGGTCTCCTTCACGAACTTGAGCACGAAGGGGATCGAGAGCGTGGCGAAGCATGCGTAGATGATGTACGTGCCCGACAGGTTCCAGTCGGACAGGCTCGGGAAGCTCGCGGTGATGGCCCAGTTGGCGATCCACTGCGCGGACGCGGCGACACCGAGCGCCGCGGCGCGGATCCTGTTCGGGAACATCTCACCGAGGAAGACCCAGACCACCACACCCCACGACAGGGCGAAGAAGAGCACGAACACATGGGCCGCGACCAGTGCCACGACTCCGTGGGTGTGGGGCAGCTTGCCGTCGACCAGGTGGGCCGAGAAGGCCCAGGCCTCGAAGGCGAGGGCGATGGCCATACCGGTCGAGCCGACCAGCGCGAGCGGCTTGCGGCCCACCCGGTCCACCAGAACCATGGCGACCACGGTGCCGATGATGTTGATGATCGACGTGGTGAACGAGTAGAAGAACGAGGCCGACGGGTCGATACCGACGGACTGCCAGAGCGTCGCCGAGTAGTAGAACGCCACATTGATGCCGACGAGTTGCTGGAAGACCGAGAGACCGATGCCGACCCAGACGATCGGCAGGAAGCCGACGCGTCCGCCGAGCAGGTCCGTGAACGTGGACTTGTGCTCGCGGCGCATGGCGGTCTCGATCTCGGCCACCCGGGCGTCGAGGTCGACGGACGTGCCCTCGACCTCCGCCAGGATCTGCCGGGCGCGGTCCTTCCTGCCGACCGAGATCAGGAACCGCGGCGACTCGGGGATCGCCAGCGACAGCAGCCCGTACAGGACGGCGGGGACGACCATCACGCCGAGCATCCACTGCCAGGCCTCGATGCCGCCGATCCTGCCGCGCTGATCGCCGCCGGCGAGCTGCAGGATGCCGTAGTTGACCAGCTGGGAGATGGCGATGCCGACGACGATCGCGGCCTGCTGGAAGGAGCCGAGGCGACCGCGGTAGGCGGGCGGCGAGACCTCGGCGATGTACGCCGGGCCGATCACCGAGGCCATGCCGATGGCGAAGCCGCCGATGATGCGCCACATCGCCAGGTCCCAGAGCGCGAACGGGAGCGCGGAACCGACGGCGCTGATGGTGAAGAGCACGGAGGCGATCTGCATGCAGCGGATGCGGCCGATGCGGTCGGCGATGCGTCCCGCCGTGGCCGCGCCGATCGCACAGCCGATCAGGGCGATGGCGATGACCTGGGCGAGCGTTCCCGAACCGATCTCGTACCGGCTGCGGATGGCCTCGACGGCGCCGTTGATCACGGAGCTGTCGTAGCCGAACAGGAAGCCGCCCATCGCCGCGGCCGCCGTGATGAAGATGACATGGCCGAGGTGGTCCGGATGGGCCGCTCGGGCTCCGGACGCCGGTCCCTGCGAGATGCTGGTCACTTGAACTCCTGATGCCTGGCCGCGTCGTCAGGTGTGGGGGACGAGCTCTTGTGGGGCGCGAGCTCCTCCAAGTGGCGCATAACTTTCCACCTGCCACCACTTGAAGATAAAGACGACGTTGCAGAGACTATTCGTTCAAGTTTCGAAGTCAACTTCGATCATTTGCGTGATCGGCCCGACAGGAACCTGTGAGCGCATTGAAGCCTTGAAGGGCGGGATCGCTCAGCGCAGCCGCTGACTGATGACCTTGGAGACCCCGTCACCCTGCATCGAGACGCCGTACAGTGCGTCGGCGACCTCCATCGTCCGCTTCTGGTGCGTGATCACGATCAGCTGCGAGCTCTCCTGGAGCTCCTCCATGATCCGGATCAGCCGCTGCAGGTTGGTGTCGTCGAGCGCCGCCTCGACCTCGTCCATCACGTAGAACGGACTGGGGCGGGCCTTGAAGATCGAGACCAGCAACGCCACCGCCGTCAGTGAGCGTTCCCCGCCGGACAGCAGCGAGAGCCGCTTGACCTTCTTGCCGGGCGGCCGGGCCTCGACGTCCACACCGGTCGCGAGCATGTTGTCCGGGTCGGTCAGGACGAGCCGCCCCTCACCGCCCGGGAAGAGGCGCGAGAAGACGCCCTCGAACTCACGGGCCGTGTCCCGGTACGCCTCGCTGAACACCTGCTCGACCCGCTCGTCGACCTCCTTGATGACCTGTATCAGATCGGCCCGGGTCTTCTTCAGGTCTTCGAGCTGCTCGGAGAGGAACTTGTGCCGTTCCTCCAGCGCCGAGAACTCCTCGAGGGCGAGCGGATTCACCTTTCCGAGTTGCTGGTACGCCCGTTCGGCCGACTTCAGCCGCTTCTCCTGCTCGGACCTGACGAAGGGCTTCGGCTGGTTGCGCGGATGCTCCGGATCCTCCGGCAGCTCCTCGCCCTCCACCGCCGGTGACGGCGGTACGAGCTGGTCGGGGCCGTACTCGGCGGCCAGCCCGGCCGGCTCGACGCCCAGTTCCTCCAGCGCCTTCGCCTCCAGCTGCTCTATGCGCAGCCGCTTCTCGGCACCGAGCACCTCGCCGCGGTGGACGGAGTCGGTCAGCTTGTCCAGCTCGCTCTTGAGCTCGCGGCCCTGAGTACGCTCGGCCGCCAGCTCCCGCTCCCGTTCCGCCTTCGCCGCCTCGGCCGCCCCCCGCTCCTGCTCGGCCCGCACGACGGACACCTCGACATGGGCGAGCAGCTGACGGGCGCCGGACGCGACGGCCGACGCCACCGCCGCCTCGTGCCGCAGCCGGGCGCGGCGCCGCTCGGCACGGGCGCGGGCCTCCCGTTCGGCCCGGGCGCCCCGGTCGAGGGCTTCCGCACGGCCCGCGAGCCCCTTGACCCTCTCCTCGTGAGTACGTACCTGGAGGCGGGCCTCCATCTCGGTCTGGCGGGCGTTGGCACCGTCGGCGGCGAGCCGGTCGCGCACGGAGGTGTCCGGTTCCTCCTCGACCGGCATCTCCTCGGCGACCAGCAGCCGCTCGGCCAGTTCCTCGGCTTCCTCCGTCGCCCGCTCCAGCGCCTCCTGGGCCCGGGCGGCCGACGCGGTCATCCGCTCCGCCTCGCCTGCGGCGCCACGGGCCTGCCCGGCGAGCCGCCCGAGCTGCTGGGCCACCCCGGACTTCTCCCGCTCGGCGGCCCGGCGCCGCTCCCCCAGCTCCTCGACCAGTCCGGCACTCGCCCTGCGCCGCTCCGTCGCGAGGCGCTGTTCCTCGGCCGACTCCGCGCACCGCACCGCCAGTTCCTCCAGCTGGAGGGCGGCTTCGTCGACCGAGGCCTGCACTTCGAGGAGGCTCGGCGCACCGGCGGAACCGCCGTGCGCGAAGTGCGCCGAGAGGACGTCCCCCTCGGCGGTCACAGCCGTCAGCTCCGGGCGCGCGGCAACGAGGTCCTCGGCATCCTCCAAGGTGCCGACGACCACCATGTCCCGCACCAGCCTCCGTACGGCGTCAACCAGTTCGACGGGCCCACGGACGAGGTCGGCCACGGCGGGCGGACCTCCGGCGGTCGCTCCGGCCACCGCGATGCGCGAGGAGCGGGCAGGTGCGTGGAGACCGTCCGCCCGGCCGTGCGTCTGCCCCGGGAGGTGCACAGCAGACGCATCAGCGCCACCGGCACCACCGGTCTCAACAGCACCACCAGCACCCGAATCCACACCAGTGACAACAGCATCAGAGGCCCCACCTTGATCGGGGACGCCGGCGCGCACCCCGCCCAGCAGCATCGCCGCCCGGCCCGCGTCCTGTTTGCGCAGCAGCCGGATCGCCTCCGCGGCCGTGGCCGGATCCGTCACCGCGACCGCGTCCGCCGCCGCGCCCAGGGCCGCCGCCACCGCCACCTCGTGCCCCGGCGCCACCGTCAGGAGTTCGGCGGCCGGGCCGAGCAGGCCCGCCAGGTGGTCCTGCGCGCCGAGCAGCACGCCCGTGCCGTCCTTGCGGCGCAGGCCGAGGGCCAGTGCGTCATGGCGGGCCGCGATCGCCGCCCGCTTCCGTTCGGCGGCGGTCGCTGATTCCCGCGCCGCGGAGAGCGCCGCATCCGCCTTTGCGAGTTCCCGCTTGGCGGCCTCGTGCCGCTCACCCAGCTCCGCGTCGTCCGCGTCCAACCCATCGACCTCGGCCTTGAGCTGTTCGTACTCCTCCTGTGCGGCGACCGCCCGCTCCTGTGCCTCGTCACGGGAGGCAGCCAGCCGGTCGATCTCCGCCTGCGCCGAACCGGCCCGGCTGCGGGCCGCGTTGACCTGCCCGTTCAGCCGGGCCAGTCCTTCGCGTCGGTCTGCGATGGCCCGCGCGGCGTCCTTGAGCCTGCGCTCCTCGGCCGCCAACTCCCGTTCCAGGTCGGCACGGTGGGCGGCCGTGTCCTCCAGCGCGTGTTCCGCCGCCTCCAGCGCGGCCTCCAGCTCCGCCTCCTGCTCACGGATGCGGGCCGCCTCCCGCTCCATCTCCTCCGGATCACGGCCGCGCCGTTCCTCCTCCGGTGCCGCCCCGGCGCTCTTGACCCGGGCGTCGGCCAGCGAGATCGTGCCGCGCACCCGCTCGGCCAGCTGGGACAGCTCGTACCAGGTCTGCTGGGCCCGCTGGAGCCGCGGTGCCAGCCGCCGTACCTCGTCCTCCAGCTCCGCCTCGCGCGCCAGGGCCGCCCTGAGCTCCGCCTCCGCGGCCTCCCTGCGCTGCTTGAGCGCCGCTTCGTCGGCGATCTCGCTGCGCAACGCGGTGTGCAGTCGCACCAGGTCGTCGGCGAGCAGTCGCAGCCTGGCGTCGCGCAGATCGGCCTGGATGACTGCGGCCCGGCGTGCCACGGCCGCCTGCCGGCCCAGCGGTTTCAGCTGGCGTCGCAGCTCGTCGGTCAGGTCCTGGACGCGGGCCAGATTGGCTCCCATCGCGTCCAGTTTCCGCAGCGCCTTCTCTTTCCGCTTGCGGTGCTTGAGCACGCCCGCGGCTTCCTCGATGAATGCGCGCCGCCCCATCGGATCGGCGTGGAGAACGGAGTCCAGCTGCCCCTGCCCGACGACGACATGCATCTCCCGGCCGATACCGGAATCCGAGAGGAGTTCCTGGATGTCCAGGAGTCGGCAGGTGTCGCCATTGATCTGGTATTCGCTGCCACCGTTGCGGAACATGATCCGAGTGATCGTCACTTCGGCGTACTCGATGGGCAGCGCTCCATCGGAATTGTCGATGGTCAGCGAAACCTCGGCCCGCCCGAGCGGCGGCCGCCCGGTGGTGCCGGCGAAGATGACGTCTTCCATCTTGCCGCCGCGCAGTGATTTGGCACCCTGTTCCCCCATGACCCAGGAGAGCGCGTCCACCACATTGGACTTGCCCGATCCGTTGGGACCGACGACGCACGTGATACCGGGTTCGAACCGCAGCGTCGTGGCGGAGGCGAACGATTTGAAACCGCGCAGGGTCAGGGCCTTGAGGTGCACGCCGCCGGACTCTACCTTTCACTCTCGGTTTCGCTGATGAAGGTGCAGGGCACATCAGACGGTAACGGCCTGGTGCGCGATGGAGAGTGGATCAAGGCCGTAGGAGAAGGGGTCCGCGTCCGGGGCGGGGCCGCACAGGTCCGAAGGGAAAGAAAGAAGGGACGCCGGAGCGCCCCTTTAAATCTTGTGCGGTGTTGCGTGTGCGGTGTACTGGTGCAGCGGCACATGACGGATCAAGGACATGTCACGAAGGTGACAGATCAAGAGCAGTGATCTTCAATGATCCGGCGACGATCCGGGTGATGATCTCGGACGGCTGACGCGGGGCAGCCCGACCGGCCCTGTGGCCATCGGTCAGGTCAGCGCCGGCTCCGCCTGAGGTACGTCGATGTCGATGCTGTCGAGCAGCGACTCTTGGTGCTGGGCGGCGGCGTTGAGCGCGTCGTTCTCGTCCTGAATCCGCACAAGCTCGGATTCGAGATCCTGGACACGCTGCTGGAGCCGTCGCATCTCGGCGAGGAGTCGCGGGTCGGAACCGCCGACGTAACCGAGAAGCGCCTTTGCCATGATGGATGGTCCTCCACACTGAGTGACCGACCGATGCGGTGTGGGTCGTGAGGGATTCGCACCCGCGGTGCTCGGCAGTGCTCTGTATTCACTGCTGTTCTGCTGCCAAACAGCTCTGCCGAACAGCTAAGGTGCGCGGGGATTTCAGCGTCTCACCAAAAAGTTTGACGGTCAACACGATCACACCCCGTAGAGACGGGCAGCCCTGGGGCGCGCGGCTTCACAATCATGCGGCGCGACTCTCCTGCGGGGCCCTGAAGGGCGTGGAGATCATCCTTACTGCCGCAGCCTGGCACGCCAACCGAATCTTGGCAACCACCCGGTCATTTCGCAGGTCATTTCATGTGTACGCAGATGAGCACCCCGCCCCGTCACCGCGCGCCGCCCCTCGAACACCGTCCGAACACGGCGCTCGCGTCGGACCCGTTTCGGGCTCGGATCAGCGGATCGCGAAACCCTCGTAACCGCCGCGCGGCGTGTCCCAGATCTCAGTGACTCCGTCAACGCGCCCGGGTGTGTCGTCCGAGCGCAGCCACTCCAGCAGACGGTGGCAATTCTCACGCCGGCCCTCGGCGACGACCTGCACCCTGCCGTCGTCGAGATTGAGGGCGAACCCGGTGAGACCACCGATCTCCAGGGCGTTTGCCCTGGTGAACCAGCGGAACCCGACTTGCTGCACACGGCCGCGCACCCAGGCGGTGAGTCGTACGTCTTCGTTCATGCCCGAACGCTAACCGGCCAATTGCTCTTGGAGCACCTTGCTCCTTTAGCCCATGGCGTACAGTCCCGTCGCAATAACCTCACCCGATCGGGTGAGGCATGTTGACGCCGAGAGCGGCGTACAGATCGTCGGAAGGGCTCAGCAGATGGGACGTCATCGACGCTCCGCAGCAGCTCCCGCCGCTCAGGACCCCGCGACGGGGGACACCGGTCGGCACCGGGGCAAGCACCACGGGAAGCGGTCCGGAACATCTGTTCGTACGGGGCTGGTCGGCGTCTCCGCCGCCCTTGCCGTAGGAGCCGCGGCGGTCGCCTCCGGTCTGCTGCCCGGCGGCGACACCTACACGAACGGCGGCTCGGCCGCCGACCGGGTGCGCACCGAGGGGGCTCCGGATCTGCTGGGCCAGGGCGGCTCGTCCACCGCGCCCGCCGACCGCTCCACCGCGTCGGCCGAGGCAGGCCGCGGTGCCGGACGTACCGATGGGCCGACGAGTGCGCAGTCCCGGGCGGGCTCCCCGTCGTCCGGTTCCCCGTCGAAGACGTCCCGGCCGAAGGAACGGGCGAACCCGTCCCCGTCGACCTCGGCGCCGAGAGCCGGCGCGGCGGAAGCCGGGAAGAGCGCCGCCCCGGCCGCTTCCGAGGCCTCGTCGGCCGCTCCGGAGACCACCGCACCCTCGGCTCCGGCCGCCCGCAGGTCCACGGCGTCGGCCACGGCCGACTCCGCCCAGGCCGCCGTGCTCGCCCTGGTCAACCAGGAGCGCGCGAAGGTCGGCTGCAGTCCGGTGACGGCCGACTCCGCACTGACCTCGCTCGCCCAGAACTTCAGCGACGACATGGCCGCCCGCGGCTTCTTCGACCACACCGACCCGGACGGCCGGACCCCCTGGGACCGCGCGTCGAAGGCCGGTGTGCAGGGGCTCGGGGGCGAGAACATCGCCCGGGGCCAGGCCGACGCACGGGCCGTGATGGACTCCTGGATGAACAGCTCCGGTCACCGGGCGAACATTCTCAACTGCGACTACAAGACGCTCGGCGTCGGCGTGCACTACGGTGCGGGCGGCCCCTGGTGGACGCAGGACTTCGGCTTCTGAGCCGCAGCAGATACTCACCGGAAGAAAGCGCGACCCGGTGGTGAGCGCTGTGCGGGCGTAAGCTCGTGCACATGGACGAGAACTCCCGTTCGGACGCGCTCGCATTCGATGTGTTCTCCCGGCAGTGCCCCTCGCGCGGCACGCTGGAACATGTCACCGGGCGGTGGGGCAGCCTGACGCTGGGAGCGCTGTACGAGAGCGGCTTCCGCTTCAACGAGCTGCGCCGCCGGGTCGACGGGGTGAGCGAGAAGATGCTCTCGCAGACGCTCCACGCCCTGGAGCGGGACGGTCTGGTGCACCGCGAGGCCCAGCCGACCAATCCCCCACGCGTCGACTACGAGCTGACTCCCCTGGGCCGACAGGTCGCCGAGCGGCTGCTCGGGCTGATCCAACTCGTCGAGGGCCGGATGCCCGAGGTGCTGCGGGCCCGTGACCGCTACGACGAGGCCCACCCGGGACCGGAGGGCCGGGGCTGAGGGCCGTCCCGTGACGGCCTGGTGCACGACGACAGCCACGGCGCCTCGCCGCGTTGTGGGAACGTCCGCAAGCATCGGGTGTGCGGACGTCCCTCCGCCGTGCGATCCACAGCACCGGCCCCGCTCGCCGATCCGGCCCGATCCGAACGAAGGACCTCACGGCTGGGCCGTCAGGACCTGGCGCGGGTCAGTTCGCACCTCCCGTCCGCGCAAGGCCGACGCAGCCGCCCGGCCGAGACGCTCTCCACGAGGCCGATCGCCCAGCACATCGGACATCCGCGCAGCGCGACCAGGCCGACCGGGGCGAGCAGCAGGCTCGCCGGGCCGACGACCGGCAACAGGGCGAGTGACCCGGCGAGCGCGCCGAACCCGACGGCTCCGCGGGCCAGATGGCGCGGGACGGTGTCGCCGGCGAAGCCGCCGCGCGCCGACGCGTCAAAGGCGGCGACGCCGGGTGCGGAACCGGGCCCGGCGGTGCGGGTCGCGGTGGTCGGGTCAGGTGTCATCGTCGGTTCCCCTCGTTGCGGCCGGTTCGTCGCGCAGCGCCTCGCGTACCGCCGAACGGGCCCGGTGCAGGCGGGACTTCATCGCGGCGGTGCTCAGCCCGAGCCGGTCCGCGACGGTGCGGCCGGGCAGGCTTTGGATGTCCCGCATGACCAGCACCTGCCGCTGGTCGTCGGGCAGGGCGGCGACGGCGGCCGCGACGCGTTCGGCCTCCAGGCGCAGCAGGACGTCCTCCTCGGCGGACCGCGCGGTGCCGCCGAACGCGTCGACCCGGTCGGCCGTGCCGAGCCGGCCGGGCTCTTCGGCCGGTTCGTGGTGGAGCAGGGTGCGGGTGCGGCGCAGGCACTCGTTGCGGACGATCCGGAACATCCACGACGCCAGCGCCCCGGAAGCGCGCAGCATGCCGATCTTGCGGTAGAGGATGATCAGCGCTTCCTGGGCGGCGTCCTCGGCGTCCTGCGGTGTGGCGCACAGCGTGCGCGCGAACCGCTGCACGTGCGGGTAGGAGCCGTACACCAGCGCGGTGAGCGCCTCGACGTCACCGCGTTGCGCGGCGGCGACCAGGGTCGCGCCGGGCCAGCTGCGGTCAGCCACGCTGACGCCTCCGGCGGCGCAGCAGCGTGACGGTGCACGCGCACAGCAGCAGCGCGGCGGCCGCGACGGCGATGACGACGGTGGTCATGGGGTCCTCCCGGTGGGATGCGGCGGACGCGGTCGTCCGCACGCCTATGAGAGGCGTGGCGGGCCCAGAAGGATTCACCCCTGGCCGCGGGTCCGGTCTGTCATCGCACCTCGGCCCGTACGAACCGCAGCCGCGGCCGAGCCCGGTGGTGTCCCGCCGGGCGACGGTCCGGCCGGGGGACCTCAGTCCTTGCGACCGGTCACGGCGACGGTCAGACCGAGGCCGATCATCGTGAACCCACCGACCCCGCCGATCAGGGCAAGACGCCGCGGTGAGCGGGCGAACCAGCTTCGCGTGGTGGCCGCGACCAACCCCCACACGCTGTCGGAGGCCACCGCGATGACATTGAAGACCAGACCGAGCAACAGCATTTGAACTGTGACGTGCCCCTGATCACGGTCGACGAACTGGGGCAGTACGGCGGCGAAGAACACGATGGTCTTGGGATTGGCCACGCCGACCGCGAACCCCTCCCACAACGTGCGCAGACTGCCGTGCGCGGGACCATCACCGGTGAACGCGGCATGCAACGACCCGCGCTGCCGCACCGCCTTGACACCGAGATACACCAGGTACGCGGCGCCCAGGAGCTTCAGCGCCGTGAAGACCAGGACCGAGCGCTCGACCACGGCCCCGACTCCGAGCGCCACGGCCACGACGAGTACGTAGGCTCCGAGTGTGTTCCCCGCGACCGTGGTCAGCGCGGCCCGGCGCCCCTGTGCCAGTGCCCGCCCGATCACGAACAGCACGCTGGGGCCGGGAACCACGATCAGCAGGAACGACATGGCCGCGAAGGCCGGCAGTCGGTCGGTGGGCACCATGGCACTCATGTAACACGGGGGCCGGGCATGCCTGCAGCCATTTTCGTGGAACGGCCCCGCGCCGATCGAAGAGACCCACCCGCGACTTACGGCCCGGTGCACGACAGGGAGCCCGCTCGCCGTCGTGCACCAGGCCGTTACGCCGTCGGACGCCGGGCTGTCCGGCGACGACTCGCCGGACAGCCCTCAGGAAGCCGTGCGCGGCGGACGCTGGCAGCGCGGGCAGAAGTAGCTGGAGCGGTTCATCCACGCCCTGCGCCGCATCGGCGTACCGCAGCGGTGGCAGGGCTCGCCCTCGCGTCCGTAGGCGTCGAGCGAGCGGTCGAAGTAACCGGACTCGCCGTTCACATTGACGTAGAGGCTGTCGAAGCTGGTGCCGCCCTGGTCGAGCGCCGCGCTCATCACGTCACGGACATGCCCCAGCAACTCCGCGGACCTGGGGCGGGTGAGGGTGGCGGTCGGCCGGTCGTAGTGCAGCTTGGTGCGCCACAGCGCCTCGTCCGCGTAGATGTTGCCGACTCCGCTGATCAGCGACTGGTCGAGCAGAGCGCGCTTGATCGTCGTCCGGCGCAACCGCAGGGCCGTCTGGAACGCCGCGTCGTCGAATGCCGGGTCCAGGGGATCGCGGGCGATGTGCGCGATGGTGTCGGGCAGCCCGTCCGTGCTGTCGGCCGCGCACTCGTGGAGCGAGAGCCCGCCGAAGGTCCGCTGGTCGACGAAGCGCAGCTCGGTACCGAGGTCGTCGTCGAAGCGGATCCGGATGCGCAGGTGCTTCTCGTCGGGGGCGTCCTGCGGCTGTACGAGCAGTTGTCCGCTCATGCCGAGGTGGCCGAGCAACGAGCTGGACGCGTCGTCCAGCGGTATCCAGAGGTACTTCCCGCGGCGCATGGCCGTTCCGAAGCGGGCACCGCCGAGCCGGGCCGCGAAATCCACTCCGCCCGCGGGATGGCGGCGGACCGCACGCGGGTGCAGCACCTCGACCTCGCCGACCGTGCGGCCGGTGACCCAGCGCGCGAGACCCCGTCGTACGACCTCGACCTCGGGCAGCTCGGGCACGGTGTCGCTCCTGGAGAAGTACGAGAAGTGAACGGGGAGATGAAAAGCATATCCGGGCAGGAAAAACCCCTCGGTGCGCAGGGCGCCGAGGGGGTTCTCGGGTCAGGCCGGAGCGACGTCCGTGGACGGCGAGGGGTCGGCAGGGGTGTCGGCGGCCCCTCCGTCGGCAGCGGCCTTCGCCGCGGCCTCCCGTGCTTCCGCGGCGGCGCTGATCTCGCGCCAGGCGGACTCCGCCGCCTGCTGCTCCGCTTCCTTCTTGCTACGGCCGGTGCCGGTGCCGTACGAGACACCACCGACGCGAGCAGCAGCAGTAAAGGTCTTCTCGTGGTCCGGGCCGGTCTCCGTGACGAGGTACTCGGGGACGCCGAGGCTCTCGCTCGCGGTGAGTTCCTGGAGGCTGGTCTTCCAGTCCAGGCCGGCGCCGAGGTTGGAGGACCTGTCGATCAGCGGGTCGAAGAGCCGGTGGACCAGCTCCGAGGCCGCGCTGAGACCCTGGTCGAGATAGACCGCGCCGATCACCGCTTCGAGGGTGTCGGCGAGGATGGACGCCTTGTCCCTGCCGCCCGTGCCCTCTTCACCGCGGCCGAGCCGGATGAAGGAGCCGAGTTCGAGGCCGCGGCCCACTTCCGCCAGCGCACGCGAGTTGACCACCGCGGCCCGCAATTTGGCCAGCTGGCCTTCGGGCAGGTCGGGGTGGGTGCGGTACAGCGTGTCCGTGACCACCAGGCCGAGCACCGAATCCCCGAGGAATTCGAGACGCTCGTTGGTGGGCAGACCGCCGTTCTCGTACGCGTAGGAGCGATGGGTCAGCGCACGCACCAGAAGGGCGGACTCGAGGTGATACCCGAGCCGCCCTTCCAGAAGCGTGTGGGACGAGGCTGTGTTGACGTTGTCTGCCTGCTTCTTGGCGTTGGACAACTCAGACATCGGGCCTCTCACCAGCCGCTCAGACTTCGAGGACCTGGCGCTTGTTGTACGTGCCGCAGCTGGGGCACGCGATGTGCTGCAGCTTCGGCTCCTGGCAACGCTCGCACGAAACCAGGGTGGGGACCGCAGCCTTCCACTGCGACCGGCGGTGGCGCGTGTTGCTGCGCGACATCTTCCGCTTCGGAACAGCCACGGCTACTTCTCCTGCTTCTCGTCGACGCCCGCTTCGGCGCCGCCCATGTTGTCCTTCTCGCCGTCCTGAACGGTGTCGGCGAGTCCTTGCAGTGCCGCCCAACGAATGTCGACGGCATCGTGGTGGTGACCGGGGTTCTCGTCCAGCCTGATTCCGCATTCGGAACACAGGCCGGCACAGGACTCCCGGCACACCGGCTGCATCGGCAGTGCGAGCACCACCGCATCGCGCAGCACTGGTTCGAGGTCGAACAGGCCGTCCTCGATGAAGAGCCTGTCCTCGTCGTCCTCGGCGTCGTCGGCCGGTTCCGCCTTGCTGCTGCGGCCACGGTCATCGGCGTCAGGGTACGAGAACATCTCCTGGAAGTCCGCCGCGACCTCTTGGTGCAGCGGCTCCAGACACCTTACGCACTCCCCTTCGGCCGACGCACGGGCGGTGCCTGTGACGAGCACCCCTTCCATGACGGATTCGAGGCGCAGGTCCAGCTCCACGGGCGCGCCTTCCGGCACACCGATGACCCCGTCGATGCCGAGGGCCGGCGAACCGGGTGCGTCCACCGTGCGGGTGAGCCGCTGGAGGGCACCGGGACGCCGACCCAGCTCGTGCGTGTCGAACACGAGGGGGTTTCGGTGGTCGAGGTGGCCGTTCAGGGCTTTTCCTGCTTTCGAAATCATGTGCGTCACGCAGCGTGGGGAGGGCTGACCGGATTCGGATTCGAATCGGGCAGCAGAGATCGCGGTCATACGCGCGACCGAAGAGCCAGGATACTGGACGCGCCGCTCAGCTCCCAATCCGGTCCGCCGGTCCCCCGCACGGCCCGGACCGCCGTGGCGACCGGACCGCCGCGGGGTCCGGTCAGCGCTCCTGCTCGTAGCGGCGGAGCTGTTCCAGATCGATCATGCTGGTGTCGAACAGGCTGGTCTCGTCGAGGGCGCTCTCACCCTGCGGCTGAAGCGTCTGCTGGGGGTGCACGGGCTGCTGCTGCCAGCCGTCGTAGTTCTGGGCCGGCGGCTGGACCTGGCCCTGGTCGTAGCCCTGCTGCTGGTAGGCGGCGTACGGGTCCGGCTGCTGCTGGTACTGGTAGACGTCCTGCTGCGGCTGCTCCTGGTACCCGTACGTCTCCGCGTAGCTCGGCTGGGCCTGGGCCGGGAAGTGCGGCTGGACCTGCTGGTGCGCGGTCTGCGGCTGCGGGGTGGCGAGCTCGGCGAGGCCGGCCCAGTGGTCCTCGTCGCTCATGTGCCCCTGGTTGCCCGCCGCGTCCTGGGCGGCCATGTGCGCGCCGAGTTCGTCGGTGGCGACCCGGCCGAGCAGCTTCTCCCGGCCACGGCCGACCGCCTCCAGGGTCTTGGCGAGCACGGCCTCGAAGGCACCGAGCTTGGTGTCCACGTACTCGTCCGCACGGCGCTGGAGCGTGGCCGGGTCGGTGCTGCGCTCGGGGGCCTCGGCGAAGTCCGGGTCCTCGTACCCCTGCTCGTCGAAGGCCTGGCCGCGGCCGAGGAGCTTCTCGCGGCCCCGGTCGACGGAGCCGATGGTCTTGGTGAGGACGACCTCGAAGTTGGCGAGCTTGCTGTCGACGTACTCGTCGGCCTCGGCGCGGACCTCCGCGGCCTCCCGGCGGGCCTCGTCGAGGATGCGGTCGGCCTCGCTGCGCGACTGCATGGCGACCTCGGTCCCGGCGATCAGCGAGGTGCGTTCGGCGTGCGCGGCCTCGATGATCCGTTCGGCCTCCTGACGGGCCTGCTCGGCCAGCTGCTCGTGCCCGCCGATGAGCTCCTGGGCCTGGGCGAGCGAGCCGGGCAGGGCCTCACGCACCTCTTCGAGCATCGCGAGCAGCTCGGCGCGGTTGACCACGCACGAAGCCGACATGGGCATGGACCGGGCGCTGCCGACCGCCTCGACGATCTCGTCGAGCTTCTTCTGCACGTCCACCGTGTGCTCGCCACTCTCTACAGCCGATTGGAGACGGACGGGACGACTGTACGGCCAGTCGGCGCCCGCCCGACACCTGGTGACGGACAGTCAGTGCTTCAGCGCCCGGCGAGACGCTCGGTGAGGGCCTGGTGGACCACGGGGGGAAGCAGGTGGGAGACGTCTCCGCCCCAGGTGGCGACCTCCTTGACCAGGGAGGACGACAGGAAGCTGTAGATGGGATTGGTCGGCACGAAGAGCGTTTCGACGCCGGAGAGGCCGTTGTTCATCTGGGCCATCTGCAGCTCGTAGTCGAAGTCGCTGACGGCCCGCAGGCCCTTCACGATCGCCGGGATGTCGCGCTGCTTGCAGAAGTCGACCAGGAGCCCGTGGAAGGACTCGACCTGGACGTTGCCGAAGTCCGCGGTCACCCGACGGATCAGATCGATCCGCTCGTCGACCGTGAACAGACCCTTCTTGGACTGGTTGATCATCACCGCGACGTGCACGACGTCGTACAGCTTCGAGGCACGGCCAATGATGTCGAGGTGTCCATTGGTGATGGGGTCGAATGACCCCGGACAGACGGCGCGGCGCAACTTGGTTCCCTCGCTCTCCGGTCCGGTCATCGTGCGTCTTCGCACGTAGAGGCGGCGCGACCGTACCAAAGCGTTCCCTCGCCGTAGCGACGGGCCCGCAGTGGCTCGAATCCCTTGGGCCAGTTGAATTCTCCGCCTCGGGTGCTCCGTTCCACGGTGACGAGCGCGTCGGCCGTGAGCCACCCCTGAGCACGGAGTGTGAGCAGTATCTCCCCAAGATCGCCGTCGGTCACGGCGTACGGCGGGTCCAGGAACACGACGTCGTACGGCTCGGCGGGCGCCGGCCCGGTCACGATCTGTTCCGCCCTGCCGGTACGGACCTCGGCGCCGGGCAGGCCGAGCGTGCGGACGTTGTCCCGGACGACGCGGACGGCCTTGGAGTCGGCCTCGACGAGGAGGGCGTGGACCGCGCCGCGGGAGAGCGCCTCCAGGCCGACGGCGCCCGAGCCCGCGTAGAGATCCGCGACTCGGGTGCCGTGGAGGCTGCCCAGGAACGCCTCCCAGGTGGAGAAGAGTCCCTCGCGCGCACGGTCGGAGGTGGGGCGGGTGCCGGTGCCGGGCGGGACGGCCAGGCGGCGTCCGCCGGCCGAGCCGGCGATCACGCGGGTCATGGGTGTCTGGTCCTCGGTTCGTGGGTGGCCCACAGGGTGCTGCGGCGCCGTGGCACCCACGATATGGCGTCGTGGCGGATCGGGCCCGCGCGCCCGTCGCCCCCTGCCGGGCCTGTCAGCCCTTGTCGAGGTACTGCTCGCGCTCCTTGTCGAGCAGCGCGTCCAGCGCGATCCGCAGCTCGGGCAGACGCTCCAGCTCCGGGTCGGCCGCGACTGTCGCCACGGCCTCCTCGCGGGCGGCGGCGATGACCTCCTCGTCGTCGATGACGGTGAGCATCCGCAGCGAGGAGCGGACGCCGGACTGGGCCTGGCCCAGGACATCGCCCTCGCGCCGCTGTTCGAGGTCGATCCGGGACAGCTCGAAGCCGTCGAGCGTGGCGGCGACGGCGGAGAGCCGGGCACGGGCGGGACTGGCCTCATGGGCCTCGCTGACCAGCAGACAGAGCCCGGGGGCCGAGCCACGGCCGACCCGGCCGCGCAGCTGGTGCAGCTGGGAGACGCCGAACCGGTCGGCGTCCATGATCACCATGGCGGTGGCATTGGGGACGTTGACCCCGACCTCGATGACGGTGGTGGCGACGAGGACGTCGACCTGGCCCGCGGCGAAGCGGCGCATCACGTCGTCCTTGTCGTCGGGATTCATCCTGCCGTGCAGCACCTCGATGCGCAGACCGGCCAGGGGGCCCTTGGCGAGCTGTTCGGCGATCTCCAGGACGGCGAGCGGCGGGCGCTTCTCGCCGTCGTCCTCGGGGGCCTTCTTCTTCCCCTTCCCGCCGGCCGCCTCGTCCTCGGCGTCGTCGCCGATGCGGGGGCAGACCACATAGGCCTGGTGCCCGTTCTCCACCTCCTCCCGGACCCGTTCCCAGGCGCGGCTGAGGAAGTGCGGCTTGTCCTTGGCGGGGACGACATGGCTGGCGATCGGCGAACGGCCGGCCGGGAGCTGGTCCAGTACGGACGTCTCCAGGTCGCCGAAGACGGTCATGGCGACCGTACGGGGAATGGGGGTGGCGGTCATGACCAGCAGATGCGGGGGCTGGTTCCCTCTGGAACGCAGGGCGTCGCGCTGTTCCACCCCGAAGCGGTGCTGTTCGTCGACGACGACCAGGCCCAGGTCGTGAAACTGCACCTTGTCCTCGATCAGCGCGTGCGTGCCGATCACGATCCCGGCCTCGCCGGTGACGAGGTCGAGCAGCGCCTGGCGGCGGGCCGCGACCCCCATGGAGCCGGTGAGCAGCACCACCTTCGTCCCCTGTTCGGAGCCGCCCAGCATTCCCCCCTCGGCCAGCTCGCCCATCATTTCGGTGATGGACCGGTGGTGCTGCTGGGCGAGCACCTCGGTGGGCGCGAGCATGGCGGCCTGTCCGCCCGCGTCGACGACGCCGAGCATGGCGCGCAGGGCGACCAACGTCTTCCCGGAACCGACCTCGCCCTGCAGGAGCCGGTGCATCGGGTGCTCGGTCGCCAGGTCGTCGAAGATCTCCCCGGAGACCTTCCGCTGTCCTTCGGTGAGGGTGAAGGGCAGTTTGGCATCGAAGGCGTCGAGCAGCCCGTCGGGCCGGGGTCTGCGCGCCACCGCCGGGAGCTGGGTGTCCGCGTATCTGCGGCGGGCCAGCGCGACCTGGAGGACGAACGCCTCGTCCCACTTCAGCCGGTCCCTGGCCTGCGCGATGTCCGCCTTGGTCTGCGGGCGGTGGACCTTCAGCAGCGCTTCCGGGAGCGGGGTGAATCCACGGCCCTCGCGCAGACCCGGCGGCAGCGGGTCGACGGCCTCCGCGGCACTGGGCAGCACGGTGTCGACGGCCTTGGCGATCCGCCAGGAGTCCATTTGCTTGCAGGCCGGGTAGATCGGCAGCAGCCGCCCGGCGAAGGCGTCCACCGCCTCCGCGGCCTCGGCCCCGTCGATGGACTCGGCGTCCAGCAGCTGATACGTGGGGTGGGCCAGCTGCATCTTCCGGTTGAAGACGGAGACCTTGCCCGCGAACATCGCGCGCCGTCCCGGCAGCAGCTCCTTGTGCGGCTTGTGGACGCCGTGGCCGAAGAAGACCAGCTGGAGGCGGCCGTTGCCGTCGGTGAGGGTCACTTCGAGGCGCTTGCCACGGCCGTTGTTGAACATCAGGATGCGGGCGTCGGCGACCTGGGCGACCACCGTCACGTGCTCGTCCAGCGGGAGGTCGGCCAGGGCGGTGAGCCGGCCGCGCTCCTCGTACCGCCGCGGGTAGTGATGCAGCAGATCACCGACCGTGTGCAGGTCGAGATGTTCGGCCATCACCTTCGCGGTGGCTCCGCCGAGCAGCTTCTTGAGGGGTTCATCGAACGCAGACACGCGATCCATTGCACACCACACCACTGACAGATGTCCGGCGGGCACCACGCGGATCACCGGAATCCCCTGGTAGGAATCGTCGCCGCACCCCTAGGATCGGCTCCCACGCTTCCGGCTCGCGATCACCCTTCACGGGATCGCCCGACCCGCGCTGTCGCAAGTCCCCCCACCGGCGCTGCGACGATGACATCTGAGACCTCAGCGAATTCCGCGTCCCCCGAGCATTCCGAACCCTTCCCCGATCGGTCGCCGCACACCTTCCAGGTGGATCTGCGCGGACTGGTCGATCTCCTCTCCCACCATCTCTACTCCTCCCCTCGTGTCTACCTCCGTGAGCTGCTGCAGAACGCCGTGGACGCCATCACGGCCCGCCGCGCCGAGGAGCAGGACGCGCCCGCCCTGGTGCGGCTGTACGCGGACGGCGGACGGCTGCGGGTCGAGGACAGCGGGATCGGTCTGACCGAGGCCGATGTGCACAGCCTGCTCGCGACGATCGGCCGCAGTTCCAAACGCGACGGGGCCGAGGGGCTGGCGTCGGCGCGTACCGAGTTCCTCGGCCAGTTCGGCATCGGGCTGCTGGCCTGCTTCGTCGTGGCGGCGGAGATCCGGGTGATCAGCCGGTCGGCGCGGACACCCGGCTCACCGCCCGTGGAGTGGTGCGCCCGCGACGACGGTTCGTACACCGTGCGTACGCTGCCGGACAGCGCCCGTCCGGAGCCCGGCACCACCGTGCATCTGACCGCCCGCCCCGGCAGCGCGGACTGGCTCGCCGAGGAGCGGGTCCTCTCCCTCGCCCGTGACTTCGGCTCGCTCCTGCCCTACGACGTACGGGTCGGCGAGGCGGCCGTCACCGATCTTCCCGCGGCGTGGGACCGGCCGTACCCGACCCCGGCGGCGCGGCGGGTGGCGCTCGCGCGCCACTGCCACGAGCAGTTCGGTTTCTCGCCGCTCGACGCGATCGACCTGGATCTGCCGCTCGCCGGGATCCGCGGTGTCGCCTATGTCCTTCCGTCCGCCGTCAGCCCGGCGCAGCGCGCGGGCCACCGCGTGCATCTGAAGGGGATGCTGCTGACGGACCGGGCCGACGAGCTGCTGCCCGACTGGGCGTTCTTCGTGCGCTGCGTCCTCGACACGGACAGCCTGCGGCCCACCGCCTCGCGCGAGGCGCTGTACGCGGACGAGACCCTGGCCGCCGTGCGGGAGGCGCTCGGCGACCGGATCAGGGACTGGCTCACCGGGCTCGCCGCGGGTGATCCGGAGCGGCTCGCGGAGTTCCTCTCCGTGCACCACCTGGGGGTGAAGTCGCTCGCCCGGCACGACAGCGCCATGCTGCGCACGATGCTGCCGTGGCTGCCGTTCGAGACGACGGACGGACGGCTGTCGCTGGAGGAGTTCGCCCGGCGCCACCCGGTGGTGCACTTCACGCGGACCGTGGAGGAGTACCGGCAGGTCGCGCCGATCGCCTCGGCGCAGGGCATCGGGGTGGTCAACGGCGGCTACACGTACGACACGGAGCTGGTCGAGCGGCTGCCTTCGGTCCGTCCCGGGACCACGGTCGCGGAGCTGGACGCCGATACCGTCACCGCTCATCTGGACTCCGTCGATCCGGCACAGGAGCTGGCGCTCGGCGCCTTCCTGGCCGCGGCCCGCGCCCGGCTGGACCCGCTGGGCTGTGACGTGGCGCTGCGCGCCTTCCATCCGCTGACCGTGCCCGCGTTGCACCTCGACGACCGGGCGGCCCGCCACGAGCAGGCCCGCGCCGAGGCGGAGGGGCAGGCGGACGACCTGTGGGCGGGCATCCTCGGCTCGCTGCGCGGCAGTGCGCCGCGCGCCCGGCTCGTACTGAACCACCTCAACCCACTGGTCCGGCGGATCGGTTCGCTGGACAGCCCGGAGCTGGCCGCGACCGCGACCGAGGCGTTGTACGGGCAGGCGCTGCTGATGGCGCAGCGCCCGCTGCGGCCCGCCGATTCGGCGCTGCTGAACCGGGCGTTCGTCGGTCTGCTGGAGTGGGCCACCCACCCCGCGGTACCGGGGCACTCCCCCGCGGACCCCCAGGAGGACGGCCGATGAGCCTCGACAGCACCACGATCCGCCAGGCCCTGCGGGAGAACGACGCGGAACCGGAGGGCCCCGCGCGCAACGCCCGTGCGGAACGGCTGCTCGCCGAGGCCGAGCAGACCGGGGACGCCGCCCTCCTCGTCGAGGCGCTCACCCATCAGCTGCAGGTCTACAACTACAGCTCCGAGAAGGACAAGATGTTCGTGCCCTTCGCGCGGCTGCTGCGCATGTGGGACGAACAGCCCGGAGCCTTCGGTGATTTCATGACCCACCATCTGTTCTGGATGTTCAAGTGGGTCTCCAGCTCCATGGTCGACCAGCCGCACATCCCGCTCGCCGCCATCGAGAAGTGGCAGGGCGAGATGGAGCACCGCTACCGGCTGGCCGGTCACTCCGAGCGGGCCGTGCGCCAGGGCGAGCTGGAGATCGCCCGGCACCTGGGCGACCTGGCGCGGGCCGAGCGGGCCTTTGCCGCCTGGCAGGCAGCCGACCGGGACCGGATGGCCAACTGTCACGCCTGTGAGCTGCACGAACAGGGTGGCTGGCAGGTGCAGCGCGGTCTGGACGCCGAGGCACTGGAGACCTGGGCGCCGGTGCTGGCCGGTGAGCACACCTGCGCCCATGAGCCGCACGCGGTGCTGGCGGCCTCGCTCCTCCCGCTGCTGCGGACGGGACGCGCGGAGCAGGCGCGCGCCCACCATCTGCGGGGGTACCGCATGGTCCGGTCGATGGAGAGCATGCGGGACTCCGCGGCCCAGCACATCGAGTTCTGCGCCCTGACCGGCAACGAGGCCCGTGCCCTTGAGATCATCGCCGAGCGGCCCGCGTACTTCACCGACAGCGGGAACCCCGGCAGCCTGATGGACTTCCTGGCCGTCACCGCCCTGCTGATGGACCGGCTGACCGCTCTCGGCCACGGCGAGCAGACCGTACCGGGGCCCGCGGGGACCGGCTGGACGGCGCGTTCGCTGGCCGTGCACGCCCGTGCGCAGGCGCTCGCGCTGGCCGCCCGTTTCGACGAGCGCAACGGCAACGCGTACATCAGCGGTCTGGTGCGGGAGCGTCTGGACCGGCAGCCGCTGCTGGACCGGCTGCCGCTCGGCGTACGGGCCGCACGCCTCACCACCGCGGCCGGGAAGCCGGACGCGGCCCCGAGCGGGGTGGTGGACGCGCCGCTCGACCTGGCAGGTCTGCTGGCCGAGGCGCACCGTCTCTCGGACGCCCAGCACCCGGACGCGGAGGCCGCCTGGGGAGCCGTCGCCCGCCGCGCCGCCGAGTCGGACGGGGCGGCGGCCGGGCTGTCGGACCACGACCGCGCGTGCGTCGAGGACCACCGGGCGATGGACGGTTCCCTGCCGCCCGCCGAGGCGGTCGCGTCCTTCCGGACCGCCTCGGGACTGTACGAGGCCGCGGGCGACCCGGGCGAGGCCACGGCCGCGGCGGCCAGGGCCGCGTACGCCCGCTCGCTGGAGACCGGTCGCGCGCAGGAGGCGCTGGCCGAGCTCGCACCGCTCCTGGACCGGGCCCTCGCGCTGCACGCCGGGGGCGGGGCCACCGCCCGGCAGGCGAGCACCGTGCTGATGTGCCGGGCCCGCGTTCTCGGCCGGCTGGTGCGCGAGGCCTCGGACGAGGAGTCCGCCGAGGCGGCTGTCGCCGGTCTGGAACAGGGTGCGCGGGAACTGCTCGCGTTCACCGAACCGCTGTGCGCCGAGGGGTCGGTCGTCACCCGGTTCACGGAGGCGCTGGATCTTCTCGGCGACGTCGCGAGGTACCGGGGCGATCCGCGGGGCGCGCTGGAGCTGTACGAGCGGGCCGCCGCCGGGGCCCATGCCGCCGGGCTGCCGTGGTACGCCGTCGAGTACGAGGCCAAGACGGCCGCGCTCGCCACCTGGCTCGACGAGCACGGGAGGGCCGAACGCGCCGCACGCGCCGCGCTGGAGCACGGAGCGGCGTTCGTCCCTGCCGCGGGACGGTCCCAGCTGCACCTCGGGCTCGCCGAAGTCCTCGGCGCCGCCGGGCAGTTCGACGAGGCGACCGAGCACGCGCTGGACGCCGCGCACTGGGCGGACGAGGCGGGCGAGAGCGCGACGCTCGGGGTCCATGCCCGCCATCGGCTCGGCGGCTGGCTGCTGCGGCTGGGCCGGGCGGCGGAGGCGGCGGCGGTGCTGGAGGCCGTGCTGCCGGACATCACGGCCGAGGAGCACGGGGACGGCATGGTGGTGCAGACGCTGTGGTGGCTCGGTGAGTCCCTCACCGAGCTGCGCGAGCCGCGCGAGGCGGCAGGGCACTGGCTGAAGGCGGCCGACATCGCCCGCCACTGGCCCGAGCAGCACGACCACGCGATGCTCGCCGGTCTCGCCGCGGAGGCCCTCTACCGGGCCGATCTCGATTCCCAGGCGGAGCGGGCCTATGCGCGGGCCGGGGAGCTGTGGCGCGAGCTGGGTGACGTCCCGGCGCTCGTCCGGACGCTGCGGGTGCGGGCCTGGATCGCGATCCGGGAGGGGCAGTCGGGCCCGGCCGCGGCACGGGAGTTCATGGCGGCGGCCGAGCGGGAGTGCGAGGCGGCCCTGGCGTCCGGACCGGTGGAGGGGGCGCCTCGGCTGCTGGCGGAGCTCGCGGACACCCACCGCCAGACCGGTGAGCTGATCGCGCACCTGTGCCAGGGCGAACCGGGCGGGGCACCGGAGTTCGAGGAGGCTCTCGGCCATGTGCACCGGGCGATCGACCGCTTCACGGAGGCCGGCCCCGAGTTCCTCGGACCGCGCACCGCCACCGAGCTGACGGCCGCCTGGCTGGAGGCCGACCTGGGCCATCCGGACGCCGCGCGGACCCGGGCCCGCAGGATCCTCGAGATCTACGGGACCGGGGAGCCCGACGAGACGGGCCGGGAGCGTCGTGCGGAGGCCGAGGCGCTGCTGAAGTACGTGGACGGGAGATCGGGCCCGTCCGGCGGCTGAGGACCCCGCCCCGGCCCTACTCCACGCCGATCAGCAGGGGAGCGCGCTGGTCGCCGCCCCGGTACACCACCGTGTCGACCGCCAGATAGCCCTCGCGCACGTGCTCCTCCAGCGCGTCGGCCAGGCTGTCGGGGACGTCCTCGCCCAGGACCAGGGTGACCAGTTCACCGCCCGCCGCCAGCATGCGGTCCAGCACGGTGCGGGCCGTTTCCGGCACGTCCTCGCCGATCACCGCGACGTCGCCGTCGATCAGGCCCAGGACGTCGCCGGCCTGGCAGATGCCCGCCATGGTCCACGACTGCCGCTCGGCGACGGCCAGTTCGGCGTAGCGGGTGGCACCGGCGGCGGCGGTCATCGCCACCACGTCCTCGTCGAAGCTGCGGTCGGGTTCGTGGACGGCGAGGGCGGCGATGCCCTGGACGGCGGCCCGGGTCGGGATCAGGGCGACCCTGACTCCCTCCGCGCGGGCCTGTTCGGCGGCGGCGGCCGCGGTGTGGCGCAACTCGGCGTCGTTGGGCAGCAGAACCACTTCGCGGGCGTGCGCCCGTCGGATCGCGTCGACCAGTTCGCCGCTGGCGGGCGGCTCGCCGGGACGCGCCAGGACCGTCGTCGCGCTGGCCTCCTTGCACAGCCCGCGGAGGCCGTCGCCGGGGACCACCACGACGACCGCGCGCTGCACGGGCTCGGCCTGGGCGTGCACCCGGTCCGCACCGAAGTGGGTGATCCGGATCCGGTACGGCCGCCCCGCCTCGACGCCGGCCTCCACCGCCGCACCCGCGTCGTCGACATGCACATGGACGTTCCACAGCCCGTCGCCGCCCACCACCACGAGCGAGTCACCGAGCCGGTCGAGCCGGTTCCGCAGCCGGTCCACGGCGTCGTCCGCGGCCTCCAGCAGGTAGATGACCTCGAAGGCCGGCCCGCCCTGCGCACAGCTCTCCACCACCGCGACCTGGGGCGCGGGCGCGGCCGTGTACATGTGCTCGGGCGCCCTCCCGGAGACCGCTTCGACGAGCGCCCCGAGCACTGTCACCAGGCCCCGGCCACCGGCGTCCACGACGCCTGCGCGCCCGAGGACCTCCAGCTGCCCGGGGGTCTCCTCCAGGGCCGTCCGCGCCCCCTCGTACGCCGCCCGTGCGACCTCCGCGGTTCCGGCGTCGTCCGCCGTGCGCCCGGCGGCCTCGGCGGCCGCGGAGGCCACCGTCAGCACGGTGCCCTCGACGGGGTGGGCGACGGCCTGCCGGGCGGCGGCAGCGGCGGCGGTGAGCGCCCGGCGCAGATGGTCCGCGTCGTGCCCGTCGCCCAGCACCCCCGCCATCCCGCGCAGCAGCTGGGCCAGGATCGTGCCGGAGTTCCCGCGGGCGCCGATCAGCGCCCCGTGCGCCATGGCCCGTACCGCGTCGGCGGCGACGGGGGCCGTCGTGCCGGTCTCGTGTGCGGCGAAGACCGCTTCGACGGCCTGGGTGGCGGACTCCACGGTCAGATAGAGGTTCGTGCCGGTGTCCCCGTCCGCGACCGGGTACACATTGATCGCGTCGATCGCCGCGCGCTCCCGGCCCAGCGCCTCCAGGGCCAGTGAGCACCAGGTACGCACCGCGACGGCGTCCATGTCGTCGGCGGTCTGCGGCACCTGTCGGTCCTCCTCGGAATCGGCCGTACGTGGCCGGCTGCACCGCAGAGTAGTCCCCGAACGCCGGGTCCGGCGGAGACAGGGGCGGGCGGGGGGCGGCGGAACCCATGGTAGTTTCGTTCTACCGACGCGGCCGTTGTATGCTGCTTCGGTTGCCCGACGAGAGTCGGGCCATTCCCCGGTACCGCCACTTCAGTCAAATGAATCCGGCGCGCCGGAATTCACTGTAAGTGCACCTGAAGTCTTTGGAGTGACCCGTGGCTGCCAACTGCGACGTCTGCGGCAAGGGGCCGGGCTTCGGCAACAACATTTCGCACTCGCACCGCCGTACGTCCCGTCGCTGGAATCCCAACATCCAGCGCGTGCGTGCCGTGGTCGGTCGGACGCCGAAGCGGCTCAACGTCTGCACCTCGTGCATCAAGGCCGGCAAGGTCGCGCGCTGACGTTCCCGTCGTAGCGCAGCCTTCCGGTTGCCCAAAAAGCCGGTCCGCCTCGGTGGACCGGCTTTTTGCTGTGCCCGGCGTGCTCACACGGTGCGCGTCCGCCAGCCGTGGTCGACGGGGCCGATCCCGGCACCCAGCGGGAAGCCCGCCGCGATCGCCCCGGTGACATAGTCCTTCGCACCCCGCACCGCTGTCGGTACGTCCTGCCCCAGGGCCAGTCCGCAGGCGATGGCGGAGGCGAGTGTGCAGCCTGTGCCGTGCGTGTGCCGGTTGTCGTGCCGCGTCGCGCGCAGCCAGTGCTCCTCCGTGCCGTCCGTCACCAGATCCACGGGTTCGCCGGACAGGTGCCCGCCCTTGATGACGACCCAGCGCGGTCCGAACCCGAGCATCCCGGTGGCGGCCTGTCGCATTCCGGTCTCGTCCGTGACGTTCACACCGGTGAGCTGCGCCACTTCGTCCAGGTTCGGGGTGGCGACCGTGGCGACCGGAAGCAGTTTCGTCCGCACCGAATCGAGTGCCTCGGCGGCCAGCAGCGGGTCCCCGTGCTTGGAGACCCCGACCGGGTCCACGACGACGGGGGCGTCGGTCTCCGCGAGGAGTTCGGCCACGGTCTCCACGAGCGCGGCCGACGACAGCATGCCGGTCTTCACCGCCCGTACACCGATGTCGTCCACCACACTGCGGTACTGGGCGCGTACGGCCTCGACGGGCAACTCCCAGGCGCCCTGCACCCCCAGCGAGTTCTGGGCCGTGACGGCGGTCAGCACGCTCATGCCGTGCACGCCGAGCGCCAGCATCGTCTTCAGATCGGCCTGAATACCCGCGCCGCCGCCGGAGTCGGATCCGGCGACGGTGAGCACACAGGCAGGTACGGCAGCAGTCGAGGGCATGTGCCTGAATCTACTGGGCGTCCTCGATGTCCCCGAAATGGTCCCAGCCGCTCTTGCTGGTCCAGGGCGCTCCGTCGACCGTCACCTGCGGCAGCGCCGAGGGGTTGAGGACTTCGCCGATCACCTTCCAGCGGGCGGGCAGCTTCACGTCCGGCGGGAAGGTGGCGACGATCGCGTGGTCCTCTCCCCCGGTCAGCACCCACTGCAGCGGATCCACGCCGACGGCCTGTCCGATGTCGGACATCTGCGAGGGGATGTCGATCAGTCCGGAGCGCAGATCGATCCGGACCTTGCTGGCCTCGGCGATGTGTCCGAGGTCGGCGACGAGTCCGTCGCTCACGTCCGTCATCGCGGTGGCGCCGAGCCCTGCGGCCGCGGGGCCCGCGTGGTACGGCGGTTCGGGGCGGCGGTGGGCCTCGACGAAGGCGCGGGGCGAGCGGAAACCACGGGAGAGCACGGCGTACCCGGCGGCGGACCAGCCGAGCCAGCCGGTGACGGCGACGACGTCGCCGGGCTGGGCACCGGACCTGGTGACCGGTTCGTGGTTGCGCAGATCACCGAGTGCGGTGATCGAGACGGTGATCGTCTCGCCGCGCACCACGTCCCCGCCGACCACGGCCGCACCGGCGACCTGGCACTCGTCACGGATGCCGTCCATCAGCTCGCCGGCCCAGGTGACCGGGAGTTCGGCGGGGACGACGAGGCCGAGCAGCAGCGCGGTGGGCACGGCGCCCATGGCGGCGATGTCGGCGAGATTCTGGGCGGCGGCCTTGCGGCCGACGTCGTACGCCGTCGACCAGTCGCGGCGGAAGTGCCGTCCCTCCAACAGGATGTCCGTACTGGCCACGACCCTGCGGTCGGGGGCCGACACGACCGCGGCGTCGTCGCCGGGACCGAGCCGGACCGCCGGAGTGGTGGTGAGCCGGGAAGTCAGCTCCCTGATGAGCCCGAACTCCCCCAACTCGCCCACGGTTCCCTTCACCGAGTCTCACCTCTCATCTATCGCGCCGGACGATCGTCCGGGCTGCTTCAGCGACCGGGGGTCCGGATCGTGGACCGACCGCCGTCGCAGGGAGCAGTCTGCACCGGTTCTCATCGGCATGCCCGTCCCCCGTTCGCACCGCTGCGTGCACGGTCGCGGGCCGTCGCTGCTGTCGGTACTGTCAAGAGATACGTCAACCTGTGTCTTGCGTACGCCACGCTGTGGACGTCAACCGGCCCGTAGGTCTCCCCGCGGCCCGCGGCAACGCGATACCGTGGCGTCCCTTTCCCCCACATGATCCTCGTGGCCGCCCTGGAGGTTCCGTGGTACAGGCGTACATCCTTATTCAGACCGAGGTGGGCAAGGCGTCGACCGTCGCCGAGACCATCGCCAAAGTTCCGGGAGTGATCCAGGCAGAGGACGTCACCGGCCCCTACGACGTGATCGTGCGTGCCCAGGCCGACACGGTCGATGAACTCGGCCGCATGGTGGTCGCCAAGGTCCAGCAGGTGGAAGGCATCACCCGAACCCTGACCTGCCCGGTCGTTCATCTGTAGTCCCCGTCTACGCTGGGCCGGTGACATCACTGCGCCGCCGGTTCGGCCACCCACTGTTTCTCGGTCCGTCCGTTGCCGCGCTGCTGCTGGCCGCGGCGGGCTGCACCTCGACGGACGCCACGGCGTCGGTCACGGTACCCACTCCGTCTCCGGAAGCCGCAGCCTACTGTCGTGCGCTGCACAAGGAACTGCCGAGGACCGTTGCCGGTCTCGACCGTGGTGACACCGGGACGAAGTCCGAACTGACCGCCGAGTGGGGGGACGGAGCGATCGTACTGCGCTGCGGCGTCCCCCGGCCCGCGAAGATGGACGACCCGATGGCGAAGGGGGCCGAGGCGGACGGCGTCAACTGGCTGCTGGAGCAGCCGGAGGACGCCGGCCCGCGCTTCACGACGACCTATCGCAAGGCGTATGTCGAGGTGAGCGCCTCGACGGCGTACGCCCATGACGCGAGCCTGTTGGCCGCGTTCGCCCCTGCTGTCAAGAAGACGGTCCCCAGCAGCCCGTAGGGCGTGCACCTCGCATCGCGAGTGCACGCCCTACGGTGCGAAGCCGTCTCAGCGCAGGCCGGTCGGCCGGTTCAAGGCGGCCTGGATGAGCCGGTCCACCAGCTCCTGGTAGCTCACGCCGCTCTCCTGCCACATCCGCGGATACATGGAGATCGGGGTGAAGCCCGGCAGCGTGTTGATCTCGTTGATCACGAAGCCGCCGTCCTCGGTGAGGAAGAAGTCGGCGCGCACCAGGCCCTCGCAGGACGCGGCCTCGAAGGCCTCGACCGCGAGGCGCTGGACCTCCGCCGTCTGCTCCTCGGTGAGCGGGGCGGGCAGGATCCCGGCGGCCGAGTCGATGTACTTGGCCTCGAAGTCGTAGAAGTCGTGCGAGGTGACCGGCGGGATCTCGGCGGGCACGCTGGCGCGCGGGCCGTCCTCGAACTCCAGCACCCCGCACTCGATCTCGCGGCCCCGCAGCAGCGACTCGACCAGGAACTTGGGGTCGTGGCGGCGGGCTTCCTCGATCGCCTCGTCGAGACCGGACAGGTCGTCGACCTTGGTGATGCCGAAGGACGAACCGGCTCGGGCGGGCTTGACGAAGAGCGGCCAGCCGTGGTCACCGGCGAAGTCCACGATGCGCTTGCGGGCACCGGAGGGGTTCGTGTCCCATTCGCGGGGGCGTACCACGAGGTACGGGCCGACCGGCAGCCCGAACGAGGTGAAGACCCGCTTCATGTACTCCTTGTCCTGGCCGACCGCCGAGGCGAGCACCCCGGCGCCGACGTACGGAACGCCCGAGAGCTCCAGGAGTCCCTGGAGGGTGCCGTCCTCGCCGTAGGGGCCGTGCAGCACGGGGAAGACGACGTCGACCTCGCCCAGCGCCTTGGGGACCGAGCCGGGCTCGCTGTACACCACCTCTCGGCTGCCGGGTTCGGCCGAGAGCACCACGCTGCCCTCCGCGGACTCGGCCAGCTGGGCCACGTCCGGCATCTGCCGGTCCTTGATGGCCATGCGTTCGGGCTCGTCGGCGGTGAGCGCCCAGCGGCCGTCCGTCGTGATGCCGATCGGCAGGACGTCGTACTTGGTCCGGTCGATGGCGTTCAGGACGGCGCCGGCCGTGACGACCGAAATGCCGTGTTCGGAGCTGCGGCCGCCGAACACGACGGCCACACGCGGCTTGCGGAGCTGCTGCTCCGGGCTCTGGGGGAGGTTCTCGCTGCTCATATCGCGTTGAGCGTACCTGCTGGTACCCCTCGCGTCAGCGTGGCCGGGGCCGCTGGAGCGGCGTCCGCGAACGTCCACCGCCCTGCGCACCCCCGTACCCGTCGTCAGCGCCGCTCGGGCTTCGCGCTGCGCGACATCAGCTCGCTCAGCGCGACCATCGGCGGCTTGCCCTCGTAGACGATGCCGACGACCGTCTCGGTGATGGGCATGTCGACGCCGTGCCTGCGGGCCAGATCGAGCACCGATTCACAGGACTTGACGCCCTCCGCGGTCTGCTTGGTGACCGCGATGGTCTCCTGGAGCGTCATGCCGCGGCCGAGGTTGGTGCCGAAGGTGTGGTTGCGCGAGAGCGGCGAGGAGCAGGTGGCCACCAGGTCGCCGAGGCCCGCGAGTCCGGAGAAGGTCAGCGGGTCGGCGCCCATGGCGAGGCCCAGTCGGGTCGTCTCCGCGAGGCCCCGGGTGATGAGCGAGCCCTTGGCGTTGTCGCCGAGGCCCATGCCGTCGGCGATGCCCACGGCGAGGCCGATGACGTTCTTGACCGCGCCGCCGAGTTCGCAGCCGACCACATCGGTGTTGGTGTACGGGCGGAAGTACGAGGTGTGGCAGGCGGCCTGGAGACGCTGGGCCACGGACTCGTCCTGGCAGGCGACGACGGCCGCGGCGGGGCGGCGTTCGGCGATCTCCTTGGCCAGATTGGGGCCGGTGATGACGGCGATGCGGTCCGCGGAGACCTTGGTGACGTCCTCGATGACTTCGCTCATCCGCTTCGCGGTGCCGAGTTCGACACCCTTCATCATCGAGACGAGGACGGTGTCGGAGCCGATGTGCGGGGCCCAGTCGGCGAGGTTGGCGCGCAGCGTCTGCGAGGGCACCACGAGGACGGCGAAGTCGGCGCCGTCCAGCGCCTGAGCGGCGTCGGTGGTGGCCCGGACCGACGCGGGGAGTTCGATGCCGGGCAGGTAGTCCGGGTTGGTACGGGTCGTGTTGACGGCCTCGGCGACCTCGGCGCGGCGGCCCCAGAGGGTGACCTCGCAGCCGGCGTCGGCGAGAACCACGCCGAAGGCCGTACCCCATGAGCCGGTTCCGAAGACGGCCGCCTTTGCGGGGTGCGTCACTTGGGTCCCTTCCCTTCGGCCTTGCGCCGCTGTTCTGCACGGGCCTTGCGGTGGTCGTACGGCTCCGCGGGGGCCGGTTCGCCCCGTACGATCTCCAGCTGCGCGGTCACCGCGGCCATGATGACCTCGGTCGCCTCGCGCAGGATGTCGGGCGTCGGTTCCTGGTCGTAGAACCGGGAGAGGTCGACGGGCGGTCCGGCCTGCACCTGGAGGGTCTTGCGGGGGAAGAGCCGGAGCTTGTTCTCCTCGGCGTACGGCGGCATCGCCAGGTTGGCGCCCCACTGGGCGACCGGGATGACCGGAGCCTTCGTCATCAACGCGACGCGGGCGGCGCCGGTCTTGCCGGCCATCGGCCACATGTCGGGGTCGCGGGTGAGGGTGCCCTCGGGGTAGAAGGCGACGCACTCGCCGCGCTCGATGGCGTCCACGGCGGCCCGGAAGGCGTCCAGCGCATTGGTCGTCTCGCGGTACACGGGGATCTGTCCGGTGCCGCGCAGCATCATTCCGACAAAGGGGGTCTTGAAGAGCCCCGCCTTGGCGAGAAGCCGGGGCACGCGTCCGGTGTTGTACTGGAAGTGACCGTAGGAGAGCGGGTCCAGATACGAGTTGTGATTGACCGCAGTAATGAATCCGCCGTCGGTCGGAATGTGCTCCATTCCCCGCCAGTCACGCTTGAACAGAACCACCAACGGCGGTTTTGCGATGACCGCCGCCAGGCGGTACCAGAAGCCGATTCTGCGGCGGGACACTCGGACACCTTCCTCTAAGGACCTGAACTCTGCCTGGCTACCGACGGTCAAGTCTCGCCCCAGGCCCCTGCTCTGTCGAGAACACCGTACGCCCCGCTTTCGGGACCGACCCTCCGGGTTCTCGCACCGGCAGGCGAGAATAGGCGGCGAAGCGCATCGAGGGGGAGAACGCCACGAACACCGACCCGGCCGGTCCCTGGACCCTGGTCGTCCCGTTGAAGCCCTTGGCACGGGCCAAGAGCAGGCTCGCGCCGGTGGCGGGCGCCGCGCTGCGCCCGCGTCTCGCCCTCGCGTTCGCCCGGGACACCGTGACCGCCGCCCTGTCCTGCCGGGCGGTACGGGATGTGGTGGTCGTCACGGACGACACGGAGGCCGGGGCGGCTCTCGCGGCCCTCGGGGCGCGCGTCGTGCCCGACGAACCGGACAGCGGCCTCAACGCGGCCCTGGCGCACGGTGAGCGGACGGTACGGGCCGAGCGGCCCGGGGCCGCCCTCGCCGCCCTCAACGCGGATCTGCCCGCGTTGCGCCCCGCGGAATTGGCCCGGGTACTCGATTATTCCGCCGAATTTCCCCGCGCATTTGTCACCGATGCGGCAGGAATCGGAACAACATTTCTGTCGGCTGCGCCGGGCGTGGAATTGCGCCCGGCTTTCGGTGGCCCCTCCCGGGCCCGGCATCTGGACTCCGGCGCGGTGGAAATCGTCCTGGCCGGAATCGATTCGGTCCGCCAGGACGTGGACACCGGCGACGACCTGCGGGCGGCGCTGGCCCTCGGCGTGGGCCCGCACACGGCGGGGCGCTGGGCCGCGGGGGTCTCCTCGCCGGACCGATAGGCTGCCGTTCATGCAGGCGACCTCGTACACGTACGACCCCGAGACCCACACCGGCAGTGTGCTGCTCGACGACGGCACCCCGGTGGAATTCGACGCCCGCGCCTTCGACGCCGGCGGTCTGCGGCTGCTGCGGCCGGGGCAGCGGGTGCGGATCGAGGGCGTCGGCGAGGGCGCGGACCTGCGGATCACCCTGGTGACCCTGCAGACGTTCTGAACGGCTGCGCACGCCCTGCCCAGAACAGCCCGCGGGCCGGGCTCCCCGAGGGGAGCCCGGCCCGGTGCGTGTGAGCGGCCCTGCGCTGCTCGGCCTCACTTCTTCCGTGCAGTGGCCTTCTTCGCCGTGGTCTTGCGCGCCGTGGTCTTCTTCGCGGGCGCCTTCTTCGCCGTGGCCTTCTTGGCGGGCGCGGTCTTGCTGGCGACGGCCTTCTTCGCGGCCGTCGTCTTCTTCGCCGCCGCCGCCGTGGTCTTCTTCGCCGCCGCCGTGGTCTTCTTGGCCGCCGCGGTGGTCTTCGCCGCGGTCACGGCCTTCTTGGCGGTGACCTTCTTCGCCACGGCCTTCTTCGCGGCGGCCTTCTTGGCCGCGGCCTTGGTCGTCGCACGGGCAACACCGCCCGAGAGGCTGCCCTTGGGCGCCTTCTTCACGGCCACATCGTGCTTGGGGAGCTTCTTGGAGCCGCTCACCAGGTCCTTGAAGCCCTGTCCCGCACGGAAACGGGGCACCGAGGTCTTCTTGACCCGCACCCGCTCACCCGTCTGCGGGTTGCGGGCGTAACGGGCGGGGCGGTCGACCTTCTCGAACGAGCCGAAGCCGGTGACCGAGACACGGTCCCCCGCGACAACCGCACGGACGATCGCGTCGAGCACCGCGTCGACGGCGTCCGCGGCCTGCTGACGGCCGCCAACCTTGTCGGCAATCGCTTCTACGAGCTGCGCCTTGTTCACGTCTTCCCCTTCGGAGACATTGCCAGAACGAAAGTGTTCAAGCGTTTTCGCACGTTAGGCAGATATATACCGCAAATCAAACACGAAACGGGCTAATCACCCTAGTGCCGCAACGAAGTCGACCGCTGCACAGTTCCGCAGAGTCAGTCACCTTCGGGGAATCGGCCCTCATCGAGGTCCTTCATCAACCGGTCCAGACGCCTTGCCGCATCCGGGAGATCGTGCTTAGCCGCGGCCGTGATGACCAACAGCTTCCGGGACAGCGCCATCCTTACGCCCTCCGGGACTTGCAGTGCACGCACTCTTGTGTGCGCTTCCTTCAATCGGTCGGCGACTTGGCCGTAAAGCTTGAGTTGGCTGTCGCGTTCCATGCACCGATTGTGCCATCTGGGGCGAGTTGTCGCCCGACGGGGTCTCAACAAGCGACTGCGCCCCCTACCAGATGGCAGGGGGCGCAGTCCTGGAAACGCGCTGCTCAGGCGTTAATTGTACGCGGCTTGAAGGTCGGCCTTGCCACCTCATACGTCGCGATGTCCGCTTCGTTCTGAAGGGTGAGGCTGATGTCGTCCAGCCCGTTCAGCAGTCGCCAGCGGGCGTTCTCGTCGAGCTCGAAGTCGGCGGTGATGCCTTCGGCACGGACCTGGCGGGCCTCCAGGTCGACGGTGATCTCGGCCGTCGGGTCGGCCTCGGTCAGCTCCCAGAGCGCGTCGACGACCTGCTGGTCGAGCACGACGGTCAACAGCCCGTTCTTCAGCGAGTTGCCGCGGAAGATGTCGGCGAACCGGGAGGAGATGACGGCCTTGAAACCGTAGTTCTGCAGCGCCCACACGGCGTGTTCGCGGGACGAGCCGGTGCCGAAGTCGGGGCCGGCCACCAGCACCGTGGCGCCGCTGCGCTCGGGTCGGTTGAGAACGAACTCCCCGTCCTTGCGCCAGGCCTCGAAGAGGCCGTCCTCGAAGCCGTCGCGGGTGACCTTCTTCAGCCAGTGGGCGGGGATGATCTGGTCGGTGTCGACGTTGCTGCGGCGCAGCGGGACGGCCCGGCCGGTGTGTGTGGTGAAAGCTTCCATGATTCTCAGACTCCGGCGGGCGTACGGACGTCGGACAGGTCGGCCGGCGAGGCCAGGTGGCCCAGCACGGCGGTGGCGGCGGCGACCTGCGGGGAGACCAGGTGCGTACGGCCGCCCTTGCCCTGCCGGCCCTCGAAGTTGCGGTTCGAGGTGGAGGCGGAGCGCTCGCCGGGGGCCAGCTGGTCGGGGTTCATGCCGAGACACATCGAGCAGCCCGCGTGCCGCCACTCGGCGCCCGCGGCGGTGAAGACCTTGTCCAGGCCCTCCTCGACGGCCTGCAGAGCGACCCGGACGGAGCCCGGGACGACCAGCATCCGTACGCCGTCGGCGACTTTGCGGCCGTCCAGGATCGCGGCCGCGTTCCGCAGGTCCTCGATGCGGCCGTTGGTGCAGGAGCCTACGAAGACGGTGTCCACGTTGATCTCGCGCAGCGGCTGTCCGGCGGTCAACCCCATGTACTCCAGGGCCTTTTCGGCGGCGTTGCGCTCCGAGGCGTCCTCGTACGAAGCCGGGTCGGGGACGTGTGCCGACAGGGGTGCGCCCTGGCCGGGGTTGGTGCCCCAGGTGACGAACGGCGCGAGCTCGGCGGCGTCGATGACGACCTCGGCGTCGAAGACCGCGTCGTCGTCGGTGCGCAGCGTCTTCCAGTACGCGACGGCGGCGTCCCAGTCCTCGCCCTGCGGGGCGTGGTCACAGCCCTCGAGGTAGTCGAAGGTGGTCTCGTCCGGGGCGATCATGCCCGCTCGGGCGCCGGCCTCGATCGACATGTTGCAGATGGTCATCCGGGCTTCCATCGAGAGCTTCTCGATGGCCGAGCCGCGGTATTCGAGGATGTAGCCCTGGCCGCCGCCGGTACCGATGCGGGCGATGATCGCCAGGATCAGGTCCTTGGCCGTGACGCCGTCGGGCAGTTCGCCGTCGATGGTGATCGCCATGGTCTTCGGGCGGGCCATCGGCAGGGTCTGGGTGGCCAGGACGTGCTCGACCTGGCTGGTGCCGATGCCGAACGCCAGGGCACCGAAGGCACCGTGCGTGGAGGTGTGGGAGTCGCCGCAGACCACCGTGGTGCCGGGCTGGGTCAGACCCAGCTGCGGGCCGACCACGTGCACGACGCCCTGCTCGACGTCGCCCAGCGGGTGCAGCCGTACACCGAACTCCGCGCAGTTCTTGCGCAGGGTCTCCAACTGGGCGCGGGAGACCGGGTCGGCGATCGGCTTGTCGATGTCGAGGGTCGGGGTGTTGTGATCCTCGGTGGCGATGGTGAGGTCGAGGCGCCGGACCCGGCGTCCGGCCTGCCGGAGGCCGTCGAAGGCCTGGGGGCTGGTCACCTCGTGCAGCAGGTGCAGATCGATGAAGAGGAGGTCGGGCTCACCTTCGGCGCGCCGGACGACATGGTCGTCCCAGACCTTCTCCGCGAGTGTCCTACCCATCGCTTTCCCTCCGGCCGGCGTCTTCGCCGGCCCAACTAGAGATTCGGTGCGCCGCCGTCCGGACCCCCGTGCGGGGCGGTGGCTACGGGCCGTTGTGTGGCCGCCCCTACAGGTTCGCAACTTCCGCCGAAAATTGAACTTGCGTTTCACAGAGTGAGACGGGAGTATCGTCGTATGGACAACTCTAGCGGCGTCGGCGTTCTCGACAAGGCAGCTCTGGTATTGAGCGCCCTGGAGTCCGGTCCGGCCACCCTCGCCGGGCTGGTCGCGGCGACCGGGCTCGCACGACCCACGGCCCATCGACTGGCCGTGGCACTGGAACACCACCGCATGGTGGCGAGGGACATGCAGGGCCGTTTCATTCTCGGCCCCCGGCTGGCGGAACTCGCGGCGGCGGCGGGCGAGGACCGCCTGCTGGCCACGGCGGGACCGGTGCTCACCCACCTGCGCGACATCACGGGCGAGAGCGCGCAGCTCTACCGGCGCCAGGGCGACATGCGGATCTGCGTGGCGGCGGCGGAGCGGCTGTCCGGCCTGCGGGACACCGTGCCGGTCGGCTCCACGCTCACGATGAAGGCCGGCTCCTCGGCCCAGATCCTGATGGCCTGGGAGGAGCCGGAGCGGCTGCACCGCGGCCTCCAGGGCGCCCGCTTCACGGCGACGGCGCTCTCGGGCGTACGGCGCCGGGGCTGGGCCCAGTCGATCGGCGAGCGCGAGCCGGGTGTGGCCTCGGTCTCGGCACCGGTGCGCGGCCCCTCGAACCGGGTGGTCGCCGCCGTCTCGGTCTCCGGACCGATCGAGCGACTGACCCGGCACCCGGGCCGGATGCACGCCCAGGCGGTCATCGACTCGGCCGCCCGGCTCAGCGAGGCCCTGCGCCGCAACGGCTGACGTCCCCGTACACCTCCTGGCCGCCCCAGCGTCGTGGCGGCCCCTGCCGGAACCTCACTCCGCGGACGAACGGTGTGCGAGCCGGTCCGCCCCCCGTCGGCCGCGCCTCTCGATGGGCAGCACGCCGGTGGCCGCGGCGAGTCCGTAGGCCGGCATGTCGGCGTAGATCGATTCGTAACCGCCCTCGGGCACCACGTACGTCTCGTGCCACAGCCCCACATGCTGCCTGGACTTCTTCTCCTTGCGGTTGATCATCGCCCACGCCTTGCGGTGGAACATGTCGGGAGCGCTCGCGTACGCGTACAGCTTCTCCTTCGACTCCCAGTACTGGACGACGTAGTACGTCCTGGGCGAGCCGGACAGCAACGTGTAGCCGAGCAGCCCGCGACTCCTGTCCCGGCTCAACTCCCGCAGCATGCGCGGCATCGCCGCGAAGACGGGCAGCCAGTGGTGCACTCCCCAGAAGTGGTTGATGCGCATCCCGATGAGCAGGACGACCGCGTCCCCCTCGGCTGCCGCGGTCATCCGCCCCGGTATCGGCTTCGCGAACATGTCGTGCCCCCTGATCCTGTTGGAGAGTGTCACTATCCAATGGTTGGATAGTGACACTGCCCAAGAGGTGGCGCAAGGGAAGGCACAGCACATGCGGCTCTCGGAGCTGAGCGAGAAGAGCGGCGTCAAGACCGCGACGATCAAGTACTACCTGCGCGAGGGGCTGCTGCGGCCCGGCCTCCGGGTCAGCGCGACGCAGGCCGAGTACGACGAGAGCCATCTGCGCCGACTGCGTCTGGTGCGGGCCCTGATCCAGGTGGGCCGTCTTCCCGTGGCCACGGCCCGCGAGGTCCTCTCCCATGTCGACGACGAGTCCCTGGGCCGGACGATCCGCCTGGGCGCCGCGCTGTGGTCCCTCCCTCACGGCCCGGACCCGGACGAGGAGGCACCGGAGACGGCGGCGGCCCGCGAGGAGGTCGAACGGCTCCTGGACCGGCTCGGCTGGGCGACCTCCCAGGAACTGGGCTCCCTGTCCCCCGCCCATCGCGCGCTCGTGTCCTCGGTGGCCACCCTCATCCGCCTCGGCTATCCCTGCGATGTCGAGTACCTGACCGGGCAGGCGCGGCTCATGCACCAAGTAGCCGTCCAGGACCTGGACATGATGGAGACACACCCCACGGAGGCGGAGCAGGTGGAGACGGCGGTCGCCTCGGCCGTGCTCTACGAACCGTTGCTGATGTCGCTGCGCAGAATGGCCCAGGAGGAGGAGTCGGCCCGGCGGTACGGGATCTGAGGGAGCGACAGAGAAAGGCCCCTCACCGGAGTGAAGGGCCCTTCTCTGTCGTTCTGTTGTACCCCCGACCGGATTCGAACCGGCGCTACTGCCGTGAGAGGGCAGCGTGCTAGGCCGCTACACAACGGGGGCATGTACTGCTCTTGCATTTCTACGCTGGGCTACCAGGACTCGAACCTAGAATGACGGTACCAGAAACCGTAGTGTTGCCAATTACACCATAGCCCACAGTGAAAGTACCCCCGACCGGATTCGAACCGGCGCTACTGCCGTGAGAGGGCAGCGTGCTAGGCCGCTACACAACGGGGGCCCTAGCGATCCTGCATCGAGATCGTGGGTGCGACCCAGATGATCTCGCGGGAAGGATCTGTACCCCCGACCGGATTCGAACCGGCGCTACTGCCGTGAGAGGGCAGCGTGCTAGGCCGCTACACAACGGGGGCGTGTTTTGCAGATGAAGCTCTGCGCTGGGCTACCAGGACTCGAACCTAGAATGACGGTACCAGAAACCGTAGTGTTGCCAATTACACCATAGCCCACTGAAACGCAACCTCTGGAGGAGGTTTCATTTCTGTCTACGCTTCCCGGCCGGATCTTTCGGCCCGCTCGGGCGGCGCAGGAAGAACATTACCCGAAGGTGTCCGGCGCTCCAAAACGGGTATTGCCCGCCGGGGTCCACGGCTCGGATCAGGGTCGGGCCGGGACCAGCAGGCCGGGCAGCTGATCGAGCCCACCGATGCGGACGAGCTCGGGCCGCCCGCCGCGTCCGCCCCGGTCCAGCCAGATCCCCATCAGTCCCGCGGCGACCGCGCCGGCGGCGTCGATGTCCGGCTCGTCCCCCACGTACGCGACCTCCCCCGGTTCCAGCGCCAGCGCCTCGCAGGCCGCGTGGAAGGCACCGGCCTCGGGCTTGGAGACGCCCAGCTCCACGGCGCACACCACGGCCTCGAACCGGTCCCGTACACCGAGCGTGCGCAGCTTCCGGTCCTGGTTGTGGATGCTGGAGTTCGACAGCACGCCGTGCCGGAATCCGTTCGCCAGAGAGTCCAGAGCGGGCAGCGCATCGGGAAAGAGCGACCAGGCGGCCTCGTAGTGGGTCACGTGCTGGGCGAACCAGGCGTCGGCCTCCTCGTCCTCCAGCGCCCGCGAGAGGAACTCCCGCACACGGTCCCGTCGCTGCCCCAGGAAGTCCGTCTCCCCCGCGGCGAACCGTGCCCAGTGCACATCGGTGATCGCCCGCCACGCGAACAGGGCCTGCTCGACGGAGCCGTATCCGTCGGGCAGGCCCTCCTGTTCGAGATGCTTGCTCATGCCGATACGGTCGGCACCCGTGTAGTCGAAGATCGTGTCATCGATGTCCCAGAGCACGGCTCGGATCGGCATGCAGCCACGCTACCGCTCGCGCGGCGGGCTTCGTGGCTCCTCGGGAGACAGGGCTCAGAACTGCTGCTGGTCGACTCCCGGCGGCAGGAGGCAGGGAGTGCTGACGATGAAGACCAGCAGGTCCTTACCCACGGACCCGACGGAGACGAACTGCTGGTCCTCAGGGTGCTTGGCGTCCAGTACGTTTGCCGGTTCGCGGTCCTGATCGATCCCGAAACTCTGGATCTCGAAGCCCTTGTCCTTGAGGGTGTCCTTGATGTTCGTGACGGCTCGGGGGTGCTCGGAGCGAGGAAGGGTTCCGCGGACGGAATAACGCAAAGTGAATCGGCCGTCGTCGGCGGACTCACCGTTCCTCCCCGTGCAATCGGTGAAGCTCGCGGTGGGTCGGGCCGATCCGGGGTCGATCCGGGCACGTGCCGTACTCATCATGGAGTCGGTCCAGTGCTTGGCCCATTTCTCGGCCTTTTCCCTGCTCATACGCGGTAGCGGGTCGTTCGCACCTTCGTCGGACATGCAGCCTCCGAGCAGCAGTGTCAGGGCCAGAGCGGCAGCGGTCCGGTGCCGCACGGTGGCGGATACGGTCATGCTGAGAGCCTTCAATGCGCTCCCTCACCCTGTGGTGCCTGCCCCGCAATGATGCGCCCCTGATTCTCCAGGCTCTTGCTGCCGTCGTTCCAGTAGCCGCCGTGGTCCCGGGTGTCCACGTACATGCGCTCTGCTCCGAACCCTGTTTTCTTGGGATCTGCACCGAGAGTGGCATCGGAGAGCACGTTGGAGACCCAGTCGTTCTCCGCGGCGCCCACGTACAAGTGCTGGGGGTCGACATGCAGTTGGTCGGCGCGGTCGACCGTCAGCCCGGGGCTGCCGACCACCACCATGTCGTCGGCATCCAGCCCCTGCCCGCCGGCGTCGGCCGCACCGGCGACGGTGGAGCCGTAGCTGTGGGCCAGGACCGTGAGGTGACTCCGCTCACCCTGGTGGGCCGCTCTCAAACCGTGGGTGAAGTCACGCAGATCCTCGGCCCCGTTCTGGGCGCGGCCTTGCGTGGCAATCCCCAGGTTCAGCTCCGCTTCCCTCGGTGAGTCGAAGTTCGCCTCGGGAGCGTTGTAGTCGAGCCAGGAGATGACCGAGATGTCGCCGGGCCCCGCCTCACCGTTCCAGTCGGCTGCCGAGTCCTGAAGTTTGGAAGCCCTGTTGATCTGGTCCCCCACGTTGTCCAGCTGGTTGCCCGTCCCCGGGACCTGCACCGCGGTATGCCGGGCCGTGTCCGGGTTGCCGACGGCGACGATCGCGCGGCCGTCCTTCGAGGTGTCGAACCCGAGCAGGTACAGCTGTTTGTGCGCGGGTGCCGTGTCCGCCACGTCCAGACGTTCCTTGAGGGCGCTCAGCGAGCGGTAGCTGTAACGGTCGTGGTAACCCAGGTCGCCCTCGCGCAGCGCGTAGTCGTTGAGCCGCATGTCCAGGGTCGCTCGGTTCGCCGAGTCGCGGGTGATGGTCGGAAGACCGTCCAGTGCGCCGATCCGCTCGGGGAAGGCCGCCAGGTAGAAGTCACGCTGGTCGGAAGTGAGGTTTGCCCACCAGTCGGCGGTGCGTTGTGGATCCTTCCCGTCCGGGATGTTCTTCCCGTCGAGCCCGGCGAAGGCGGCAACCTGTACGGCGTCCTCGGCGGCGTTAGCACCGCCGTACTGCTTGTCGAGGTCGAACGGATCGATCTGGTGAAGGAGTTCGGTCGCATCGTTGCTGACTCGTTCCGCTTCTTCCAATGCCTCGTCGATACGGGCCCGATACCCTCCGAGTCCGGAGTTCGTCTGCTGCTGTACGCCCTGGTAGTCCGGGTCGTTGTGATACTGCGGATCGACCGCCTGCTTCGGTTCGACCCAGCCGTCCTCGGTGACGGTATGACCGGCCGTCTCGGCATCCGCCACTGCATGGCGCAGTTTGCGCTGGGCAGCTTGCATGCGGGTGCTGAGCGTGTCCAGGACCGTTCGAATGAGTAGCGCGTTCGTCTGCGCGGTCTTCAGCTTGCTCTCTGTGGCTTCGAGCGCGCCGAAGCCGTAGTGAGCGGCGACGCCCGACCAGCTCGCCTTGTGCAGCGGCCCCGAGACGCGCTTGCCGCTGCCGATCCGGGTGTCGTCCAAGGTCTTGGCCAGCTTCTGCCACGAACCGGCGGCGGCCTCCAGATCCGAGAAGTCCTGGCGGAAGAGTTGCGCGAAGAGCTCCGGCACTTCGCTCACCAGCCCTTGAAGCAGTCGCCGACGCCCGTGTCATTGATGCTGTGGCCGTCTGCCACCAGCCGCAGACCGTTCGCGTGTTCCGCAAGGCGATCCTTCAGTGTGGTCAGAGCATCTCCCCAACCGGTACTGACGGCCTCGATACGACCCTTGCCATCCCACGCCCGGAACGAGGCTGCGGCTGCAGCTGTGTCATCGACCGCCTTCCGCAAAGGGCCCTGCAAATCTGTCACGAGCATGTCCGCCGCGCCTGCCGAGGCGTATAAATCGGTCGCGGAGACATTGAGATCCTCTGCCATCTGCCCTTCATCCCTGCGTCACGCACACCTGTCGGGTCATGGCAACTGAGCCTAGCCACACCAGGAGTTCCCGGAAGCGAACGCCGGAGTTCGTCTGGATCGCATACCGCGCCGCGGCTGAAACCCGCCTCCTGGCCCGGACGTCCGAAGGGGCGGCTGCCGGGAGGAATCCAGGTCCGGCGGGGGCCGTCAGGGGGTGGGGCAGCCGTGCCGTTCGCCGGAGGCGGTGGCGTACGACGTCAGAATCCGGTTCAGCGCCGCGGAGTCGATCGTTCCTTGCGTTCCGGCGGCGCCGTCCGCCGCCTTGCCCTTGGCGCGCTCAAGCTTGAAGTAGGCGGTCCCGATGGCGCCCCCGCATGCGACGGTCCGGGTGTACGCGCCCTTCGCCGTGCCCGGGTACTTGCCGTCGAGATACATCTCCTCCTCCGCCGACGGCCCGTAGTAGGCGGTCATGTGGAACAGGCCCGACTTGCCCCGGCTCATTGCGCATTCTTCCGTCAACGCCCGTCCCGCAGGCTTCTCGCTGACGTCGGTCACGTGCAGCCGGGCGGCTTCACGCCCGGTCATCACGTCGCGGCACGTGCCCGTCGACCGGTCGACGGGCTTCGTCCGCCACGCCGTACGGTCGACGGTTCCCGGGCGTTCACCGAGTGCTCCCTCGCACTTGGCGTGGCCGGCCGCACGACGCGCCGACTCGGTCGCGACACGTGCCACTTGGAGTACCTGCCGGGCGGTGAGATCCTCCGACTTCGCGTTCGTCTCGGCCGTGACGAGCAGGCCGGCGCCCGCTTTCGTCCTGCAGTCGACCAGGACTGCGGCTCCCGGTGAGTACCCGCTGACGAAGGACCCGGTCCAGCCGAACCCGATCGGCGTTGCCGAGGCTTCCGCGGCGGGGCCGCTCGCCCGGTAGGCCGCCCGTGGCGATATCCGGAGCTTGAGCACCGGGCCGCCGTCGTCCTGCTGGGCCGAGACCGAGCACCACTGGGTGTCGTGACCGTCCCAGTCGCTCGTGTATCCGCGCGCCTTGAGTCCGGCGCCGTAGAAGAACTCCCGTGCCTCCTCGACCGCGAGGGAGCCCTGGCACCGGTCTGCGAGGTCGTCGCCGTCGGCGTCCCGGAGCCAGACGGCCCAGGTCAGCCCGCCGGCGACCAGCGCGAGGAGCAGCCCTCCGACGTACAAGGACAGTCTCAGCCGTGTCATTCGTTCCCCCGGATGCGCGGTTGTGGTTGCGGTTGCGTCGGTCACGTGTCCACGACGGTCGTGTGGGCCCGGTGCCCACCACCGTGCGGTGGTCGTGGGCGAGTTCTGCTGGGGCGACTGCGTTTCAGGTGATCACAGGCGATCTCTCCCGCGCCTGTCGTCCCTCTCCTCAGCGTATGAGTCCGAACGATCCGACGGCCTGCGCCGTCGGCGACGGACGGGCGGCGGCACCGCGCCACTCGTTCCGGAGGAACAGCAGGTGTTCGTCCCGTGGGTACGTGAAAGGGCGGCCACCGGGTTGAACCGTGGCCGCCCCTTCGGGTACAGCGGTGACGACTACGCGGCGGCCAGCTTCGCCAGCGCCGCGTCGATGCGGGCGATCGTCTTCTCCCGGCCCAGGATCTCCAGGGACTCGAAGAGCGGCAGGCCGATCGTGCGGCCGGTGACCGCGACGCGGACCGGGGCCTGGGCCTTGCCGAGCTTCAGGCCGTGCTCCTCGCCGGCGGTGAGGACGGCGTTCTTCAGGGCGTCCGCGTTCCACTCGGCCGCGGCCAGATTGGCGCGGGCCGTGATGAGCAGGGCGTCGGAGCCCTCCTTCATCGCCTTGGCCCAGGACGCCTCGTCCGTCGCCGGCTCGTCGAGGAAGAGGAAGTCGACGTTGGCGATGATGTCCGAGAGGACCGTGACGCGCGTCTGGGCGTACGGGGCGATCGCCGCGAACTGCTCCGCGTCGAAGGACTCCGGGGCCCACGGTGCGAACGGGGCCTTCAGCCAGGGGCCGCACGCCTCGGTGAACGTCTTCACATCCAGCTTGCGGATGTGCTCGGCGTTGATGTGCTCGCACTTCTTCAGGTCGAAGCGCGCCGGGTTGGCGTTGACGTCCTTGATGTCGAACGCGGCCACCATCTCCTCGACGGAGAAGATGTCCCGGTCCTCGGCGATGGACCAGCCGAGCAGGGAGAGGTAGTTGAGCAGGCCCTCGGGCAGGAAGCCGCGCTCGCGGTAGAGGTTGAGCGAGGCCTGCGGGTCGCGCTTGGAGAGCTTCTTGTTGCCCTCGCCCATGACGTACGGCAGGTGGCCGAAGGCGGGGGTGCCCTTGGCGATACCCAGCTCGATGAGCGCCTTGTAGAGGGCGAGCTGACGCGGGGTGGAGGAGAGCAGGTCCTCGCCGCGCAGGACGTGGGTGATCTCCATCAGCGCGTCGTCGACCGGGTTGACCAGCGTGTAGAGCGGGGCGCCGTTGGCGCGGACGATGCCGTAGTCCGGCACGTTCTCCGGCTGGAAGGTCAGCTCGCCGCGGACCAGGTCGGTGAAGGTGAGCGCCTCGTCGGGCATCCGGAAGCGGACGATGGAGGTGCGGCCCTCGGCCTCGTACGCGGCGATCTGCTCGGCGCTCAGCTCGCGGCAGTGGCCGTCGTAGCCGGACGGCTTGCCGGCGGCGCGGGCGGCGTCGCGGCGGGTGTCGAGCTCCTCGGTGGTGCAGTAGCAGTGGTAGGCGTACCCGCCCGTCAGAAGCTTCTCGGCGACATCCTTGTAGATGTCCATGCGCTGCGACTGGCGGTACGGGGCGTGCGGGCCGCCGACCTCGGGGCCCTCGTCCCAGTCGAAGCCGAGCCAGCGCATCGAATCCAGGAGCTGGTTGTAGGACTCCTCGGAGTCGCGGGCCGCGTCGGTGTCCTCGATGCGGAAGACCAGGGTGCCGCCGTGGTGCCGGGCGAAGGCCCAGTTGAAGAGGGCGGTGCGGACCAGGCCCACATGGGGGTTGCCGGTCGGGGAGGGACAGAAACGTACGCGGACAGGTGCGTTAACCACGCTTGATCACCTTGTTGGTGAGAGTGCCGATGCCTTCGATGGTGACGGCGACCTCGTCGCCGACATGGAGGGGTCCGACCCCTGCGGGAGTGCCGGTGAGGATCACATCGCCCGGGAGCAGCGTCATGGCTTCCGTGATGTGGACGACCAGATCCTCGATCGAGCGGATCATGTCGCTCGTACGGCCCAGTTGGCGTTGCTCGCCGTTGACCGTGGCCTGAATGGTCAGGTCGCCGGGGTCGAGGTCGGTCTCCACCCAGGGGCCGAGCGGGCACGACGTGTCGAAGCCCTTGGCCCTGGCCCACTGCTTCTCGCGCTTCTGGGCATCGCGGGCGGTGACGTCATTGGCGCAGGTGTAGCCGAAGATGACGTCCTTCACGCGCTCACGCGGCACTTCACGGCACATCCGGCCGATGACCACGGCCAGTTCGGCCTCGTAGTGGAGCTCGTTGGAGAAGGAGGGGTACTCGATGGCGTCGCCGGAGCCGATCACCGAGGTGGTGGGCTTGAAGAAGGCGACGGGGACGTCCGGTACCTCGTTGCCGAGTTCCGCGGCGTGCTCCGCGTAGTTGCGGCCGATGGCCACGACCTTGTTGGGAAGCACGGGCGGCAGGAGGCGGACCTTGCTCAGCGGGACCTTGGTGCCGGAGAGCTCGAACTCGGCGTACGGAATGCCCTTGATGATGTCGAGGACGAGACCATCGGGCCCGTCGCCCTCGACAGCGCCGAAGGCGACATTGCCGTCGATGGAGAACCTGGCGATGCGCACGGGTTGCTGTCGCCCCTCACTTGCTGGCTGGCTGAAGACTGACGCTCCAGGCTAACGCCTCGCTCTGCGGGATTTGCCCGAAAGGAACGCCGTCCGGCGCGTGCGACCACAAGGCGCCCGAGAGGTGCCCGCCGGCCTTCGAGGACGGGCGTCCGCCCTGCCCGGACGGAATTCGCAGGGCCGGGAGGGAGCCGCCGGGGGCTCCGAGGGCTCCGAGGGCTCCGAGGGCGATGCTGCGGGGAGACGGTGGCACGACACGGCAGGGACGCGGGGCGGGCCAAGGACGGGACAGCCCCGCGAGCGAGGCGCCGAGCACGGGCGGGCGGGACGCCGCCCGCGCTCCTCACTCCGCGGCTGCGGTGGGGACCGGGGCTTCCATGAGGATGGTGCGGCGGGGGTTGGCCGTCTGGGTGGGCAGGGCGACCGCGTGCTCCGGAGCGTCCGGCGTCAGCAGCTCGTCGGCGTCCTTGAGGTGCGCCAGCGTGGTGCGCCGGGGGTTGGCAATGTTGCGGAACATCATCGTCGTCTTCATCTGCCGTTCGGACCCTGTCGGTTTCGGGCGCCGCCCGGAGGGGCGCCGGTTGTCGGATTTGCCATCCCTGTAAAGCGCCAGGCTAAACATCCGATTCCCTTCGGAAGCCCGGATGAGACGGCGATCATCATGTGAGTTTACTCACGAACTCATCGACAATTACCCCATTCCGGGCGCCCGATCCCCTCACAAGAAACGGACATTGCGTCACTGAATCAGCCATTCCGCTCCTGATCATGTCGACTGGGACACCCTTCACCCTTCGCTGATTGACACCGATTGATCCAATTTGCCCGTGAACGCGATCCACGGCTTGTTACTCAGTCATCACAACGTGTCACCCAGGTCACGGCGCGGCACGGGGCCCTTGTTGGAGATCCGGCACTGTGCTGGAATTCCACGCACCGCCGCCGGGTTTCAGGCCGGCGCGCAGGGGGCGCAACGCAGCGCCGAGTGACGGCGGGAAGGGGAAGAGCGCCGGTCACTCACGACCACCATGGGGCGGATACGACGCCCCACGACGCCGACACCGTCCCACCCGTCTCGCACGGAGGGACGCCTGGTCCAGAGGTTGCGACGCTAGTGCAGGGACGTTTCAAGAGGGATGGCAGCGCTGCGGCGGAGCAGGAGCCGCACGGCGGGACCGACCGCGGCTCCTCGGCCCCGCACGCCCAGAACCCCGGACCGGCCGCGGCCGGTGAAAGCGGCGACCGCGACCGGCGCCCCGGTGCCACCGCGAGCAGCGGCACCGATCCGATCTCGTCGCTCAAGCCCCGGGGCACCGTCAGCACGGGCTCGCGCGTGGCTCTTCGCAACTGGCGCATCAGCACGCGTCTGGTCTCCCTGCTCGCCCTTCCCGTGGTCGCCGCGACCACGCTGGGCGGCCTGCGGATCAACGACTCGATGAACGACATGCAGCAGCTGGACCACATGCAGCTGCTGACCAAGATGACCAAGCAGGCGACCACGCTCGCCCAGGCGCTCCAGGAGGAGCGCGACCGCTCGGCCGGTCCGCTGTCCAACGGCGTGAAGGCCGACGACTTCAAGGTCACCGAGCCCCGCAAGAAGACCGACCGGGCGAAGACGGCCTTCCTGGACGCGACGAACGCGATCGGCGACCCCTCCGGCGACGAGGCCCTTGAGGGCATCTACTCGAGCGTCCAGCAGATCGCCAGCCAGCTGACCGGGATCCGCGAGATCCGCAAGACGGCGTACGCGAAGGGCACCCCGAGCCTCCAGACCGTCGATCAGTACAGCCAGCTGATCACCTCGCTGCTGAGCCTCTCCCAGGACATGGCGCAGGCGACCAGCAACTCGGAGATGATCAAGCGGACCCGGGCCCTGGCGGCCTTCTCCTCCGCCAAGGAGTACGCCTCGGTCCAGCGGGCGATCATCGCCGCGGCGCTGCCCGGCGGCAACGACAAGCAGCCGCACCTCAACGACAACGACCAGCAGTTCGGCCGCGCCGCGCTGCGCAAGGAGAACACGGCTCGCCGCTCCTTCGCCGCGGTCTACGCGGCCACCGGCAACAACGCCGAAGAGCTGACCGCCACGCTGGACGACGGCAACCCGGAGATCAAGGCCGCCAACACCTACGCGAAGAAGGTGCTGGACAGCCCCTCGGGCATGACGGGCACGGCGCGGCGCTCGTACATGGACTGGTACGACCAGAGCTCCACCAAGATCCAGGCGATGAAGACCATCGAGGAGACCCTCCTCAGCGACATGGAGGGCAAGGCCCGCGAGCTCCGCGACGAGTCGAAGCGCGAAGCGATCATCAGCGGTGCGCTCATCCTGCTGGTGCTGGGCGTCTCGCTGGTCGGTGCCTTCGTCGTCGCCAGGTCGATGATCCGCTCGCTACGACGGCTACAGGACACGGCTACGCGCGTCGCCCAGGACCGGCTGCCGGAGCTCGTCAAGCAGCTCTCCGAGGCCGACCCGCAGGACGTCGACACCTCGGTCGAGTCCGTCGGTGTGCACTCCCGGGACGAGATCGGCCAGGTGGCCGCGGCCTTCGACGACGTGCACCGCGAGGCCGTCCGTCTCGCCGCCGAGCAGGCCCTTCTCCGGGGCAACGTCAACGCGATGTTCACCAACCTCTCGCGCCGCAGCCAGGGCCTCATCCAGCGTCAGCTCTCGCTCATCTCCGAACTGGAGTCCCGCGAGGCCGATCCGGACCAGCTGTCCTCGCTCTTCAAGCTCGACCACCTCGCGACCCGTATGCGCCGTAACGGCGAGAACCTCCTCGTCCTCGCGGGCGAGGAGCCGGGCCGCCGGTGGACCCGCCCCGTGCCGCTGGTCGACGTGCTCCGTGCCGCCGCCTCCGAGGTGGAGCAGTACGAGCGCATCGAGCTGGCCGCGGTGCCCGCCACCGAGGTCGCTGGCCGAGTCGTCAACGACCTCGTGCACCTGCTCGCCGAGCTGCTGGAGAACGCCACGTCGTTCTCCTCGCCCCAGACGAAGGTCCGGGTCACCGGTCACGCCCTGCCCGACGGGCGGGTGCTCGTCGAGATCCACGACACCGGCATCGGCCTCTCCCCCGAGGACCTCGCGGCGATCAACGAGCGGCTCGCCTCGCCGCCCACCGTGGACGTCTCGGTCTCCCGCCGCATGGGTCTGTTCGTGGTCGGCCGGCTGTCCCTGCGCCACGGCATCCGGATCCAGCTGCGGCCCTCCGACTCCGGCGGTACGACCGCGCTGGTCATGCTGCCGGTCGACGTCGCGCACGGCGGCAAGCAGCCGCCCGCCAAGCAGGCACCGGGTCAGCAGTCCGCCGCCCCCGGTGGTCTGCTCGGCGGTGGCAGCGGTACGGCCCCGGGCAACGGCGCCCGTCCGGGCCTCGGCGGCGCCCCGTCGGCCCCGGCCGGCCGGCTCGCCGCCGGGTCGGGCCCCGCGCGTGGTCAGGTCGGTACGGGATCGGGTCCGCGCGCCGCGCTGCCCTCGCGTGACACCGGCCCCCGCCAGTCGCAGAACCAGCCGGGACAGCCCGGACAGCAGACCCCCGGCTTCCCGCCCTCCGGGCCGGCCGGTACCGGTGCGCAGGACTTCGGGCGCCAGGAGCCGCAGCGTCAGGGCGGCGGCCTCGCCGGTGCGTTCGGCAACGGTGCCAGGCTCGGTGCTCGCGGCCAGGGCGACGGAACGGGACGTACGGACTCGGGTCAGCCGGACCTGTTCAGCCCGGGACGCAACCGCCAGGACCGCAACGACCAGCAGGGCCGGCCCGACGGTTCCGCCCCGTGGCAGCCGCAGCAGGACCGGCAGAACCAGCCCGGTCAGGGCAACTTCCAGCAGCCCGGCGGTCCGGCCGAGCCCGGCCGCCAGCTGCCCCCGGTCGGTGGTCCGCGCGCGGAGCTGCCCGGCGGCAACCCCGTACCGCAGCGCCCGCAGACCACCAGTTGGGGTGCCGAGGACCCGTCCGCGTCGCGGCGCGCCCCGCTGGACGCCCCGCGCGGTCACGAGGAGCCCGAGACCACCGGTCTGTTCCAGCGGCCGATGAGCCCGCCGCTCACTCCGCGGCCGCCCGTGGACGACCGGCAGGGGCCCGCCTCCACCGCCGAGTTCGCCCGTCCCGACTTCTCGGCTCCGGCGCCGCAGGCCCGGTTCCCGCAGGACGGATCGGCGCAGGACCCGGCGAGCACCGCGCAGTTCGCCCGCCCCGACTTCGGACAGCCGCAGCCCGCCCCGTCGCGGGACCAAGGGCTGCCCGCTCCGCGACAGCGCGGCCGGGACAACGGGGACTTCGATGCCCCGCGTCCGCCCGCCGCGCCCGACGGTGACGCGCAGTACCGTCCGGTTCTGCCGCCGCAGCCGCAGCCCGAGGCGCTGCCGCCCGCGGCCGGCCCCGGGGACGGTCGTACGCCGCTGTACGACACCCTGGAGACGAACTGGTTCCACGGCCCGCAGCAGGGTGGCCAGCAGCCGCCCGCGGCCGAGCCGCAGTCGCCCGCCTTCCCGCAGCAGCAGGCCCAGGAGCGTCCCGCTCCCGACGGGCCGCGCCGCGGTGGAGGCGACCCGGGCGGCACCACAAGCACCTGGCGCCCCTCGCCGAACGACGAACTCGTACGGCAGGCGGAGCGGGTCAAGAAGCCCGCGGCAGGCGGAGTCACCACTTCCGGACTGCCTCGCCGGGTACCGCGCGCCAATCTGGTACCGGGTACCGCGCAGCAGCAGAACCACCAGTCCGGTCCTCAGGTGTCGCGTGCGCCCGACGATGTGCGCGGGCGGTTGACCAATCTCCGCCGGGGCATCCAGCAGGGGCGGCAGGCCAATGGCCAGTCGACCGGCAGTTTTCCACTCGGCCCCACTCACCAGCAGGAGCGTTAGTTGAGCCCGATGAGTCAGGCCGCGCAGAATCTGAACTGGTTGATCACCAATTTCGTGGACAACACCCCCGGGGTGTCGCACACGGTGGTGGTCTCCGCCGACGGACTGCTGCTGGCCATGTCCGAAGGATTTCCGCGCGACCGCGCCGACCAACTGGCCGCTGTCGCCTCCGGCCTGACCTCGCTGACCGCGGGCGCCTCGCGGATCTTCGAGGGCGGCGCCGTCAGCCAGACCGTGGTGGAGATGGAACGCGGGTTCCTCTTCCTGATGTCCATCTCCGACGGATCGTCGCTGGCCGTTCTCGCCCACCCGGACGCCGACATCGGTCTGGTCGGGTACGAGATGGCCCTCCTGGTCGACCGCGCGGGCACCGTCCTCACCCCGGACCTCCGTGCCGAGCTCCAAGGCAGCCTGCTCCATTAGGCCGCCATGGATCGATGACAGACTCGATTGACCCAGGCAACGCCCTCATCCCTCACCCGACAGGCCGTTCAGAGCCCCACCGGCTCCTTCCGACGGCAAGCAGACAACCTGCCGTCACGCCCGGAGGATTCCATGACCCCGCCACCCGCCTCACCCGATCCGTACGGCGCACTGCACCACGCGTCGTACGACGGTGAAGGCGACCAGCCGCTGGTCCGCCCGTATGCCATGACCGGCGGCCGGACCCGGCCCCGCTACCAGCTCGCCATAGAGGCGCTGGTCTCCACCACGGCCGACCCCGCGCATCTGGCGACGCTGCTCCCCGAGCACCAGCGGATCTGCCACCTCTGCCGTGAGGTCAAGTCGGTGGCCGAGGTCTCGGCGCTGCTGTCGATGCCGCTCGGTGTGGCCCGGATTCTTGTCGCGGACCTGGCGGAAGCCGGCATGGTGGCCATTCACCAGCCGGGCAATGGAGAGGCCGGCGGCACGCCGGATGTGACACTGCTCGAAAGGGTGCTCAGTGGACTTCGCAAGCTCTAGCGGCGGTGCGGCCCGGGCCACCACCTCGGCGAAGATCGTGGTGGCAGGGGGCTTCGGCGTGGGTAAGACCACGTTCGTCGGTGCCGTTTCGGAGATCAACCCGTTGCGTACGGAAGCCGTGATGACGTCCGCGTCCGCGGGCATCGACGACCTGACGCACACCGGCGGCAAGACCACCACGACGGTGGCCATGGACTTCGGCCGCATCACCCTGGACCAGGACCTGATCCTGTACCTCTTCGGTACGCCCGGACAGGACCGCTTCTGGTTCATGTGGGACGACCTGGTCCGCGGCGCCATCGGCGCCGTCGTCCTCGTCGACACCCGCCGCCTCGCCGACTGCTTCCCCGCAGTCGACTACTTCGAGAACAGCGGACTCCCCTTCGTCATCGCCCTCAACGGCTTCGACGGACACCAGCCCTACACCCCCGACGAAGTCCGCGAAGCCCTCCAGATCGGACCCGACACCCCGATCATCACGACGGACGCGCGGCACCGGGCGGACGCCAAGAGCGGCCTCATCACGCTCGTGGAGCACGCGCTGATGGCGCGGCTGAAGTAGCGACAAGTCTGTATTGACATACGGCAGTTACCGTATTCAAACGGGGGTGGACTGTGTCCTTTGACACGATCCGCCCCCGTGTTCATAACGTTTCGACAGAGAATTGCCCCGCGTTCAACACCCGATGCGTTCGATCGGTGCCACTGCGCTCACATGAGCCCCGCCTTTTGACGGGGCTCGCTCTTTATGCCCGTTTTATCTGAGGCTTGGACCACTCGGAATGGCTGGTTCCGACTGTTTGGAACGCGGCCGGTCCCCGTGCTGGAATTCGACGAACTCCCGAGTAGTACGGCCCTGAACAAAACACGGCACAACGTAGGTGCCGACGCCGAGAGGTTGTTGGTCGAGTGAGGCGAAACAACGAGGGCTCCGCGGCGCGGCTGGAGCGGGGCAACTTCACCCCGCCGCCGCGCGCCGCGGGGTCGTCTGCTGATGCGCCCGGCGAGGTGACGTCCGTCGGCAGCGCCAGCCGGCTGGCCCCGCGCAACTGGCGCGTACCCACTCGGCTGAACGCGATCCTCCTGATCCCCGTGCTGGTCGGCCTGGTCATGGGCGGCTTCCAGGTGAAGGGGGCGGTCGACACCTGGGGAGAGGCGCAGGACGCCGAGAAGACCGCGCTGATCGTGCGCGCGGCCTCCGAGTACGGACAGGCCCTCCTCAACGAGCGGGACCTCTCCGCTCAGCCCATCCTCTCGAACAAGCGCGACGCCGCCGTCGTCGACCGGGTCCGGGCCACCACCGACGCCGCCGCGGAGAAGTTCGACACGGCCGTCAAGGACATGCCCGAGAAGCAGGGTCTGGAGCGGCGGCTCCGGCTGTTCCGGCTGGAGGAGCCCAAACTCCCCGAGCTGCGCAAGGCCGCGTTCGCCGAGGCCATGGACCCGGTGAAGACGGAAGAGGGCTACGTCCAGGTGCAGCACTCCCTGATGGAGTTCTGCAACGAGCTCGGTCTGGGCACCGGCAACATCACCAGTTACGGCCGTACGGTCTACGCGCTCGAGCTCGCCAAGGCTGCAGAATCGCTTCAGCGCTCCATCGGCATGCATCTGCTGGTGCGTCCGAGCCGGCAGAGCGCCAAGTTCGACGCCCAGGTCAAGGCCTTCGGCTCGTACAACTACCTGGAGCAGATCGCACTCGGCGAGTTCATCTCCGGTGGCACGGATGCCGACGCGGCCCGGCTGAACGAGGTCCTGACCGCCAAGGCGGCCGAGGGGTCGAAGAAGCTGAAGAAGGCCAAGGAGCAGGCCGACGCGGCGGGCGTCCCGTTCGTCGAGCCGCCCAGCGTCGACGGCTCGGTCTTCGACGGCATGGCCCAGCAGATCGGGCAGGGCCAGTCCCCCGAGAAGCTGGCCGCCAAGGGCATCACCCCCGAGACCTGGATGGCGGCCGCCACCGCCAAGTTCGACGGCTACACCACGGTCGAGAACGAGCTGGTCGACAAGGCGGTGACCGACGCCGCGAACATCTCGTCCGGCGCCAAGAAGGACGCCATCGTCAACGCCGCCGTCGTGGTCGTCGCGCTGCTGGCCGCCTTCGTCCTGGCCGGGCTGATGGCCCGCCAGATGAGCCGCTCGATGCGACGGCTGCGCACCGCCGCCTTCCAGATAGCCGAGCAGCGCCTGCCGATGCTGGTGGACCAGCTCTCCCGGACCGATCCGGGACGGGTCGACACCCGCGTCCAGCCGCTCCCGATCAACAGCCGGGACGAGATCGGCGAGGTCGCCCGCGCCTTCGACCAGGTGCACCGCGAGGCGGTCCGGCTGGCGGCCGAGCAGGCCATGCTGCGGGGCAACGTCAACGCGATCTTCACCAACCTGTCGCGCCGCAACCAGTCGCTGATCGAGGGTCAGCTGACCCTCATCACCGACCTGGAGAACAACGAGGCCGACCCGGACCAGCTGGACAGCCTCTTCAGGCTCGACCACCTGGCCACCCGGATGCGCCGCAACGGCGAGAACCTCCTCGTCCTCGCGGGCGAGGAGCCGGGCCGCCGCTGGAACCAGCCGGTCCCGCTGGTCGACGTGCTCCGCGCCGCCGCCTCCGAGGTGGAGTCGTACGAGCGCATCGAGCTCTCCGGGGTGCCGGAGACCGATATCCACGGCCAGTCCGTCACCGACCTCGTGCATCTGCTGGCCGAGTTGCTGGAGAACGCCACCACGTTCTCCTCGCCGCAGACCAAGGTGCGGGTCACGGCGACCCGGCTGCCCGACGGCCGCGTGATGATCGAGATCCACGACAAGGGCATCGGTCTCACCGCGGAGGACTTCGCCGACATCAACCACAAGCTGGCCAACCCGCCGACCGTGGACGCCACGGTCTCGCAGCGGATGGGTCTGTTCGTGGTCGGCCGCCTCTCCGACCGGCACGGCATCCGGGTCCAGCTGCGACCCTCGGGCGAGCAGGCCGGAACCACCTCGCTGGTCATGCTGCCGGACGCCATCACCCACGGTGGCGGTGGCGAACCGGCCTCCGCGCAGGACGACTTCACCGTCTCCTCGATCATCCCGCAGCAGCAGACCTTCGAACAGCCGGCGTCCCAGCCCCTCATGCGCACGGCGGCGGAGCTGGGCTTCGACGACTCGCGCTACGAGCAGCGGTCGGCGGACGCCGCGCAGCTGGACCCGGTGGGCCGCTCGCTGGTCCGTGAGGAGCGCCGGGCGGCGCTGGAGGCCCAGACGGTCGGCGAGCGCCCGCAGTTCCCTCAGGAGCCGTACGCCGGGAACCAGGCCGCCGACGGTCCGTATGCCGGGGCCGGGTACGCCCAGGAGCCGGGGCAGCAGCCGTACGGACAGGCGCCGTACGGGGGCGGCCACGACGCCCACCGCGGTGACGAGGGCTTCGCCGAGCCGGTCGGCCACGCCCCGCAGGGTAGCTATGCGGAGGCGGCATACGGGGTCGGCGAGACCGCGCAGCCGTTGTACGAGGAGCAGTTCGCTTCCCGGTCCCACCAGGACGAGTGGCCGAATCAGGACACCTACCAGGGTGTGTACGAGCCGTCGGCACAGGTCGAAGCGGAATCTGTCCCGAGCACCCCCGCCGAGCCGCAGGAGCGCGTAGGCTTCGATCGTCCGGGACCCACCCCGAACTCCGGCCACGAGCTGACCGAAGCCGGTCTGCCGCGTCGGGGCGGTCAGCAGCACTGGCAGCCCACCGGCCGTGGCAACAACCGGCCCGTCGCCGCGCGGCAGCCGCAGCCGCAGCAGGAGGAACTGCCGCAGCAGCAGTCGCCCGCGCAGCAGGACGGAAACGGCTCCGACGACTGGCGCTCGACGAACGACGAGCGCTGGGAGCGGGCCGAGAAGCTCCGGGAGCCGAAGGCGGGCGGGATCACCCCGTCCGGGCTTCCCCGGCGGGTGCCCAAGGCCAATCTGGTCGAGGGTACGGCGGAGCAGACCCTGCAGGACGGTCCTCAGGTCTCCCGCGCCCCCGAGGACGTCCGCGGCAGGTTGAGCAACCTGCGGCGGGGCGTGCTGCGGGGACGTAACGCGGGTTCGGACGCAAGTAATACCTACAACCAGGAGCGTTAGTGTGAGCCCGATGAGCCAGGCGGCGCAGAATCTCAACTGGTTGATCACCAACTTCGTGGACAACACCCCCGGGGTGTCGCACACGGTGGTGGTCTCCGCCGACGGACTCCTGCTGGCCATGTCCGAAGGATTTCCGCGCGACCGCGCCGACCAGCTGGCGGCTGTCGCCTCCGGCCTGACCTCGCTGACCGCGGGCGCTTCGCGGATCTTCGAGGGCGGCGCCGTCAATCAGACCGTGGTGGAGATGGAACGCGGATTCCTCTTCATCATGTCCATCTCCGACGGATCCTCGCTGGCCGTTCTCGCCCACCCGGACGCCGATATCGGTCTGGTCGGGTATGAAATGGCCCTTCTTGTCGACCGCGCGGGCAGCGTCCTCACCCCGGACCTCCGTGCCGAACTTCAGGGAAGTCTTCTTAACTAATAGACAGACAGTGCGTTTCGCGCCACCGCGCCATAAGGTGCGGTGGCGCGGACCTACTGGAATCGGGACCGGCAGGCGGAGGAGGAATCGTGACAACACCCCCAGGCGGACACCGGTACGACGGTGACCGGAACGTAACGGGTGAGCACGGGGACAACCGTTTCAACTTCCCCTCCGCACCCAGCGGACAGGGCGCCCAGCAGCCGTACCAGTCCTATCAGCAGCCGCAGCAGCAGCCGGGCTCCCCCCAGGGCCCCGGATGGCCTCCGCAGCGGCCGCACCACTACGACTCGCCCCCGTCGCCCCGCATTCAGCCCGTGCAGCCGCGACAGGCCCCCGAACCGGCCGCTCCGGCCGCGCACAATCCGCTGGTCCGTCCGTACGCCATGACAGGCGGCCGGACCCGACCGCGCTACCAACTCGCCATTGAGGCGTTGGTCAGTACCACGGCCGATCCGTCCCGGTTGCAAGGGCAGTTGCCCGAGCACCAGCGGATCTGCCGGCTGTGCTTCGAGATCAAGTCGGTCGCCGAGATTTCGGCACTGCTCTCGATCCCGCTCGGCGTTGCCCGAATCCTCGTAGCCGACCTGGCAGAGGCCGGACTCGTCGCTATCCATCAGCCCGGCGGCGACGAGTCCGCCGGCGGCCAGCCAGATGTGACACTGCTCGAAAGGGTGCTCAGTGGACTTCGCAAGCTCTAGCGGCGGAGCAGCCCGCTCCACTACCTCCGCGAAGATCGTGGTGGCAGGGGGCTTCGGCGTGGGTAAGACCACGTTCGTCGGTGCCGTTTCGGAGATCAATCCGCTGCGCACCGAAGCCGTGATGACGTCCGCGTCCGCGGGCATCGACGACCTGACGCACACCGGGGACAAGACCACCACGACGGTGGCCATGGACTTCGGCCGCATCACCCTGGACCAGGACCTGATCCTGTACCTCTTCGGTACGCCCGGACAGGACCGCTTCTGGTTCATGTGGGACGACCTGGTCCGCGGCGCCATCGGCGCCGTCGTCCTCGTCGACACCCGCCGCCTCGCCGACTGCTTCCCCGCAGTCGACTACTTCGAGAACAGCGGACTCCCCTTCGTCATCGCCCTCAACGGCTTCGACGGACACCAGCCCTACACCCCCGACGAAGTCCGCGAAGCCCTCCAGATCGGACCCGACACCCCGATTCTGACCACGGACGCGCGGCACCGGGCGGACGCCAAGAGCGCGCTGATCACGCTCGTGGAGCACGCGCTGATGGCGCGGCTTCGGTAGGGCCCGGCGGACATGCGGAAGGCCCCGCACTCCTTCGGGAGTGTGGGGCCTTCCTGTTGCGCTGCGTCCTGGGGCCGGAGCGGGCTCAGCCCTGCCAGGAGTGCGGGGCGCGGAAGCCCGGGGTGCGCTCCAGGCGGCGCCATCCGGCGGTGCTGCGACCGCGGTGGGCGGGGGTCGCGGCGGGCTTGGCGGCGGCGCGGGCGAGCAGGACCGCGGTTATCGCGGCCAGCTCCTCGGGGTCGGCAAGACCCTTCTCGACACGCAGCACGGACTCGCTGGCAGTGCTCATGGGTGGTTTCTCCGTCTTCTCGGCAGGTCTTCGCGGGCTCGGCAGGGTCGCCGCAGGGGCGGCGGGCTACTGCGGCGGGTTGCCGTGCTTGCGGGACGGCAGGTCGGCGTGCTTGGAGCGGAGCATGGCGAGCGAGGCGATCAGTACCTCGCGCGTCTCGGCGGGGTCGATGACGTCGTCGACCAGGCCACGCTCCGCCGCGTAGTACGGGTGCATCAGTTCGGCCTTGTACTCCTTGACCATGCGCGTCCGCATGGCTTCCGGGTCCTCGGCGTCGGCGATCTGCCGACGGAAGATGACGTTGGCGGCACCTTCGGCGCCCATCACAGCGATCTCGTTGGTCGGCCAGGCGTAGGTCAGGTCCGCTCCGATGGACTGGCTGTCCATCACGATGTACGCACCGCCGTACGCCTTGCGCAGGATCAGCGAGATCCTCGGCACGGTGGCGTTGCAGTACGCGTAGAGCAGCTTCGCACCGTGCCTGATGATTCCACCGTGCTCCTGGTCGACCCCGGGCAGAAAGCCGGGTACGTCCAAAAGGGTGACGATCGGAATGTTGAATGCATCGCACATCTGGACGAAGCGGGCCGCCTTCTCGGAGGCCTCGATGTCCAGGACACCGGCGAGGGTCTGCGGCTGGTTGGCGACGATCCCGACGACCTGGCCGTCGAGCCGGGCCAGGGCGCAGACGATGTTGCGGGCCCAGCGCTCGTGGATCTCCAGGTAGTCGCCGTCGTCGACGAGCTCCTCGATGACCTTGTGCATGTCGTAGGGGCGGTTGCCGTCGGCCGGCACCAGGTCCAGCAGGACGTCGCCGCGCCGGTCGGCCGGGTCGTCGCTCGCCACGGTGGGCGGGTTCTCCCGGTTGTTGGACGGCAGCATCCCGATCAGGTAACGGACCTCGGCGATGCAGGTCTCCTCGTCGTCGTACGCGAAGTGCGCGACGCCCGAGGTCTCGGCGTGCACATCGGCGCCGCCGAGGCCGTTCTGGGTGATCTCCTCGCCGGTGACCGCCTTCACGACGTCCGGTCCGGTGATGAACATCTGGGAGGTCTCACGGACCATGAACACGAAGTCGGTGAGCGCCGGGGAGTAGGCCGCGCCGCCCGCGCACGGGCCGAGCATCACGCTGATCTGCGGGATGACACCGGAGGCCCGGGTGTTGCGCTGGAAGATCCCGCCGTATCCGGCGAGCGCGGACACGCCCTCCTGGATACGGGCGCCCGCGCCGTCGTTCAGCGAGACCAGCGGGGCACCGGCCGAGATGGCCATGTCCATGATCTTGTGGATCTTGGTGGCGTGGGCCTCGCCCAGGGCGCCGCCGAAGATCCGGAAGTCGTGCGCGTAGACGAAGACCGTACGGCCGTCGACCGTGCCCCAGCCGGTGATGACACCATCGGTGTACGGCTTCTTCGCCTCCAGGCCGAAGCCGGTCGCCCGGTGCCGGCGGAGCTGCTCGACCTCCTTGAACGAACCCGGGTCGAGAAGCAGCTCGATGCGCTCACGCGCCGTCAGCTTGCCCTTGGCGTGCTGCGCCTCGGTCGCGCGGTCACTCGGTCCGCGGCGGGCCTGCTCGCGCAGTGCCAGCAGTTCGGCCACACGGCCACGGGTGTCACTCGGCTCGCCCGGCGTTTCGTCCACAACGGTCATGTACCGACCCTACGAAGCCCGGCAAGCAAATCCTGCCGTCGACTCCGTACAGTCTCCTGACCCGTTTCCTGGTGGAGCCGGACAGAATCATGGCGACATGCACGCGAAGTACCAGCCCCTGCGGGTCCGTCTTTGTCCAGGTCCGACAAAGGCTCACTGTGGTCCGCTGCACATTCCTGTCAGCCTCGGGGTGTCGGCCGGATGGGCGTCCGGGACCTTCCGGACGCCTTCGATCCGGCGTCGCACCGGGTCGCCGGGGTGAGCGACGGTCAGCGGCACCGCCTCGCAGAAGGCGTCCCTGACAGCGGCCGGCATGACGTCGGAGGCGTTCGGGCGGAGCGGCACCCGATGATCGGTGAGCAGGCTGCCGATCCGCCTCTCGACCGCCCGTCCGTGGCGTGCACGGCGCAATCCGGCGAGAATACCCCGGCCGTGCGGCCCCACTCTTTCCGGGCCCGCGAGAGGCGAGCCGCTCGAGCAGGTCGCGGGCCTGTCCGGACCGGCCGGACAGGGCACCGCTCCCAGCCCTCGGACACACTCCGGTCACCCGGTGTCTACCGGACGTCACACCGCAGGGTGCCTCCCTCGGTCCCCGGGCTGACCCTCAGCACCAGCCGCCGTCCGGTGGCGCGCACCTCGATACCCGGGTCCGCCGTGACGACCTCGTGCACCGGCCGGTCCCAGACCACGTCCACCGGCGCACCGGTACGGTCCGGCCCGCTGACGCACACCGTGGTGGTGCGCCGCCCCTCCCGCACGAGCACGCTCGCCGCGGCCGTGACGGAGAGCGGGCCGGCCGCGCCCGGCTGCCAGAAGTTGGCGGCGGTCAGCCTCAGCGAGGGGACGGCGACCGCCTGCGCGGCTGCGGTGTTGGCGTGCACCGTCAGCCACTTCCGGTCGGCCGCACGGGCGGTGACGGCGCGCCGGGAGGCACCCGGCATCAGCAGGTAGACGTAGTCGGCGTCGACGGGGTCGGTGCCGTGGTCGAGCCAGAGCGTCTGGTAGCGGCGGGTGCGGCGCTCGGTGGAGCTGGTGGTGTTGATGTCGGACCAGGCTCCGGTGCGGTCCTCGCGCAGGGTGCGCAGCTCGGCGCCGCCGGGCAGGATCCAGCCGCCGTGGCCCTCCAGATGGGCCCAGCGGGGGGTGGTGGAGGCGTCGACGGTGAGCGGTTGCGTGCCGCCCTCCCCGAGCATGCGGTTGTCGACGATCGTCTCGACGGGGACCTGGTCGGTGGCCGTGATTCCGGCACCGAGGCAGATGACCGTATCGGCGGCGCAGAACCACGACTTGCGGGCCTCCAGGGTCGAGCCGAGGCCCTTGAGGTGCTGGCCCACCGCGCCGAACTCGCCGTCCGTGGCGCCGCCGACCCAGGTCACCGCGGGCTTGGGCGCGCCCCATTCGCCGCCCGCCCGGTCGGCGAGCCGCTTGGTGGACACGGTCGTTCCGGGCAGCCGGTAGAAGTCGACGGTCGGCCAGAACCAGTCGGTGTACTGGTCGTTCTCGTTCTCGCCCGGCCACCAGTAGAGCATTCCGGCGCCGGTGTGCCAGCCGCGCGGATTCTCGCCGTTGCCGCACTCGTAGTGCGAGATCCGCGCCGAGGCCATGGAGATGCCCGCGGCCCAGTGCGGGCGCCGGTGCACGGCGCGGGCCATGCCGGCGAAGAGGTGGTGGCCCACCCGTTCGGGCGCGGCCGGTACGGCGGTGGCCTGGACGGCGTGCAGCCGGGCCAGGTCCGCGATGCCGAACTGCCGGGCGGTGAGGACCGGGCTGGTCCGGTCGCGGGCGATCCAGCCCTTGATCAGCCCGTGCCACCGGTCGCGTTCGGCGGCCGAGGCGCCCGCGGCGAGGAGCGCGATCCCGGCGATGATCCCCTGCCCGTGGAAGTGGTCGCCGCGCATCACCCGAAGTTCGTCGCTCTTCAGGAGTCCGCGGCTGATGGCACGGCCGTTGACGCTGTCCATGACCAGGCCGTTGTAGATCAGCGGCGCGTACGCCCGCTCGACGCTGTCGAGGATGACCTGCCGGGCCGGGTCGGTGACGGCCCAGCCCGATCCGGCGAGCAGCGCGAACAGGCGGCCGAGGCCGTCGAGCATGACCTGGCCGTAGGTGCCCGAGTAGGCGACGGTGGTGTGCTGGATGAACGATCCGTCCGCGTACAGGCCGTCTCCCCCGGTGACGTACGGGAAGACGGGTGACAGCGCGTCCCGGGCCAGTGCGATCTTGGCGGGGGCCCTGCCGAGGACGCCGCGCAGGGCGACGGAGCGGCACAGGTCGACGCGGTTGGCGCCGGTGGAGGTGCCGCTGTAGTCGTGGAGCACGGAGTCGGGGATGAAGTGGTCGACGGCGGCGCAGGCGGCCTCGACGCGGGCCGTGCCGAGCTGCTCGTACAGGACGGACGTGATGTCCATGAGGATGCGCGGGCTGCCGATCTGCCACTCCCACCAGTTGCCGTAGGGCGTGACGGAGGCGTGGTAGGCGGTCTGCGCCAGGTGGTCGTAGCCGCGGACGATGTCGGCGAGGAGAGCGGCGTCGCCGGTCGATCCGGTGCCGGGCTGGGCATACGCCTGGGTCATCGTCCACAGGCGCCCGTAGCTCTGGGTGATGCCGGACGGCGGGTCGTACGGGATGCCGGGCCACAGCGAGCCGGTGGCCGGGCTCATCGTCGTCCGGAATCCCCGGGCGAGCGTGCCGGTCCCGGTGAGGCGGGAGGCGAAGGGTTCGGCGGCCGCGTCGTAGCCCGAGCCGAGCGCGATGTCGGCCCAGCGTCGGCGCAGGACGTCGAACTCGTCGGCCTCGGCGGCGGTGGCGGCCGTCCCGGATCCGGGCAGTGAGAGCGCCACGGCGGTGGCGGCCGAGAGGGTGAGCAGGGTACGGCGCGGCCATACGGGCGGGTTCGGCATGTGCGGCTCCAGGTCGTCGGGGGGTACGCCATCGCACGCGGGATGCGGGGTGGGTGCGCACGGTGCGTACCCACCCCGCATCCTGCGATCTCAACTACCGCAATGGAAGCGGGCGTCACCCCAGTCCGCGTGGTCGTTGCCGTTGCCGTCCCCGCCGTCGCCGACGACGAGTTCGACGTACTTGGCACCGGTGACGTCCGCCGTGAGCGGCCAGGCGTTGTCGGCCGCCTTCAGGACCGGTGACTTCACCTTCTCGGTGCCGTCAGCCGTGACGCTGAACTGCACGCTGCCGCGTGACGTCTGTACGTCGTCCACGCCCACCTGGGCGGTGAAGCTGGTGCACCGGCCGCCCAGGTAGTAGCGGATCCTCGCCGGGGCATGGCTGCCGAGGCCCTTGGTGTAGACGGTGCCGCCGATGGTGAGCGGGGTCCCGTCGCCGCTGCCCTGCTCACCGTTGGAGAGGTCCCGCTCGACGGGGCCCCAGCCGTTCTCGGCGGCCGTCCAGTCGAGATCGCTGGCCCAGCTGTCGGTGGTGGGCGGCGGCGGCAGGGTCCGTACGGAGGTCTGCGCGCCGAGCGTGCGGCGTGCGCCGCCGACCGTGTACGACACCTCGGAACTCAGGCCGTAGGTCTGGTACTTGACGTCCACCGGCGGGGTGACCCGCCAGCTGCCGGTGACCTGGGCGCCCGCCGCGACCGAGTCGAAGGCGACGGCGCCCGCGGGCTCCGCCTTCCAGCCCTGGGGGACGGTCAGGCTCAGCGCGACGCCGGTGGCCGCGGTGGCCTCGTAGTTGGTGAAGCTCGCCTTGACGGTGTTGGCCGCGCCCGGCTCCAGGGTCTCGGCGCCCGCGTCGACGGCCAGCGTGCCGCAGGCGGCGATCTCACCGGCCGGGGCCGGGCCGAGATCGGTCACGGTGAACGCGTCGAGGACGAAGTCGGCGCCGTCGGGCGCGTCGCCGCGCTTGCGCAGCCCGGTCCAGGTGTCGCCGCAGCCCGCGGTGACGGTCTCGGAGAAGTGGCCGGTGGTGCGCTGCTGTCCGATGGGGGTGGCGCGGGTCTCGACCGAGCTCGGCTTGCCTTCGGCCGTGATCCGGTCGTAGCCGTCGACCCACTCGTACGCCCCGGCGTGGCTGGACTGGTAGTCGTACTCCACCTTGTACCGGTGGCCGTCGGTCATCGGCACGGTCCAGGGCGCGGTGCGGTAGACGAGTCCGCCGTTCTCCTCGTGGGCCTTGAGGGACTCCTTGCCGCCGATCACGTCGTCGACGAGCTTTCCGTTCCAGCCGGCCTGGGTGTACGGGGCGTGCAGCTGGGAGATGACGGTCCGGGGGTCGGTGGAGCCGCCCGCGTCGCCTTTGAGGAAGGGGCCCCAGCCCTGGTCGACGTCCTCGAAGTCCTCGTACACGACCGTGTTCTTCCTGGTCGCCGGGGCGTTGGCGACGATCCGTACGTCGTCGGCGCGTACCGTCGCCGTGCTGCCCGCCGCCGCCTCGATACGGAACGTGGCGCGGCCGTTCGCGGGGGCGGTGAAGTTGACCTTGGCACGCTGGAAGTACGTGCCGTGCCAGTCGGACGCGGCGACGTAGTCCTTCGCGGTGGAGCGGTCCACGGCGACGGACCGGCCGCCGATCGAGAGCGTCGTGTGCCGGGTCTTTCCGGGCTGGACCTCGATGAGCGCGGACGCGGTGTAGCGCTTGCCGGGTTCGAGGCCGTCGATGCGCTGCGAGAGCGCCGCGGTGGAACCGCCGGAGAGCGCGGCGCTGTTGCGGCCCTTGTCGTCGGTGTCACGGGCGACGGTTCCGGTCTTCGACCAGGCCCTCAGCCCGTTGTCGTTGAAGCCGGGGTCGTCGACCGGGGTGCCCTGGCCCCACTGGACGTCGGCGGCCTTCGGCGCCCGGTCCGGGTAGAGGACGTAGGGCTGTCCGGCCTCGGCGGTCAGCGTGATCTTGCCGTCGACGGGCTTGACCGTGCCGGTCTTGACGCGCCCGTTGTCGGTGAGCTCGTAGACGGTGTACGTGCCCTTGGACGGCACGGCCCACGTGCTGGTGCCACCGGACCTGCTGTAGTGGTAGAGCTTCTTGCCGCCGTCCCACGGCAGCAGGTAGTCGGTGCCGCTGAGGACCTTGCGGCCGTGGTCGTAGAAGGTCCGCTTGCCGTCCTCGACCGTGCCCCGGACGTCTCCGGTGAAGGTGATGTCGTTGCCGTCCCAGCGGATGATCTTCTGCTGCTGGGCGTACTTGGCGGGCAGGTCGCGCTGCCAGATGTTGTCGTAGAAGGCGTTCCAGTCGGTCTCGCCGGTCCAGCCCTCGAACTCGTCGATGGCGGTCTGGCCGAGGACCGGGTCGTTGTTCCAGGTGTCCCGCTCGCCGTTGCGGATGAAGCGGATGATCTTCGAGTTGAGGCCCTTGTTGGTGGGCCCGCCGTAGTCGAGGTCATTGGCCCAGTGCGACCACAGGGTGCCGCGCTCGAACTTGTCGGACCATTCGCTGCCGACGTTCCAGCCCTGCTTCTGCACGGCCTGGAGGGTCTTGTCGGCGATCCAGCCGTGCGTGTAGTAGACGTCGATGTAGAGGAAGCTCAGATTGCGGTCGGTCTCGTCGCGCAACTGCTGGAAGCGCTTGGCCAGGTCGCCGCTGTTGATGTCGCGGCGCTGGTCGATGTAGTAGCTCTGGCCCAGCCAGTTCCAGCCCGGCCTGGTCTTGTCGACGAGCTGCTCGTCGAACGCCCTGGCCTCCGGGTACGCCTCGGTGGCGTTGACGTGGACGCCGAAGGTGGCGCCCCACTTCTTGCCGTCCTTGAGGAGCTCGTTGAGGTCCTTCAGCCCGCCGGCGCGCTTGTTGTAGTCGCCGCCGTAATCGGGGTGGGCGGAGTCGTGCCCCTCGGAGGCGTACCCCTTGAGGAGGGCCAGCTGCCCGAGGCCGTCCGTGGACAGCGAGATCCGCTTGACGTCGTCCAGGGTCCGCAGGAAGGGGTGGGTGGCCTGGCTGGCGAAGTTGAACGGGATGTGGGTGATGACCCGGTCCGGGGTGTCCTCGCTGCCGGGCGCCTTGATGCCGATGGAGCGGAACGCGACGGCTCCGTCCTGCCAGTCGACCTTCTTGTCGCCGTTGGCGTCGGGCGTGACGACGACCTTCGCCCAGGGGAGGTCGTCCCCGCTCTCGGGCTTCGGCGCGCCGTCGCCGCGGTAGGTCCACTGTCCGGACCAGACCCCGACCCGGACACTGCCGTCGTCCGCCTTGCGTGCCTGGTGCCAGAACCGGGCGTCGTCACCGCCGGTGGCACCGGAGGGCTTGTCGTACGAGGAGTTGGACTCGACGGCCGCCGCGAGGGAGCCGGTGTTGACGATCGCGTACGAGGCTCCGGCCGGTGCCTTGTCGGGCGCGGTGTCCGCGGTGACCGGGGCGAAGACGTCGGCGGTCTTCGTCGAGTCGTTGTCCAGCCGGGTGAAGGCGGTGGCGGCGCCGGTGTCCGTGGAGCCGACGGAGACCAGGTCGTGGCCGGGTATGTCGATGGTGCCGACGCGGAACGCCTCGGTGTCGCGGACGGCCGTGACCTTGAAGGTGGTGGCGCGTCCGGAGACGGAGAGCGAGGCGTCGATCTCGATGCCGGGCAGGTCGGTGAAGGTCAGGGTGTAGCGGGCGACCGAGCCTGTGACCGTGGGCGAGCCCTTGAGCTTCACGGGGTGCGCGGTGCCGTTCAGGGTGACGGCGGTGACCGGCTGCGTACTGCCGAGCAGTCGGCTGCCACTCGCCTTGTCGGTGTACGCCAGGACGCGGGGGAAGTCGTCGGCGACGGCGACCGAGAGCTGCGCGGACTGGATGACGGTGGCGTCCGCGGGCACGGCCGACTCGACTGCGGCGGGTGACGGGGCGGCGGCGTCGGCGGGGAGCGCGGTCCCCACCAGCGCCAGGACGGCGGCTGAGGCGGCGGCGACAGCGCCCGCCGAAGTGAATCTTCGTGACATGTGCTCTGCGTAGTGCCCGTGGCCGGACACCGTCAACGACGTGTGGCGGCTCGGGCCGCTCCAGTCCAACAACCGCCGTGCGTAAGTCCAAGTGGGCGGTAACGGCCTGGTGCGCTCGCTGTCGTGCGCCGGGCCGTACGTGTCCGCCGCCCGCGGCGTGGTGGCGGGCCGTCGGGGAACGGGACGGGTCAGGCGGGGCGGTTCGCCGCACGGCGGTCGGCGGCGCCGCTCGGCCCGTCGGGGGGTGCCGGGTCGGCATCCTTGCCGTCCGCCCAGGTCAGGGTGGCCACCAGGGAGCGGAAGGCGGTGCGGTAGATGCGCGGGCTGGTGCCCGTGTGGTGCTGGAAGTGGTGGCGCAGGTTGGCGGGCGTGCCCAGTCCGGTGCGGGTGGTGATGCGCTCGACCGGCTCGTCCCCGCGCTCCAGCAGGCGCTGTGCCGCCTGGACACGGGCGCGCAGCAGGTACTGGAGCGGGGAGAGCCCTGTCTCGGCCCGGAAGCGCCGGTTCAGTCCACGGACGGTGAGCCCCGCGTGGTCGGCGATGTCCTTCAGCGTCAGCGGGTGGTCGAGGTGGGCTTCCATCCAGCGGATCGTGGGCCCGAGGCTGTGCGGGCCGGCCCGGTGACGGGTCGCGGTGGGAGAGGTCACGGGGCCCGTGTCCTCCTCGGCGCCGGCGGGTGCGTGGAGCTGCAGGAAGACCTGCCGCTCGGTCTCGATCGCGACCGGGTCACCGTGGTCCAGGGTGATCAGGTGCAGGCAGAGGTCGAGGCCGCCGAGCACTCCGGCCGCGGTGTGGAAGGGGTCCGCGTCCACGACCGAGCCCTCGGGGTCGACGTCGATACGGGGATGACGCCTCGCCAGCTCCGCCGCGTGCGGTCGGCCGGTGGCCGCCCGGCGTCCGTCGAGGAGACCGGTGGCGGCGAGGGTGAACGTCCCCGTGCCGATCGCGCCGATGCGGGCTCCCCGGTCCGCGGCGGCCCGCAGGGCGTCGGCGAGCTCGGGCGGGGGTTCGGCGCGGAAACCCGCGTGCCCGGGGAGCAGGACGGTGTCGGCGTCCTCCAGCCCTTCCAGGCCCCAGGGCGTATCGATGCGGAAGGGCGCCGGGGAGCCGGTCCCGCGGAAGCCGGGGGCGGCGCAGTACCGCAGCTCGTACGCGACATGGGGGTGATACCGGGCGGCTGTGCCGAAACACATGCCCGGCCCGGTGAGTTCATGGCCCGGCACCCCGTCGAGCGCGAGGACGGCGATCACTGGCATGTCCAGAATTTAGCCGAGGGTGACATCGGGACCGCTTTTTCCGGGCGGGGCCGGTACGGAGGATGGGTGGTGCGCGGCACCGGAAGCGAGGGGACGCCCGGAGGTCGGCTTCGCCCATCCATCACGCGTACGACGCGCATCGGAACGAAGGAATCACCCATGCTCAACCGCAGTTCTCTCTCCCACGGTCCGCGGTCCCGGCGTGCGGCACGGCTCGCCGCCGTCGCCCTGGCCGCGACGGCCTGCGTCGCGGCCATGACCGGCAGCGCCGACGCCGTCGTCAACGGGAAGGACTCCACGGAGCGTTACCCGTTCATGGCGACGATCCCGCAGACGATCAAGGAAATCGACGTACACGCCCAGTGCGGCGCAACGCTGATCAGCCCGCGCTGGCTGGTGACGGCGGCCCACTGCGTCAACCCGGAGATGGTGGACGGCACCGTCCGCGTCGGGTCCGACCACCGCACGTCCGGCGGCACCGTGCGCGGCATCAAGCGGATGATCCCCCACCCCGACTACAGCTACGTCACCGAGCCCAGCACGAACGACATCGCACTGGTCGAGCTGGACCGCCCGGTCGCGCAGAAGCCCATCCGTATCGCCGACGCGGTGGGCCGCCCCGGCACCCCGACGCGGCTGCTCGGCTTCGGCACCGTCCTCAACACGGACGACCTCACCAAAGCGGTGTTCCCGGACCGGCTCCAGGAACTGAACACCCGTATCGGGGCCGTGGACGAGTGCTCGCCCGGCCGCGCCGACAGGACCCGGATCTGCACCGTCAGCCAGGTGCCGGGCGCCATGGCCTGCTTCGGCGACTCCGGCGGCCCGCAGCTCCAGCGCGGCCGGGACGGGCGCTGGGAACTGGTCGGCGCCACATCGGGCGACGGGGACACCGACCCGACCTGCTCCACCGGCCCCGGCATGTACACCGCCGTTCCCGCGTACGCCGGCTGGATCCACAAGACGATCCACACGCACCGCTGACCCGGCCGGGCGGTCATCCGGCCGCCCCGGGGCGCCCGCTCCCGAGCGGTCCGGGCGCCCCTCCGTTCCCCTCCCCCGCCGCTACCCTCTGACACATGTCCGTGATCGCCGTGCTCGTGCCCGACGGGCTGCCCGGACACCACCTCACCACCCCCGGCCTGGTGTTCACAACAGCCGCGGCCGGCCACCCCGACGCCGCCTACGAGGTGCGGCTCTGCGCCGCGCCCGGCCTCACCACCCTGGGTTCACCCGCCCCGCTCCGGATCTCCGTCCCGTGGGGACTCGACGGCCTCGCCGACGCGGATACCGTCCTGGTACCCGGCCAGGACGACGACGGCCCCCGCGACGAGCCCGCGCCCGAGGTGCTCGCGGCGCTCCGGGCCGCCGCCGCACGGGGCTGTCGCATCGGCGCCGTCGGAACAGGGGTGTTCACCCTCGCGGCCACCGGTCTCCTCGACGGCCGCCGTGCCACGACCGGCTGGCGCCACATCGGGGAACTGGCCCGGCTCCACCCCCGTACCGAGGTCGATCCGGTCGGCACGGTCGTGGCCGACGGCCCGTTCCTCACCTCGGCCGGGATCTTCGGCGGCATGGACGTCTGCCTGCATGTGCTGGCCCAGGACCACGGCGAACGGCTGGCCGGCGAGACCTCCCGGGAGCTTCTCACCCCGCTCCTGACGCACGCGGACCGCGTCCAGGAGACGATCGACCGCGAACTCACGGTGAGTTCGGGCATCGAGCCGACACTGCGCTGGCTGGAGGCCCGACTGCACCTCCCGCTGACGCCCGCGGACATCGCCGCGCACGCCGGTATCAGTGTCAGCAGCCTCAACCGGCGCTTCCACGCGCGGACCGGCGTCAGCCCGCCGCAGTACCTCCTGCGGCGGAGACTGGAGCGGGCCCGAGAGTTGCTGGAGACCACCGACGAGAAGGTGGACCGGGTGGCGGCACTGTCCGGCTTCGCCTCCCCGGCGAGCCTGCGCCACCACTTCTCCCGGCTGACGGGCACCACACCACGGGCCTACCGCACGGGCACCGGGGCGGCACGCCCGGCGAATCCCGGCGCAAGAATCTCCGGGCGTGGGGACTGAGAACGCAGGCCGGGGCCGATCACCGACCCGCTCACGAGGGCGACGGCGTGGGTAAGGGCTGTCCCGTAATCCCAGGCGGGCGCGCGACGACAGCTACGGCACCTCGCCGAGTTGCCGGAACGTCCGCATACGTCCAGTATGCGGACGTTCCTCCGCTTTGCGATGCACCGCATCCGACGCCGCGCGCTGATCCACCATGGATTACGGGACAGCCCTTAGCCACTGACGCGCTACCGACGAGAACCGCCGCCCCCGCGGGCACACCCCTCCCACCGGAGAAATCACCGACCCGACAGACTTGGCGTCAGCCCTGCGGGACAGCCGGGCTCACGGTGCGGTGCCGAGTTCCCAGAACCGGAAGACCGTCGACGTGTCCAGGCAGTTCTGCAGGCCCCGGACGTTCTCGTGCGCGACCGCGTACTGCTTTCCCTGCCACAGCGGCAGGAGCGGCAGTTGCTCCGCCACGATGTCCTGCAGTTTGCCGAACTCCTCCCGGGTGTTCGAGCGGTCGGTCACGGACGAAGTCTGCGGGATGATCCGCTTGGTTATCTCACTGTTCTCGTAATTGTTCGACAAGACATTGCCCTTGCCGAAGAACGGCTGAGTGAAATTGTCGGGGTCGGGATAGTCCGGCACCCACCCCTTGACGTAGATCCCGTACTTTCCTTCGGCGATGTCCTTCTCGTACTGGTCGAACGGGACGGACTTCATCTTCGCCTCGAACAGACCGCTCTTGTTGAGCTGATCGGCGATGGTCTGCAGCTCGTCGTCCGTGGCGGGCCCGTAACGGCTCGGCGTGGACCACAGGGTGAGTTTCACCTTGTCGGTGATACCGGAGGCTTCCAGTGCGTCCTTCGCGCGTTGAGGCTGCGCGCTGTCGCCGTAGGTGTCGAAGAAGGAGGTGCCGTGGCCGGTGATGCCGGCCGGGATGATCGAGTAGAGCGGCGCCGCCGTGGACTGGTAGACCTTGCTGACCAGGGAGTTGCGGTCGACGAGGTAGGCGATGGCCTTGCGCACACCGAGCTTGCCGACCACGGGGTCGGCCATGTTGAAGACCATGTGCTGGACCTCGGCGCTGTCACCCTGGACGACCTCGATGCCGTTCTTCTCCGCGGCGGGCGACATGTCCAGGGCGGCTATCGCCTTGGCGGTGAGGCCACGGTAGGCGATGTCGACATCACCCTTCTCCAGGGACGACTTGAGGGCCTGCTGGTCGCCTCGGAAGAGTTTCAACGTCACGCCGCTGTTCTTCACCTCGGCCGTTCCGTGGTAGCCGGAATAGACCGAGAATTCGGCCTTCGACTTGTCGATCGAATCCAGCATGTAGGGACCGGAACCAACCGCCTTGCCGCCCTGAAGCAGCCTGTCCTTGGGATAGACCCTGTGGTCCACGATGGAGCCGGCACCCGATGCGATCTTGCTGGGAAAGATGGCGTCGGGAACCTTGAGACGGAAGACGACGGTCTTTTCGTCCGGGGCACTGATCGCCGAAATGGTGGAGAGCAACGGCGCCGGGCCCGCCGGGTCATTGATTTCGATTGCCCGGTCGAAGGAGTATTTGACGTCCTCCGATGTGAGGCTGTGGCCGTTGCTGAACTTCAACCCGTCACGCAAAGTGCAGGTGTAGGTCCTGCTGCCGTCCGAGAAGCCGCAGTTCTTGGCGGCCTCCGGCACAGGTATGGAAGCCCCGGGCGGGAAGCTCAACAAGGACTGGAAGACATTGTTGAACAACAGCCAGGACCCGGGGTCGTACCCCGCGGCCGGATCTGTCGCAAGAATTCCGTCGGACATCCCGACGACCATCTTCTCCTTGCTGTCGAATGCAAAGATCTGATCGTCGGAGCCGCAGCCTGTCAGCAGCGCCATCACTAATCCCCCGGCGATGAGGATGCTCGACCACCTCGTACGAACCTTCACAGAACGTGCCTCATACTCTCGGCCGGCCGTACGGGTGCCCCCTGACAACCGGATCAGGTCAGGAACAACTGCAAACACCACGACCGTCCAGCACTGGCGGCAGTCCGGGCGCGGAGGTGCGGAACGACTACCTGTCAGGACTCGGTGTCCAACAGGAATTCTACGCGCGGTGACTGGCAGGAACATTACAAGAAATGAACGGCGGTGGACAGGTCGTGGTCGATCTTGTGGCGCGTCGAACAACCCAGTAGTACACCGCCCGGCCCGGCGGCAAACCGCGCGGCGGGGAAATCTTCCGGCCTTCGGCACCGTCGGCCCGGGATGCCCGATATCGGTACGCGACAAGGAAGACAAGCCGGGCCGAGAGAGACAGTGAGGTATTCATTGTGCGACGACAGCCACTTCGGCCCGGTCGGCATTAATCCCCTATTGCAGCAACTGTCGGCCGAATAGGTCGGACAGCAGGAATCCTCCACCTGCGGCGAGAGACCGGCCGACCGCCGGAGGCCTCGGGGGACGACCGTGTCACCTCATCCGGAGAGCACACCGGCGAGCCCGTACGGCTCCGGGCACGGATCCGGTCCACGCACCACGAACTCGCACCACACCACCTTGCCGGGATCCCGCTCCCCCACACCCCACTTGTCGGCGAGCGCCGCCACCAGCAGCAGCCCGCGCCCGCCCTCCGCATCGGGAGCCGGGTCCGCCGCGTCGGGGCACACCTCCCCGTCGCCGCTGTCGTGGACCTCGACGCACAGGACGCCGTCGGCCGGCTCCAGGTGGAGGTGGACACGGAAACCGCGACCGGGCGGGACGCCGTGCAGCAGGGCGTTGGTGACGAGTTCGCTCACACAGAGCAATACGTCGTCGGCACGGGACTCGCACGCCCAGTCGACGAGCGCCTCGCGCACGAACTGCCGTACGAGCGGCACAGAACGGCGTTCCCTGCGGTGGAACGCCTCCCGGAAGCGGGGGAGTTGAGTTGGTTCGTTCACGCAGCCAAAGTCACTAGCGTTGATCAGCGCGTCGGGTCGTACAACGCAGTTGTACGGGCTCTGACGGGTCATCCGGGATTCACGACGGGGAGAGGCAGCCCATGCACTCGGCGAAGAAGAACAAGCGGATCACGTCCTGGCACCTGATCGGCGCCCAGCTGGCGACGTTCCGCAAGGCGGCCCGGATGACACAGGCGGCACTGGCCGACCGGTGCTGCGTGGGTGAGGACACGATCGCGTCGATCGAACAGGGACGCAGGCCACTGCAGGTGGACTTTGCGGCTCAACTGGACGAATTGCTGGACACGAAGGGGGTGTTGCAGGTCGCGGTTTCGAAAGTGCCGCAGAAGGAGCGGTTCCCGGCGTTCGTCCAGGACTTCGTTGAGTACGAGCAGGAGGCAGTGACACTGCTCTGGTACGAGAACCAGGTAGTGCCCGGGTTGCTCCAGACGGAGGAGTACATCCGGTTCGTCTTCTCCTGCCTCTATCCGCCTCTCGAAGAGGACGAGCGGGAGGAGTGGGTGGCGGGCCGACTCGACCGACAGAAGCTCCTCGAACGCAGACCCCGCCCCATGCTGCACTTCGTGCTGGAGGAGAGCATTCTGCGCAGCCAGATCGGGAACCCCGCCATGCTCCGGGAGCAGATCCGGCATCTGCGGCAATGCATGGAACTCCCTTTCCTCGGGCTTCAGATCATGCCGATCAGGCTCCCGAAGCACGCCGGGCTCGCGGGGCCGATGGTGCTACTGGAGACCCCTCATCACGACCACCTCGCCTACGTGGAGGGGCAGCTGACCAGCTACCTCCATGAGGACCCAGACGACGTCAGCGTGCTCCAGCAGAAGTATGGGATGCTGCGTTCGCAGGCGCTCTCCGTCGAGCAGAGCGCCCGCCTACTGGACGAACTGCTTGGAGAGACATGACCCGCGCAGCACACCCGGACCCCTCCTCGACCACCCTCGACTGGTTCAAGTCCAGCTACAGCGCGAGTGAAGGCGGTAACTGCCTCGAAGTCGCCTACGACTGGCGCAAGTCCAGCTACAGCAGCGACCAGGGAGGTGCCTGCGTCGAGGTGTCCGCCCACCCCGCCGCCGTCCACATCCGTGACTCCAAGGTCACCGACGGCCCCGTCCTCACCGTTCCCCCCGCCGCCTGGGCCGCCTTCCTCGGTGCTACGGCCTGAGGCGGACACCCGCCCCGCCTTTCAGCGGTTCCGGCTCGGGTTCGAATTGACCAACTGACTTCCACAGACGGGCACTTCGGGCAGGCAAACCGCTTGCATGCGTCAACCCACCTCATGATTCTGGTCCGATGGACCTCGAAGAAGCGGCGCAAGCGTGGCGTGAAGACGGCTTCGTCATCCTCCCTGGCTTCATCCCAGCCGATGAGCTGGAGCCCGCGGCGGGCGAACTGGACCTGCTCTTCCCGTCCGCCGAGGGGTTCCACGACGCGACCGATGCGCGACGCGAGCGCTTCATCGGCGACCAGTTCGCCGGGATCGACTACTTCCCGTTCGCCAGCACGGAGATCAGCCTGCTGGCTGTGAACCACCGGATCCTGACGCTCGCCGAGACACTGCTGGAAGACGACGGCTTCCAGATCTACGGGGCTGAGGCCTGGGCGAAGTACGCCGGAGCCAGCGACTACGACCAGGACCTGCACCGCGACTACCTGGGCCACACCCTCCTGGTGCCCAGCACCGCGCCCGGCTTCCGCCAGCTGGAAATGTTCGTGTACCTGGCCGACGTACCCGAGGAACTCGGCCCGGCGCACTTTGTCTCCCGGAAACACACGGCCGACCTCCCTGCCGTGCCCGACAGGTATCTGCGGCCCGGCCTCGAAAGCAAGAGCCGCTTCCATGACGACAGCGGAAGCCCGCACCTGTACGGAGCGCAGGTGTCCGCAGCCGGTCCCGCCGGGACAGTCGTCGCCTTCGAGATCGGCACCGTCCATCGCGCAACGGCCATGACCGCGCCGCGCGGCGCCCGCTACACCATGCATCTGAACTTCCGCCCCTCCGGGGTCCATTGGGGTCAGCGCCGGGGCTGGGCCTACGCCGCCCCACAGCGGGACTGGTTCACGTTCGTCGAGCGGGCCACCTCGCGCCAGCTCCAGGCATTCGGGTTCCCGCCGCCTGGGCATCCCTACTGGACACCGGAGACGCTGGCCGGGATGGCGCTGCGATATCCAGGGCTCGACCTCACACCTTGGCGCAGGCCTGGCTGACCCCCTACCGCATCGCATCGCATGGCCATATCGGCGAGGCCGGCGCGGACGTGAGCGCAGCCATCGCCGATCACCGCAGGCGAGCAATCACAACAGTGACGGGCGAGCGTACGCGGCCTCAACCGTCACCGGCTCTCGCGGTCATACGTCCCAGGTGACCGGAAGGCTCTTGACCCCGTAGATGTCCGCGGTCTCCGGGCGCAGGCCGACTTCTTCAGCCGGTACGGCCAGGCGCAGCGTGGGGAAGCGGTTGAGCAGTGCGGAGAACGCGACCCGCATCTCGATGCGGGCCAGCTGCTGGCCCAGGCACAGGTGGATGCCGTGGCCGAAGGCCAGGTGCCCGCCGTCCTGCCGGCGGAGGTCGAGCACGTGGGGATCGGCGAAGCGCTCGGGGTCACGGTTGGCGGTGTTGTACGACAGGACGACCGTTGTTCCGGCCTCGATGGTCCGGCCGCCCACCTCGACATCCACCAGTGCCGTCCTCATGAACGTCTTGGCGACGCTCAGATACCGCAGCAGCTCTTCCACGGCCTGGTCGGTGAGCGCGGGGTCGGCGCGCAGTGCGGCCAGTTGCGCCGGGTTCTGCAGCAGCGCGAAGGTGCCGAGGGACAGCATGTTCGCTGTGGTGTCGAACCCGGCCGCCAGCAGGATCAGGCTGATCCCCTGCAGCTCCTCGTCGGTCAGGTCGCTGTCGGCGAGTTCGCTGAGCACATCGTCGGTGGGGTTCGCACGCTTGGCGGCCACCAGCTGTGCGAGGTAGTCCTGGGTCGCGGTGTAGGCCGCTATCAGAGCCTCGTCGGTCGTCTCCCCGCTCATGAACGTGTCGATCTGCTCCTGGAAGGAGTCCCGGTCCCGATACGGCACCCCCAGCAGCTCACAGATGATGATGGTGGGGATGGGCTTGGCGAACGCGGTCACCAGGTCCGTCGGCGGCCCGGTCCTCTCCATGGCGTCCAGGCAGTCGGCGGTGATCTGCTCGATGCGTTCGGTGAGCACGCGCATCCGCCGTGCGGTGAACTTGCCCACCAGTGGTTTCCGGTAGCGCCCGTGCTGCGGTTCGTCCATGAGGAGGAACTCGCCGGGCGGCGCCGGAGGGATCTCGAAGTCGACCACGTTCAGGAGCTCCTTGCGCGAGCTGAAGCGCGAGTCGGCCAGGACCGACCTGACCAGGTCGTATCCAGTGATCAGCCAGCCGGGCTTTCCGCCGGGGTGGTTGTAACGGCTGATGGGGCCGTGCCGACGTGCGTCGATCAGCTCTGCCGGCGGGTCGAAGGGGCAGCCGGGCCGACGCTCCGCCGGCAGCGTCCTGACGGTGTGGAGGGATTCGCTCATGACCATGCCTCATCTCGCGACATCACATGCTTGACAGATGCCGAAAGCTACGTTGCATTCGGAAAACCGTCAATCATCGGAAATGCGTTCGCGCAGGTAGACCTAGGTAAATTGGTGCAATGAGTTGCGATCGAACGCAATGATCCGTTGCAATGAATGAAGACAAAGGCAATGCTGGCGGCATGCCGGGGGCACGTGACCCGGCAGGACCGCCGACGCCTCGCGGCCGGACTTGCTGACGGGCTCACCTACGCCGAGATCGCCAGGCGGTACGACCGGCCGACCTCGGTGATCAGCCGCGCGAAGTCGTCGGAGTCCTCCTCGCCCGAACACGCACTGAGCGGCTCCATGACCGGAGGGCAGCTGGGGCCACCGGCGGAGCACATCGCTCGCCGGCCAGCCGCCTGCCAGTGACTCGGTCACTGATGGCGAGTCCGCCGACGCACGACGCTCAGCTCTCCCCTGCCGGGCGATCCTGCCTGGCGCGTGATCCCCTCATGGGCGATGGTGGCGCCTGAGGGCCGGCCCCACAGCCCCAGGCTGCCACCGCCTCCTGAAGGAATCAGCCATGTCGAACTTCGCCCCGTACCTGGAGCGCAACCGGGCCTTCGCGGCCTCCGGTGCCCAGGCCGACGTCCCCCGGATCCCGTTCATCCCCTTCAAGCAGCTGTACCTGATCATCTGCATCGATCCGCGCGTGGAGCCCGCCGCCGTGCTGGGTGTCAGGCTCGGAGAAGCGATCGTCGCGCGGAACGTCGGCGGCCGCGTGACGCCGGCGGTCATCAAGGACCTCGCCTGGATCGTGCACCTGCACGAGAACAGGACTCCTGACGCGGACTGGTTCGAGATCGCCGTCATCCACCACACCGAATGCGGCTCGGGACTGCTCGCCGACGACGATCTGCGCGCCGGCTACGCCGCCCGCGGCGGCTGGGACGAACAGACCTCCTTGGAGATGGCCGTCCTGGAGCCGTCCAGGACGGTCCAGGTGGACGTCGCCAAGCTGCGCGCGGCACCCGAGCTCGCGCCGGGCATCGATCACATCAAGATCGGCGGCTACGCCTACGACATCGGGACCGGAAAGATCACCACCGTCGTACAGCCCGGCTGAGCAGGCCCCGGTCCGGGCCGACGAACGTGACCTCCGCGATCTTCGCTCTCCAGGAACCGTCCGCACCTAGTGCAGCACCGCGTTGATCCTTCGGGGGTCTGAGCGGTCAGGCGGGTGGGTCGCCGAGGTAGAGGCCGGCGGCGCAGTCGAGGGCGGCTTCGGGTGTGCCGAACAGTCGGCCGGTGGGCAGAACGTTGTCCTCGTAGCGTTCGTTGCTGTAGGTGAACAGCGTGAAGCCCCACATCTCGGGGTGGCCGGTGTCTTTCAGGCGGCACAGCTGCAGGTCGCCGTCCGCTTCATCGTCGCCGTCGACGGCGGCGTCGATGTAGGCGTATCCGGCCCGCCAGCGTACTTTGAGCTCGGTGATCTGCGGCCAGCGCCGGGCGTGGGCGGTCAGGCGCTGCTGCAGGGCCGCGGCTTTGGCGGCGTTCGGGCTGGCCATGACGCCCGTCTTGCCTGATCGTCGGCTGGCCGCGGCACCTGGTGTCCCGTGCCCGTCCGCGCTGCAGGATGATCACCGGATCAGTGATCTCAGGGTGGGACGATGGCACTGACCAGTCCGTTCATCATCGACTTGACCGAGGCCGAGCGCGGGGAGCTGGAACGGCTGACCGTCTCCCGCAGCGCGCCGTTCGGCCGGGTGCAGCGGGCGTCGGTGATCCTGGCGCTGGCCGACGGCGCGTCCAACGCCGCCGTGGCCCGCGACGCGAGCCGGCACCTGGACACCGTGCGCGCCTGGCGCCGGCGCTTCGCCGCCGAACGCCTGGCCGCGCTGTGCGACCGGCCCCGGCCGCTGGGCCGGCCCCGGCTGTCCCTGACCGACAAGCTGCGGATCATCGCCACCGCGACCGCGGCCCCGCCGGGCTCGGACACCGTGTGGACCCATCGGCTGCTGGCCGACCGGCTGAACCTTTCCGCCGTGGCGGCGTCCGCCTCGCCGGTCGGCCGGATCTTGAACGCCGTCGATCTCAAACCGCACCTGGTGCGCAGCTGGCTGACCCGCCCGGCCGACCCGGAGTTCTTCACCCGCGCCGCCGACGTGTGCGACCTGTACCGCGCCTGACCGCCGAACGCCGTGGTGATCAGCGTGGACGAGAAAACCGGCATCACCGCCCGCTCCCGAAAGTACCCCGACCAGCCCGCAGGCCCCGGCCGACGGGCCCGCAGGGAGTTCGAGTACATCCGCCACGGCACCGTGACGATCACCGCCGCCCTGGACGTGCACACCGGCCAGGTCCTCACCCACACCATCGCCCGCAACGACTCCGACACATTCATCGGGTTCCTGCGCCAACTCGACGCCACCATCCCCGCCGGGCAGCAGATCCACCTGGTCATGGACAACGGCTCGTCCCACACCTCGAAGAAGACCAGGGCCTGGCCGGCGGCCAGACCCCGCTTCGCCGTCCACCACACCCCAGAACACACCTCCTGGCTCAACCAGGTCGAGCTGTTCTTCTCGACCCTGACCAGACGCCTGCTGCGCCACGGCCAGTTCACCTCCCGCGAGAAACTGACCGAACGCATCGACGACTTCGTCCTGGACTACGACGAACACGCCGCCAAGCCCTACCGCTGGACCTACGACGGCTCCCCACTCAAAGCCACATGAACCCCCGAAGGATCAACGCGGTGCTGCGCTAGGGTCTGACGGCATGGGATCACCGACGGAACCGGACGCCTCCAGGGAGTTTCAGCGGATAGCCGACTGCTTGGCGGGACCGGACGCCGACGCGCACCACGTCGGCTTGCAGGAGCTTGAGACACTCGCCCAGGCACATCCCGCGCTGCGCCAGCCTGCCGCCGACGCCGTGTGCCGTTACCTGCGCGGCACGGTTGTGGAAGCTGTCGACAGTGCCGTCGCGCTTCTTGTCGCGCTGGCGCGGGGCGGAGACCACCTCGCCTTCGCCCTGGAAGGCGCCGTATTGCCGGACGTCGACTTCAGCGGCTGCTCCTTCGGCCCGACAGTCTTTGCGGACGCCCACTTCCGCGGCCGCTGCGTCTTCGACGGCGCTCACTTCCGCGACGACGCGATCTTCGCGCGGGCCGTGTTCGAAGGCGAGGCGTCGTTCGCCGACGTCAGGTTCGGCGGAGACGCCCACTTCGGGCTGGCGCGGTTCCACTCCCCGGCCGGCTTCGCCGGCGCCCGGTTCGACAATCTGGCCTGGTTCGGCCGTGGTGAGGAGTCCGTCCAGGAGGACGACTCCAGATTCGAAGAGTTCGACGAGGACGGCGATCTGCCCTCTGACAAACCGGATCCGTTCGGCGTGCAGATCCCCTGGCGCGAGCCGAACGAGGCCGATCCCGACTGGCCGAATGCCGTGCTTCAAGAGGAATACCAGAGCTGGTACGAGGGCAGCGACGGCACCTGCTTCCGGGATCGGGTGTCCTTTCACGGCGCGCGATTCCACGGTCCGGCCTGGTTCTGGAAGGCACGGTTCGGGGCGGATGCGGATTTCGGCGACGCCTGGTTCGGCGATCAGGTCCATCTGGACCAGCCGAGTGTGGATCTCACCGGCGCGACCGCGGACACTGTCGCCGAGGAAGACGACGCTTCGGAAGCCGACGACGCGGAAGAGTCGTTCAGCCCTCAGGAATGGCCCTTCGGCTGGGTGCTGCGTCCCGAAGACAACGGGCCGGGCCGGCTGGTGACGGACGAGTCCGTGGCGCCCTACGCCCACCAGCTCGCCGACGCCGACCCGGCGGTGCGGCTGTCCGGACTGCACGTGCTCGACGCGCTCGGCCAGACCCGCGCCGACCAGCGGGCCAGAATCGTCGACGCAGTCTGCGGATTCCTGAGGGCGCCGCTGGCGTTCGAGGTCGGCGATGAAGCCGCGCTCACCGCGGAGCAGGTGGCCGAACTGAGGCTGCGGCGGACTGCGCAGCAGATCCTCACCGACCACCTCCGCCCTCACGACCCCGGGGCGGCGCCGGATTCCCCGCCGCGCGAACAGTTCTGGGCCGGAGTCGATCTCAGCCTTTCCGCCGCCACTCTGATCGACTTCGACCTCAGTGACTGCCGGTTCGCGCGTGCGGACTTCATGGGCACTCAGTTCCACGGGACCACCAACTTGGAGCGAAGCGCGTTCAAGGTGCACTTCATGCTGCCGGGCGGCGGCGGATACGCCACGTTCCACGGCGAATGCCGCGCCGCCGGCGCCGCCCTCACCGAGGGCTGGACCTGGCGGGGAAGCGCCGACGAGACCCTCCAGCAGATTCGGGCACGGTCGGCCGAGGTGACTGTCTGAGTCAGTCCGTCAGCCGTCGATCGGCTTCCGAGCGAGCACGCCATACGTCAGCAGCATCGGCTCCCGCTCGGTCTCGGCACCAACCCGGGAGGCTGGATCTGGAGGCTGTCGAGCCAGGCCGCGATCTGCTCGGGGGTGCGGTTGGTGAACGGCACGCCGGTGGGCTTCTGGTAGTCGGCGAGCATGGCGTTCTGCTCGTCCGGGTGGGTCGGGTCCGGCGCGGCGTGCGTCAGCGCCAGGTAGCTGCCCGACGCGGCCTGGTCCAGGTAGGCACGCACGATGCGGTCCGGCCGCTGGTCGTCCGGGATGAAGTGCAGCACCGCGTTCATCACCACGGCGATCGACCGGCTCAGATCCAGCGACTTTCCGCAGCGAGGGATGGGAGAGCACCGTCTCCGGCCGCCGCCGTCGACGGCGACGATGAAGCGGACGGCGACCTGCAGCTGTGCCGCCTGAAAGACACCGGCCACCCCGAGATGTGGGGCTTCATGCTGTTCACCTACAGCAACGAACGCTACGAGGACAACGTCCTGCCCACCGGCCGACTGTTCGGCACACCCGAAGCCGCCCTCGACTGCGCCGCCGGCCTCTACCTCGGCGACCCACCCGCCTGACCGCTCAGACCCCCGAAGGATCAACGCGGTGCTGCACTAGGCCGGCCGCTGTCCCACGGGCGTGTCCGGCCCGAGCGTCCCGGCTGCCGTCATCGACTTGTAGACCGGACTGGGCCGTCTCTCCTTTGCTCGTCGCATGCCGGTAAGCAACTCTGTGGAGCCGCGCTCCCGGTGGGCGGCAGGCCGTGTACTGCGTCGGCTCGATATCATCTCGCCGTGATCATTTCCAGCGCCCGCACCACGGTCTTCGACATCGACGGCACTCTCTGCTTCGACGGACGGACGATCGACAGCAAGATCCTCGCCGCCATCGAGGACTGCGAACGCGCTGGTCACCAACTCGTCTTCGCCTCCGCCCGGCCAGTCCGCGACCTCCTGCCCGTCCTTGACGGAGCCTTCTCCACCGCCACGCTGATAGGCGGGAACGGCAGCCTCGTCTCGGTCGGGGGCCAGATCCGAGCGCGTGCCGCGTTCGGCACCGGCGAACTCGACCAGCTGCTGGCTGAGGCCGAGCGGTTCCGGGCCGGCTACCTCGCCGACGGCCCCTGGGACTACGCCTACACCGGACCGGCCGACCACCCGATCCGCAGCCGCGTCGACCAGGGCCGCCTCGCCCGCCGGGTCGAGCTCGCCGATCTTCCCGCCGTCGTGAAGTTCCTCGTGGTCGACGCGACCGACATGACAGCCCTCGCGGAGGCCGGCCGCACGCTCGGGATGACCGTCAACCACCACCTCGACGAGGCGATCATCGACTTCGCCCCGGGCACCACGAACAAGTGGGAGGCCCTGATCTCCCTCGGGATCGACCAGTACAACGCCTTCGGCAACGACATCAACGACCTCGACCTGCTGCGCAACGCACAGCACGGAGTGCGTGTCGGTGCCCACCCGGGCCTGGACGGCGTCGCCCGTGTCACCGTCGCCCCCGACCCGAATGCCGTCGCCGCCGAGATCTCCCGCCTGGCCGTCGCAACGCCCGCAACCTGAGGGCTGTGCAGTCGGTCAACTGCGACTCCGGATGAGGATGGCTGGAAGGTGAAGCGCGGCTTGGTGGGCGATGGCGAGCTTGTCAGTGCGCATGGCCGGACCACACCACCGCTTTAACGACCTGGAGAGCAATTGGGCTCGACGTCGCGGCTGCCGTGCTGGACAACGTCGTCGCTTCTGCTGAGCCCTATTGCTTCTTGGGTCGCGACTTCGAGGCCGCCCAGATCAGCTGCAGCTGCCCGATCTCAGCGACGTTCTTCATCAGCTCGGCGTTCAGCCAGGCGATCATGTGTCCGATGGTGTTGTCCGGAGGGGTCTGCCACGGCAGCGTGGAGGCTGCGTCCAGATCGGCGTCGGTGAGTTTGTCGAGGACCGCCAGCCACTGGGTACGCAGATCCTGTAGCCAGGCGACGGTCGCCGGTCCGTTGCCGGGCCAGGTGATGTCGGTACGCTCCCGGGGCGTACGTCCCTGTGCGTGATCGATGGCAGTGCTCCACCACCAGCCGATGTGCCAGCTCACCCAGCCGATGGTGGGAACGGGAACGGGGTCGGGCTCGGTGTTGGCCCAGTCCGGCAGCCAGTTCCCGGCGGCGTCCGGGCGCACTGTCCAGGTCAGGTCAGTGGGCTCCCACAGAAAGGCCTCGGGTGCGAGCCGCTCCAGGTGGTACTCGAGCAGTGACCAGGTCATGTCGAACTGCCAGCGCAGTAACTCACGGCGGGGATTCCTCATCGTTCGATCCTCGCACGGTGCCCTGGAGGGCAGCCGTCACGTCGCCTGGTGTGGTGCATCAGGGTGCCACGGCGTAGCGCGCAGCAGGCCCATCGCGTGCGATGAATCCGCGCGAGCGTCGCGGGCGAATGCGAGCGGGTCAGAACAGGCCGTGACAGGGGAAGGGCCGAACGGGTTAGGCGAGTTGTGAAGCTGACCTGGGCCCGTACAGCCTGCTCCCATCCCGCCCTGTCCGGGGTCTCCCGCGCGCATTTCGGCGATTTGCTCCAAGAACTCGCGCCCAGGTGGACGGCAGTCCGCGAGTCCGCGTTGCATGAGCGGCGCGGGGGTTCCCGGCGCCGGGCGGCTGGGGCGGGCCGTAAGCAGAAGCTGGTCTTCCCTGACCGGCTGCTGGCCACCCTCGTTCACCTGCGGCTCGGGCTTCCGCATGCCGCCCTGGCCGAGCTGTTCGATGTCCATCGCTCCGGACGGCGTGAGGACTACGACGAGACCCACCGTGCCATCGCCGGTCTGGTCTCCGACCGCTGCGCCCGCAGGGCAACCCGCCGCAGGACGAGTACCGAGCCGGTGCCCGTCCGCACGGCGACCTGCTGATCACCCGACAACCAAACCACCAGGCCAGCACGTCCCGATCTCAATTGTCCCCGTGATCGCAGGCGACTGATGCATCCTGAAACTCCGTCAACCCACCCTGCCCAGTTGATCAGCACCTCCCGCACGCCGGGGGAACCTCAGTGGGAGCTGTAGAACCTTGCCAGTTCGTGGAACGCGGCCTTCGGCTCCCAGCCGTCCCCGATCGTCCTGACCACGCCGAAGCTGGCCATGTCCAAGTCGTAGCGCGGGTCGCGTGAGTGGGGCTTCGGCGCGATGAACTCGAACACGTACGCCCCGAAGACCCTCTCGGCCGCGAAGAGCTCAAGTTGTTGTGACAGGTAATCCGCCTGTACCTGCTCATTGCGGGTGAATGAGCCGGCCAGTCTGGGAGGATCGGCCGTCCAGTCGATGATGCCGTAACCAGCCGGGCCCATCTCGGCCGCGCCGTCGAAGGAGCAGCAGCCGAACTCGGTGATCACTATGGGCTTGCCGTGTTGATGGAATCGCCGGAGGTTGGTGGCGTAGTCGGCGTCGTTGTAGGCCATCCGGTAGTAGTTCAGCCCCACCATGTCGAAGCCGTCCCAGTCCACCTCCTCCCACAGACCTGCTCCATAGGTCAGGTGGCCGCCGAAGTGCGCCCGGGCCACATCACGAGCGCGTCCAAGGAGGTCGTTCAGCCTCTCGTTGAACTCCGGGAAACGCGGCCACCATTGCGGGTCGGCCAGCTTGGCGGACCGGTCCGCGTGACTGCCACCAGGAATGATCCCGCAGCCGAAGACCGTCAGCTCGCAGCCGACATTGAGGGTGACGCGACCGTATCGCTCCCGCAGTTCTTCGGCGGCCATGGCGGTTGCCGCGAGGTGTTCCAGCATCGCGTCCGGCTCGGCTTCTATGACTCGGGGCTGCAGGCTGACGTGCAACCCCAGGTCCAGGGCGGTACCGGCGGTCTCGGTCAGCCGTCCGATGTCGGTGCCGAAGAGGTTGACCGAGGTGCAGTTCAGATCGTTCTGGATGACCGCCATGTGCTGACGGATCAGTCCGCTGGATACGGGCTTGCGTGACAAGCCGCTTTCGGCGTAGTTGGTGCCGGTGTCGTAGTTGATGCCTTTCCAGACCAGACCTGTCGCATCATCTCGCATGTCCTGAGCTTAAGGGCTGTCCCGTCAATCCCCGGCGGGCGCGTGACGACAGCTACGGCACCTCGCCGCGTTGTCGGGACGTCCACATACATCCAAGTGTGTGGACTCCCCTCCGCCTTGCGATGCACCGCATCCGACGCCGCGCGCTGCTCCGCCGCGGATTACGGGACAGCCCTTGGGACCGGCGGATCAATAGCGCTCCGATTCCGGTTATGCGCCTGCGACTTGTGTCAGGAGCTGCTGACCTGGGGTGACGTCACGCCGAGCGGACGCCGAGGTCTGCACTACCGTGGTGTGAGCCCGCGTGTTGTCCGGAGACGCGCCCTTAGTGGTCGGCTCCGGAAGTCCTTCGGGGGTTGACGTAGCGGCAGGGCCTGTGTGAGGTGCCCGTTGTCCACTCGGTGCGGGGCATGCCGGCCAGTGCGTCCCGTGGGGGCCGAGGGCCGTATGTTGATCTTCCGTAGCTGCACGGGAGTGTCCAGGCCTGCCGTCGGCGGCGCGGAAGAAAAGTCGAAGAAAGTTTGTCGCCGGATGTCGAGGACCTGCTTCCTGCTCCGACTGAGGGGTGACAGCGCGCCAACAGGGCAAGCAGAACTGGGAGAACGCCCGAGATGAAGTACGTCGCGATGATCTATGGCAATCAGGCCAAGTGGGACTCCTTTCCGGCCGAAGCATGGCCGGAGGCGATCGCCAAGCAGGACGCGTTCAACAAGAAGTACCAGGGGACCGGGGAGCTCGTCGGTGCCTACGGTCTGGCGGACGCGGCCCTCGCCCAGCTCGTGCGCCGCAAGGACGGGGCCGCGACGGTGACCGACGGCCCCTATCTGGAGACCAAGGAGTACCTCGCCAGCTTCTACTTGCTCGACTGCGAGAGCCTGGAGCGGGCACAGCAGATCGCGGCGGACATGCCCTTCGCCGACGTGGAGCCGGTCGAGCTGTGGCCCGTCCTGCACGATGCCGCGGCGGACGTGTGAGCGTGGATCACCGCGCCGATGACCTGCTGCGCGAGTTGGCGCCGCAGGTCCTCGGCGTGCTGGTGCACCGGTACGGCGTCTTCGACGCGTGTGAGGACGCGGTGCAGGAGGCGCTGCTCGCCGCCGCCCTTCAATGGCCGGTCGAGGGCCTGCCCGACAACCCGCGGGGCTGGCTGGTCACCGTCGCCTCCCGCAGGCTGGTCGACCAGGTGCGAAGCGAGCATGCCCGGCGGCGTCGCGAGGACCGGATCGCCCTGGCCACCCCTCAGGCGGAGCTGCTCAGCCATGCCGCGGATGCCGCATCGGGCACGGATCGGGACGACTCCCTCGCGCTGCTGTTCCTCTGCTGCCACCCGGCGCTGTCCGAGCCCAGCCGGATCGCGCTGACGCTGCGCGCGGTCGGCGGGCTGACGACCGCCCAGATCGCGACGGCCTTCCTGGTCCCCGAGGCGACCATGGCGCAGCGCATCAGCCGGGCCAAGCAGACCATCAAGGCCTCCGGTATGCAGCTCCGCATGCCGGAGCCGGCCGACCACGTCGAACGTCTTGGGGCAGTGCTGCAAGTGCTGTACTTGATCTTCAACGAGGGGTACACCACCACGGACGGCGCCGACCTGACCGCGCCGACCCTGTCGGCCGAGGCACTCCGGCTCACCCGGCTGCTGCACCGCCTGCTGCCCGACGACGGCGAAGCGGCCGGGCTGCTGGCGCTGATGCTGCTCACCGAAGCGCGCCGCCCCGCCCGCACCGGGCCCGGCGGCGACCTGGTGCCGCTGGCCGAGCAGGACCGCGGCCAATGGGATTGTCGGCTCATTGCCGAGGGAGTCGACCTGATCAGCCGGACCCTGCCGCAGGGTTGGGTCGGCCCGTATCAGCTGCAGGCCGCGATTGCTGCCGTCCATGACGAGGCCGAGCATGTCGACTCCACGGACTGGCCGCAGATCCTCGCGCTGTACGGACTTTTGGAACAGGTCACGCCGAATCCGATGGTCACCCTCAACCGCGCGGTTGCCGTCGCCATGGTGCACGGCCCCGCCGCCGGGTTGGAACTGCTCGCCGCCCTGGAGTCCGACCGGCGGATGGCACGCCATCACCGGCTCCTCGCCACCCGCGCCCACTTCCTTGAGCTGCTAGGCGAGCACCACGCCGCGGCGGACGCCTACGTCGACGCCGCCCGACGCACCACCAGCGCACCGGAACGACGCCATCTCACCGCCCGTGCCATGCGCCTCACCTCCGCACAGAGCTGATCGCGCCCGTAGATCGCCCCCCTTCCCGTGCCAGTCACCCGCGCCGTGCCCGTGGTACTGACCGCCTCGGGGCGCCACCGGCTCAAGAAGATGGCCTGGGGCCACAAGACCCCGCACCAGGTACGGATGCGGGCGCAGATCGTGCTGCATGCCGCGCGGGGCCGCTCCAACGCGAGGATCGCCCGGGAGACGGGCCTGCACCTGGACACAGTGCGGACCTGGCGGGACCGGTTCGCCGGACTGGGCCTTGCCGGGCTGACCGACCGCAAGCGTTCGGGCCGCCCTCCGACGTTCAGTGCACTACAGGTCGCCCAGGCCAAGGCGCTGGCCTGTCGGCTGCCCGCCGAGACCGGCACGCCGCTGTCCCGGTGGAGTTGTCCGGAACTGGCCGCCGAGCTGACCGCGCGCGGCATCACCGGCCCCGTCTCGGCCTCCACCGTGCGCCGCTGGCTGCACCAGGACGCACTCAAGCCCTGGCAGCACCGCTCCTGGATCTTCATCACAGACCCTGGCTTCCGCCCCAAGGCCGCACGCGTGCTGGACCTATACGCCCGGGCCTGGCAGGGCGAACTGCTCGGGGAGGACGAGTACGTCATCCGCGCCGACGAGAAGACCTCCATCCAGGCCCGCTGCTGATGCCACCCCACGCGCATCGCCCGGGCAGGCCCGGGCGATGCGCGTGAACCACACCTACGGCCGCGGCGGCGCCCTGGCCTACTTGGCCGCCTACGACGTCCACCACGCGAAGGTGTTCGGCCGCTGCGAGCCGCGTACCGGCATCGACCCGTTCATGAACCTGGTCGCCCAGGTCATGACCCAGGAGCCGTACGCCAGCGCCAAGCTGGTGTTCTGGATCGTCGACAACGGCTCCTCCCACCGTGGCAAGAGGGCCGCCGAGCGGCTGACGGCCGCGTTGCCGAACGCGGTGATGGTCGACACCCCGGTGCACGCCTCCTGGTTGAACCAGGTCGAGATCTACTTCTCCGTCGTCCAGCGCAAGGTCGTCTCACCCAACGACTTCACCGACCTCACCGAGGTCGGGGACCGGCTCCAAGCCTTCGGATACCGCTACAACGCCGCGGCACAGCCGTTCCAGTGGAAGTTCACCACTCCGACCTGGACGATCTGCTGGCCAGGCTTGACCGGCACACCGCCGACACCAGGAAGAATCCTCCGTCGGTCTGGCAGCGTGATCAACCCCCGAAGGACTTCCGGAACCAACCACTTAGCCGAAGAATCGGGCGCCAGTCGACGGCTGGGCCGCTCCTGGCAACCTCAATCCCTGGTCATCAGCCCCCCGTTCATCCTGCTGACGAGGCGAATCACGTGAGTGCCAGCCGACAAGAAAGTACGTCAGATCGGCGAGTAACCCACTGCTGCCACCTACACCTGATGCCGCTATTCGCCGGTGTCGACGAACCGCTGGACGCGAGCCGCAAGGGCGTCGGTGTCGATGGGCGGCCCGATGGGTTCACGTTGCTGTCCCCACAGAGCCTGTGCGGGCAAAAGGTTTGCAAGGTGTTCGACGACGTCGATGAAGTGGGCGACCATGCCCGAGCTGTCCAGTTCAGGGTCATAGTGCAGTCGCAGGCCTTCGAACGGTCCCGGGTGGTGGTGCACAACAGATCCCCGCGCCAGCGGATAGAGCCAGATGACGGGCTCGTCCGTGTCTTCGTCAAGGACCGCGAAGTAGTCGTCGACCTGTTCGAGGTTCAAGTGGTCCAGCGATCCCCAACGGGGGTCCGTGGGAGGGAAGTTCGGGTTCTCATCACCACAGAGAAGAAAGACATCACCGAAGCTGGGCCGCTGTGGCCCGGTGAACATGACATCGATCACGCACTCGTGCTCGGCGTTGACGGGATCCATGGGTTCAAGCCTTCCATTCCATGACGGCATCCTTTTGTAGCTCGCACCATAACCACCACCACCGACATCCCGGCCCCCAATCGCTTCCCAAGCAGCCCCCATCACAACAGCGTGAGTTCCACCTACATCCGACCCCCGTCACCGTCACCGGCAGCCGCGACGGGACGGTACGGGTGCGGGAGCTTGCCGTCGGCCAAATGATCGGCGCGGAACTGGTTCTTCCCCGCACCTGTCCGCGCGGTGGCGGTGGCACCGGACACGGTCGGCTCCAGGCACCTCTCACGAACGGGTACGCGGGAGCCGCCCGGCTCGCAGGCACCCGCCTTCGGCCGCCGTCGGCCGGTGTGCCGTCCCTTCGCGATCAGTTCTGCGCGGCGGGGGCGCAGCGGCTCCCGGCGCTCGGGAGTTTCCGCTCCATGAGGTAGTCGTCCACGGCGCCGCGTGTGCAGTCGCTGCGCCCGTAGACGCTGTGACCCACGCCCTCGTACGGCAGCAGGACGGTCGTCCTGCGCGTCTGCCTGTGCACATGGGTCGCCCACGCGTAGTTGTTCGCCGGATCGTGCAGCGAATGCAACATGAGGATCTTGGGTGCCTCGGTGATGCGCAGTCGGTGCTGCGGGTTGTTCACCTCGTTCGGCCAGCCGACGCATCCGGCCACCCCCGGGTGTACGCGTGGTGAGCCGCGCAGGTGCGGTGCGGCCCGCAGTTCGGCTTCGGTCAGACTGGCGTACTCCCGGTAGTTCTTCGGCCGGAACCGCCAGTCCTGGCAGAACACCGCGGAGAACGGTTCCGCGCGCGTCCGCTCCTCTGCTCCCTGCGGTGTCCGTGGCCGAGGCTGCCGAGTTCGCCGCCGTTCCTTCGGCTCCCGTTCCTGCGCGTCGAGTCCGGCCACATAGGCGGCCAGCTCGTCCCAGTGGGGGCCGTAGAAGTACTCCTTGAAGGCCTTGAATGCGATCGCGGTCGCGGTGAGAGCCTGGTCAGGACTCTGCGGATCGTGTATCTCCCCTCGGTCCGCCCTGGCAAGCAGGTCGTCCCATACGGCGGTGACGTCCCGGCCGCGCAGGGCGCACGAGCTGGTGGAATCACACCACTTCACGAACTGGTGGAACGAGTCCTCCGCTGTGGCCGCCGAGGAGACGAGAAACTCCCGGGCGCCGAGGCTGTGGTCGATGTTCGCGGTGAGGGCCATGGTCCGGATCCGGTCGCCGTACTGCTCCGCGTACTGCTCGCCGATCAACGTGCCATAGGAGTGGCCGAAGTAGTTGATCTGCTTCTCGCCCAGCGACCTGCGGATCGCGTCCATGTCCCGGACGACGCTCAGGGTGTCGGCGTGGTCGAAGACCGGACCGCTGTGCCGTCGGCAGTCCTGGCGCAATGCCCGGTTGTACGCCGCGAGTTGATCGAACTCCGCCTGGTTGCGGGGGTAGGCCGACGGCGCTTGGTCAAGCAACTTCGTCGAGCACTTGACCGGTTGGCTGCCTCCGACACCCCGTGGGTCGAACCCGACGATGTCGAACCTCTCCTGGACGTCCGTGCTGAAGTGGGAGGTGGCACGCCGTACGGCGAAGTCCACCCCCGAATCGCCCGGTCCACCCATGTTGACCAGCAGCACGCCGATCCGCCGTTCCGGATCGGTCGCCTTGCGGCGGGCCACCGCGAGATCGAACTTCTCAGCCGACGGGCGTGCCCAGTCGACGGGCAGGCGCAGGGTCCCGCATTCCGCCGCGGCGTCCTTGGGGCACGGTTTCCAGTCGATGGCATTCTGTGTCGTCGGGTTTCTGCCGGGCGGGCCGGCATCCGCCGCCTCCGCGCCCGGCGTCGATGCTCCGGCGAGTACTCCAGCGGCGAGCACTCCGGTGAGCGCCCTGAAGAGCGGTTGCATGAAGTCCTTTCCGTGGTCTTGCACGATGGATCAGGGGGTGTTGCCCCCTGGTCGAACGTGACAGCGCGCCAACGAGGCCACAACCGCGCGAGACGCGAATCAGGGAAGGCACCGGGACGTGGTCGGGGTTGTCCTCCGGGCGGCGTCTCAGGGGTTGCCCCTCCGGCCCCCGAGTCTTCCCTGGACTCGGCGCCGCCCGGCCAGAGGCCGGGCGGCGTCGATCCGCCGGGCCTGACGCCACTGCAGGCACCGACATACCGCCGAGCCGTGGAACGCCTTGAGCAATGCTCAATACCTGTGGATCACAACTGGCGGAAGGGGGCGTACCTTCCCGATGGATCGATCGACAGGTCATCGAGCAGGGCCGGCGTTGCCGCGTCGGTCGGGAAGGCACGCCCGTGCTTATGGTGGTCGACGAGGGCGGCAGCACTCCAAGCAGCAGCTCGTTGCTGGATGAGATCGTCCGGGAAGGCACACGGCGGATGCCGGCCGCCGCGCTGGAGGCTGAAGTCAACGTCTGTATTGCCGAGTTGGTCGATGAGTGTGACGGCAAGGGGCGCCGCCCCGGTGGTCCGCAACGTTTGTCACGAGCCGCGGCAGGTCACCACTGCGGCCGGCGTCGTCGAGGTGAAGGCGCCGCGGGTGAACGACAAGCGCGTCGGCGAGGCCACCGGTGAGCGCAAGCGGTTCTCGTCCGCGAATCTGCCGCCGTAGTGCCGCAAGTCGCCGAGGACAATCGTTCCCGTTGTGTGCGCGGAGCCGGTTGACAGTCGCTTGGCGAGCGGATCGAGGTTTCGGGCTTCGTCGCGCGATCACCTCAGGGCTTCTCGTCGAGTACGAGTTCGCGAGCGGCGTTGAAGGAGCGGTACTGCAGGTCGTGCACGGCGGGACGGCGGATTTGTTCGTAGCCGGCGAGGGCGTGCTCGACCGGAAGCCCGGGCGCCGTGAGCAGATCCGAGAGCACTGCCGCATCCTCGAATCCGGCGCCCGCGCCCTGGCCGAGAGCCGGGCTCATGGCGTGGGCGGCGTCGCCGGCGATCGCGACGCGACCACGGGCCCAGACGCTGGTGGTGACCTGCTTGATGTCGACGCAGAGCCGGTCGGGTTCCAACCGCATGGCCTCGACCACGTGGCCGAGGGGACCTTTCAGACCGGCGAACCGTTCGGCCAGTGTGCTCAGCGGGGTGTCGTGGTGGCGACCGGCCGGATCGTTGACGAACAGCATGCAGTGCAGGGTCCGGCCCCCGTCATTCAGGAAGTACCCCAGTCGGGAGCCCTGGACCGGTGTGGTGCGGGCGGCGAAGGTCACGCCGATTTCGTTCGGTACGCGGAAACGGATGACGGCGCAGCCGATGTCGAGCGGAGCGGGGCCGCCGAGGGCGTTGCGGCGGATCCAGGAGTGGACACCGTCGGTTCCGATGACGGCGTCGTACTCGCCGGTGGTGCCGTCGTCGAAGCGGACGCCGACGGCGGCGGCGTCGTCCTCGACCGAGACCGGAGCGGTGCCGGTGCGCACCAGGTCACGGACCGGGTCGAGGAGTCGCATCTGCAGCAGCGACCGCTCCAGCATTACCGTGGGGCCGAACTCGAAGGTGTTCACGGGAAGCGAGGTGTGCGCGTCGAATATGTACTCGTACCCCATCGGTTCCCGCTGCCACAGGCTCGGTGGGTAACCGAGCCGGTCCAACGCGTTGCGGTGCCGCTCGGACAGTGTGATCGCCCACCCGACCTCGGACAGTTCGGGGGCCCGTTCCGCCACCGTCACCTCGGCGCCCCGGATGTGCAGACCGTGGGCGAGGCCGAGCCCGACGAGCCCGGCGCCGACCACCAGGACTCGGCGGCTCATGAGACCGACATGCCGCCGTCGACGGCCAGTACCTGGCCGGTGACCCAGGATGCCTCCGGGTCGGCCAGGGCGACTATCCACCGCGCCACCTCGTCGGCGGTTCCACGGCGCCCGAGCGGCAGACTCGCTGCCTCGGCCGCCTTGATCTGCTCGACCATCTCCGGGGGCGCGATCGTGGAGAGAATGTCGGACTCGGTCGGGCCGGGCGCGACCGAGTTGACCCGGATCCTGCGCGGGGCCAGTTCTGCCGCCCAGCTACGCGTCAGATAGTCCAGCGCGGACTTGCTCGCACCGTAGTAGAGCGCCTGACCGGTGGGTTTGCTCGCGACCGCGCTGGAGACGTTGACAATGCTGCCGCCGACGTCGGCCAGTGCGTCCGCAGCCGCAGCCACCAGCTGGATCGGGCCGTGCACGTTGGTACGGAACAGCGCCTCCAGATGGCCGGCGGCGATCTCAGCCGTGCCGGCGGGGTAGATCATGCCCGCGTTGTTGACCAGAGCGTCCAGCCGTCCGAACTCGTTGAGGGCCGCTCGGACCATGTCCCCAGCGGCGCCATCGGCGGAGACGTCCGCGACGCGCACAGCGATCGCGTCCCGTCCCTTCGCAACCTCGCGCAGCGGACCCTCACGGCGGCCGGTGATCATTACCGACCAGCCCCGGTCCGCCAACTGCTCGGCCACCGCTCGCCCGATCCCCGTGCCACCACCGGTGACGAGAGCAGTTCGTCGCGTCGCCATCCTGTCCTCCTCAGCAGCCCCGCAGGGCTAATAGGAAACGATCGCTCGCTATTAAAGATACCGCCGACCCCACCAGTCAAGGCGGGGCCGCTGCCCGCCCGCTCCGCGACGGCCCGCTCGGAAGCAACCGGACGCTCCCCCGCCTTCCGGGTTCCGGGCCCGGCGGGGAGGCGGCAATGGGCCGAGCTTCTTCAGCGCATGACACTCGCCGCCCGGGTACAGGGCATCAGCGGTGGGAGGCCGGCTGCCGGGCGCCGCCATGGGCGGGATTCCTCGGGCGGGCGCCGCGGCACGTGCGTCCCGGCCCCGGGCGGGGTCACATCAGCCCGGGACCGCTCCGGCGATTGCGGGGCGCGGCCGCCCATCGTTCCCATCAGAGGTGATCTCGTGGGAGAATCGTCGCCTCCACAGTCCGCCCACCATCGCCTTCATCTCCCGCCATGCCTCGCATATCGAACGACCGCCGCGACCGTGTTCGTCGCGCCATCATCGACGCCGCCGCAGACTGCTTTGCCGACAAGGGCTTCGCCGCCACCTCCATCTCGGAGATCTGCGCGGCGGCGAACATGTCCGTCGGCGGCATCTACCGCCACTTCGCGGGCAAGGACGAGCTGGTCGACGCAGTCTCCGAGGCCATCCTCACGCCGGTCATCGAAGCCCTCGACACCGCCGCGCACGGCCCCGACGTCCTCGACACCGCGGAGGTGATCGATCTCCTGCACACCACTCTGCTGCAGTGCGCGCCGGGCTCCGAACCGCGGCTCATGGTGGGTCAGTTCTGGGCCGAGCTGCTCCGGGATCCGACCTTTCCCGGCTCGCGGCAGGAACTGGGTACGGCCCTGCGTGCAGGGCTGACCCGGCTCGTCGTGCGGGCGAATCCGGACACCCTTGAACCCGATCGGCTCACCGCGGCCCTGATGGCGATAGGCATGGGGGTCTTCCTGTCCCAGAGCATCGACGACACGGAGACATCGACCCGCGAGCTGATCGACGCGATCTCGGTGCTCCTCCGACACAACCTTCCCTCCACCTGACCGGACAGGGGTGCCCGCGCACCGAGGTTCACCGCCACGGAGACGCAGGCCGGGCCGGCCCTTCGGCCCACGGGTCGGCTCGGCCGCGATGCGCCCGCCGTCCTCGGACAACAACAGGTCGACGTGCACACACGCTGTCGATCGCGGCATCCCCGACCGGACCGCCGGCTCGATGATCTCCTCTTCCATCGTGCCGCTCGGCACTCCGGGCACACGTGGGGTGCCGGTGTCTCGCCGCACCGCGCGGGCGGCCGCGGCGCCACGCCGGTCCTGCGGCAGCCGCCCCTGCAAAACATCGAGTTGTGAAGACTTCCGATTTCTGAGAGCGCTCTCAAGCACAAGTCTTGACGCCCATCCCGGCCAACACGAGAGTGGTGCGCACCGCGGACGCCCCACCTCGTTCCCGCACGATCGCCCCGTCCGTGGCCCCCACACACCTCGGGAGTCCTCTCGTGATTTCGCGCAGACTGTTCCTGACGGGTGGCGCCGCCGCCTCGGCGACCGCTCTCACCTACCCCCTCTGGGGAACCGCCCTGAGCCCCCACGCCTCCGCCGCCCCCGCGACCTGCGAACTCGCCCTGCACAACCGCTCGTTGCCGGGAAGGGTCAACGCCTACGTCACCGGCCATGAGCAGGGCACCGACCGCTGGGTGCTGCTGCGGGCCGACGGCGGTGTGTACCGTCCCGACTCCCCCGCGGCGCCGCAGACGCCACTGCCGGTCGACTGCGCGATCCCGTTGAACGCGGCGGGCGGCGCACCGGTCGTGCTGACGCTGCCTCAGATGCACGGGGCCCGCGTCTACTTCGTGCGCGACGACACCCTCACCTTCTATCTCAACCCCGGCCCCGCCCTCGTGGAACCGGCGTTCGCCACCTCCGCGGACGCCAACTACGGGCGGACCTGGTCGTTCTGCGAGTTCACCTTCAATCCTCAGCAGCTGTACGCGAACATCAGTTACGTCGACCTCGTCACCGCCCTGCCGATCGGTCTGACCCTGGAGGGCGACAGCACGCACACCGTGGCCCCGCTCCCGGACGGTGCGGTGCAGCGGATCGCCGACGGTCTCACCGCCCAGGCCGCCACCGACGGACAGCCGTGGGACAAGCTGGTGATCCGCGGTGCGGACGGCGGTGTACTGCGGGTGATCTCGCCGCAGAACCTGATGGCGCCGTTCTTCGACCGGCCGGGCGAGATGCCGTTCCGCGATGTGTTCACGGCCTACATCGACCAGGTCTGGGAGAAGTACCGCTCCACCGATCTGCGGATCGATCTGCAGGGCGGCCGCGGTGTCCGCACCGGCCGGGTGAGCGGCGACCTCCTGACCTTCGCCGGCGGGCACTCCTTCACCAGGCCGACCTCCAAGGACGTCTTCACCTGCAACCACGGCCCGTTCGCCAACAACCCGGGCGACCCCGACGACAAGAAGGCGCTGCTGGCCCGGCTCGCGGCCGGCTTCAACCGCTCCTTGATGCTCACCCGCCCCGACCAGCCGAACGGCACCTCGGCCGCGGACTACTACCAGGGCGTGGCGACCAACCACTGGTCGCGCGTCGTCCACGCCAACACCCCGATCGGCTACGCCTTCCCGTACGACGACGTGCGCCCCGACGGGCAGCCGGACGTCTCGGGCGCCGCGAACGACGGCAACCCGCGGCGGTTCACGGTGAGCGTGGGGGCCTGATTCCCCCACGACGAGGACGGGCCGGCCGTCCTGGGCCATAAGACGCGTGTGCTGCGCCCGCGGGTTCCCGCGGGCGCAGCACACACAGTTCCGTTTCCGATCCAGTTACATCACGTCGGCTGCGCCACCACCAGAACCCAGGGCTCGTTCCAGATGAAGTTGCTGCCGTTGGTGTCGCCGTGTGTCTCCCAGACCTGACCGGTCGTGGTCAACACCTTCACGTACGAGTCGTTGCCGTGGTCCACGAGGGAGATGGAGCACGCGTTGGCGGGGTAGTTGGCGTTGTTCGAGAGGTTCACCCACGAGTAGGGACCCTGCGGGGGCATGGGGTTGGTGTTCCGACGCCCCACGAATGCGATGCCGTTGGTGAGTACGGCGCTGAACTCCTCGGAGTTGTTCGGGTCGAGGGAGTCGATGTCGGCACACGGACCGGTGGGGCCGGTGGGACCAGTCGCCCCGGTAGGACCGGTAGGACCGGTGGGGCCAGTCGCCCCATTCTGCCCGTTCTGCCCATTCTGTCCGTTCGGGCCGGTGGGACCGGTGGGGCCGGTGGGACCCGTCGCCCCAGTCGCGCCGTTCTCCCCGTTGTCTCCCTTAGGGCCGGTGGGACCGGTGGGGCCAGTGGGGCCGGTGGGGCCCGTCGCCCCAGTCGCGCCGTTCTCCCCGTTGTCTCCCTTAGGGCCGGTGGGACCGGTGGGGCCAGTGGGGCCGGTGGGGCCCGTCGCCCCAGTC
>NZ_JBIVON010000011.1:184010-291172 GCF_044754145.1 Streptomyces sp. NPDC093149
CGCCCCGTTCTCCCCGTTGTCTCCCTTAGGGCCGGTAGGACCGGTGGGACCGGTGGGACCCGTCGCCCCAGTCGCCCCGTTCTCCCCGTTGTCTCCCTTAGGGCCGGTGGGGCCGGTGGGACCGGTGGGACCCGTATTCCCATTCGCCCCGGTGGGGCCGGTGGGACCGGTGGGGCCCTGGGGACCCGTCGGCCCGGTGGGGCCGGTCGGGCCGGTGGGGCCGACCTTGCACTTGTCTCCGCCGCCGAGCGCTCGCGCCGTCTGCGCCTCGTCCGTGAGCGACCTGCGGTGCTTCTTGTTCTTCTTGGGCTTCTTCTTGGGCTGCTCATTCCTGCACTTGTCGCCGCCCGACGGGCTTACTACGCTGCTGTCGGCAACCGCCCGCCCTTGCTGCGCCATGGCAACCGCGGGGCTCGCGAACCCCGTGACGATGAGAGCGATCGAGGCGATCGTGGTGCCGGTCAGCCACGCACCCCGCCGGGGAACCGGGCCGAGAAAGGACTTGGCCCTGCGTTCAGGACTCATTCATTGCTCCCTCTGGAACTGGATCGATGAAGCCACAACAAAGCGCTTCCACGCTCTGCCGCTTCTTCGGATCGCAACCGGTTCCCCTTGAGATCCAAGTGGTCGTATTTAGCGCTTTTAGCCCAGTGGCAGCCCCCGATGGGCGGATGCGCCGCAGTGCATCCGGGGACATGCCCGGCGCGCCGCCACCGCTTCGGCTCCGACTCACGCTGCGGGCCGGTCCTTCGACTGATCGATTCGGCCTTCGAGCTGGGCTGCGTCGACGCGGAAGCCGCGGGAGTGGATGCGGCCGAGGGCTGCTGGGACGGCGGTCAGACCAGCATGTTCTCGATCAGGTCGGCGGCCCGTGCGGTGCCGCCCTCGCCCCGTACCTCGGCTCGCAGCAGTGCCGAACGCCGCGTGACAGCCGTATCGGTGACGAGTCCGGTGAGAGCGGCCCGCAGGTTCGCCGCGGTCGCTTCCGCGGTGTCGATGCGGCGGGCCACTCCCAGTTCGACGAGCCTGTCGGCGTTCAGGAACTGGTCGGCGGCCTGTGGGACGGCGATCATGGGAACGCCGGTGAACAGTCCTTCGCTGCTGCCGCCCATCCCCGCGTGAGTGACAAAGGCGTCGGCCTGTTCCAGCACCGCGAGTTGCGGCACCCAGGAGTGCACCTCGACGTTGGACGGGATGTCGCCGAGTTCCCTCGGGTCCGTACGCTTCCCGATCTGGAGTACGACGTACCAGCCGGGCAGGTCACCGAAGGCGGCCAGGCACCGGCGGTAGAACTCCGGCTGGTGTGTGAACGCCGAACCCAGCGAGATCAGCAGCACGTTCTCGGCATCGGCCGGACGCGTCCAGCCGCCGTCGGCCGCCCGCGTGCCGAAGCAGGGGCCGACGAACTTCACCGTGTCGGTGTCGACCCGATCGGCATGGGGCTGCATGGCCCGGGGGATCGTGGCCACGGTATGCGCGGGGCGTCCGGCGAAGGCGTCCATGTCGGTGGTGGACGCCCCGCAGTCGCCGAGCCACCGCGTGAACCGCGCCCGGTACGCGTCGGCGCCCGGCAGTTGCCACAACTGTGCCGCGACGTCCTGGTCGTAGCCGTTCCAGGCGACGTACGTCGGTGACAGCTGCATGAGGGGGCGACCCTGCGCCTCGGCGAGGGCGCGCGCGGCGTAGGCGCCGATGTCGTACAGGTAGAGGTCCGCGCGGTCGTGGTCGTAGGCGGCGCGCAGTTGCGGAAGGGCCTGGACGGCGTCGTCGAGGAAGACGCCCATCGCATCCATGGGGTCGTCCGGCCAGCTGTTGTCGGCGACCGGCAGGACGGAGACGTAGGGGACGAATTCCGCGCCGGTGGCTGTGATCACGTCCGCCACCGCCGGGTCGTTGGCATAGGTCACCCGGTGGTCGCGGGCCACCAGTTCACGAATGATTTCGAGGCTCGGCAGGACGTGGCTGATGGCGGGGATGCCGATCATCGCGATGTGGGCACGGCGACGGGTCATGGAGGATCAACTCGTTTCAGGTCTACGGCGAAACGGACACGACGAGCCGGTGCGCCACCGTCCGAGAGGAGATCCTGTCGTCGGGACGCACGGGCGTACGGGAGAGGAGCCGGCGGCTCCGCCCGCTCGTGTCAGCCGTAGATCTGACGGAAATACATGCCGGGGACCTTAGCGTCCCCCGGGCCCCCGTGCACAGTGTTCATCGCATGCTCCGGGCCAGGGACGGCGACAGCGCATGCTCTCCGCCGGCCGACCGACCGGCCCGTTCGCCGTGGCCGACCACGATGAACGCCTTTGCCTCCGCGTCGAGTTGCCCTCTCCATTCGCCCCGCGCAACGACGTCGGCCTCCACGACCGCGAGCAGGTCATGGAGGCCGAGGTCACGCGGACCCCGAATCGGCCAACGGCGTCCGTGGCAGAACGAGGCACCCCGTGCGAGCGGATACGACGCGGTCAGCAGCCGCCGCAGTTGTAGTACGTCACGTCCCAGTGGTTGCCCTCGTCCGCGTAGATGTTGCCGGAACCGGCCTTGTACTGGGGTGCGCCGTCGCCGCGCAGCCCTATGTAGGTGAAGACGCCGTGGACGTAGTTCGTGAGGCAGGTGGACTTGCCGAAGTCGAGCTTGTAGCCGTTCCAGTGCGAGTACGTCCCGCTGGCGTGCCCGGTCTCGGTGCCGCCGGTGATGTTCAGCGCGCAGCCCGTGGCGCTCTTGAGGGTCTGGGCGCCCTGGGCGGTGGCCAGGTTGAGCTGGTCGAACGAGGTGCAGGTGGACACGTTGCGGTCGGAGCAGTTGCCGGAGGACGACCAGGTGATCCCGGAGGAGCTGAACCGGGCGGTGGCCTGGGCGTGGGTGAGCTTCGTGTCGGCGTGGGCCTGGGTGGCACCGCCGCCGAGGACGCCGACGCCGGGGGCGAAGAGGACGCCGAGGACGAGGGCGAGGGCGGTCAGGACGGGGCGCAGTGTCATACGGGACACCATGGGGGGATCCTCCTGCTCATGACAAGTAAGGGGCAGGGAGATACTGCCCGAGTTCTACGCGCGTCGCCAGGGGGTGGCGGCACCGGAGGCCCCTCACGCGAACAATTCACACGCCTGATGTTGAACTTTGAACTAGATAGCGCTACAGTCAATCTCGTTGAAGGTTAAAACAACGACTTCACCGCCGCTCGATCACGTCCCCCGAGGAGGAGCCATGGCTCTGTTCAACCGCAAGAACAACAACGCCCCGTCCGCCACCATCGCCACCCCCGTGGACCCGGCTCTGGCCGCCCTCACCGGTGACTACACGATCGACCCGGCGCACAGCAGCATCGGCTTCACCGTCCGCCACGCCATGGTCACCAATGTGCGCGGCTCCTTCGGCGAGCACGAGGGCAGCCTGAAGCTCGACGGTCACAACCCCGCCAACTCCACCGCCTCGATCGATGTCAAGATCGCCAGCGTCGACACCGGGATCGCCGACCGCGACGGCCACCTGGTCAGCGGCGACTTCTTCGACGCCGAGAAGTTCCCCCTCATGACGTTCCGTTCCACGCAGGCCGAGCAGCTCGGCGGCGACGCCTACCGCATCACCGGCGACCTCACGATCAAGGACGTCACGCGCCCCCTCTCCATCGACCTGGAGTTCAACGGCTCGGCCACCGACGTCTACGGCAACGAGCGCGTCGGCTTCGAGGGCAGCGCCGACATCCTGCGCTCCGAGTGGGGCCTGACCTGGAACGCGGCGCTGGAGACCGGCGGCGTGATGGTCAGCGACAAGGTCAAGCTCAACTTCGACATCTCCGCGATCAAGGCCGCGGCGCCGCAGGCCTGACGCGTCCCGCCGCCTCACGCCCGAACCCGAGCGCGCCCGCCTTCCCCCTCCCCCGCCAGGGACGGAAGACGGGCGCTCGGCGTTGTCGGGGGCGGGGCCGTGCGGAGACGGGCGGCTTGCCCGAGCGGCGGTTCCTTGACCTTGTCACCGTGTGATGGCCTGGAGTGGGGCCTCCACCCGGTCACCGACACAAGGATCGATCCGCATGTCCGGCTACATCGGCTCCGGCCCGTACTGCTTCACCAACTCCCTGGCGATGATGCTCGGCCCCGGGGCCCCTTCTCCCTCGGTCATCGAGACGCTCACCGGCTCACCCTTCGGCGCCCAGCTGATCGCGGGTGCCCTGCCGCTCTTCGACCCGTACGGCTGGGATCCCGATCTGGGCCTGGACGCCGCCGTCGAACTGCTCGGTGTGCGCTGCGAGCGCACCGACGGGGGCACCCCCGAGGAGGCCCTGCACCGACTGCGCTCCGCCTGCGCGGACGGGCCCGTCCTGGTCGGCCCCGTGGACATGGGGCTGCTGCTGTACCACCCCGGCACCCCCGCGGCCGACGGTGGCGACCACTTCGTACAGGTGCTCGCCGTCGACGGCGACACCGTGCTGCTCCACGACCCGCACGGACATCCGTACGCGACGCTGCCGACGGCGGACTTCGCCGCCGCCTGGGAGGCGAAGAGCGTCACGTACACCGACGCACCGTTCGTGATGCGCACCGGCTTCGTGCGGGAACGCGACGTCACGGTGGCCGACGCGCTGTGGGACTCGCTGCCCGGCGCCCTGCGATGGCTGGCCGGCCGCGACGATCCGGCGATGCCGCCCGGATCGCTCGGCGGAGCGGCTGCGGTCGAGGCCCTCGCCTCGCAGGTGGCCGTGGGACTCGCGCCGGGCATCCACGCCATGATGGCGGGGTTCGGCATACGCGTCGGCGCCCGCCGTCTGGGCGATGCCGCGGCCTGCCTGGACCTGATCGGCCTGTCCGACTGCGCGGCCGTACTGAACGAGCAGTCCCGCATCCTGGGCGGCCTGCAGCACCCGCTCGTCACCGGGGACGATCCGGCCCTGGAGAAGGGGCTGCGTCAACTCGCTCCGACGTACGAGAAGTTGCGGACGGAACTCTCCGCCGCCGTCGGACGCGGTTGACACGGTGACGCTGCTCGGTCCAAGACGTACCGGGTCAGACGGTCGGGCCCGCGTGCGCTTCTCGGTGCATACCCATGCACAGTGCCCAGACAGCGAGGATGTTGACGGCGATCAGCACGATGGCCCACAGGGGGTAGTACGGCAGCCACAGGAAGTTGGCGATCGCGCCCAGACCGGCGACGGCGACACCGAAGAACCGCGCCCACAGGGCTCCGCCGAACACGGCACAGCCGGCGAGGACGAGAACGATGCCCAGGACGAGGTGGACCCAGCCCCAGCCCGTCAGGCTGAACTCGAACACGTAGTGGCGCGTGAAGACGAACACATGGTCCTTCGCAAGGGCCGCGACCCCCTCGAAGATCGCCATGGCTCCACCGATGATCAGCAGGACTGCTGCCAGGACGGTGGTACCGGATGTGGGCGCGTGCGTAGGGCTCGGGTACGTGTGGCTTGCCGCGGTCCCGGTCGTGTCACTGGCCATGTCGATCTCCTCGGGTGGCAGAACCGTCGGTCCGGCGGCCATGCCGGGACCGGCCGGCGGGATCCCCGTCCCCCTGTCGGCGAGATCCCCGTCCCCCTTCGTTTCAGCGTGTCACGGCGGCTCCGCGTCGGCACTCCGGGCGACAACCGCCCAGGGCCTTCCGCAGCACGCTTCAGTCGTTCCTCCCGTTCCTCCCGTTCCCCCTCTTCCTCCCGTTCTCCTCGTTCTCCTCGTTCCCCCCGTTCTCCTCCTCCGGTTCGCCGACCGTCTGCTCGGACCAGATCACCTTGCCCGTCTCGGTGTACCGGGTGCCCCAGCGTTCGGCGATCTGGGCGACGAGGAACAGGCCCCGGCCGCCCTCGTCCGTCGTCGTCGCGTAACGCAGGTGCGGCGAGGTGTTGCTGGTGTCGGACACCTCGCAGATCAGGTTGCGGTCGTACAGGAGGCGGACTTCGATCGGTCCGCTGCCGTAGCGCACCGCGTTGGTGACCAGTTCGCTCAGGATCAGCTCGGTGGTGAACGCCTCCTCGTCCAGACCCCGGTCGGCGAGCCACTCGGCGACGTTCTTGCGGACTCCGGCCACGGCCGCCGGGTCGATGGCGACGTCCCACTGCGCGACCTGGTCGGGATCGAGCATGTGGGTACGGGCCACGAGGAGCGCGACATCGTCGGTCGGCTGCTCGGGCAGCATCGCGTCGAGCAGGTCGTCACAGGTCTCCTCCGGTGTCCGGTCACGACCGGCGAGGGTGGTGCGCAGCAGCTCCAGGCCGTCGTCGATGTCGCGGTCACGGGGTTCGATGAGACCGTCCGTGTACAGGATCAACCGGCTCCCTTCGGGTACGTGGAACTCGGCCGCCTCGAAAGGCATGCCGCCGATGCCCAGAGGCAGGCCGGCCGGGATCTCGGGGAACTCGACGGTGCCGTCGGGGAGTACCAGCGCGGGGGACGGATGGCCGGCGCGGGCCACCGAGCAGTTGCCGGAGACCGCGTCGTAGATGGCGTACAGACAGGTGGCACCGGTGATCTCGGCACCGCGGCCGTCGGCGGTGGTTTCGCCCTGGTCGATCCGGCTGACCGCTTCGTCCAGATGCCCGAGGAGTTCATCGGGCGCGAAGTCCAGCGCGGAGAAGTTGTGGATGCTGGTACGCAGCCGTCCCATGGTGGCCGCGGCGTGCAGCCCGTACCCGACCACGTCGCCGACGACCAGGGCGACCCGGGCGCCGGACAGCGGGATCACGTCGAACCAGTCGCCGCCTACCTCGGCCCGCGCCGGCAGGTAGCGGTGGGCGACGTCGAGGGCGTTCTGCTCGGGCAGGTCGCTGGGCAGCAGGCTACGCTGCAGTGTCACGGCCATCTCGTGTTCGCGTGTGTACCTGCGTGCGTTGTCCACGCTGACGGCCGCCCGCGCCACCAGTTCCTCGGCGAAGGACTGGTCGTCGTCGTCGAACGGTTCGGAATCGCCCGCGCGCCAGAAGTTGGCCAGGCCCAGGATGATGCCACGGGCGTGCAGCGGTACGGACAGTACCGAGTGGAAGCCGTAGTCGAGAATGCCGGCGGCCCGCTCGGGATCCCAGTAGCGCCAGCCGAGCTGGGTGATCACCTCGGGGCCCAGACCGGTCTCCGCGCTGTTCACCCGCATGGCGCGGATTCTGGAGGGAACGAATCCGACCAGTCGGCCGACCGGGTACAGGGGCTGGTCCGGGTCGGTGGCCGCGACGGCGGTACGGCGCATGTCCAGCGGGGTGTCGGACTGGGCGGTCGGTTCCTCCCCGGGGATCGCGGGATCGGCGAGGTCGACGGTGGTCACGTCGGCGAATCCGGGCGTCGCCACCTCCGCCAGTTCCTGGGCCGTCCGCGTCACATCGAGGGTGGTGCCGATGCGGGTACCGGCCTCGTAGAGCAGCAGCAGGCGTTCGTGGACGAGTTCCGCCCGGCCCGTGATCTTGCGGAGCTCGGTGGTGTCCCGCAGGGTCGCCACGGTGCCGGGCGGCCCGCCACGCGCGTCCGTCGGTCTGAGGTTGACGGCCAGCAGGCGGTTGCCGCTGCGCAGTACCTCGTCCGTGACGGTCCGGCCGGAGGCGAGCAGTTCGGCGGTGGCGGGCTCCAGTCCGAGGTCCGTCACCGCCCGGCCCTCGGCATCGGGGGGAAGGCGGAGCAGCCTGCGCGCCTCGTCGTTGGCGAGTGTCAGCCGGTGACCGGGCCCGATGATGATGACGCCCTCGCGGACCGCGTGCAGCACCGCGTCGTGGTGCTCGTACATCCGGGTCATCTCCCGGGGCCCGAGCCCACGGGTCTGCCGCCGCAGCCGTCTGCTCACGAGTGCCGCGCCACCCGCGGTCGCCGCCAGGGCCGCCACCCCGGCACCGATGCTGAACGGGATGGACCGGTCGGCCACGCTGTTCACCGCCCGGTCGGTTATGCCCACCGACACCAGTCCGGCCACCGATCCGTCGGGCCTCGGCACGGGCACCACCGAGTTGATCGAGGGACCCCGGCTGCCTTTGAACGTCCGGGTGAAGCCGGGGCCGGTCAACGCTTCCTTCCAGGGGCCGATGAGGTGTCCCCCGATCAGCGCGGGGTCCGGATGGGTGTAGCGGATGCCCTGGGTGCTGGCCACGACGACGTAGTCCACATGGGCGTCCTTGCGGACCTGCTCCGCGCGCGGCTGCAGGAGCGCCGTGGGGTCCTTGCTGTCCAGCGCCGGCACGATGCCCGGCGAGTGCGCGAAGGTCTGGGCCACGCTCAGTGTGCGCATCCGGGCCTCCTGCAGGCTGTCGCGGCGGCCCTGCAGCACCAGCGCGACTGCGAAGCCGGTGATGAGCAGCACGACGAGCCCCAGCACGAAACAGAAGACCTGGCCGGCCACGGTGCGCACACTGAACAGCGCGAGAAGGTCGCGGCCCGGGGAGCGGTGAGTCGTCTCCTGGCGCGACGACGCGGGGGTGGCTCGGCCCGAGCTCCCCCCATCGTGCCGATGTGAACTCCGGACGGAGCGTCGCAGCCTCGCCCGGAATCGGCCGATACCAGACATAACTTCAGGTCTAGCATGGATCGTCCCTGCCCGAGAGTTCGCCGATCAGCGGCTCAGAACCCGCCGCCGTCGAAGCCGCCGCCCCCTCCGAGATCGCCGCCGTCCCCGAAACCTCCGCCGTCGAAGCCCGACGGGTCGAAGTCGGCGCCGGAGACGTCCCCGCCGCTCCAGTCGCCGCCGGAACCGAAGTCGCCGCCGCCGTACTCCGCCGCGTACGCGGGGGACGACAGCATCGAGCCGAGCAGCGTGCCGGCCAGCAGCCCGGGGAGCAGGCCCCCGCCGAAGTAGCCGCCCGCCCAGGGGCCGTACGCCGGGCCCGCCTCCCAGTACGGGCGACGGCCGTCGGCCGTGTCGACGGTGCGGCTCAACGGCTCCGCGCCCTCGCGCAGCCGGATCTCGTCGGCCGCGCAGACCGGGACCTCGCGGCCCGTACCGCCGGACGGGGACCACCGGACGTCGGCGACCGAGGGCCCGTGGCGCGGGTCGAAGAAGCACGGGGGGCGGCGGGCGGGCAGCTCACCGCCCGTGCGGCGGGCCTCCAGGACGGCGAGGGAGTAGCGGCCTTCCTCCAGTGCCTGGGTGACGCCGCGCACGTCGGACGGACGTCGGGCCCGGTCCATGCGGGATTTCGCGGTCTCGTAGGAGTCGAGCGCCCGCTCGTAGTCGGCGCGCATGGCGTCGTCGGCGCCCGCCTCGGCGGGATGGAAGTCGAGACGGTCCAGCGTCTCGCCGTACGCGGTGATGTCCTCGTCCACGACGACCCGGAGCTTGGCGAGTGCGGCCCGTTCGTTCTCCTCCTTGCGCCTGCGGTTGCGCCGGACGAGCGCGTAGGCCGTTCCGCCGCCGAGCACCAGGACGGCGCCGACGGCGATCAGTCCGGCGGTGGACGACGATCCCCTCCCCGCGGCCGATCCGCCCCAGGAGGCGGGGGCGCTGCCCCGGGCCTGTTCCACGGCGCGGTCGACGAAGGCGTTGAGCTGGGTCGCGGCGTCGGTGTCCGTGCCGGGTGTCTTCACGGCGGCGGTGAGGTTCTGGACCGCTCGGGTGGGCATGACCCGGGGGTCGGCGCCCGCGTTGAACCCGTTGCCGAGACGGACCGCGTAGACACCGGTGATGCCGGTGTCGGTGCGCAGGGTCGGCAGCACGGTCTGTGCGGGGAACGCCGGGGTCCGCGGCAGCACCGCGACGAACACGGGCTTGTCGGCGTCCTTGATCTTCCTCGTCAGGGCGGCGGCCTGGCCCGGGGAGAGCTGGTCGGCGGCGGCCGGGTCGACGTAGACCGGGCCCTTGCGGAGCGCCTGCGCGACGTCGTTGACGGTCGATGCGCGGACCGCCCCGGGCGCGGCGCTCGGTGCCATGGCGAGCACGGCCGCCGACAGGATCAGCAGCAGACCCGCCAGCAGCATCGGGAACAGCCTGTTCCGCATATCTCGAAGCTAACCCAGGTGGGTGACCCCTGCGCGGTCACCCACCCGGGCCGGCTCCCCGTGCGCCGGGCCGTTACGCGTCGCGGGTGAGGCGGATCGTGTCGCGGTACCACTCGGCGCTGTCCTTGAGCGTCCGCTCCTGTGTGCCGTAGTCGACGCGGACGATGCCGAACCGCTTGTCGTAGCCGTAGGACCACTCGAAGTTGTCCATCAGCGACCAGGCGAAGTAGCCCCGGACATCCGCTCCCGCGGCGCGGGCCGCGGCCACGGCGGCGATGTGATCGGCGAGGTAGGTGGTGCGGTCCGCGTCGTGGACCCGTCCGTCCTCGGCGACGACGTCGTCGAACGCGGCACCGTTCTCGGTGACGACCGTGGGGACCCCGTAGTCCTCCTCCAGGCGCACCAGCAGGTCGGTGAGGGCGGTGGGGGTGATCTCCCAGTCCATCGCGGTGCGCGGCAGGTCGCGCTCCACACCCCGGGTGACGGGCAGGCCGTCGGCGTCCACCGGGGAGCCCTCCTCCGTGACGCCGGAGAAGAGGGTGCCCCGGTAGAAATTGACGCCGAGGACGTCGATCGGGGTGGAGATGATCTCCAGGTCTCCCTCCTGGACCGGGAGCTCGGCGTTCCGCAGGGCGAGGTCGGCCACGACGTCCTCGGGATAGGCGCCCTTGACGAGCGGGTCCAGGTAGAGGCGCCGGCCCATGCCATCGGCTCGGCGGCAGGCCTCGGCGTCCTCGTGACTGTCGGTCTCGGGGGTGGCGGTGCCGAGGTTGAGCGTGATGCCCAGTTCGAGCTCGTTGCCGCGGGCGGCGGCCGTCTCCCGGAGGTTCCGCGCGGCGAGGCCGTGGCCGAGGAGCAGGTGGTGGACGGCCCGGATCGCGTCGCCGAAGTTCTTCCGGCCCGGGGCCTGGTTGCCGTACGCGTAACCGAGCATGGCCGAGCACCAGGGCTCGTTCAGCGTCGTCCAGTGCGTGACCCGGTCACCGAGCGCGTCGTAGGCAAGCGCGGCGTACTCGGCGAACCGGTGGGCGGTGTCACGGGCCGGCCAGCCGCCCGCGTCCTCCAGTTCCTGCGGGAGGTCCCAGTGGTAGAGGGTGATCCAGGGGGTGATGTCCCTGGACCGCAGCTCGTCGACGAGGCGCTTGTAGAAGTCCAGGCCCTTCGCGTTCGCCGGGCCGCGACCGCCCGGCTGGATGCGCGGCCAGGCGAGCGAGAAGCGGTAGGTGTCGACGCCCAGGTCCGCGATCAGCCGCACGTCGTCGGGCATCCGGTGGTAGTGGTCGCAGGCCACATCGCCGTTCTCGCCGCGGACGACCATGCCCGGCGTCCTGCAGTACGTGTCCCAGATGGACGGGGTCCGGCCGTCCTCGGCCGCGGCCCCCTCGATCTGGTAGGCGGCGGTGGCGACGCCCCAGCGGAAGTCGGCGGGCAGGCCGGGGACGGCCTCGGCGGCGATCTCGCGCGCGTATCCCTGGGGGGTGACGATGTTCATGGGTCTCCTGTGGTGTGCGTGGGGTCGCTGGGGTCTTTCGTCGGGATCAGGCCGGATCGCGGAGCGGACCCCGCGAGCCCGGCGTGATCCCGACGAGAGGCCCTGGTGCTGTGGCCGGAAAGGTGTGCCGGGAGGCTCGCGGCGTCCGGTGCGGCGCGTCGCGAGGCGGAGGATCGTCGTCCTCGTGCCGGACGCCCTGGGGTGATGCGACAACGCGGCGAGGTGCCCTGCCGGGCGTCGCGAGCCGGTGAACCTCTCCGGTCACAGCACTAGGGGCGGGGGGCCGCGGTGGCGGGGACCGGCCGGTGGAGCCAGCAGGCCACCGCGCGCGAATCGTCCCCGTCGGGTGTGGCCAGAACCGGGACGTGGGTGGCGCAGGCGTCGAGCGCCTTCCCGCAGCGGGGGTGGAAGGCGCAGCCGGCGGGCATGGCGGTGAGGTGCGGCGGCGAGCCGGGGATGCCGGTGAGTTCACGGCGCGGGCCGTGCAGCGCCGGGAAGGAGTGCAGCAGGCCGTCGCTGTAGGGGTGACGGGGGTCCCGGTAGATCACGGAGGCACCGGCCTCCTCGACGATCCGGCCGCCGTACATGATCGCGATCCGGTCGGAGAACTCGATCAGCAGCGAGATGTCGTGGGTGATGAAGACGACCGAGAAGCCCAGCTCCTCGCGGAGCCGCACCAGTTGGCGCAGGATCTGGCGCTGCATGACGACGTCCAGGGCCGTCGTCGGCTCGTCCATGATGACGATCTCGGGCTCCAGCGCGAGAGCCATCGCGATCATCACGCGCTGGCGCATCCCGCCGGAGAGCTGGTGCGGGTAGGCGGAGAGCCGGTCGGCGGAGATGCCGACGAGTCCCAGCAGCTCCTTGGCGCGAGCGGTCCGTTCGGGCCGTTTCATCTCCGGGCGGTGTGCCTGGAGCACGTCGGTGAGCTGACTGTGAACCGTGTGCACCGGGTTCAGCGAGTTCATCGCGCCCTGGAAGACGATCGACAGCTCCTGCCAGCGGAACGCCCGCAGTTCGGCGGCCGACAGGGTCAGCAGGTCGAGCGTTTCGCCGTCCCTCTTCCGGTAGTGGACCTCGCCGCCGGTGATCACTCCGGGCGGCGAGAGCAGCCGGGTGACGGCGTACGCGAGTGTGGACTTGCCGGACCCGGACTCGCCCGCCAGGCCCAGGACTTCGCCCCGGTGCAGCGTGAGGTCGATGTCGCGCAGCGCGTGCACGGCGTCGTCCCCGGTCCCGTAGTCCACGTTCAGGCCGCTGATGGTGAGGACGGGCTCGCTGCTCATGAGCGGGTCTCCTTGTCATGCGTGCCGCGCGCCGCGGCATCGTGCGTGCCGCGCGCCACGGGGGTGAAGCCGACCCGCATCCGGACCTTCCGGGATGCGCCGGTCTCCGTACGCAGGCGCGGGTTGACGAACTCGTCGATGCCGAAGTTGATCAGGGAGAGCGACATGCCGAGCAGGGCGATGCAGAGCCCGGCGGGGACGAACCACCACCACGCGCCCTGGGCCAGGGCCTGGTTGGACTGCGCCCAGAACAGAACGGTCCCCCAGTTCCAGTTGGAGATGTCGGCCACGCCGATGAAGGCGAGGGTGATCTCGGAGAGGATCGCGAAGATGACCGTGCCGACGAAGCCGGAGGCGATGACGGCCGTCAGGTTCGGCAGGACCTCGAAGAAGATGATCCGCCAGGTGGACTCGCCGGTGGCGCGGGCCGCTTCGACGTAGTCCCGGCGGCGCAGCGACAGCGTCTGGGCGCGCAGCACCCGTGCGCCCCACGCCCATGAGGTGAAGGCGATGACGGTGGCGATGAGCAGGTCGCCCGTGTCCGAGACGAAGCTGGCGATGATGATGATCAGCGGCAGTCCGGGGATGACCAGGAAGACGTTGGAGAGCACCGAGAGCAGTTCGTCGGCCGTGCCGCCGAGGAAGCCGGCGCTGACCCCGACCAGTACGGACAGGATCGTCGCGAAGATCCCGGCGACGAAGCCGACGACGAGGACGCCCCGGGTGCCGACGAGGATCTGGGAGAGCACGTCCTGACCGGTCTGCGTGGTGCCGAACCAGTGCGCGCCGGAAGGCGGTTGGAGCAGTTCGTTGCTCATGGTGTCCGGGTCGTACGGTGCGATCCACGGCCCGATGACCGCGATCACGACGAAGAACGACAGGATGCCGAGGCCGATGACGGTCTTGCGGCCGCGCAGGAAGCGCAGGCGGCGTCTGCTGGGGGCCGGGGTCTCGGTCGCGTCGATCACGGCGGCCTCGGCAGCGGTGACGGCCATGTCCTAGGCCTCCCTTCTTGTACGGGGGTCGAGGACCATGTAGAGCACGTCGGCGAGGAGGTTCGCCGCGAGGACGGAGAGCGTGATGATCAGGAAGACGCCCTGCATCAGGGGGTAGTCCTTGGCGCCCACGCCCTGGAAGAGCTGGTAGCCGATGCCGGGGTAGGAGAAGACCATCTCCACCAGCAGCGTGCCGCCGACGATGAAGCCCAGCGACAGGGCGAAGCCGGAGATGTTGGGGAGGATCGCGTTGCGTGCGGCGTACCCGAACATCACCCGGCGCTCGGAGAGCCCCTTGGCCTGGGCGACCATGACGTAGTCCTCCGAGGAGACCGTCACCATCATGTTCCGCATGCCGAGGATCCAGCCGGCCATGGCGCTGAGCACGATGGTGAGGCCGGGCAGCGCCGCGTGGTAGAGCGCGCTGGAGACGAACGGCCAGTCGAAGGCAGGCACGAGCGAACTGTCGTAGCCTCCCGCGGCCGGGAAGAGCGGCCACTTCACGGCGAACAGCGCGATGGCGATGAGCCCCAGCCAGAAGTACGGGATGGCCGAGATGAAAGTGGTGACGGGCAGCAGGCTGTCCATCCAGGAGCCGCGCCGCCAGCCGGTGAACACCCCGATGCCGGTGCCGAGCACGAAGCTGATCAGGGTGGTGACTCCGACGAGCGCGAGTGTCCACGGCAGCGACTGGGCGATCACCTCGCTGACCGGTGTCGGGAAGAAGGTGAAGGAGAGCCCGAGGTCGCCGTCGAGCAGATGCGACCAGTAGTCGGTGTACTGCTGCCAGAGCGACTGCTGCTTGTCGAGGCCGAAGAGCGCCTTGAGCGAGTTGACGGCGTTGGTGTCGAGCTGGCCCTGGAAGCGGGAGATGAGCGCCTGGACGGGGTCGCCGGGCATCATGCGCGGGATCAGGAAGTTGATGGTGATCGCGGCCCAGGCGGTGACCAGGTAGAAGGCGAGCCGCTGCAGCAGGTACTTCATTTCGCGGTCTCCTTCCGGTGGGTGTCGTCGCCGCCGGCTCGGTGGGTGCCGCCGTCGTCGGTGCGGTGGGTGTCGTCGCCTGCCCGGTGGGCGTCGCCGTCGTCCGCGTACAGCCAGCAGGCCGCCCACTGGCCGTCCGCGAGGTCGAAGCGCGGCGGCGGTTCGGTACGGCAGCGCTCCATCGCCTTGGGACAGCGGGGATGGAAGCGGCAGCCGGCGGGCGGGGCGATGAGCGAGGGCGGTTCGCCGCTTCCGGTCTCCTCCTGCTCCGCCTCGGCGACCACCCGGTCCGGGTCGGGCGCCGAGGCGGTGAGGAGCTGGGTGTAGGGGTGGGCGGGGCGCTGGGTGACGGTCTCGCTGTCACCCCCCTCGACGATCCGGCCCGCGTACATGACCAGCGTGGTGTCCGCGAAGTAGCGGGCCGAGGCGATGTCGTGGGTGATGTAGAGGATCGCGAGGTGCAGCCGGTCCTTGAGGTCCTTGAGCAGATTGAGCACCCCGAGCCGGATCGATACGTCCAGCATCGAGACGGGCTCGTCGGCGAGCAGGACCTGGGGATCGGCGCCGAGCGCGCGGGCGATGGCCACGCGCTGGCGCTGTCCCCCCGACAGCTCGTGCGGGAACTTGTCCAGGTACTGGTGCGCAGGGGTCAGCTGGACACGGTTCAGCAGAGCGGTCAGACGCTGTTCCAGTTCCTCCTCACCGCTGCCCGCCCGCCCGTGGATCCTCAGCGCGCGGGTGAGGTGGTAGCGCACGGTGTGCACCGGGTTCAGCGAGGCGAACGGGTCCTGGAAGATGAGCTGGACCCGGCGTACGTACGCGCGGAAGGACCGGCCGCGTCCGGCCTTCACCGCCGTGCCGTCCAGTCGGATCTCGCCCCCGGAGAGCGGATACAGCTGGGCGAGCAGCCTGGCGACGGTGGACTTCCCGGAGCCCGACTCCCCCACCAGCGCCGTGACGGTGCCGCGCCGCAGTCGCAGCGAGACGTCGTCGACGGCGTGGACGGTGCGGCGCCTGCCGGTGACGAGATCGCGTCCGGTGCGCCGTACGGGGAAGTGTTTGGTGACTCCGCGTGCTTCGAGCACGACGTGGTTCTTCGTGGGCTGTTCTGACATGGCCGGTCCCTGTGTCCCGTATCCCTGGCTCTACTTGGCGGGCTTGAGCTTCAGCACGATCTGCAGCGCGGACGGCTGGGTGTGCTGCGGCGGGGCGTACGGGTCGGCCTCGGTGGGCCAGCCCACCCAGTTCTTCGTGGAGTACTCGGCTCCGATGGGGGCGGCGGCCGTCGGGATCATCGGAGCCTGCTCGACCATGATCTTCTGCAGGGTGTTCATGGCCGTGGTCCGGGCGGAGTCCTCGGTGGCGTTGGCGAAGTCCTTGAGTGCCTTGGTGGCCTCGTCGTTCTTGAAGCGGCCGAAGTTGCCGAGCTGGGACGCCTTGCCCACGGGCTGGAGCAACGCGCCGTCCATGATGTTCTGGTACATGTCGTACGGGGTGGCGCCGCTGTTGGTCCAGTGCAGGGTGGCGTCGAAGTTCCCGTTGGCCACGTCCGCGCCCCAGGCCTCCGCGGTCTGCGTCTTGACCTTGGCCTCGATGCCGAGCTGCTTGATGTTGTCCTTGATGATCGCCAGCCCGGTGATGTAGTCGTTCCAGCCGGCCGGGTCGGTGAAGGTGAGTCGCACCGGCTTGCCGCTCGGGTCCTTCAGTACCCCGCCGCTGAGCTTGAACCCTGCGTCGCTGAGGATCTTCTTGGCCCCGGCCACGTCCGGTGCGGTGGTGGCGCTCTTGTACTCGGGCGCGAGGAAGGACTCACCGGCGGGCAGCGGGATACCGGTCGGGTTGGTGATCTCCGGGTAGAGCGTCGCCTCGGCCTGGGTGTAGATGGCCTTGCGGTCGACGACCATGGCCATGGCCTTGCGCAGCGCCGGGTTGTCGAACGGCTTGCGGGCGGTGTTGAACCACAGTCCGTGGATGCCGAGCCCGGACGGGAACCACAGCTTGTGGTTCTTGGGGTCCTTGCTGATGAACAGCTGCTTGTAGTTCGGCATGAAGACGAACGACCACTCGACCTTGCCGCTCGCCAGCGCCGTCGTCGCCGCGCTGTTGTCGTTGTACGCGGTGTAGCGAAGCTCCTTGACCTTGGTCGCGCCCTTCCAGTACGTGGGCGTGGCGGTCAGCGTGGTGGTCTGCGGGGTGAAGCTCTTGAGCTTGTACGGGCCCGAGCCGACCGGCGTGCGGTTGGGCCAGGTCTCCGGGTTCTTGACGCCTTCCCAGATGTGCTTGGGCACGATGAACTGCTGGATGATCTTGTTCTGGTTGACGTACTGGGAGTCCTTGAACGTCAGGACGACCGTCTTGCCCTGCACCTCGACCCCGTCGAACGGGATGCCGTTGCCGTTGAGCGCCGGGTGCTTCTTCAGGAGGTCGAAGGTGTACGCGACGTCGTCGGCGGTCAGCGGCTTGCCGTCGGCCCACTTGGCCTCGGGGTCGAGGGAGAAGGTGACCTTGGTGAAGTTCGACTCCCACTTCCAGTCGGTCGCCAGCCACGGGGCGGCCTTGTCCGCGGGCCGGATCTGGTTCGTCATCGCCAGCGGCTCGTAGATCATGAAGCGGTAGCCGAGCGTCGCACCGGCCGAGGTGCTCAGGAACGGGTTGCTGTTGTTGGTCTGCGGTCCGTCCGGCTTGCCCAGGGTCAGCACGCCGGAGGCACCGCCCCCTTTGTTGGCACCGGAGTTGGCGGACGAGCAACCGGCGGCGAGCGCGACCACGGCGGTAGCGAGTGAGAGCGCTCTCAGCGTGGCGTGACGTCGTGCGGACATGGCGACTCCATGAGGGACTGCGGGTCTGGGAGATCCGGGTGATGGGCAGCGCTCGGCGCGCCGGGTACAGGCGGTACGGGGCGGTGCAAGTAGTGCCGGTGGTGCAGACGGGGCAGGTGGTACAGGCGGTGCCAGTGGTGCAGAGGTGCAGGTGGTACGGGTGGTGCCGGTGATGCGGACGGTGCGGACAGCGCCGGTGGTACAGGCGGTGCCGGTGATGCGGACGGCGCCGGTGGTGCAGGTGGCGACGGACGGCGCACGGGGAGCTTGCGGAGAGGCGGGGGGGGGGGGGGGCGCCCCCCCCCCCCCCCCCCCCCCCCCCCCCCCCCCCCCCCGGGGGGGGGCCCCCCCCCGCCGGGGGGGGGCCCCCCCCCCCCCCCAAAAAACAAANNNNGGGGCGGGGGGGGGGGGGGGGGGGGGGGGGGGGGGGGGGGGGGGGGGGGGGGGGGGGGGGGTGGGGGGGGGGGGGGGGGGGGGGGGGGGGGGGGGGGGCGGGGGGGGGGGGGCGGGGGGGGGGGGGGGGGGGGGGGGGGGGGGGGGGGGGGGCCCCCCCCCCCCGCTACGGCGCCGAGCGGCGCACGACCAGTTCGGTGGGCAGCACGACCGGTGCGTCGGACGCGCTCGTGCCACCGAGGCGGGAGAGCAGCATCCGCGCCGCCGTCTCACCCATCTGCCGGGTGGGCTGGCGCACGGTGGTCAGCGGTGGTTCGGTGTGCTCGGCCATCGGGATGTCGTCGAAGCCGATCACGGCGATGTCGTCCGGCACGGACCGCCCGGCCGCACGCAACGCCCGCAGCACGCCCGCCGCGCTGATGTCGTTGTGGGCGAAGACCGAGTCGAACTCGACGCCGGAGGAAAGGAGTTGCTCCACGGCCAGTCGGCCGCAGCGTTCGGTGAAGTCCCCGTGGACGACGAGCTCGGTGGGCAGGACCGTACGGAATCCGTCCAGCCGGTCGCGTACGCAGCCGAAGTTCTGGGGCCCGGTGACGACCAGGGGTCTGGTGCGTCCGGCGGCCAGCAGATGACGGGCCGCACAAGCGCCTCCTTCGCGGTTGGTGGTCACGACGGAGGGGAATTCGGGGTGGTGGCCGCGGTCGTCGATCAGCACGATCGGCAGACCGCCCCGGTGCAGCGCGGTGAGATGGTCGAGGGTGTTCTCGGGTTCGACGACGACGAGCCCGTCGAAGGCGCGCGCCGACACCTGGCTGGTGAAGCGCTCCACGGACTCGGCACCGCGGTTGCAGGTGAAGAGCAGCAGCCCGTAGTCGGCGGCCTCCACGGTGTCGACGACGCCCTGGAGCACCTCACCCATCCACGGCCAGGTGAGCGAGGGCACCAGCATGCCGACCGTACGGCTGCTGCCGCGGGCCAGTCCGACGGCACCCGAACTGGGCACATAGCCGAGCTGCTCGATCACTTCCCGAACGCGGGCGGCCGTCGAACCGTCCACTTCGCCCTTGGTGTTGATGACCCTTGACACGGTCGTCTTGCTGACGCCGGCCTCACGGGCGACATCGGCGATGGTGACACGCATCGGGGGCCTCCGGGACAGGACATGACGGGGCAGGGCAGGAGTGCTGGAACCGGTACCGCAACCGGTTCCGGAACCGGTACCGGCGTTGGGGCGTGAGTTAACCCCGCCGGAACAGTGCCGTCAATACTTCACGCCGACATTGGTCCGTACCGATCTCCGGCGCAGGCGGGACGAGTTGTGTCTTCAGGTTCTGAACGCACACCCTCTTGACGCGGCCATCCAGGAGCAGTTCACTCTCGCCTCGATCGACGGCTACTCCCCCACACCTCTGCCGAGGAAGGCAACAGCCCATGATCCGATCAGGAAGAGCCGCACGCGCCCTGCTCGCCGCCGTGCTCGCGGCGGCCGGTCTCACCGGACTCGCCTCCGGTACGGCCCAGGCCGCCGGCGAGACCGTGAACATCGCTCTGACCAGCACCGACGATTCCGGTGGCCGTCATGTCACGCGCGGCCTCGAAGCCCAGGCCCCGGTCTCGTTCGTCGCCGGGAACGGCGGCAGCGGCACGAACATCACGGTCGACGAGAACACCCGCTACCAGACCTTCACCGGCGGCGGCGCCTCCTTCACGGACACGGCCGCGTACCTGATGAAGAGCAGCGGGGCGCTCACCCAGGCGACCCGCGACGCCACGATGAAGAAGCTGTTCTCCCCCACCGAAGGCATCGGACTGTCCTTCGTACGCAATCCCATGGGCGGCTCGGACCTGGCGAGGTACGGCTACACCTACGACGACGTACCGTCCGGCCAGAGCGATCCCACGCTCGCCAAGTTCTCGATCGCACACGATCTGGAGGACGTTCTCCCGCTCACCGCACAGGCCAGGCAGCTCAACCCGGCGCTGACGACGGTGGCCTCGCCGTGGACGGCCCCGGCCTGGATGAAGGACAGCGGCCAGCTCAACGGAGGCTGGCTGAAGGCCGAGAACTACGGCACCTACGCCGACTACTTCGTCAAGTACCTCCAGGCCTACCGCGACCGGGGCGTCCCGGTCGACTACGTCACCGCGCAGAACGAGCCGACCTGCTGCTCGGGCTATCCGTCGATGAGCTGGAACGGCTCGGGCCTCGCGTACTTCACCAAGAACGAACTGCTGCCGAAGCTCCGGTCGGCGGGGCTCGCGACCAAGGTCCTGGCCCACGACTGGAACTGGGACACCTACGACGCGTACGCGGCGGCCACCGTGGACGACCCGGCGGTGCGCAGCCACCCCAACTTCGGCGGGGTTGCCTGGCACGGCTACGGCGGTGACATCGCCAAGCAGACCGCGGTGCACGACCAGTACCCGTCGATGGACGCCTTCCAGACCGAGCACTCCGGCGGCACCTGGATAGCCGACCAGCAGCGCGAGGACATGCTGAACATCATCGATTACACCCGCAACTGGGCGAAGTCGGTGACCAAGTGGTCCCTCGCCGTGGACCAGAACCGCGGCCCGCACAACGGCGGCTGCGGCACCTGCGACGGCCTGATCACCGTGCACGACGGGGACAGCAGGAGCGGTCAGGTCGACTACAACATCGAGTACTACACGATGGGCCACCTGACGAAGTTCGTCCGCCCCGGCGCTGCCCGGATCGCCTCCACGGCGAGTTCGGCCGTGCCCAATGTCGCTTGGCGCAACCCGGACGGTTCCAAGGCGCTGATCGCCTACAACGGCTCCGCCTCGGCGCAGCAGATCACGGTCGACTGGGGTGGCCAGAAGTTCGGCTACCAGCTGCCGGCCCGCACCTCGGCGACCTTCACCTGGTCGGGTACGCAGTCGGGCTCCGGTGGCACCTCGGGCGTCTTCTCCGGCGCGGCGGGCAAGTGCCTCGACACGGCGGGCGGCAGCGGCGCGGACGGCACGGCCGTCCAGCTCTGGGACTGCAACGGGACGGCCGCCCAGCGCTGGACGGTCGCGGCGGACGGCTCGATCCGGGCGCTGGGCGCCTGCCTGGACGTGACCTCCGGCTCGACGGCGGACGGGGCGAAGGTCCAGCTGTACACCTGCAACGGGTCGGGGGCGCAGCGCTGGAGGTACGACGCGTCCACGGGCGACATCGTCAACACGGCCGCGGACAAGTGCCTGGACATCACCGACCGGTCGACGGCGAACGGGGCCCGCGCCCAGATCTGGACATGCACGGGGGCGGCCAACCAGAAGTGGCGCCTGCAGTAGGACGGGGTCCTCGGTCGTCGGACGGGCCCGGTCCCGGGCGCGTCCGACGACCGAGGACGAACGCCGTCTACTCCGTCGGCTCGATCCCGGCCCGGCGCAGCCCGTACGTGTAGGCGTCCTCCAGCGCCTGCCAGGACGCCGCGATGACGTTCTCCGCGACGCCGACCGTCGCCCAGTCGCCGTTGCCGTCGCCCGTGGTGATGAGGACTCGGGTGGTGGACTCGGTGCCGGTGCGGCCTTCGAGGATGCGGACCTTGTAGTCGACCAGCTCCAGCTTGGCGAGCTGCGGGTAGATCCGCTCCAGGGCGACGCGCAGAGCCCGGTCGAGCGCGTTGACCGGGCCGTTGCCCTCGGCGGTGGCGACGATGCGCTCGCCCTTGGCCCAGAGCTTCACGGTCGCCTCGTTGGCGTGCGTGCCGTCGGGGCGGTCCTCGACGATGGCGCGCCAGGACTCGGTGCGGAAGTAGCGGCGTACCCGCCCCTCGGCCTCGGCGCGCAGCAGCAGCTCGAAGGAGGCGTCGGCGGCCTCGTACGTGTAGCCCTTGAGCTCGCGTTCCTTGACGCGCTCGACGACCCGGCCGACGAGTTCGCGGTCGCCGCCGAGGTCGATGCCGAGCTCCTTGCCCTTGAGCTCGATGGAGGCGCGGCCGGCCATGTCGGAGACCAGCATCCGCATGGTGTTGCCGACCAGTGCGGGATCGATGTGCTGGTACAGATCGGGGTCGACCTTGATCGCGGAGGCGTGCAGTCCGGCCTTGTGGGCGAAGGCGGAAACACCCACATAGGGCTGGTGGGTGGAGGGCGTCAGGTTGACGACCTCGGCGATCGCGTGCGAGACGCGGGTCATGTCGGCGAGGGCGCCCTCGGGCAGGACGGTCTTGCCGTACTTCAGTTCCAGGGCGGCGACGACGGGGAAGAGGTTGGCGTTGCCGACCCGCTCGCCGTATCCGTTGGCGGTGCACTGGACGTGGGTGGCGCCCGCGTCGACGGCGGCGAGGGTGTTGGCGACGGCGCAGCCGGTGTCGTCCTGGGCATGGATGCCGAGTCGGGCGCCGGTGTCGGCGAGCACGGTGGAGACGACGGCCTGGACCTGGGCGGGAAGCATGCCGCCGTTGGTGTCGCAGAGGATCACGACGTCGGCGCCGGCCTCGTGGGCGACGCGGACGACGGACTTCGCGTACTCGGGATTGGCGCGGTAGCCGTCGAAGAAGTGCTCGCAGTCCACGAAGACCCGGCGGCCCTGCTCGCGGAGGAAGGAGACGGTGTCGCGGACCATCTCCAGGTTCTCTTCGAGGGTGGTGCGCAGCGCGAGCTCCACATGACGGTCGTGGGACTTCGCGACCAGCGTGATCACGGGGGCGCCGGACTCCAGCAACGCCTTGACCTGCGGGTCCTCGGATGCCTTGCCGCCGGCCCTGCGGGTCGCGCCGAAGGCGACCAGCTCAGCGTTCTCGAACTCGATCTCCCGCTGGGCGCGGGCGAAGAACTCGGTGTCGCGGGGGTTGGCGCCGGGCCAGCCTCCCTCGATGAAGCCCACGCCGAAGTTGTCCAGGTGCCGGGCGATGGTCAGCTTGTCCGCGACCGTCAGGTTGATGCCTTCACGCTGGGCGCCGTCGCGCAGCGTGGTGTCGAAGACATGGAAACTGTCGTCGGTGGCCTTGGCCTTGGTGGTCATGCTGGTCTGACTCCTGTCGGATGAGTGGATCCGGACGTTCAGGCTCCACTTGCCCCCATCATCCCGCGCGCCTCGTCCCGGCCGAGGTGAGGGCCGGAAAACGAAAAAACCCCTCGCGGGTGCGAGAGGTCTGCGCGCGGGTCTGGGGCACGGTGGCCGTGCCGTACATGGTGGTACGGACGGTCACTGCGGACCGGCGCGCCTGTTGCCAATAATCATGACGAACGAGGGCACGGAAGCAGTCTTGCACAGGGCCGCCTCCGTGCCGTGCCCCGTCTCAGGATGCGGGCGTCGCACTCGTCGCGCCGGACGGTTCCGTCCGCCCGTGCGCGGACTCGTCGGCGCCGACCCGGCCCAGGTCGATGTCGCGGGTCTCGCGCATGGTCAGGTAGACGACCAGGGAGACCGCGGCGCAGCCCGCCACGTACCAGTAGAAGCCGGACTCGACGCCCGCCTTCTTGAACCAGAGCGCCACGTATTCGGCGGTGCCGCCGAAGAGCGCGTTGGCGATGGCGTACGGGAGGGCGACGCCCAGGGCCCGGACGCCGGTCGGGAAGAGTTCGGCCTTCACACAGGCGTTGATCGAGGTGTACCCGGTGACGACGACCAGGGCGAGCAGCGCCAGGCCGAAGGCGGGCCAGAAGGTGCCGGCGTGCCTGAGCATCGTCATGATCGGCACGGTCAGGAAGGTGGAGCCGATCGCGAAGGTGATCAGCAGCGGGCGGCGGCCGATCCGGTCGGAGAGCAGACCGGCCAGGGGCTGGATGCACATGAAGACGAACAGGGCGCAGAAGCTGACGAGCGAGGCGGTGGACTTCTCCATGCCCGCGCTCTTGGAGAGGAACTTGGTGAGGTACGTCGTGTACGTGTAGTACGCCACGGTCCCGCCCATGGTCAGCGCCATCACCAGGAACGCCTCGCGCTTGTGCTGCCACAGCGCCTTCAGCGTGCCGCGGTCCGCCTGCTCGGCGGCGCCGGACTCCGCGTACACCTCGGTCTCCAGCATGGAGCGGCGCAGATAGAAGACGACCGCGGCGCCGAGCGCACCGACGATGAACGGGATGCGCCAGCCCCAGCTGTGCAGCGCCGCGTCGGACATGTTGCGCTGCAGGACGATCTGGAGGCCGAGGCCGATGAGCTGGCCCGCGGTCATGGACACGTACTGGAAGCTGGAGGCGAAGCCGCGCCGGTGGGGCGCGGACGCCTCGGTCAGATAGGTGGCGCTGGCGGCGTACTCGCCCCCGACGGAGAGGCCCTGGAGCAGCCTGGCCACCAGCAGGACGGCGACCCCGCCGTATCCGGCGACGTCGTACGTCGGCGCGACGGCGATGAGGATCGCGGAGGCCGACATGAGGGTGACGGTGAGGGTGAGCGCCGCCTTGCGGCCCCTGCGGTCACCGATGCGGCCGAGCATCCAGCCGCCGACCGGCCTCATGAAGAAGCCGACGGCGAAGATGCCCATGGTGTTCATGAGATTGGCGGTCTCATTGCCTTCGGGGAAGAACGAATCCGCGAAGTAGACCGCGAAGGTCGCGTACACGAACCAGTCGAACCACTCGACCATGTTGCCCGCCGAGCCGACCCAGATCTTCTTCCACTGCTCTCGTCCCATGGTCCGTCACCGTGCCCGAACGGGCGGGAGCACAACAAGGGCCGGGCGGGCAACGATCACGCGTACTTACGTACGTTTCGTTCACCGCGGTGGGTGCGGCTGATCGGCGATGAGCGAATCGTCGATGAACTCCCTGACCTGTTCGAGAACTTGGGAGCGTCCGGTGCCGGGGATGCCGACGGCGACATGGACGCTGAACCCGTCGAGCAGGGCGCGCAGCCGGGTCGCGAACCGCTCGGCGTCGACCGTGCGGAACTCGCCGCGCGAGGCGCCCTCGGCCAGCAGCGCCACCAGGTCGCGGTGCCAGGCGCCCTCGATCGCGGCCTGCCGGGCGCGTGCGTCGTCGTCCGCGCTCCGCGAACGGTTCCAGACCTCCAGCCAGAGCGTCCAGTGCGGATCGCGGTGACCGTCGGGAAGGTACAGATCGATGTACGCGTCCAGCCGTTCGCGCACCGTCACCCGCCCGGACAGCAGGGTGCGCCGCTGTGCGCCGAGCCGTCCCTCGCTCCACTCCAGGGCCTGGAGCAGCAGCTCGTCCTTGGTGCGGAAGTAGTAGAGGAGATGTCCGCTGCTCATGCCGACCTCACGGCCGAGACCGGCCATCGTGAGGCCGTCCAGACCCCGTTCGGCGATGGTGGCCATGGCGGCGGCCAGCAGTTCCTCGCGGGGCGGGGCGGTGTTGCGACGGCGTGGAGCGGGGGGCACGGTTCAGACCTTCGGCTGCTGCTGGGTGATGCAGTGGATGCCTCCACCGCCGGCAAAGATCGTACGTGCGTCGACGAGGGTCACCGTACGGTCGGGGAACAGCTCGCCGAAGACGGCCGCCGCTTCCTTGTCGCGCGGGTCGTCGAAGGCGCAGAGGATCACGCCGTCGTTGCAGAGGTAGTGATTGATGTAGGAGTAGTCGACCCACTCGCCGTCGGCCTCCAGCACGGTGGGTGCCAGGACCTCCACGACGTTGAGGGAGCGGCCCCTGGCGTCGGTCGCGGCGCGCAGGACGCGGACGGTCTCCCGGGTGATCTCGTGATCGGGGTGGGCCGGGTCCGGCTGGACATGGGCGACGACCGTGCCGGGGCGGACGAAGGCGGCGACGATGTCGACATGACCGAGGGTGCCGTACATCCCGTAGTCACCGGCTAGCCCGCGGGGCAGCCAGATGGCCTTCTCGGTGCCGAGCCGGGCGTGGATCTCGGCCTCGACCTGCGCGCGGCTCCACTCGGGGTTGCGTTCCTTGCCGAGCTGGACGGTCTCGGTGAGCAGGACGGTGCCCTCGCCGTCGACGTGGATGGCGCCGCCCTCGTTGACGAGCGTGGAGCTGTGCACGGGTACGGCGGCGAGCTCGGCGACGGAGCGGGCGATGTGCCGGTCGTGCTCCCAGCGGGCCCAGTCCTGGGCGCCCCAGCCGTTGAACGTCCAGTCGACCGCGGCCAGTCGGCGCCCGTCGGTGACGAAAGTGGGACCGATGTCCCGCATCCAGGCGTCGTCGAGCGGGCGGACGGCCAGCTCGATGTCCGGGCCGAGGAGGGCGCGGGCGCTGTCCTCCTGGCCGGGGCCGACGACCATCGTGACGGGTTCGAAGCGGCGGACCGCGCGGGCGACGGTGGCCCAGGCGGCGCGCGCCTCGTCCAGTTCGGCGTCGGTGTCGAAGGTGGGGTTGGGGCCCGGCCAGGCCATCCAGGTGCGTTCGTGCGGGGCCCACTCGGGCGGCATGCGGAAGGTCATGAAGTGTCCTAGGGGGGCGTCAGAGGAAGTAGAGACGGTTGAGGGAGACGGAGTCGGCGGGCTCGGAGCGCAGCGGATCGCCGTCCAGGGTGACCAGGCCGCTGCGGGCGTCCACGGCGACCTCTCCGGTGCGGGAGTTGTGGACGAGGTCGCCGGGGCCGATGCCGCGGGTGCCGCGCACCCCGACGCGGCGTCGGCGCGTGGGCATCTGGTCGGCGCCGAGCTGCGTGGCGGCCTGCGAGACGAAGGCCACGGAGAGATCGGCCGCGGTGGCTCCGTACGCCCCGAACTGCGGCCCGAGGACGAGGGGTTCGCAGGTGTCGGTGGCGGCGTTCGGGTCGCCGGTGACCCCGTACGCCGGGAAGCCGGACTTCAGCACGAGCTGTGGTTTCGCGCCGAAGAACTCCGGACGCCACAGCACGATGTCGGCGAGCTTGCCGGTCTCGATGGAGCCGATCTCGTGCGAGAGGCCGTGGGCGATGGCGGGGTTGATGGTGAGCTTCGCGATGTAGCGCAGCACCCGGGCGTTGTCGTCCGCGGGGCCGTCGCCGTCCATCGGGCCGAGCTCGGCCTTCATCTTCCCGGCCATCGCGAAGGTGCGGCGCACCGTCTCGCCGGCCCGTCCCATGCCCTGCGCGTCGGAGGAGGTGATGCCGATGGCACCCAGGTCGTGCAGGACGTCCTCGGCGCCCATCGTCCCGGCGCGGATGCGGTCGCGGGCCATGGCCGCGTCGCCCGGCAGGTCCGTCTTGAGGTCGTGTACGGAGACGATCATCCCGTAGTGCTCGGCGACGGCGTCCCGGCCGAAGGGCAGCGTCGGATTGGTGGACGAGCCGATGACGTTCTCGACGCCCGCCATCTTCAGGACGTTGGGGACGTGACCGCCGCCGCAGCCCTCGATGTGGAAGGCGTGGATGGTGCGGCCCTCCAGGACCCGCAGGGTGTCCTCGACCGACAGGCACTCGTTCAGCCCGTCGCTGTGCAGGGCGACCTGCACGTCGTGCTCCTCGGCGACCCGCAGCGCGGTGTCCAGGGCACGGGTGTGGGCGCCCATGTCCTCGTGGACCTTGAAGCCGCAGGCCCCGCCCTCCGCGAGCGCCTCGACCAGCGGGGCCCGGTGGGAGGACGATCCGCGGCCCAGGAAGCCGATGTTGACCGGCCAGGCGTCGAAGGCGTTGAAGGCGTGGCGCAGGGCCCACGGCGAGTTGACGCCGACACCCCAGACCGGGCCGAACTCCTGGCCGATGATCGTGGTGACGCCGGAGGCGAGCGAGGCCTCCATGATCCGTGGCGAGAGCAGATGGACATGGGTGTCGACGGCGCCCGCCGTCGCGATCATTCCCTCACCGGAGACGATGGTCGTCCCCGTACCGACGACGACGTCGACGCCATCGAGCGTGTCGGGATTGCCGGCCCGTCCGATGGCCGCGATCCGGCCCTCGCGGATACCGATCGAGACCTTGCGGATGCCCTGCACGGCGTCGATGACCAGCACATTGCTGATGACGACGTCACAGGTGTCCCGGACGGCCGCGGCCTTGAGGTGCAGCCCGTCGCGGGCGGTCTTGCCGAATCCGGCGAGGAACTCCTCGCCGTACCGCTGCGCGTCGGACTCCACGCGGACGGTCAGCCCGGAGTCACCGAGTCTGACCCGGTCCCCGGCGCGCGGGCCGTGCACGGAGGCGTACTCGTACGGATCGATGCTCATCGCTCGGCTCCCAGATATCCACAGGCCGCTGCGCGCCGCAGGGCCTCCTCGCGTGCGCCGGGCGCGTCCAGCGGCCCGTCCACCAGACCGGCGAACCCGACGGCGATCCGGTCACCGCCGATGGGCACGAGACCGACCTCGACCGACTCCCCCGGCCCGAAGCGGACGGAGGATCCGGCGGGGACGCACAGCCGCATCCCGTACGCCGCGGCCCGGTCGAAGTCGAGCCGCGGGTTGGCCTCGAAGAAGTGGAAGTGCGACGTGACGGAGACCGGGACGGTCGCCGTGTTGTGGACGGTCAGCCGCGCCGCGGGCTCCGGCTCGGGCGTGGCGGGGCCGGGGACGACGGCGCCGGGCGCCTCGTCGCCGAGCCCGTCGCCCAGGGGCCGGGAGACGACGGCGAGCCGCGAACCGTCGTCGAAGACGGCCTCCACATGGACCTCGGTGACGACGTCGGCGACCCCGGGCAGCACGTCGTCGGGGCCGAGCACGGACCGCCCCGCCGCGATGGCCTCCGCGAGCCTGCGCCCGTCGCGGGCCGCCTCGCAGACCGTGTCCGCGATCAGAGCGGTCGCCTCGGGCACGTTCAGCCTCAGCCCTCGGGCGCGGCGGGCCCGAGCCAGTTCGGCGGCACTGAACAGCAGCAACCGGTCACGTTCCGTCGGGGTCAGTCGCACGCCAGAACACCTCCTGTTTAGAGCAGCACTCTAACCGTGAGACAGGGGTGAGCAAAAGTTCGATCGCGTCACTTTTGAGCAGCGCTCCAACAGTGCGACCGTTTCGGGCACACGACGAAGGCCGCGCCCGGAACCGGGCGCGGCCTTCGCGCGGACGACGGACGAGGTCGGCCAGTGCCGTGACCGGCCCTGGCCGGGAGGGGCACTAGCCGAGCGGGTGCATCCAGCCGTGGGTGTCCTCGACGATGCCGCGCTGGATGTCGAGCAGACGCTCGCGCAGCTTCACCGTGACCTCGCCGGGCACGCCGTCGCTCTGGGCCCACTCGCCGCCCGCGGACTTGACGGTGCCGACGGGGGTGATGACGGCGGCGGTGCCGCAGGCGAAGACCTCGGTGAGGGTGCCGTTCTCGGTGTCGGCCCGCCACTGGTCGATCGAGACGCGGCCCTCCTCGGACTCGTAGCCGAGGTCGCGGGCGACCTTGAGCAGCGAGTCACGGGTGACGCCGGCGAGCAGCGAGCCGGTCAGGGCCGGGGTGATGATCTTGTTCCCGTACACGAAGTACAGGTTCATCCCGCCGAGCTCCTCGACCCACTTGTGCTCGACCGCGTCGAGGTACGCGACCTGGTCGCAGCCCTTCGCGGTGGCCTCGGCCTGGGCGAGCAGGGACGCGGCGTAGTTGCCGCCGGTCTTGGCGTCGCCCATGCCGCCGGGGACGGCCCGCACCCGGTTCTCCGAGAGCCAGATCGAGACCGGCTTGACGCCACCGGGGAAGTACGCGCCGGCGGGCGAGGCGATGACCAGGAACAGGTACTCGTTGGCGGGCTTCACCCCGAGACCGACCTCGGTCGCGATCATGAACGGGCGCAGGTAGAGCGACTCCTCGCCGCCGTGCGTCGGAACCCATGCCTTGTCCTGTTGGACGAGCGCGTCACAGGCCGCGATGAACGTCTCGACGGGCAGTTCCGGCATGGCGAGCCGCTGCGCGGACGCCTGGAAGCGCTTGGCGTTGGCCTCGGGACGGAACGTGGCGACCGAGCCGTCGGGCTGGCGGTAGGCCTTGAGGCCCTCGAAGATCTCCTGCGCGTAGTGCAGGGTCATGTTGGCGGGGTCGATCGACAGCGGTGCGTACGGGACGAGCTGGGCGTCGTGCCAGCCGCGGCCTTCGGTCCACTTGATCGTCACCATGTGATCGGTGAAGTAGCGGCCGAATCCGGGCTTGACCAGGATCGCCTCGCGCTCCGCGTCGGACAGCGGATTCGAGGAGGGCTTGAGCTCGATCGTGGGCGTCGTCATGAGTGCGTGTCCTTCACGTCGTGTGTGTTGGACCGCGCTCGCGCCGCTCCTGCCGGGCAGGTGCTAGGACGTCCGAGCTTCAGTGCGAGCTACGGCCCCGTTCGATTATCGCTCCCGGGTGGCCGTGCACGAAATGACGCGAATGCGGTCCGTGGTCGATGGTTGCACCCGGGGCCGCACAGGAGAAGCCGCCGGGTGCGATTGCGACCCGGCGGCTTCGAAACAAAGTCGTCGGGTCAGCTCGCTACTCGTACCGCGAGCGCGTCGCCGATCTGATCGGTCGTACGGGTCGTCGCACCGTCGCGCTCCGCGAGGTCGGCGGAGACGGCGTCCTCGATGCGCACGGCCTCGGCCTCGTAGCCGAGGTGGCGCAGCAGGAGGGCGACGGAGAGAACCGTGGCGGTCGGGTCGGCCTTGCCCTGGCCCGCGATGTCGGGGGCAGAGCCGTGAACCGGCTCGAACATCGACGGGAAGGTGCCCGTCGGGTTGATGTTGCCGGACGCGGCCAGGCCGATGCCGCCGGTCACGGCAGCGGCGAGGTCGGTGAGGATGTCACCGAAGAGGTTGTCGGTAACGATGACGTCGAAGCGCTCCGGTTGGGTGACGAAGAAGATCGTCGCGGCGTCGACGTGCAGATAGTCGGTGGTGACCTCGGGGTACTCGGTCGCGACCCGGTCGAAGATGTTCTTCCACATGTGGCCCGCGTACACGAGGACGTTGTTCTTGTGAACCAGCGTCAGCTTCTTGCGCGGGCGGGAGTTCGCCCGCTCGAAGGCGTCACGGACGACGCGCTCGACGCCGTACGCGGTGTTCACGCTGACCTCGGTGGCGACCTCGGCCGGCGTACCGGTGCGCAGCGAACCGCCGTTGCCCGTGTACGGGCCCTCGGTGCCTTCGCGGACGACGACGAAGTCGATGTCCGGACGGCCGGCCAGCGGGGTCGCGGTGTTCGGGAACAGCTTCGACGGCCGCAGGTTGATGAAGTGGTCGAAGGCGAACCGCAGCTTCAGCAGGAGCCCGCGCTCCAGCACACCGGAGGGCACGGAGGGGTCACCGATCGCGCCGAGCAGGATGGCGTCGTGGCCCTTGAGGGCTGCCAGCTCCGCGTCCGGAAGGGTTTCGCCGGTACGGTGCCAGCGCCGGGCGCCGAGGTCGTACTCCTTGGTCTCCAGCTTCACATCCTGCGGGAGAACAGCGTTGAGGACCTTGAGGCCCTGGGCCACGACCTCCTGGCCGATACCGTCACCGGGGATCACTGCGAGATTGATGCTGCGAGACATGTCCGCACCTTACTGCGCGTCCCACCCCATGACATGTCACGTCCACCATACGGACACATGGGGAGCTGTACGTGTACCGTTCACCCACTCGACGGGACGGCGTCGGGCGGCGGGTGGATGTTCTGCGGGCCCGTCACGGCATCGACTTCGTCGTGGTCTCCTTCCACCACTGCGCCTTCTCGACGACCAACGCGCACGCCTCGGACGGCGGGGTGCGCGACGCCTGGGTGCCGGGCGGCGGGAAGGCGAGCGGGACCGTGGAGTGGTCGCGGGTGCGCTGCACCGGCTTCTCGCTCCTGGCGGTGGAGGTGGAACCCGGCCGGCACGCCCGGATGAAGGTCACCGCGCTCGCCGAGTCGGGCGAACGGATCGACCACTTCGAGACCGGCCGCGGCTGAGCACCCGCCGAGGCCCGGCGGAGCGGCGCTCCCCTGGCCGGTCCCGCCGACCGGCCCGGCAGCCGATCGGGGCGCGCCGCCGGTCTCTCGGCGGCGCGTACAGGCGGCTCGTACAGCCACCTCGTACAGGCGACTCGTACCGACGCCCCGTACGGGCGACCCGTCTCAGTGGCCCGTGGAGCCGCCGTTGTCCCGGCGGTCGAGGGCCCGCTGCAGGGCGGCGGCGGCGTTCTTGCGCTCCGACTGGGTCGGACGGTGGGTGTGACGGACGCGGCGGACAGTCGTCTCGGCCATGGTGGATCGACTCCTTGAGATCGCGAGGATTTCGAGATCGAAAAACCGTGAAAGTGATTTCGAGATCGGGATTTCGAGGCGCCGGAAGGGGCGGGAAGCGGGCGCCGCAGGGGTTGCCTGCAGGGGGCGCGCGCTCACGACCGCCAGTCGCTGGATCTAGCGAGACGTTCGGCTTCTACAAAGCTAAGGCAGTCCGGCCGGTCTGTCTCCACAATTACTCGGACTTCCTACTATCTGAGACGGAGGTTTGCGGCTGACCGCCCGCAGTTCCCGGACCAGGGCCCGGACCGTGAGCGATCGTGCCTGATCAGAGGCGGTGACATGGCCGATCCAGCACGTCGGACGCCCCGGCCCGGAAGCGGTGATCCCGGCCGTGCCCGGTGCTGTTCCGGGTGACGGCAGCGGCCTGATCACCATGCCGGGACCACGGGACGCCATCGGGAGCGCCCCCGGGACTCGTCCCACGCGCTGACCGAACTCCTGCGCCCCCACCACGCGCAGCAGTCGCAGCCGCTCGTGGGCCTCGCCGCCCGGCCGCGCCGTATGGATGACCAGGCTCTGCCCGCAGGCCGCACCGAGCAGCACCTCGCACTCCAGGCCCAGGAGCCCGACGACCTGATGCGGGAACCGCTTGTGCTCCGCGCGGCCGGGCGCCACCCGATGCTCCGTCCACAGCGCCTCGGACTCCGCGCTCGCCGCGGGCGCGCTGCAGGGAGCCGGCCACGCGTCGCGGGACGCCGGGGTGCGGGTTCCGGCGACGGGCGGGCTCCGCTCAGAGCACGTCCCCGTCCCGCCAGTCGAAGACCAGGGTCCCGGACACCCGGGGCAGCACGCGGCCGGTCCCGCCGCGGACATAGGTGCTGCCCTCCTCGTCCGGCAGCATCTCCACCCCGTGCCTTCCCTGCACGGCGATCCGTCCCGGCCACACCTGCCAGCCGCGTCCCGCGTACAGCGCCGCCCCCGCGGCCGACGCGGACAGGGCCCCGAAGACGTACGCCCCGTCGACGACCTGTTCCAGCGCGGCCATCACCCGCCCGCCGAGCCCCTCCCGGCGCCGGTCGGCGCGGACGGCCACGGCCTCCACGTAGCCGACCCGGTACGAGCGGTCCTCGTGGATCACCCGGCGCTGGACGACGCTGCCGTGCGCGAGGAGCCCGCTGTCGTCCCGCACGAGGGCGTGGATGCCGCCGAGGGCGTGGTCCCAGTCGTCGGCGCTGAACTCCCCCTCGAAGGCGGTGTCCAGGAGGGCGCGGATCTCGTCGAGGTCGGCGGGGGTCAGCCGGTGGGTGTGCGTGGTGCGCAGGATCGGGTCGATCGGCTCGGTCATGCGCTCCATCCTCCCGGACGCCACGGCCGCCGGGGTGGGGCCCCGTACCCCGTCACGTGCCGGGGCCGTGCGCCCCACGGAGTCGGCGCCCGGAACGGCCGCCCCGCTCCCGGGCCCGGTGCGGGCCCATGACCTGCCCGCTCTGCGGACACCGACCGGCCGGGCGCGCCGTTTCTGTCCGACGGCCCCCTGGTCCGGACCTGCCGTCGGCGCCACACTGCCGACATGTCTGACACCACAGCCCTGCCCCCGCGGTGGACCCCCACCCATGGAGAGCCGTACCGGCCGGTCCCCTACCGTCCCGAGCGGGCCCCGGCCGATGAGTCCCTTTCCCGTTCCGCGGAGTTGCGACGGCGGATGGACGAGCGCAGAACCGTACGCCGGTTCTCCGCGGATCCCGTGCCGGAGCAGGTCGTGAAGGACGCGATCGCCTGCGCCGCGACCGCCCCGTCCGGCGCCCATCAGCAGCCGTGGACGTTCGTCCTGGTCAAGGACCCCGAGGTGCGGCGGCGCATCCGGGAGGCGGCCGAGCACGAGGAGCGGATCAGTTACGACGGCAGGCTCGGCGAGGAGTGGCTGGCGGCGCTGCGGCCGCTGGGCACGGATTCCGTCAAGGCGCACATGACGGATGCCCCGGCCCTCGTCGTGGTGTTCCAGCAGCGGTACTGGATGGGCGAGGACGGCACCCGGCGCAAGCACTACTACGTCGACGAGTCCGTCGGGATCGCGGTCGGGATGCTGCTCTCGGCCCTGCACCTGGCGGGCCTGGCCGCGCTGATCCACACGCCGAGCCCGATGCGGTTCCTGCGGGAGGTGCTGGACCGCCCGGAGAACGAGAAGGCGTTCGCGGTGATCCCGGTCGGGTATCCGGCGGACGACTGCGAGGTGCCCGGCCTGGTGCGGAAGTCCTTGGACCAGGTGCTCGTGGAGATCTGAACCCGCCGGTCCGAACGCCGGTCCGGATGGAAACCGCCTCCCGGCCGGCAGGGGAACCGGGCGGGAGGCGGGACTCGTGGCGGGGCGCCGGGGTGCGGCGCCCCGGAGGGGTCAGCCCTGGTGGGGGTAGGTGTAGTCGGTCGGCGGGACCAGCGTCTCCTTGATGGCCCGGGTCAGGGTCCAGCGCTGCAGGTTCTGCGGGGCACCGGCCTTGTCGTTGGTACCCGAGGCACGGCCGCCGCCGAAGGGCTGCTGGCCGACGACGGCGCCGGTCGACTTGTCGTTGATGTAGAAGTTGCCCGCGGCGTACCGCAGCTTCTCCATGGTGTGCGCGGCCGCGGCGCGGTCGTTCGCGATGACGGAACCGGTCAGCGCGTAGTCGGAGACCGACTCCATCTGCTCCAGCATCTCGTCGTACTTGTCGTCCTCGTAGACGTGCACGGCGAGGATCGGGCCGAAGTACTCGGTCGTGAAGACCTCGTTCGTGGCGTCGGTGCACTCGATGACGGTCGGACGGACGAAGTAGCCCACCGAGTCGTCGTACGTGCCGCCCGCGATGATCGTGCAGGACGGGTCCGACTTGGCGCGGTCGATCGCGGCCTTGTTCTTGGCGAACGAGCGCTCGTCGATGACGGCGCCGATGAAGTTCGACAGGTCGGTGACGTCACCCATGGTGATGGAGTCGACCTCGGCGGCGAACTTCTCCTTGAAACCGGAGTTCCAGATGGAGGCCGGGATGTACGCACGGGACGAGGCCGAGCACTTCTGGCCCTGGAACTCGAAGGAGCCACGGGTCAGCGCGGTCTTCAGGACGGCGTGGTCGGCCGACGGGTGGGCGACGACGAAGTCCTTGCCGCCCGTCTCGCCGACGAGCCGCGGGTAGGTGCGGTAGTTGGCGATGTTGTTGCCGACCGTCTTCCACAGGTGCTGGAAGGTGGGGGTCGAGCCGGTGAAGTGGATACCGGCCAGGTCGCGGTGGTTCAGGGCCACCTCGGAGACGGCGATGCCGTCGCCCGTCACCAGGTTGATGACGCCCTTGGGCAGGCCCGCCTCTTCCAGGAGCTGCATCAGCAGCACGGCGGCGTGGGTCTGCGTCGGGGACGGCTTCCACACCACGACGTTGCCCATGAGGGCGGGGGCGGTGGGCAGGTTGCCCGCGATGGCGGTGAAGTTGAACGGCGTGATCGCGTAGACGAAGCCCTCCAGCGGGCGGTGGTCCATGCGGTTCCACACGCCCGGCGAGTTGGCCGGGGGCTGCTCGGCGAGGATCTGGCGCGCGTAGTGCACATTGAAGCGCCAGAAGTCGACGAGCTCGCAGGGGGTGTCGATCTCGGCCTGCTGGGCGGTCTTCGACTGGCCGAGCATCGTGGACGCGGCCAGCGTCTCGCGCCAGGGACCGGACAGCAGCTCGGCGGCGCGCAGGATGATCGCGGCGCGGTCGTCGAAGGACATCGCGCGCCAGGCCGGGGCGGCGGCCAGGGCGGCGTCGATCGCGTCCTGGGCGTCCTGCTGCGTGGCAGCGGCGAAGGTACCGATGACGGCCTTGTGGTTGTGCGGCTGCACGACGTCGAAGCGCTCGCCGCCGCCCATCCGCTTCTCGCCGCCGATGGTCATCGGAAGGTCGATCGGGTTCTGGCCGAGCTCCTTGAGCTTCGCCTCCAGGCGGGCGCGCTCCGGGGAGCCCGGGGCGTAGGAGTGGACCGGCTCGTTGACCGGCGCGGGGACCTGGGTCACAGCGTCCATGAGTGCCTTGTCTCCTTGTGTCAGGGGGTGGGGGTCAGCCCGGGCAGGTCAGCCCTTGGTGAGGATGGAGCGGCCGAAGAACAGCAGGTTCGCCGGCTTCTCCGCGAGACGGCGCATGAAGTAGCCGTACCAGTCGGTTCCGTAAGCCGTGTAGACGCGCATCCGGTGGCCCTCGGCCGCGAGCCGGACGTGCTCGTCGCTGCGGATGCCGTACAGCATCTGGAACTCGTACTCGTCCAGCTTGCGCCCTGCCTTGCGGGCCAGCTCCTGGGAGATGGCGATCAGACGCGGGTCGTGCGACCCGATCATCGGGTAACCCTCGCCCTCCATCAGGGTCTTCAGGATGCGGACGTACGCCTTGTCGATCTCGGCCTTGTCCTGGTAGGCGACGGAGGCGGGCTCCTTGTAGGCGCCCTTCACGATGCGGACGCGGCTGCCGGCGGCGGCCAGGCGGCGGGCGTCCTCCTCGGTGCGGAACAGGTAGGCCTGGATCACGCAGCCGGTCTGCGGGAAGTCCTTCCGCAGTTCCTCGTGGATGGCGAACATCGAGTCGAGGGTGGTGTGGTCCTCGGCGTCCAGCGTGACCGTGGTGCCGATCGCGGCGGCGGCCTCGACGACCGGGCGGACGTTGGCGAGCGCCAGCTCGTGGCCCCCGTCCAGCGACTGGCCGAACATCGAGAGCTTGACGGACATCTCGGCCCTGGTGCCCAGGCCCAGATCCTTGAGACGGTCGACCAGTTCGAGGTAGGCGTCGCGGGCGGCGGCGGCCTGCTCGGGGGTGGTGATGTCCTCGCCGACCACGTCGAGGGTGACTTCGAGACCCTTGTCGGCGGCGTCCTCGACGACCCGGACGACCTGGTCGACGGTCTCACCGGCGATGAACCGGTCGACGACCTGCTTGGTGCCAGGTGCGGCCGAGATGAAACGGCGCATCCTGTCGCTGCGGGACGCGGCGAGAATCACGGGACCCAGCACGGGGCACCTCCACGGAAAGTACGAACGAAGGCCGTACCGGCAGAGGGGGAACAAAGCGGTACAGCACGGAGAACCACCGTGAAATCTAAGGATCCCTCCGATCGTGTGCCATCGACAGCTGTCACGCATCCGTTCCCGGGTTCTCAGACATATGTCTGAAGGGGTGCGAGAATGACCGGGTGAAGGGCGATTACCAGGAGCTGGTCGACGAGATCTCCGGGCTGCTCGGCGCCCCCGCGACGCTGGAGAACCGGGATTTCGGCCTGGTCGCCTTCGGCGCGCACGACAGCGACGACGACACGGCGATGGACCCGGTCCGCACCCGCTCGATCCTGACCCGGCGCTCAACGCCCGCGGTCCGCGCCTGGTTCGAGGGCTTCGGCATCGCCCGCGCCATCGGCCCGGTCCGGATTCCGGCCGCCCCGGAGGCCGGGGTGTTCCGGGACCGGATCTGCCTGCCGGTGCGCCATCGGGGTGTCGTGCTCGGTTACGTGTGGCTGCTCGACGCGGACCCCGGACCGACGGACGAACAGCTGGCGGCGGCGATGGAGGTGGCGACCCGGATCGGGGGGCTGCTCTCCGACGAGGCGCGGGCGGGCACGGATCTGTCCCGGGAGTTCGGTGCGGTCCTCACCGCCGCACGGGGCTGGCAGCGCGACATGGCGGTGGCCGCGCTGCAGGAGGCGCTGGGCCGGGACGCGGAGGGGCTGCACACGGTGGTGTGCGTGACCCCGTGGCCGGACGATCCGCCGTCGGTCCGCACGGTGTCGGCGGCGGCCGCCCTGTCCTCGGTCCCCGCTCCGGAGGTGACCGGGGCCCCCTCGCTGGCCGCGCTGATCCGGCTGCGCTCCACCGATGTCCTCGACCCGGCGCTCGGCGCCGCGGACCGGCTGCGCGCCGGCGCGGGCCGGGACGCGGCCGCCGGGGTCGCGGTGCCCCGGCGGGGGCTGGCGGACCTGGCCGGGGCCTGGCACGAGGCGTCGGCCGCGGCCCGCGCGGCGGCGGCCGAGTCCCGCTTCGGCCCGGTCGCCGAGTGGTCGGCGATCGGCCCGTACCGGATGCTGACCGCTCTCCCCGCCCAGGCGCACGCCGACCCCGCGGTCCGCGCCCTGCTCACCCCGTCGCACAGGGATCTGGCCCGCACCGCCGAGGTGTTCCTCGACTGCGCGGGCCAGGCGTCCCGGACGGCCGCCGCGCTCGGCATCCATCGCCAGACGCTCTACTACCGGCTCTCCCGGGTCGAACGGCTCACCGGCCTCGATCTGAACGACGGCGAGGACCGGCTGCTGCTGCACATGGCGCTCAAGGGCGCGCGCCTCTGACCCGGCGCGCCTTACGGCCTCGCCCACGACGGGCAGCGGCGTCGCGGCGTCCGGGACCTCCACCTCAGGCGTTGTCGTCAGTCGCCGAAGCTCCTTCCCCGAGCTCTCATCCGCGTTCGAGCAGGGGAGACCCCATCCGACTCCCTCCTCCGCCTCGGATCCGAAGGCCCCGGACGCCGCTCCTTCTCCCACTGCCCATCGTGGGCGAGGCCGTGACGGGCGGAGGCTGCGACCCGCTTCCAACTCGGCTGGTACGCAGGGGACATGACCGGATCACCGCGCCGGACCGGATGCGCCGACCCGGCGCCGGCACCTCTCCGCACCCGCCCGGCGTAAACGGTGCCGGGCCCGCCGCCCCGGCACCGGCGCCCCCGTCCGGCGCCCGACTGCGAAGCCGCTGCCGCAGACCCTGCCCGTATACGCCCCCGCTACCGCACCCGCCCCTCCAGGACCGCCTTCAGCCCGTCCGTCAGGTCCTGGGCGGAAGGTGCCGAATCACTGTCCATCAGCCACTGCACCATCACCCCGGCGAGCAGCGCCTGGCAGAACAGCCCCGCCACCCGCGCCTTCTCCGGGTCCGTCTCCGGGTCGATGCCGAGCATGTTCTCGGCGAGCCCGTCACGGCCCTCGCGCTGCGGACCCACCAGGGCCTGCTTCAGCTCGGGGTCCTGGTCGATCCGGGAGACGACCTCCATCTGGAGCTGCCAGACGGATCGGGTCTGCTCATAGCTCTCGATCACCCGCTCCCAGGTGTCGCGGAACTGGTCCAGCGGCGACCGGGGCCCGCCGTCGGCCTCCGCGACCTCGTCCGGCTGCTCGGTGAGCACATCGCCCCACTCCTCCGTCACCTTGAGGAAGGCGAGATTGAGCAGGGCCTCCTTCGAACCGTAGTGGTAGCCGATGGAGGCGAGATTCGTACCGGAGGCGGCCACGATGTCACGGGCGGTCGTCCGGGCGTACCCCTTGTCCAGCAGGCAGCGCTTGGCGCCTTCGAGCAGATCCTCACGATGTCCCATGGAAAGCAGCGTACCCGGCACACAGACGTTTGTGTAAAACACACGTCTAGATACCGGGTACGCGAGGCCGGGGGCCGTCAGTCGGTCAGGTTCACCGTGCGGGCCGACGCGGCACCGATCTCCGTGGCGATCTCGGCGAGCACCGACGACGGGACGTCGTCGTCGACGGTGAGCACGACCAGCGCCTCGCCGCCCGCGCCCGTCCGCGAGACCTGCATGCCCGCGATGTTCAGACCGGCCTCGCCGAGAATCCGGCCGACCGTGCCGACGACACCGGGACGGTCCTCGTAACGCAGCACCACCATGTGGTCGGCCAGCGCCAGGTCCACGTCGTACTCGCCGACGGCGACGATCTTCTGGAGGTGCTTGGGCCCGGCGAGCGTGCCGGAGACCGAGACCTCCTCGCCGCCCGAGAGCGTGCCGCGCACGGTGACCATATTGCGGTGGTCCGGCGACTCGGAGCTGGTCGTGAGGCGGACCTCGACACCGCGCTCCTGCGCGAAGAGCGGCGCGTTGACATAGGACACGGTCTCGTCGACGACGTCCTCGAAGACGCCCTTGAGCGCGGAGAGTTCGAGCACCTTGACGTCGTGCTGGGTGATCTCGCCGTACACCTCGACGTCGAGGCGGACCGCGACCTCGCCCGCGAGCGCGGTGAAGATCCGGCCGAGCTTCTCGGCGAGCGGCAGGCCCGGACGCACGTCCTCGGCGATCACACCGCCCTGGACGTTGACCGCGTCCGGCACCAGCTCACCGGCGAGGGCCAGCCGTACGGACTTGGCGACCGCGATGCCCGCCTTCTCCTGGGCCTCGTCGGTGGAGGCGCCGAGGTGCGGGGTGCAGACCACCTGGTCGAACTCGAACAGCGGGGAGTCCGTGCAGGGCTCCTTCGCGTACACGTCGAGACCGGCGCCGGCGACCCGGCCCTCCTTCAGGGCGGAGGCGAGCGCCTCCTCGTCGACGATGCCACCGCGCGCGGCGTTGACGATACGCACCGAGGGCTTCACCTTGTGCAGCGCCTCGTGGCCGATCAGGCCGATCGTCTCGGGGGTCTTGGGCAGATGCACGGTGATGAAGTCGGCGACCTCCAGCAGCTCGTCCAGCGCGAGCAGCTTGACGCCCATCTGGGCGGCGCGCGCGGGTTGCACATAGGGGTCGTACGCGACGATCTTCATGCCGAAGGCCGACATGCGCTGCGCGACCAGGACACCGATGCGGCCGAGGCCGACGACGCCGAGGGTCTTCTCGCTCAGCTCGACGCCGGTGTACTTGGAGCGCTTCCACTCGCCGTTCTTGAGGGCGGTGTTGGCCTGCGGGATGTTGCGCGCGGTGGCGACCAGCAGACCGCAGGCCAGCTCGGCGGCGGTGACGATGTTGGACGTCGGTGCGTTGACGACCATCACGCCGGCCTTGGTGGCGGCGGAGACGTCGACGTTGTCCAGACCGACGCCTGCGCGGGCGACGACCTTGAGCTTCTTCGCGGCGGCGATGGCCTCGGCGTCGACCTTGGTGGCGGAGCGCACCAGGATGGCGTCGACGTCGGCGATCGCGGGGAGGAGTTCGGCGCGGTCCGCGCCGTTGCAGTGCCGGATGTCGAAATCCGGACCCAGGGCGTCAACCGTGGCAGGCGACAGCTCTTCAGCGATGAGTACGACAGGTTTCGAGCTCACGTGAGTCCTCACAGGTCCAGTGCGGACGGCCGTCCCGACGGCCGCAGGCGGTGGAGGGGCTTGCCGCGTGGAAGACGCACGACACTGTGGGCCTGACGCGTGTATGTGTGGAGAAGTGTAGTCATGCGCCAGGGCGCATACTGCGCCCCGATGGAAGGATCACCCACACGGGGGTGGACGACTTGTACACACGTACGGCGCCGCCTCTTCCAGCGGTGAAGGAGAACGCCCCCGGGGGCAGGTCCTCGGACCCGCCCCGCGGGGGCGTCGGTGTTACGCGTCCTCGTCGTTGACCCAGCTCATGAGCTTGCGCAGCTCGCGGCCGGTGGTCTCCAGGAGGTGGTCGCTGTCCGCCTTCTTGTACTCGTTGTACTTGGGCAGACCGTTGTGGTACTCGGCCATCCAGTTCTTGGCGAAGGTGCCGTCCTGGATCTCCGCGAGGACCTTCTTCATCTCCGCCTTGGTGGCGTCCGTGATGATCCGCGGGCCGGTGACGTAGTCGCCCCACTCGGCGGTCTCCGAGATGGACCAGCGCATCTTCTCCAGGCCGCCCTCGTACATGAGGTCCACGATGAGCTTCAGCTCGTGCAGGCACTCGAAGTACGCGATCTCCGGCTGGTAACCGGCCTCGGTCAGGGTCTCGAAACCGGCCTTGACCAGAGCGGCGGTACCGCCGCAGAGCACGGCCTGCTCACCGAAGAGGTCGGTCTCGGTCTCCTCGGTGAAGGTCGTCTTGATGACGCCGGCGCGGGTGCCGCCGATGCCCTTCGCGTACGACAGGGCGAGCGCCAGGCCATTGCCCGAGGCGTCCTGCTCGACGGCCACGATGCAGGGAACGCCGCGGCCCTCCTCGTACTGACGGCGGACCAGGTGGCCCGGACCCTTCGGGGCGACCATGCAGACGTCGACGTTGGCCGGCGGCTTGATGAAGTCGAAGCGGATGTTCAGGCCGTGGCCGAAGAACAGCGCGTCGCCGTCCTTGAGGTTGTCCTTGATGGACTCCTCGTAGACCTGGGCCTGGATCGGGTCCGGGACGAGGATCATGATGACGTCGGCCTCGGCTGCGGCCTCGGACGGGGTCACCACGCGCAGGCCCTGCTCCTCGGCCTTGGCCTTGGACTTGGAGCCCTCGTGCAGACCGACACGGACGTCGACACCCGAGTCACGCAGCGACAGCGCGTGGGCGTGGCCCTGGCTGCCGTAGCCGATGACCGCGACCTTGCGGCCCTGGATGATGGACAGGTCGGCATCGTCGTCGTAGAACAGCTCGGCCACTGGGTCTCTCCTTGGTGTGCAGGTGTTGCGTCCCACCGTACGGCGGGGTGCTTGAGATGCGTTTTCGGGTCTCGCCATACGGGCGGCGAGGGGGCGGCGCCCCGGTGCCACGGCAGCGGGCCGGGACCGTGCGGGGCTAGGGCGTGTTTCGAAAGTAGCGTCGTCCGCCCGCAGGGCGGGCCAGGCGGCGTCCGGTGCGTGCGATCGCAAGGCGGAGGGTCGCCCCGATATCGGTCGTATCGGGGCGGGCCCGACAACGCAGCGAGTGTGCGTGCCGGACGCCGCCTGGCAGGCGGGACTTTCGAAACACGCCCTAGGCCGTGCGGTCGAGGGCGCGCAGCGAACGGTCGGTGATCGAGCGCGCGCCGCGCCCTATGGCGATGGTGCCGGACTGCACCAGCTCCTTGATGCCGTACTGCTCCAGCATCTTGAGCATGGCCTCCAGTTTGTCGGCGCCGCCGGTCGCCTCGATCGTGACGGCCTCCGGGGAGACGTCCACGGTCTTGGCGCGGAACAGCTGGACGATCTCGACGATCTGGGAGCGGGTCTCGTTGTCTGCGCGGACCTTCACCAGGACGAGCTCACGCTGGATCGCAGCGGTCGGCTCCAGTTCGACGATCTTGAGGACGTTCACCAGCTTGTTGAGCTGCTTGGTCACCTGCTCAAGAGGCAGGTCCTCGACACTGACGACGATGGTGATGCGCGAGATGTCGGGGTGTTCGGTGGTACCGACCGCGAGCGAGTCGATGTTGAAGCCGCGGCGGGAGAACAGCGCGGTGATCCGGGCGAGGACACCGGGCTTGTTCTCGACCAGGACGGAGAGCGTGTGCTTGGTGGACATGGAGTCGGTCTCTCTCTGTCTCTCAGTCGTCTTCGTTGTCGCCGAAGTCGGGGCGGACCCCCCGCGCGGCCATGACCTCGTCGTTGGAGGTGCCTGCGGCGACCATCGGCCACACCATGGCGTCCTCGTGGACGATGAAGTCGATCACGACGGGGCGGTCGTTGATGGAGTTGGCCTCTTCGATGACCTTGTCCAGCTCGGCCGGGTCCTCGCAGCGGATCGCATGGCAGCCCATGGCCTCGGACAGCTTGACGAAGTCGGGGACGCGGGTGCCCTTCGCCGGGACGCCCTCGGTGTCGGCACCGGAGTGCAGCACGGTGTTGGAGTACCGCTGGTTGTAGAACAGGGTCTGCCACTGGCGGACCATCCCGAGCGCGCCGTTGTTGATGATGGCGACCTTGATCGGGATGTTGTTGAGCGCGCAGGTGGTGAGTTCCTGGTTGGTCATCTGGAAGCAGCCGTCGCCGTCGATCGCCCAGACCGTGCGGTCCGGCATGCCGGCCTTGGCGCCCATCGCGGCCGGGACCGCGTAACCCATCGTTCCGGCACCGCCGGAGTTCAGCCAGGTGGCGGGCTGCTCGTACTGGATGAAGTGCGAGGCCCACATCTGGTGCTGGCCGACGCCCGCCGCGAAGATCGTGCCCTCGGGGGCGAGCTGTCCGATGCGCTGGATGACCTGCTGCGGCGAGAGGCTGCCGTCCTCGGGCAGGTCGTAGCCGAGCGGGTAGGTGTCGCGCCAGCGGTTGAGGTCCTTCCACCAGGCGGCGTAGTCACCGACGTGGCCGTCGTTGTGCTCGGCCTGGACGGCCTGGACCAGATCGGCCAGGACCTCGCGGGCGTCGCCCACGATCGGGACGTCGGCGGCGCGGTTCTTGCCGATCTCGGCCGGGTCGATGTCGGCGTGGACGATCTTGGCGTACGGGGCGAAGCTGTCCAGCTTGCCGGTGACGCGGTCGTCGAAGCGGGCTCCGAGGGCGACGATCAGGTCGGCCTTCTGCAACGCGGTGACGGCGGTGACCGCACCGTGCATGCCCGGCATTCCGACGTGCAGCGGGTGACTGTCGGGGAATGCGCCGAGCGCCATCAGTGTGGTGGTGACGGGCGCTCCGGTGAGCTCGGCGAGGACCTTCAGTTCGGCGGTGGCCCCCGCCTTGATGACACCGCCGCCGACGTAGAGCACCGGGCGCCTGGCCTGGGTGATCAGCTTGGCGGCTTCACGGATCTGCTTGGCGTGCGGCTTGGTGACCGGGCGGTAGCCGGGCAGGTCCTGGGTGGGCGGCCAGCTGAACGTGGTCTGCGCCTGGAGGGCGTCCTTGGCGATGTCGACGAGGACGGGGCCCGGACGGCCGGTGGAGGCGATGTGGAAGGCCTCGGCGATGGTGTGCGGGATGTCCTCGGCCCTGGTGACCAGGAAGTTGTGCTTGGTGACCGGCATGGTGATGCCGCAGATGTCGGCTTCCTGGAAGGCGTCCGTGCCGATGGCCTTGGAGGCGACCTGGCCGGTGATCGCGACCAGCGGGACGGAGTCCATGTGGGCGTCGGCGATCGGCGTGACCAGGTTGGTGGCGCCGGGGCCCGAGGTGGCCATGCAGACGCCGACCTTGCCGGTGGCCTGCGCGTAGCCGGTGGCGGCGTGTCCCGCGCCCTGCTCGTGGCGGACCAGCACATGACGGACCCGGGTGGAGTCCATCATCGGGTCGTACGCCGGAAGGATGGCGCCGCCGGGAATGCCGAATACCGTGTCGGCACCCACTTCCTCAAGAGACCGGATGAGGGACTGCGCACCCGTGACGTGCTCAACGGTGGCGGAGGACGATCCGCCGTTACGGGCCCGCGGCTGGGGATGGTGGGCCCCGGTGGCCTGCTCGGTCATCGGCATTCTCTTCTCGAAGCTGAGGGTTCTTGCGGGTGTTTTGCGACGTTTTGCGTGGTTCCAGTGCAACAAAAAACCCCTCGTGCCGTGAGGCAAGCGAGGGGAGCGCGTCGGAGTGGTCTGCAGAGTGTCTACGAGGGACTCAGCTTCAGCCGACGCGCTTTCCAAGTACGAGAATTCGGGTGCGCATGGCAATGACCCTCTCTCCGACGCACGCGGCGTGTCAAGTGGGTGGGACGGGCGTCTCAGAATGTGAGCCGCTGAGAAGGGGGATCGAGCCACCGGCCAGCACCGGCTGGGCGGTGGCGCTGCCGGGCACCGGGAACTCGCCCCGGGCCAGGGCACGGCGCAGCCGGTACTCGTCGAGCGGCCCGGAGAAGGCCATTCCCTGGCCGTGCGTACAGCCCATGGCACGCAGCGCGAGGACCTGCTCCGGTACGTCGACCCCGTCGGCCACGGACTGCATGCCGAGGTCGCAGGCGATGCGCAGGAGGCCGCTGGTGATCTTGTGCAGTCGGGCGGATTCCACGACTCCCTCGACGAGACCGCGATCCAGCTTCAGTACGTCGATGGGGAGCCGGCGCAGGGCGTTGATCGCCGCGTAACCGCTGCCGAAGCCGTCGAGCGCGATACGGACGCCGAGCCGGCGGAGCGCGACGAGGCGCTGTTCGAGTTCGTCGAAGGGGATCCGGGGGTCGCTGTCGGACACCTCGATCATCAGGGCACCGGAGGGCAGGCTGTGCCGGGTGAGCAGCGCCTCGATGGAACCGAACGGCATCCCCTTGTCGAGGAGCCTGCGGGCGGAGAGCCGCACGGCGACGGAGACCGGGTGCCCGGCCCTGGCCCGGTCGGCGGCCTGCTCGACGGCCTCTTCGAGGAGCCAGCGGCCGAGCTCGGCGGTGCGGTCGCTGTCCTCGGCGACGCGGAGGAATTCGGCCGGGGTGAACAGGATCCCCTGCGCCGAACGCCAGCGGGCCTGTGCGGCGACGGCGACGACGGTGCCACTGGCGAGATGCACCACGGGCTGATGGAGCAGGGCGAACTCGCCGTCGCGCAGGGCGGTGCGCAGCCGGGCCGCCAGCTCGGAGCGGCGGACGACTTCGGCCTGCATCTGCGGGGCGTACAGCTCGACGCGGTCCTTGCCGCCCGCCTTGGCGCGGTACATGGCGAGGTCGGCGTTGCGCATGAGGTCGCTGGGGGTGATGCCGGGTTCGGCGAAGGCCACCCCGATGGACGCGGCGACCCGGACCTCACCGGCGCTGATGCGGTACGGCTGGGAGAGGGTGAGGCGCAGCCGGTCGGCGATCTCGTGGACCTGGCATTCCCGGGCGGACTGGTCACGGGTGCCGTCGCCGAGGATGATGGCCGCGAATTCGTCCCCGCCGAGGCGGGCCGCGGTGTCACCGGCCCGCACGGACTCGTGGAGGCGGCGGGCGGCCTGGATGAGGAGTTCGTCGCCCGCCTGGTGGCCGAGGCGGTCGTTGACCGCCTTGAAGCCGTCGAGGTCGATGAAGAGCACGGCGGTGCCGGGGTCGCCGGAGCGACGGCCGCCGAGGGCCTGGCGGACCCGCTGGGTGAACAGGGCTCGGTTGGGCAGGTCGGTGAGCGGGTCGTGCTCGGCGTTGTGCTGCAACTGCGCCTGCAGCCGCACCCGTTCGGTGACATCGCGGCTGTTGAGGATCAGCCCGCCCTGGTGGCGGTTAACCGTGGATTCGACGTTGAGCCAGTCCCCCGTACCGGATCTGAAGCGGCACTCGATCCGGGTGGCGGGTTCCTCGCCCGGAGGGGCGGCGAGGAACCGGCGCACCTCGTGGACCACTCGTCCCAGGTCCTCGGGGTGGATGATCGAGGCGAGTTCGGCGCCGACCAGGTCGTCGGCGTCACGCCCGTACACCCCGGCGGCGGCGGGGCTCACGTACCGCAGGACGCCGGTCGGGGCGGCGATCATGATGACGTCGCTGGACCCCTGCACCAGGGAGCGGAAGTGGTTCTCCTTCTGCGCCAGTTCCTGGGTGAGGGCGATGTTGTCGACGAGCATGATGCCCTGCCGGACGACCAGGGCGAGCACCACCGTGCAGCCGGTGAAGACCACGACGCGGTCCACTCGGCGGCCCTCGATGACGTTGTAGAGAATGCCGAGGGTGCAGACGGCGGCGGCGAGATACGGCGTCAGCGCGGCCAGCGATCCCGCGATGGGGCGGCTGGTCGGGCGGGGCGCGTCGCGCGGCGGGAGAGCGTCGTCCGTCGCGCTGCGGGCGCCCCAGGGCGCGTACGCGAGGAGCAGGGAACCGCCGAACCAGCCTGCGTCCAGCAGCTGGCCGGAGTGATAGCTCTGGCGCAGCAGCGGAGAGGTGAACAGGGCGTCGCACAGGACCGTCAGGGCGAGGGCGACGATCGCGGTGTTCACCGCGGAGCGGTTGGCGTTGGACCGCCGGAAGTGCAGGGCCAGCACCATGGAGACCAGCACGATGTCGAGCAGCGGGTAGGCCAGCGAGAGCGCCGCGCGGGCCACGCTCGCCCCCTCGGCGTCCACGAGATGGGCGGTATGGGCGAGGGCGAGGCTCCAGGAGAGCGTGAGCAGCGAGCCGCCGATCAGCCAGGAGTCCAGGGCGAGACACACCCAGCCGGCCCGGGTGACGGGGCGTTTGGCGAGGACGAGCAGCCCGACGATGGCGGGAGGGGCGAAGCAGAGGAAGAAGACATCGGCGAGGGAGGGGCTGGGCACCGAACGCCCGAGCACCACCTCGTACCAGCCCCAGACCGCGTTGCCCCCGGCGGCCATGAACGAGGAGATCGAGAACAGCAGCCAGGCGGGCCGGAACCGGCCGCCGGCGGACCGCGCGTAGAGAAAGCAGGAGACGGCCGCGATCAGCGCGGCGACGCTGAGGCCGAAGTCCCCCATGAAGAGTGCCAGTTCCGAGGAGCCCCAGCCGAGGGCGGACCCCACCGCGTATCCGCCGCAGACGAGGCCGAGCAGGACCTGCGGAACCAGTGCGGACGCGCCGTCGACGGCCGACCGCCGGGAGAGGAACGCCCCGAGCGCTCCGGCCGGCGCGCTCATCGGGGCGCACCCCATGCCGGGGCCCGCTCCGGATCCGCCGTCCACGTCACGACACCCGGCACCCGCGCCCGCCGCGCCACCGGTCCCGTCCGGACGCCCGCGGTACGCGGGCGGCCCGCCGCACGGGACGCCGCGACACCCGCCGCGCGGGCGGACGACGGGAGAACCGGAGCACACCCCGGTCGCCGTCGACCGCTCCGCGGTACCGGATCGTTCGCCCATCGGCCGTACATCGCCCGTCGCCCCCTCGTGTGTTGCGTCCTCCCCGGCGCCGTCCCCTCCTCGGCGCAGCGCCCCTTTCGGGACGATACACCAGACTAGTCACGCAGGGACATAGGTTATCTACGCTCAGTGACGACGAGGGGCATTGTCGACACTGTACGCATCCATACGGACTCACAGCGTGGTCATTCCACGACGCGTACGACGTTCCGCACCAGCTCGCCCGAGGCGAATCGATTCAGCTGCTCGGCCACCAGACGCTTGGCGCGCGGCAGGAACGCCGAGGAACTGCCGCCCACGTGCGGAGTGATCAGGACGTTCGGAGCATGCCAGAGGGGGTGGCCGGCGGGCAGGGGTTCGGGGTCGGTGACGTCCAGGGCGGCGCGCAGCCGCCCGGATCCGAGTTCGAGGAGCAGCGCCCCGGTGTCGACGACACCGCCCCGTGCGACGTTCACGAGCAGCGCCCCGTCCGGCATCGCGGCGAGGAACTCCGCGTCCACCAGCCCTTGTGTGGACGGGTTCAACGGCGTGGACAGCACGACGACGTCGGCCCCGGGCAGGAGTGCGGGCAGATCGTCGAGTGCGTGTACGGGGCCGCGTGCTGTCGCCCGTGCGGAGCGCGCGACGCGCACCACCCGCGCACACTCGAAGGGCGCGAGCCTGTCCTCGATGGCGGCGCCGATCGATCCGTATCCCACGATCAGTACGGACTTGTCGGCGAGGGCGGGGTAGAAGCCGGCCCGCCACTCCTCCTTGGCCTGGCCGTCGACGAACCCGGGGACGCCGCGCAGGGAGGCGAGGATCAGGGCGAGCGCGAGCTCCGCGGTCGACGCCTCGTGGACCCCCTTGGCATTGCACAGCCGCACCCCGGCCGGCAGCAGGCCGAGGCCCGGCTCGACATGGTCGATGCCCGCGGTGAGCGTCTGCACGACCCGGACCCGTGTCATGTCGGCGAGCGGACGGACCGCGATCTCGGAACCCTTCATGTACGGCACCACGTAGAACGCGCAGTCGGCCGGGTCGGCGGGGTAGTCCGGCTCGCCGTCCCAGAACCGGTAGTCGAAACCGTCGGGGAGTCCTTCGACCTCATCGGCGGGAAGAGGCAGCCATACGTCGGGGATCTTCTTCGAAGTCATGGTCAGGAGGCTAACGGCCTGGTGCACGACAGCGAGCGGGCTCCCGGCGTCATGCGACTTCGCCTCCGGCGTTGTCGTCGGGAGGCTGCGCGCGGGGTCGCGGTCGGCAGAGGCTACGTTGGGGGTGCGTTGTGGTCCCGCGACGGCGGGACCTAGGAAAGGTTCGGGGAGTTGGAGCGCAGGAGTCTCGGGGCGGCGGCGCTCGCCGTGGGTGCGGTCGGTCTTGGCTGTATGCCGATGAGCTGGGCGTACAGCGCCTCGCAACAGCGCGGTGACCGTGCGTTGCGAACGGTGCACGCCGCGCTCGACGCGGGGGTGCAACTGCTCGACACGGCCGACATGTACGGCCCCTTCACCAATGAGCTGCTGGTGGGCCGGGCGTTGAAGGGCCGCAGGTCCGAGGCCTTCGTCTCCACCAAGTGCGGGCTGCTGGTGGGTGATCAGCACATCGTCGCCAACGGCCGCCCCGGCTATGTGCGGCGGGCCTGCGACGCCTCGCTGCGGCGGCTCCAGACCGATGTGATCGATCTGTACCAGTTGCACCGGGCCGATCCCGAGGTGCCGGTGGAGGAGACCTGGGGCGCGATGGCGGAGCTGGTGACCGCCGGCAAGGTGCGGGCGCTCGGGCTCTGTGCCGTCGGGGCGCGGGCCTCGCGCCGGCCGGGTGCCCGCATGTATGACGAAACGATCCGTCAGCTGGATCGGGTGCAGCAGGTATTCCCGGTGAGCGCGGTGCAGGCCGAACTCTCGGTCTGGTCTCCGGAGGCGCTGGAGTCGCTGCTTCCGTGGTGCTCGGCACGGGGCGTGGGGCTGCTGGCGGCGATGCCGCTGGGGAACGGCTATCTGACGGGGACACTGACCCCTGGGCAGGGCTTCGAGCCGGAGGACCTGCGGGCCAGGCATCCGCGGTTCACGGCCGAGATGATGGCGGCGAACCAGCCGGTGGTGGTCGGCCTGCGGCGGATCGCCGAGCGCCACGGGGCGACTGCCGCGCAGGTGGCACTCGCCTGGGTGCTGCGGCAGGGGTCGCACGTGGTGCCGGTGCCCGGGACCAAGCGGGAGCACTGGGCGGTGGAGAACGCGGGGGCGTCCGGGCTGACACTGACCGCGCAGGATCTGACGGAGATCGCCCGGCTGCCCGCGGCGCGGGGGTCTTGGGACTGATCGGCGGACCGTCTTCGTGATCGCCCGTGGAGAAACTCGGCGCGCACGGGAACCCGGGGCGGGGCCGCGGTGTAAGAACAGTAGTCGGCTGGCCGTCGAAGGGATCGATGCTGTGCGCGGTGTTCTGTTCGGATCTGCACGGGGCCCCGTGGGGCGTCGCCGGGGCGGGCGCCGGGGGGCGGTGGCCGCGTTGGCGGCGGGCACGCTGGTGCTGGCCGCGGGGTGCTCCCCGGGCAACGGCGTGGGCGGTCCGGCGGGCGGCGGAGGCATGCCGTCGGCGTCCCGCCCCTCGCCGTCCGCCTCGGGCGCGTCGGCCGACCCGTCCCCGTCGGCCGACCTGCCGCCCGCGAAGGGCTCGGTGAAGGTGGTCTCCACGCTCACCGAGGGTCTCGACTCGCCGTGGGGGCTGGCCGAACTGCCCGGCGGCGATCTGCTGGTCTCCTCGCGCGACAAGGGAACGATCACCCGGATCGACGCGAAGAACGGGAAGAAGACGCTGCTGGGCGCCGTGCCCGGGGTGTCGCCCGGCGGCGAGGGTGGGCTGCTGGGCATCGCGGTCTCCCCCACGTACGGTTCGGACCATCTGGTGTACGCGTACTTCACGACCGCGTCCGACAACCGCATCGCACGCATGCAGTACGACGAGAACGGCACCACGCCGGGCCGGCTGCTGGGCGCCCCGGACACGATCCTGCGGGGCATCCCGAAGGGCTCGATCCACAACGGCGGGCGGATCGCCTTCGGCCCGGACCACATGCTGTACGCGGGCACCGGGGAGACGGGGGACCGCGAGCTCGCGCAGGACAAGAAGTCGCTGGCCGGCAAGATCCTGCGGATGACCCCCGACGGTCTGCCGCTGCACGGCAATCCGGAGGCCGACTCCGTGGTGTATTCGTACGGACACCGCAATGTGGAGGGGCTGGCCTGGGACGGGCACAAGCAGTTGTGGGCGTCCGAATTCGGGCAGGACACCTGGGACGAGCTGAACCGCATCGTGCCGGGTGGGAACTACGGCTGGCCGGAGGTCGAGGGCAAGGCGGGGAAGAAGGGTTTCATCGATCCCGTGGCACAGTGGAAGCCGTCCGAGGCGTCTCCGAGCGGGATCGCGTTCGCCGGGGGCTCCATCTGGATGGCGGCCCTGCGCGGTGAGCGGCTCTGGCGGATTCCGTTGTCCGGCAAGGCGAACGGGGAACCCCTGGCGGCCCCGGAAGCGTTCCTGAAGGGGAAGTACGGCCGTCTGCGCACCGTGCTCGCCGCGGGCGGCGACAGGCTCTGGCTCGTCACGAGCAATACGGACACCCGTGGCACCCCGAAGCCGGGAGACGACAGGATCCTGGTGCTGGAGGTGCGGTAGCGGCTACAGCAGGTGAAAGGGCGTGCGACCGGTGTTCAACTTCTTCGAGGAACTCTTCGCGCCGGGCCGCAGGCATGCCGCCGAGGAGCAGAAGCGCCTGGAGCTGACCCGGGTGGACCTCGGCGTCGGCGACCCGGGGCGCGGGCCGATAGACCTGGCCTCCGGAAAGGTGGTCGTCAGGGCCTCCGGTACCGGTGCCGACAGGGGGCCCGGCGGCGGTGCGGACGGCGCTCCGGGCGAGGACGAGCGCTCCGGTGTCGGCGGGGGCTCCGGTACCGACGGGGGTCCCGGCACCGGCGGCGACGTCGGTGCGGAGGACACTTCCACCGGGGACGAAGGCCCCGAGGCCGGTGCCGGTGCCGACAGGGGCCCCGGCACCGGCGGTGGTTCCGGGGCCGGTGGTGGGACGCCATCCGGCCGGGACCGCGCCGCGCGCGCTCCGGACGGGGCGTCCGGGCCCGATGCCTCAAGCGCTCCGCGGGCCGTTCCGGGCACGCGGTAGAGGGTCCTTCCGGGCACGCGGTAGAGGGTCCTTCCGGACGCGCGGTCGCAGAGGGCCGGCCGGTCCGGGTGCATCGCCGCAGGAGGACGGTCCGGGCGGCCGGGGCGCGGCGCCCTGACCGGGGAATCGGGCCGGGCGGCCCGGGGCCGTTCCGGGACCGGGAGGCACTCCCCCGGGGTCAGGAGGCGCTCCCCGGCGGGTACAGGCGCAGCCGGTGGGCCAGCGCGGCCGCTTCGCCGCGGCTGGCGACGCCGAGCTTGGCGAGGATGTTCGAGACGTGCACGCTCGCGGTCTTGGGCGATATGTAGAGCTCCTCGGCGATTCTGCGGTTGGTGTGACCGGCGGCGACCAGTCGGTGCACATCCTGTTCGCGTCGTGTCAGCCCGAAGGACTCCACCGCCGCCGCGGCCGCCTCGCGCAGGTGGTCCTCGGTCTGCTCGCGGCCCACGGCCTCGTCGGAGCCGCCGTCCCGGGCAGGGACGGTGACGGCGGCGGGCATCTCGTGCGCCGTGCCGGATGCCGGGGTCCGGTCGGGCGGGGTGAGCGTGACACGGGCCCGGCCGGCCAGCAGCTCGATGGCCTCGGTCAGCGGGCGTGCGTCGAGCCGCCGGGCGGTCCGGTGGGCTTCGCGCAGCAGCGTGGTGACCGCGGACCGGTCGCCGGAGGCGATGAGGAGCGCTTCGGCCCAGCGGTGACGGATCTGGGCCAGCTCGTACGGGCGTCGCAGAGGGGCGAAGGCGGCGGCGGCGCGCGACCAGTGGTCGGGGGTGTCGAGGCCCTCGGCCCTGGCCAGTTCGGCGTCGACCAGCAGACCGTAGGCGGCCCAGAGGGGGATGAGCATCGGCAGCCGCTTCAGGTGGGTCCGGATGCTCGCGAGGATCGCGGGACGGCCGGGTTCGGCGGCGGGCAGACCCCGGGCGTCGGCCTCGGCGGCGGCGGCGACATGGAGCAGCGGCAGCGCATAGCGCTGGGTGCCGGGCGGGAAGCCCTCCTTCGCCTGGGCCTCGAACGCGGCCCGCGCCTCGGAAAGCCTGCCCTGTTGCACGGCGAGGGCCATGGCATGGCGCACGGGGGAGATGAGGAGCTGGGGCTGCGGGTCACGTGATCCGAAACAGCGCCGGGTCAGGGCGAGTTGGATCTCCGCCTCGGCCAGGTCACCCCGGGCGAGGGCCAGTTCGGTACGGCGTGCGGCGACGAACCCCTGCGCCTTGCTGGACTGGGCGGCGCGGGCCGCCGCGTCGGTGGTGGCCCGGCTCTCGTCCCAGTGGCCGAGGGAGAAGAGCGAGGTCGCCTGGTTGCAGCGGACCCATGCCTCCATGTCGACGATGCCGTGGCTGCGGCTGATCTCGATGCCGTGGTCGGCGGCCGCCACGGCTTCCAGGGAGCGCCCCAGGGCTTCGAGGGTGGAGGGGAGGTTGATGCCGGCCCGGCTCATGATGCCGACCAGGTGCAGTTCGTCGGCGCGGTCGCGGACCGCGTACATCTCGGCGATGCCCTCGTCGACACCACCCGCGTCGGCGGTGAGCCAGCCACGGGTCAGTCTGGCGTGCAGTTCGATGTACTCGTCGCCGACGAGTCGGGCGTACTCCACAGCACGGTCGACGGCGCGCAGCGTCTCGGCGCCCGGCCGGTGCAGGGCGCCCCAGCCCGCCACGCTCATCAGGACGTCGGCGTGGACGACGGACGGGGGCAGGCCCCGGACCAGCTCCTGGGCGTTGGCCAGCTCCTGCCATCCGTCACCACGGGTGAGGTCCTGCATCAGCCGGGAGCGCTGGACCCAGAACCAGGCCGCGCGCAGCGGGTCGTCCTCGCCGTCGAGAACGCGCATGGCCTTCTTGGCGATGGCCAGGGCGCGTTCGCGTTCGCCGCCGAACCAGGCGGCGACGGTGGCCTCGGCCATCAGGTCGAGATAGCGCAGCGGGGTGGCCTCGGGGTCGCAGCCGCAGGCCGGGTAGCTCTCCGCGTAGTCGATGGGGCGCAGGGTGCGGCGCACGCTGTCGGGAGCGTCGTCCCACAGCTCCATCGCCCTTTCCAGCAGACGGAGTTGCTCGGAGAAGGCGTAGCGGCGGCGGGCCTCGACCGAGGCCTTCAGTACGGCGGGCAGGGCCTTGGCCGCGTCGTGCGCGCCGTACCAGTAGCTGGCGAGCCGGGTGGCGCGTTCACCGGCGCGGACCAGTGCGGGATCGAGCTCCAGCGCTTCCGCGTACCGGCGGTTGAGCCGGGAACGCTCGCCGGGCAGCAGATCGTCACTGACGGCCTCGCGGACCAGGGAGTGCCGGAAGCGGTAGCCGTTGCCCTCCGGGGTGGTGAGCAGCAGGTTGGCGCCGACGGCCGCCCGCAGCGCCCCGATGAGCTCGTCCTCGCCCAGGCCTGCGACCGCGGCCAGCAGTTCGTACTCGACGGCGGAACCGCCCTCGGCCACGATCCGGGCGATCTTCTGCGCGTCCTCGGGGAGCGCTTCGACGCGGACGAGCAGGAGGTCGCGCAGTGAGTCGGAGAGCCGGGAGCGGTCGCCGCTCTCCAGACTGCAGGCGAGTTCCTCGACGAAGAAGGCGTTGCCGTCGGAGCGTTCGAAGATCTCGTCCACGAGGGCGGCCTCGGGGGTGGCGGCGAGGATGCCGGTGAGCTGGCGGCAGACCTCGGCGCGGTTGAAACGGGCGAGTTCGATGCGGCGGACGGTACGGAGCCGGTCCAGTTCGGCGATGAGGGGGCGCAGGGGGTGACGGCGGTGGATGTCGTCGGTGCGGTAGGTGCCGATCACGACGAGGCGCCCGCTGCGCACGGTGCGGAAGAGGTAGGCCAGGAGATGCCGGGTGGAGGCATCGGCCCAGTGCAGGTCCTCCAGGACGAGGACGACCGCGCGCTGCGCGGAGATGCGTTCCAGGAGTCTGGCGGTGAGTTCGAAGAGTCGGGCGGTGCTGTGCTCGTCGGTCGCGTCCCGGTCGGCCTCGCCGAGTTCGGGGAGCAGCCGGGCGAGTTCGCCCTCCTGCCCGGCGCAGGCCGCGGCCATCTCGTCGGGCAGGGTACCGCGCAGGGCGCGCAGGGCCGTGGAGAACGGGGCGTAGGGCAGACCGTCGGCGCCGATCTCGACACAGCCGCCGACGGCGACGACGGCCTCGCGGCGCACCGCCGCCGCGAGGAACTCCTCGACCAGCCGGGTCTTCCCGACCCCCGCCTCGCCCCCGACGAGCAGCGCCTGCGGCTCGCCGCCGGGGTGGTCGGCCCGGCCGGTGCCCCCGGCGCCGGCGCGGGTGAGCGCGTCGACGAGCGAGGCGAATTCACCTGCGCGGCCGACGAACACCGGACTGACGGACCTGGTCTCCACGTCGCCGAGCATCGCACACGGGTCCGACGGTCCGGGCAACGGAATCGGTTCGTCCGACATGACGACGGCCGTCACACGGCCGCTACGCGGCGTGGGCGAACCGGTCCCTGTCCGTACTCACCGGCCCCTCCGCCTCCTTGTGCACGGCATCACAGGCGGTCCGGCGAGCCGCCCGGCGAGCGCGGCGTGCCTCCCCGGCCAGCCGCTCCTGCTCGGCCCGGCGCAGCATTTCGGCCACTTTCACCTGGTGCAGTTCGAACGTGTACATGTGCTTCTCCCTGAGGACGACGGCCCGTTCGGGCCTGGGGACGGCAGTGCCTCTGCCGTGCTCCCACTCTCGTCCGCAAGGGGGTGTCGCCACATCGGGCGAGTTCCGCATCTTCCGCGGCCGGGGGGCCTTAGCCGGGTGCGGACACCGCCGCATACGGCGCGGGGCAGACCGGCTCGATGCCTTAGAGCCTGCCGGGGGACCTCCGACCGGGCGGGCGCGGTCACCCGACGGGCTCTCAGGGCCTTCCGTTCGGACCAGGCCGGATCAGCGATCGGGCATGCGAGCCCGGCCTGATCCGAACAAAAGACCTCAGGGTCCGGGGCGGTGCGTACTCACTTGCTGATGCCCGCGGTCGGCAGGGACACGATGAGGTCGAAGTACATACCGATGGAGAGCACCACACCGAGGACGCCGAGCGCGATGCCGGCGGTCGCCACGGCCCGCACCCAGCCGGGCTGCGGGTGCGGGGAGGGCGCGCCGAAGGCCGGGCGTACCAGGGCGAAGACGCCGACCAGCACGGCGAGCAGCGCGAAGAGGCCGTTGACCAGCGCCGTGGCGTGCCAGGCGTCGCCGTAGATCTCGGAGATCTGCTGGGCCGCGGAACTGCCGGTCGAGGTCTTGATCTGCCCGATGAGGGTCTCGCGCTCGGCGGCGATCTTGCCGGTCCAGGACCCGCTGAGCGCGACGACGCCGAGACCGGCGGCGGCCACGGCCGAGGCGGCCGGGCCGAGACCGGACGGACCCTTGTCGGAGTCCTCGAACCGGGAGTCCTCGATCTCGGAGTCCGTGGACTCGGAGTTCTCGGACTCGGATTCCGTGAGGCCCGGGTCCTTGAGGCCCGAGTCCTTGCGGTCGACGCCCGTGGGTCCTGATTCCCCGGGTCCGGCGTCCGGGCCGAGATCCTGCGCGGGCTCCGGGGCGGCGCCCGCCGCCGTGTCTCCGGCGGCCACCGCGCGCTCTCCCCCGGTTTCGGCCGCTCCCTTGTCGAGGCTGTGCACCGTGCCCTCGGGGGCGGTCTGCTCGGCACCCGTCCTCTCGGCGTCGGAAGCGGCGGGGCCTGCGGGGGTGGTGAGGTCAGTGGGGTTGGTGGGAGTCCTGGGGTTCATGTCCCGCACGGTAGGCGGCCCGGATGAGAACCCTCTTAACGCCCGCCCCCCGGCCGCCCTCGGCCCGTCGCGATCCCTCCGGCCGCCCTCAGGCGTTCCGTGCCCGCCACTCCGGTGCCAGCACGGACCAGATCTCCGTGTCGTGCCGCTCGCCGCGGTACAGGTAGCTCTCGCGTATGACCCCGTCCCGCTTCATGCCGAGCCGCTCGGCCACGGCGATGCTGCGGGTGTTCGCGGCGGACGCGTGCCACTCCACGCGGTGCATGCCGCGCTCGAACACCGCCCAGTCGATCAGCTTCCGTGCCGCCCGGGTGATCAGCCCGCGCCCCTCCGCCGCCGATTCCAGCCAGCAGCCGACCTCGCAGTTCCCGGACTCCGTGTCGAAGACCCGGAAAAGGACGCCGCCGACGAGGGTGCCGTCCAGCCAGATGCCGTAGAGCCGTCCCGTGTCGGCCGCCTGCTTCTCCGCGTACCGCCGGAGCAGGGCACGCGCCGAGTCCAGGTCGGTGGCGTAGGAGGCGAAGGGGATCCAGGGGTCGACGAGCTCGCGGGCCCGGTCCACGTGGGCGAGGAACTCCTCCGCCTGCCAGATCTCCAACGGCCGCAGTTCGGTTCCGTCGTCGCCCAGGGATATCGCAAACATCATGCTCCTTCTCGAACCGCTTCCGCCGCGTGCGCCGACTGCGCCGCGTCCACCGGGTCCACCGGTTGTGCCGTCTGCGGGATCTTCGCACGCGGCGCGCGGCAGTCGGGGGACTCGATGCTGATCCGCGGCAGCCGCCGGTCCAGCCAGCCCGGCAGCCACCAGTTCGCGCCGCCCAGCAGATGCATGAGCGCGGGAACCAGCAGGGTGCGGAGAACGAAGGCGTCGAGGGCCACGGCCGCGGCCAGCGCGATGCCGAACATGGCGATGACCCGGTCCCCGCTGAGGACGAACGCGAGGAAGACCGAAATCATGATCACGGCCGCGGAGTTGATCACGCGGCTGGTCTCGGCGAGACCGACCCGGACCGCCCGTCTGTTGTCGCCGGTCTCCAGCCACTCCTCGTACATCCGCCCCACCAGGAACACCTGGTAGTCCATGGAGAGCCCGAAGAGCACGGACACCATGATCACCGGGAGGAACGGCTCGATGGGACCGGAACTGCCCAGTCCCAGCAGCTCGCTCCCCCATCCCCACTGGAAGATCGCGACGACGACTCCGAACGAGGAGGCGACGGCGGCCACGTTCATCGCGGCGGCCTTCAGCGGGATACCGATCGACCGGAAGGCCAGCAGCAGGAGCAGACAGCCGAGCCCTATGACGACACCGACGAAGAGCGGGAGTTTGCCGATGATGATCCGGGCGAAGTCGTCGTAGCTGGCCGTCACCCCGCCCACATGGGCCTGGAGCGAGGTGTTCGCCTCGGCCCGTGGGAGAACGTTCGTACGCAGCCGGTCGACGAGCGCGCTGGTCTCCTGCGACTGCGGAGACGACTTCGGTACGACGGTGACGAAGGCCGTACCGCCGTCGGCGTTGTACGTGACCGGGCCGACCGAGGCCACCCCGTGGGTGGCCCGCAGCGTGGCCGGCAGGCCGTCCATCGCGAGCCGGTCGTCCGCGCCGTCGAGCTTCGCGGCGATCGTCAACGGGCCGTTGACCCCGGGACCGAATCCGTCGGCCAGCAGGTCGTACGCCTGCCGGGTGGTCGACGACGAGGGGTTGTTGCCCTGGTCGGAGGTGCCCAGATGCAGGGAGAACGTGGGCAGCGCCAGGACCAGCATCACCACGGCGGCGAACGCCCCGAGCAGCTTGGGGTGGCGTTCGACGAAGGCGGACCAGCGGGCGGCGAAGCCGGTGGGCAGTTCGGGCTGCGGCCCGCGTTCGGCGAGTTGTCTGCGCTCGCGCCGGCTCAACGCCCGCATGCCGATGAAGGACAGCAGGGCGGGCAGCAGGGTCACGGAGGCGGCCACGGTCAGGACGACGGTGAGCGAGGCGGCGACCGCCACACCGTTGAGGAAGCCGAGCCGCAGAATCAGCATGCCGAGCAGCGCGACGCAGACGGTGGCTCCGGCGAAGACGACGGCCCGCCCGGTCGTCGCGACGGCGTTCCGCGCCGCCTCGGTGACCGTCATGCCTCTGCGCAGCCCGGTGCGATGCCGGGTGACGATGAACAGCGCGTAGTCGATACCCACGCCGAGCCCTATCAGCATGCCCAGCATGGGTGCGAAGTCGGCGACGGTCATCACATGACCGAGCAGCACGATGCCCGCGTACGCCGTTCCGACGGAGACGAGGGCGGTGGCGATGGGCAGGATGCTGGCGGCGAGCGAGCCGAAGGCCAGGAACAGCACGACCGCCGCGACGACGACCCCGATGACCTCGCTGAAGTGGACGGAAGGCGCCTCGGTGAGGGCCACGGCCGAGCCGCCCAGTTCCACCTGGAGATGGTCGCCCGCGGCCGCCTTCGCGGTGTCGACGACTGCCTGCGCCTGCTGCACCGGAATGTCTTCGGACTGGTGGTCGAAGGTGACCGTGGCGTAGGCGGTGTGTCCGTCCTCGCTGATCTGCCCGGCTCCGGACTCCCCGTACGGCCCGGTGACGGCTCCGACGCCGGGCAGTGCCTCGACCTCATGCAGGGTCCGGGTCATCGCCTGGCGGACATCGGCGGCCCGCACGGTGGAGTCGGTGGTGTGCCAGACGATGGTGTCGGTGTCACCGCCGAGGTCCGTGAAGCCGTTCTTGAGGAGCTCGGCGGCCCGGCCGGACTCCGTACCGGGCGCCTCGTAGTCGTTGGAGTACGCGGAACCCGCGAAGCCCGCCGCGGTGGCCGCACCGCCGAGGGCGAGGAGCCAGATGAGAACGGCGACGAGGCGGTGCCTGATGCACCAGCGGGCAATGGCAGCCAACGGACGTGCTCCCTGAGGGTTCGTGGCTCATCAGCGGAACAAAACATGAATTGTCCGCAAAGAACACATGACCTGAGAACTGCCACTCTGGCAGCCGATGGTGATCATTTGCCCCTTTCGTGGCCATACTCACAATGGCTTCGGGACACACCGCGGATTCCCGGCTCGTCACGACCTCCGGACGCACGACGACCTTCGGGGACCGTGGCCTCCGGACGCGCGACGGCGTAGGGACCCGCCACGAACTCGTCATGCACCGCCGTATCGGCCCCACCCCTGCGACCGGCTCATCCGACAGGCTCTCAGCCGGTCAGCCGCTCCTCCTCCGCCTCCAGTTCCGCCTCGAACCGCTCCTCGATCTCCGCCACGCCCCTCGCCACGACCTCCGCCAGGTGGGCCGGGCAGGTCAGCCGCCCGCTGTCGGAGGCCGGGTCGGGGGCGGGACAGATGTCGGGGGCGTAGAGGTGCGCGACGCGGGCCATGCGGTCGGCGGCGCGCTCGTACCGGGGCGCGTGGCCGTCGTCGTGGGCGCACACCTCGCCGGGCGGGGTGGCGACAGCGGTACGCAGGACGTCGAGGATCTCCCGGGCCATCCCGTACGGCAGTTCCAGGGACTCGGCCGCCGTTCCCATCAGGAGCAGCAGGACGGACCGGTCGAGCGCGGGTCCGCCGGGGCCGAGCTCCTCGTACCGCCTGGCCGCCCAGAGCGCCGCTTCCGCGGAGGCGTTCTCGTCCTTGAACGGGACATGGCGCTCGCTCAGCGGTCCGATGTCGAGGCGGCCGTCGGGGCGCAGGTACACCGCGTCCACATGGGCCGTCTCCCTGGTGCCGAAGAGGGCGTCGACCGCGCCGCGCAGATGGTCACGGGCCTCGACGGCGAGAGCGCGCAGGAAGGTGGTGCAGGTCCATGCCTCCAGCGAGGCGCCGTATCCGTCCTCGTGCTCCTCGCGCAGGAGCGCCCGGCCGCCGGGGCTCTGCAGGTGGATGCCCTCGGCGGCCTGCTGGTCGCTGCCGGAGTCCATCGCCGGGTGCTCGCCGTCGCCGTGCGCGCATGCCGTGTCCGGCAGCAACGGCAGTACGGACTCCAGGCCCTCGATCATGTCGTCGAGCAGCGACCGCTGCCTGATCCGGCCCGACGCCGCGTACCAGCAGTTGGCGTGGACGACGACGACATAGCCGGCGAGAGCGGCCCGCGAGAGGGTGGCGGGCGGCACGGCATGGACGTCCAGGTCCCAGAACGGATCGCCGTTCGGATAGTCGTTGAGCACGCTCCCCAGGCTGCTGATGCTGCTGCGGTGGTCCTCCGGGACGATGTCGGGAATGCCCTCCGCACTGCCCGGCAGGATCACATCGGCGGCTGTCCGCGCCCAGCCGGCGGCGTTGCGGGGGCAGGTCTCGGCCCCGTCCGGGGCGAGCGGAACCCGGACGTCCGGCGCGTCGCGCAGCGCGCTCGCGTCCGTGTCCCACCTCTCCAGGGTCCCGGTGTACGGGTGAGCCGTGTGCCCGCAGCCGTCGGCCCCCGGGAACCGCGCGTCCAGGGCCTTCGCCGCGGCGGCGAGCGCGTCCACCACGGCCCGCTCGACGGGAGCGCCGCGCCGTCCGAGGACGTAGGGCGCCATGTTCACCAGACCGAGGGTGAGCAGGACCGCCTGCTCACCGCCCGGTTCGGCGGTGAGCAGGCGGGCGCACTCCAGAACGACGGGGTCCGCCTCCTCGGGAGCGGCGTCCGGCGCGACCCCGGCCCATTTCTCGATCAGTTCACTCATGATCGGGGAAACGCGGCCCGCGCTCCGGCGGTTCCGTCGCGCGTCGAACTCCCGTACGCACAAGGGTCCGCCGACCGGACCTGCCGGTCCGCCTCCCCCGTCAGCCGTCAGCCGTCAGCCGTCAGCCGTCAGCCGTCAGCCGTCAGCCGTCAGTCGTCAGTCGTCAGCCGGAGACGCTCACCCGGCCGTTCTCGATGTGCCCCATCAGCCTGCGGCGGAAGGCGTCGTCCCCGTCGACGGTGACGGCCAGGTCGTACCAGCCGTGCGCGTCGGCCGCCGAGTGCACCACCGTACGGCTGCGGCCGGGCTTGACCTTGACCGTCCTGGTCCAGTCCCGCAGATCCGCCTCTTCGACGTATCCGAGCGGCCGTACGGTGAAGGTGAGCGTGGTCCGTCCCGTGTTGCGCAGGGTGAGGTGCAGGTCCCGCTCGTGCGCGTCGATCCGCGAGGCGACCTCGGCCCCGGCGGAGACGCCGTCCTTCCCGGACCCGGCGAACTCGCGCCGGAAGCCGTTCGGTCCCGTCACCGTGAACCGGTACGCCGCACCGTTGATCGGCACCGTCCACTGCGCGGTGCCCGTCACGTCCCGGTGCTGCGGAACGGGGAACTCCCCCGCGTACGGGTACAGCGCGAAGTGTGCGGACGAGCGACCCGTGTTGCTGAGGGCCACCCGCACCGCCCCGTCCACCAGCTTCGCCTGGGCGTCCGGCTGGTACGGCAGCGCACGGGCCGGGCGCGCCCCGGGCTCCTGTACGGGCATCTGCTGCACGAGCGGCGGCTTCGGCGCCCAGCGTCCGCTGAACGGCGGGATGGCGCCCGGCTGTTCCACCTCCGGCCGGCGACGCCCGCGCGTGAAGTCGAAGGCGGAGGTCAGATCACCGGTGACGGTGCGCCGCCAGTCACTGATGTTCGGCTCCTTCACCCCGGTCCAGCGTTCCAGGAAGCGGATCACGGAAGTGTGGTCGAAGACCTCGGAGCAGACGTAGCCGCCGACGGTCCACGGCGACACGACGAGCAGCGGCACCCGCACCCCGAGACCGGTGGGCTTGCCCTCCCACTGCTCCTCGGTGACCTCGGGCGGTGCGACCGGCGGCGGCACGTGGTCGAAGAAGCCGTCGTTCTCGTCGTAGTTGATGAGGACGACGGTGTGGCGCCACACGTCGGGGTGCTTGCCCAGCGCGTCCAGGACCTTGTAGACGATCGTCGCGCTGTGGATCGGCGAGGAGACGCTCGGGTGCTCGGAGTCGACGGCCGACGGCACCAGATAGGACACCTCGGGCAGCGTGCCCGCCGCCACGTCCTTGGCGAACTCATCGGCCAGCGTTCCGGTCTCCACCCGGCGCAACGCCCGCTCGAAGAGGCTGCGTTCGGCCTTGTCCAGGGTGGCGACACCCTCTTCGAGCAGACCGAACAGCCGCTCCCGCTCCGCGGCACCGGCGTCCCGTATAGCGGAGTAGAACGACTCCATGTACGTATGGCCGCCGGTCTTCGCGAGTGCCTTGCGGGCGATCGCCTTGAAGGTGGCGAAGAACTCGATCTGGTTGTCGGTGAAGTTCTCCCACTCGGTGTACGTACGCCAGCTGTGCCCGGCCTTCTCCAGCCGCTCCGCGTACGTGCCCCAGCCGTAGCCGGGGTGCGTGCCCTCGTCGTACGCGTCGTTCCCGACGGCCCGCTTGCCGTTCGCCTCGTTGCCCGTCTTCCCGCTCCACAGGTGGTTGCGGTTGGGGCTGGTCGAGGTGTGGATGGAGGAGTGGTAGGCGTCGCAGACCGTGAAGGTGTCGGCCAGTTCGTAGTGCAGCGGGATGTCACGGCGGTCGTAGTACGCCATGGTGGCGGCCGTCTTCGCGGTCACCCAGCCGTTCATCCAGCCCCCGGCCCATGCCTTGCCGCCACCGCTCCAGGAGTGGTCGAGCGCGCCGATGTACTGGAGGTCCTTCTTCTGCGTCTCGGCGGCGTCGCGCACCGGGAACGGCAGCACGGACGTGCCCGCCGCGGCGGGCTGCTCGAAGACCGGCCTGCCGGAGGGAAGCTCGACGGCGTTGCGGTCGCCGAAGCCGCGTACGCCCCGGAGCGTCCCGAAGTAATGATCGAAGGAACGATTCTCCTGCATCAGGATCACCACGTGCTTGACGGCCCCGAGCCCGTCGCCGCCACCGGACCCCGCCGAGTGCGCCGGCTGCGCGGCCATCGCTGCCTGCAGCGACGGCGGCAGCAGCGACCCCGCCGCCGCGACGCCGAGCGCACCGCCGCCGAGCGCGAAAAGTCGCCGCCGTGAAATGTCCGTGGTCAAGTGAGCCTCCCGAGTCCGGTCGTACAGCCCGGAAACTAATCAAGCCAGGTGGCGCCGGGAAGGATTTCGTACGGCCCCGTGGTGAACGTCCAACAGGTCGGCCGGGAAAGTCCAACCGCGCTCCGGGACGGATCACGCCCCGATCAGCCGCAGAGCGCCCCACAGCGCGAGGGTCGACACGCCCAGTGTCGCCGGCACGGTCAGCAGCCCGAGCCGGGTGAAGTGGCCGAGGTCGGGCGCGGCACCGTGGCTGTGCAGGATGCGGCGCCAGAGCAGGGTGGCGAGCGAGCCGACGTAGGTGAGGTTCGGGCCGAGGTTCACCCCGATCAGTGCGGCGAGGACCGGTCCGGGACCGGCCGCCGCGACGACGGGGAGCAGGGCGAGGATCGCGGGCAGGTTGTTGATCAGGTTGGCGAGCACGGCCGCCACCGCGGCCACCGCCAGCAGGGCGGGAAGTGACGAGCCGTCCGGCAGGAAGGTCTCGACGCCGGTACCGAGGCCGTTGTCGACCACGGCCTCGACCACGACGCCCAGCGCCAGCACGAACAGGCAGAACAGCGGGTTGGCGGAGCGGACGAGGCCCTTCACCGTGGTCTCGCGCCGCACCAGCGCACGGACCGCCAGCACCCCGGCACCGGCCAGCGCTGCCCACAGCGGTTCCACGCCCGCGAACGAGGTGACGACGAAGCCGCCCAGGGTCAGGGCGAGGACGACGAGTGTGAAGACGGGGGCGCCGGGACGCTCCTCCTGCGGCTTCGGCGGATACGCGCCGGCTGCCAGGTCGGCCGCGAAGACCCGGCGGAAGACGACGTACTCGACGGCGATGGCGGCCAGCCACGGCAGGGCCATCAGCGCGGCGAAGCGGGTGAAGGAGAGGCCGCTCGCGGTGAACGCCAGGAGGTTGGTGAGATTGGAGACCGGCAGCAGCAGGGACGCCGAGTTGGCCAGGTGCGCACAGGCGTAGACGTACGGGCGGGGCCGGGCGCCGACGCGGGCCGCGGTGGCGAGGACGACGGGGGTCAGCAGAACCACCGTCGCATCGAGGCTGAGCACGGCGGTGATCACCGAGGCGACGACGAAGACGCCGCCGAGCAGAGGGCCGGTCCGGCCACCGCAGGCCCGTGCGACCAGGTCACCGGCGGCCGTGAACAGCCCCTCGTCCGCACAGAGCTGGGCCAGCACCAGGATCGCCGCGAGGAAGCCGACGACCGGCAGCAGGCTGTCCACCTGATCGCGGGCCCGGGACCAGGGGACCGCACCGGCCGCGGTCACGAGCATGGCCGCGGGTACGGCGACGGTCGCCTCCGGCAGCCCCCGGGGGCGTACGACGGCGAAGGCCAGTACGCCGAGCAGGAGCACGACGGAGACGATCTCGGCAGTGACGGTGTTCAGCGGACCGGGAACTCTCTGGACGGGTGACCGGGGACTCTCTGGACGGGTGAAGGGGCGGCGCATCCGTCCCATGGATGCACCGCCCCTTCGGGGACGTGCGGAAACCGCCCGCGCAGGGGCCGGGATCAGCCCTCGACGCCGAGCTTCTCCAGGATCAGCTCACGCACCCGGGCCGCGTCGGCCTGGCCGCGGGTGGCCTTCATGACCGCGCCGACGAGCGCGCCCGCGGCCGCGACCTTGCCGCCGCGGATCTTGTCCGCGATGGCCGCGTTGGCGGCGATCGCCTCGTCCACGGCGGCGCCCAGCGCGCCCTCGTCGGAGACGACCTTCAGGCCGCGCTTCTCGACGACGGTGTCCGGGTCGCCCTCACCCGCGAGGACGCCCTCGATCACCTGGCGTGCCAGCTTGTCGTTGAGATCGCCCGAGGTGACGAGCTCGGCCACCCTGGCGACCTGCACCGGGGTGATCGGCAGCTCGTCGAGGCCGCGGCCGGTCTCGTTGGCGTTACGGGCCAGCTCGCCCATCCACCACTTGCGGGCCTGGTCCGAGGGGGCGCCCGCGTCGGTCGTGGCGACGATCAGGTCGACCGCGCCCGCGTTGAGGATGGACTGCATGTCGTGTTCCGAGACGCCCCACTCCTCCTTCAGCCGGTTGCGGCGCACCCGCGGCATCTCGGGGAGTCCCTTGCGGAGCTCCTCGACCCACTCACGGGCCGGGGCGACCGGCACCAGGTCGGGCTCGGGGAAGTAGCGGTAGTCCTCGGCGTTGTCCTTGATACGGCCGGCCGTGGTGGAGCCGTCCTCCTCGTGGAAGTGCCGGGTCTCCTGCACGACCGTGCCGCCCGAGCTCAGCACCGCGGCGTGGCGCTGGATCTCGAAGCGGGCGGCGCGCTCGACGGAACGCAGCGAGTTCACGTTCTTCGTCTCGGAGCGCGTGCCGAACGTCTCGGTGCCGTTGGGGCGCAGCGACAGGTTGACGTCGCAGCGCATCTGGCCCATCTCCATCCGGGCCTCGGAGACGCCGAGCGCCTTGATGAGCTCGCGGAGCTCGGCGACGTACGCCTTGGCGACCTCGGGGGCGCGTGCGCCCGCTCCCTCGATCGGCTTGGTGACGATCTCGATGAGCGGGATGCCCGCGCGGTTGTAGTCGAGCAGGGAGTGGGACGCGCCCTGGATACGGCCGGTGGCACCGCCGACGTGGGTCGACTTGCCGGTGTCCTCCTCCATGTGGGCACGCTCGATCTGCACCCGGAAGACCTCCCCGTCCTCCAACTGGACGTCCAGATAGCCGTTGTAGGCGATCGGCTCGTCGTACTGGGAGGTCTGGAAGTTCTTCGGCATGTCCGGATAGAAGTAGTTCTTCCGGGCGAAGCGGCACCACTCGGCGATCTCGCAGTTCAGCGCGAGACCGATCTTGATGGCGGACTCGACGCCGATCTCGTTGACGACCGGCAGCGCGCCGGGCAGGCCGAGGCAGACCGGGCAGGTCTGGGAGTTGGCGTCCTGCTTGAGCTCGGTCGAGCAGCCGCAGAACATCTTGGTCTTGGTGCCGAGCTCGACATGGACCTCCAGGCCCATGACGGGGTCGTAGGACGCGAGCGCGTCCTCGTACGACACCAGGTCGGTGACAGTCACGGTGAAACTTCCCTCTCAGCCCAGCAGTACGTCGTCATCGCCGAGGCGCTTGAGTTCGCGCAGCAGCAGGGCGAGACCGGTGGCGATGGCGGCGGCGGAGACAACGGCGTCGATCAGTTGGAGCGTGTCGTGCTCGAGGCGGGCCTTCCTGACCTGCTTGACGACGCCCACTGCACCGTAGGCGGTGGTGCCGATGGACAGGTACGTACCGGTCTTGGACTTCTTGAAGCCCTTGGCCTTGGTCAGTGCACTCACAGTGACGGAGCCTCCTCCAGCAGCGGGTGTCCCCACTTTTCCACGAAGGCTGCCTCGACGGCCGCTCCGACCTTGTAGAGACGGTCGTCCTTCATGGCGGGGGCGATGATCTGCAGTCCGACCGGCAGGCCGTCCTCCGGGGCCAGGCCGCAGGGCAGCGACATGGCGGAGTTCCCGGCGAGGTTGGTCGGAATGGTGCACAGGTCCGCGAGATACATCGCCATCGGGTCGTCGGCGCGCTCGCCGATCGGGAAGGCGGTGGTGGGCGTCGTCGGGGAGACGATCACGTCGACCTGCTCGAAGGCCTTCTCGAAGTCCTGCGTGATGAGGGTGCGGACCTTCTGTGCCGAGCCGTAGTACGCGTCGTAGTAGCCGGAGCTGAGCGCGTACGTACCGAGGATGACGCGGCGCTTGACCTCGTCACCGAAGCCGGCCTCACGGGTGAGCGCGGTGACGTCCTCGGCGGACCTCGTGCCGTCGTCACCGACGCGCAGGCCGTAACGCATGGCGTCGAAGCGGGCCAGGTTGGAGGAGCACTCGGACGGCGCGATCAGGTAGTACGCCGACAGCGCGAGGTCGAAGGAGGGGCAGTCCAGCTCGACGATCGTGGCACCGAGCGACTTCAGCAGCTCGACCGACTCGTTGAAGCGCTGGACGACACCGGCCTGGTAGCCCTCACCGGCGAACTGCTTGACGACTCCGATGCGCATGCCCTCGACGCTGCCGTTGCGGGCGGCCTCGACGACCGGCGGGACCGGGGCGTCGATGGACGTCGAGTCCATCGGGTCGTGCCCGGCGATCACCTCGTGCAGCAGGGCCGCGTCAAGAACGGTACGGGCACAGGGGCCGCCCTGGTCCAGGGAGCTGGAGAACGCCACCATGCCGTAGCGGGAGACGCCGCCGTAGGTGGGCTTGACGCCGACGGTGCCGGTGACGGCGGCGGGCTGACGGATGGAACCGCCGGTGTCCGTGCCGATGGCGAGCGGGGCCTCGTACGACGCGAGCGCGGCCGAGGAGCCGCCGCCGGAACCGCCCGGGATACGGGTGAGGTCCCACGGGTTGCCGGTCGGGCCGTAGGCACTGTTCTCGGTGGAGGACCCCATGGCGAACTCGTCCATGTTGGTCTTGCCGAGGATGACGACGTCGGCGGCCTTCAGCCTCTTGGTGAGGGTCGCGTCGTACGGCGGGATCCAGCCTTCGAGGATCTTGGAACCGACGGTGGTCGGCATGCCCTCCGTGGTGAAGATGTCCTTCAGCGCGAGCGGGACACCGGCCAGCGGGCCCAGCTTCTCGCCGGCGGCCCTCTTCGCGTCGACGGCACGGGCCTGCGCGAGCGCGCCCTCGCGGTCGATGTGCAGGAAGGCGTGGACCTTCTCGTCGACCGCGTCGATCCGGGCCAGATGGGCCTCGGTGACCTGGACGGCCGTGAGCTCGCCGGACGCGATCTTCTCGGCGATCTCGGCCGCGGTGAGCTTGATGATGGTGCTGTTGTCCGTCATGGCTGTTAGTCCTCCCCCAGGATCTGCGGCACCTTGAAACGCTGCTGCTCCTGGGCCGGGGCGCCGGAGAGCGCCTGCTCGGGGGTGAGCGACGGACGGACCTCGTCCGCGCGCATGACGTTGGTCAGCGGCAGCGGGTGGGAGGTCGGCGGTACGTCTTGGTCGGCGACCTCGGAGACGCGGGCGACCGCGCCGATGATGTCGTCGAGCTGACCGGCGAAGTGATCGAGCTCTTCGCCCTTCAGCTCCAGACGCGCCAGCCGGGCGAGGTGGGCGACCTCCTCGCGCGTGATGCCAGGCATGCAGCGATCCTCAGGGGTTGGTGTGTGGTTTTGGCCCAATCCTATGGTGTCGGCCGTGGCCGCTCCCGCCACCCGGGCGAACGCCCTGGTCGGGCGCCGGATTCGGGTCCGCCCGGGGTCGGGCGGCACAACGGCCGCCGGCACCCGGGCACGCGCCCCCGGATCGCGCACCCCCCGTCCCCCCGCGCCCACGTCGTCGCCGCGTCGCCCCCGGCGTGGGGTCCGACGCGGGCCGGCGCCCCGCGCCCACGTCGTCGCGGCCTCGCGCCCGGCGAATGGTTCAACGCCGGGCCGGCGCCCCACGCTCACGTCGTCGCGGGCCTCGCGCCCGGCGAATGGTTCAACGCCGGGCCGGCGCCCCACGCTCACGTCGTCGCGGGCCTCACATCCGGCGAATGGTTCAACGCCGGGCCGGCGCCCCACGCTCACGTCGTCGCGGGCCTCACATCCGGCGAATGGTTCAACGCCGGGCCGGCGCCCCGCGCCCACGTCGTCGCCGCGTCGCCCCCGGCGTGGGGTCCGACGCGGGCCGGCGCCCCGCGCTCACGTCGTCGCGGCCTCGCACCCGGCGAATGGTTCAACGCCGGGCCGGCGCCCCGCGCTCACGTCGTCGCGGGCCTCGGCTTGACCGCCCGCCCGGACGCCCGCTGCTCCAGCTCGGGCTTCGCGCCCGCGGCTGCCGCGGCGGCGGCCGCCGCGGCAGCCGCGGCCAGCTCCGCCGGCCGGCGCCAGCCGTGCTCGCCCCGCGCCCGCAGCCAGGCCGTCGCCTCCTGCGGCGGCATGGCCGCGGCGACCAGCCACCCCTGCACCGCATCGCACCGCAGATCCCGCAGCCGCTCCCAGGTCTCGTCGTCCTCGACCCCCTCCGCGACGACCAGCAGGCCGAGCGAGTGGGCCAGGTCGATGGTGCAGCGGACGATCTCCGCGTCCTCGTTGTCCACGGCCAGACGGGCCACGAACGAGCGGTCGATCTTCAGCTCGCTGACCGGCAGCCGGCGCAGATGGACCAGCGAGGAATACCCCGTGCCGAAGTCGTCGAGGGACATCTTCACGCCGTGCCCGGTCAGCCCGGCCAGGGTGTCGGCGGCGCGCTGCGGGTCCTCCAGCAGCACGTGTTCCGTTATCTCCAGCTGCAGTGCCCCGGCCGGGACGCCGTGCCGGGCGAGCCGGGCCGCCACACCGCCCGCGAATCCGGGAGTGTGCACGTCGCGCGGGGAGACGTTGACGGCCACCGGAACGAACAGCCCCTGCGCCCGCCACCGGGCGACCTGGGCCAGCGCAGTCTCCAGGACGTACTCCGTCAGGTGCGGCATCAGGCCGGACGACTCCGCGATGGCGATGAACTCGTCCGGGGGGACCCGCCCGCGCTCCGGATGCACCCAGCGGACCAGCGCTTCGAGGCCGGCCACCTGTCCGTCGAAGCGGACCTTCGGCTGGTAGTGGAGCTCCACCTCGCCGGCGTCCAGCGCGCGCCGCAGATCACCGAGCAGCCCGAGCCGGTCCGGGGTGTTGCTGTCCCGCTTCGACTCGTACACCTCGACACCCGTACGGTCGCGCTTGGCCTGGTACATGGCCACGTCCGCGCGCCTGAGCAGCCCTTCGGCGTCCAGCGCGTGGTCCGGGTGGACGGCGACCCCGGCGCTGGCCTCCAGCACCAGGGTCAGACCGTCGAGGTCCAGCGGGGAGGACAGTTCGGCGACGAGGTGGCGGGCGACCCGCTGGGCGCTGGTGGTGGAGTCCGCGGTCGGCAGGAGCACCGCGAATTCGTCACCGCCGAGCCGCGCGGCCTCCGCCCCCCGCGGGAGCGCGAGGCGCAGGCGTTCCGCTATCTGCAGCAGCAGCCGGTCCCCCGCCAGATGCCCGAGGGTGTCGTTGACCGCACGGAACCGGTCGAGGTCGATCAGGACGAGAGCGGATCTGGCGCCGACGGACTCGGCGTCCTCCAGGGCCGTCCAGGTGCGCTCCAGCAGCCACTGCCGGTTGGGCAGTCCGGTCAGTGGGTCGCGCAGCTGCTCCTCGGCCCGCGCGCGGGCTATCCAGAGGGTGGAGTCCAGGGCGATCAGGGGGACCGCGAAGAGCGGCAGAAGTACGGGCATGGCCATCGCCACCACGCAGATCAGCGGTGCGATGCCGAGGAGGGCGACCGCGACGAGGCCCTGGCGCAGCAGCGCGGTGCGGGCGACGGTGGGCAGTCCGCCGCCCTGGGGCGCCCGTGCGTACCACAGCAGGACCCGGGTGACCAGAAGATAGGTGGAGGCGGCCAGGAGGACCTCGGGGACGGCGGCGATGCCCCAGTCGAGTGGCCGCCAGGGCGATTCGACGGTCTGGACGTCGCCGAACGCGGCGAGCACCAGGGCCGCCGCGCCTATCCCCAGGATGTCCACGGCGCCGTGCAGCAGCCCCTGCCACCAGCGGTGTCTGCGGGCCGCGCCGACGAGGACGACGACGACCAGGCTGACCAGACCGGCGGGCACCCAGCCGTAGAGCAGCAGCACGGCGAGAGTGAGGGCGGCCCCGGAACCGGTGCCGCCCCACCATCGGTCGCGTCCGAGCGCGACCAGGTGGCCGACGACGATTCCGGTGAGGACGGCCAGGGACCACCCGACCCTGCCGTCGGGGAAGAGCGCGCGTCCTTCGCTCACGGTCCGGTAGAAACCGGTCGTGAGCTGAACAACGGCGATCACCACGAAGACGGCACCCACTTTGGGCGTGAGGCCGACGAAACCTTGCAGCCGCGACACCGGTGCGGCGCTCTCGGTCGGTTTCATTCCGTCCCTCTCACAGCCGGCGGTGCCGATGTCGCCTGATGGTTCAGCTCCATGCCACCACGACCCGAATTCCCACCTCGTGGCCGGGCACGGCAGTTGCATCTCTCAACAGTAGGCCGCGGAACGCTTCTACGGGCAGCGCTCTACAGCTCTTGCCCGAATGCGAACCAACCGTCCGTCAGCATCTGCTATGCGCCGATCGGGTGAACCCGATCCACCGGCGACGACCTCTGCCCCCGTCCGTCCCCCTACACCCTTTCTGTGCACCCTTGTTCGCTGTTCGCCCATCGATCGATCACGATGTGGGGTTCTCCGACGGGGATCTATCCCATTGCGTTAATTCTTCCGCGAAGATCCCGCCATATTCCGCCTGTTTTCGGTCAGGGATCTGTCCTATTCCGCAGGTTCCCCGACAGTCACGGCCGCGGCGCGCGCCGCGTCCGGCCCTTCTTCGAGCAGCACGGCGAAACCGCCCTCGTCCAGCACGGGCACCTTCAGTTGCACCGCTTTGTCGTACTTCGAACCTGGGTTGTCACCGACGACCACGAAGGAGGTCTTCTTCGAGACGGATCCCGTCACCTTCGCCCCCCGGCTCTGGAGCGCGTCCTTCGCACCGTCCCTGGTGTGTCCGGACAGCGTGCCGGTGACGACGACGGTGAGGCCTTCGAGCGGGCGCGGACCCACGTCCTCCCCCGACCCCTCGTCCTCCATCCGGACTCCGGCCTCCCGCCACTTGCGCAGGATCTCCCGGTGCCAGTCCTCGGCGAACCACTGCTTCACCGAGGCGGCGATGATGGGACCGACCCCGTCGGCCTCGGCCAGTTCCTGCTCGGACGCCTCGTCGATCCGGTCGATGGAGCGGAACTGACGGGCCAGCTCCTCGGCCGCGATCGGGCCCACATGACGGATGGAGAGGCCGGTGAGAACCCGGGCCAACGGGGCTTCCTTGGCCGCGGCCACGGCGTCGAGCATGGCAAGGGCGTTCTTCTTCGGCTCGCCCTGCTGGTTGGCGAAGACCCACGCGGTCTTCTCCTCGCCGGTCTTCGGGTCACGCTTGGGCAATCCGCTGTCCTGGTCCAGGACATAGGCCCGGATCGGCAGCAACTGCTCGACGGTCAGACCGAAGAGATCGCCCTCGTCGCGCAGCGGTGGCTCGGCAGGCTCCAAGGGCTTCGTCAGAGCCGCTGCCGCGACATAGCCGAAGTGATCGATGTCGAGGCTCTTACGACCCGCGAGATAGGCGAGGCGCTCGCGCAACTGTGCTGGACAGGAACGCGCGTTGGGGCAGCGGACATCGATGTCGGCCTCCTTCATGGGCCGCAGCTCCGTGCCGCACTCGGGACAGTGCGTCGGCATCACGAACGCCCGCTCGGTGCCGTCACGCAGATCGACGACCGGACCGAGGATCTCCGGGATCACGTCGCCGGCCTTGCGGAGCACCACCGTGTCCCCGATGAGGACGCCCTTCGCCTTCACCACGTTCTGGTTGTGCAGGGTGGCGAACTCGACCTCGGAACCCGCCACCTCGACCGGCTCGACCTGCGCGTAGGGCGTGACCCGCCCGGTGCGCCCGACGCCGACCCGGATGTTGACCAGCTTGGTGTTGACCTCCTCGGGTGGGTACTTCCACGCGATCGCCCAGCGCGGTGCACGCGAGGTGGAGCCCAGTCGGCCCTGGAGCGGGATCTCGTCCAGCTTCACGACGACGCCGTCGATCTCGTGCTCCACGGAGTGCCGGTTCTCGCCGAAGTACGCGATGAACTCCCGTACCTCGTCAAGGGAAGCCACCACCTTGTTGTGCCTGGCGGTGGGCAGACCCCACTCGTGGAGCAGCTCGTAGGCGTGCGAGAGGCAGTCGATGTCGAAGCCCTCGCGGGCGCCGATGCCGTGCACCACCATGTGCAGCGGGCGGGTGGCGGTGACCTTCGGATCCTTCTGGCGCAGCGAACCGGCCGCCGCGTTGCGCGGGTTGGCGAAGGGCTTGTCCTCGGCCTCGACGAGCCGGGCGTTGAGCTCCTCGAAGGCTTCCATCGGGAAGAAGACCTCGCCGCGGATCTCGACCAGCGCCGGGACGCGGTCGCCCTTCAGCCGGTGGGGGATCTCGGCGATCGTGCGGACATTGGGGGTGATGTCCTCGCCGGTGCGGCCGTCACCACGGGTCGCCGCCCGGGTCAGCCGCCCGTGCTCGTAGGTGAGGTTGACCGCGAGACCGTCGACCTTCAGCTCGCACAGGAAGTGGTAGTCGGTGGTGCCGACGTCCTTGGCGATCCGCTCGCCCCAGGACGCCAACTCGACGTCGCTGAAGGCGTTGTCCAGTGAGAGCATCCGCTCGCGGTGCTCGACGGAGGTGAACTGCGTCTGGTACGGCCCCGCGACCTTCTGCGTCGGCGAATCGGGCGTACGCAACTGCGGATACGTCTCCTCCAGGGCCTGCAGCTCACGCATCAGCCGGTCGAACTCGGCATCGCTCACGACCGGCTGGTCGTTCACGTAGTACCGGAAGCGGTGCTCCTCGATCTGCTCGGCCAGGAGCGCGTGCTGCTCCCGGGCCTGTGCGGGCACTGCCATCTGCTGTTCGCCGGCCATCGTCTCGTCCTCCCGTTACCCGTTGCCCCGTTACTCAGGGTTGTCTGCGAGCGATCTCGCGGCCCGGACGCAGTGGGCGAGCGCGGCGCGCGCGTACGCGGGCGAGGCACCCGCGAGCCCGCACGAAGGGGTGATCACCACGGACTGCGACAGCGTCCCCGGATTCAGCCCCAGCCTGCGCCACAGCGTCCTGACACCCATGACGCTACCTCCCGGGTCGGACAATGCGCCCGAGGCCGGGTCGGTGCCCGGCACCACCCCGAGGAGGAGCCGGGTGCCGCCCTCGACCGCTTCCCCGATCGCGTCCTCCTCACGCTCGGTGAGCAACGAGAAGTCGAAGGAGATGCCGTCGGCCCCCGCCCGGCGCAACAGCCCGAACGGCACCTCGGGCGCGCAGGTGTGCACCACCGTCGCCCCGTCCCCGGCCGCGGCCAGGACATCGCGCAGGGTGCCCTCCACGACCTGGCGGTCGACGGCCCGGTGGGTGCGGTACCCGCTCGCCGTCCTGATCCGTCCGCGCAGTACGGCGGTCAGTGACGGTTCGTCGAGCTGGAGGATCACCTCGGCGCCGGGCACCCTGCGCCGTACCTCGCCGAGGTGGTCGCGCAGCCCCTCGGCCAGTGAGCCCGCCAGGTCCCGGCAGGCCCCCGGGTCCCCGAGCGCGGCCTCGCCGCCCCGCCGTTCCAGCGCGGCGGCCAGGGTCCAGGGACCGACGGCCTGGACCTTGAGCGGCCCCTCGTAGCCCTGGGTGAACTCCTCCAGCGCGTCGAGGTCCTCGCCGAGCCAGGACCTGGCCCGGCGGGTGTCGCGTCCGGGCCGGTCGCTGATCCGCCAGCCGCTGGGCTCGACATGCCCGTACAGGTCGACGAGGAGCCCGATGGTCCGCCCGATCATGTCCGCACCGGGCCCGCGGGCCGGAAGTTCCGCCAGATGCGGCAGGCCCTCGCCGCCCCCGAAGGACCCGGTGACGGTCTTCGCCGCCTCCCGTGCGTCTCCCCCGGGCATGGAACCGATTCCGGTGGCCGGGCACCCGCTGAACTTGCTCTTCTCGCTCACGTGGGAAGCCTACGGTCCGAGCGCCCGTGCCCGTCGCGGGGCGGGCCCGTCACGGGCGAGGGCGGTCCGGCCCCCACGAGGCGGCCCGGGGCCCCTGGGGACGGCATCGCGCGCGACACCCCGGCACCGGAACCGCCGGGGGCCGAGGCTCGTCTCCTGCCTTCAGCTTGTCCGTGTGGAACGGCACCGGCACCGCCGGTGGCCGAGGGCTCAGTGCCCGGGGCGCACCGTGAGGTCGTTGACCTCCGCGTCGCGCGGGAGGTCGATGGCCATCAGGATGGTGGTGGCGATCGACTCCGGGTCGATCCAGCGGGAGGCGTCGTACTCCTTGCCCTCCTGCTGGTGGACCTTGACCTGCATGGGGCTGGCGGTACGCCCCGGGTAGACGGAGGTCACCCGGACGCCGTTGGCGTGCTCCTCCTGGCGCAGCGAGTCGGCGAGCGCCTTCAGGCCGTGCTTGCTCGCGGCGTACGCGCTCCACTCGGCGTGCGCGGCGAGGCCGGCACCCGAGTTCACGAAGAGCACATGACCCTGGGAGACGCGCAGTTGCGGCAGGAAGAGCCTGGTCAGCTCGGCGGGCGCGACCAGGTTGGTGTTGAGCTGGAAGTGCCACGCCTTGGGCGTGAGGTCACCGACCTTGCCGAGCTCGACGACGCCCGCGACGTGCAACAGCGAGTCGACGCGCTCCGGCATCGCCTGCTGGGCGAACGCCCAGGAGAGCCGGTCCGGGTTGGAGAGGTCACCGACGAGCGTCCGGGCGCCGGGGTGGAGCGCGGCCAGTTCCTTCGCGCGGCCGGCGTCACGGGCCAGCAGCACGGTCTCGTCGCCGCGCTCCAGTAGACGACGGGTGACGGCTGCGCCGATGCCGGAGCCGGCGCCGGTGATGACATGAGTGGACATCCCGCCATGATCTCACCCGTCATCGCGTCACCGCAGGCCGGACCACTCCTCCAGGTAGGCCAGGGCGCCCACGCCGTCCTTCGCGAAGAACACCAGGTCGGTCAGCGGGAGGGGCAGGAAACCCTCGTCCTCCATCCGCTGGAACTGCTGGCGGAGCCCGTCGTAGAAGCCCGCCGTGTTGAGCAGGACGACCGGCTTGTCGTGCTTGCCGTGCTTCTTCAGCTCCAGGATCTCGGTCGCCTCGTCGAGCGTCCCGGTACCGCCCACCATGATCACGACCGCGTCCGCCTTCTCCAGGAGCAGCGCCTTGCGCTCGGCGAGATCGCGCGCGATCACCATCTCGTCCGCGTTGCTCCGGGCCTTGGCGGCCAGGAAGTCGACCGACACCCCGACCAGCCGGCCGCCCGATTCCTGCACGCCGTCGGCGACGACCTTCATCAGGCCGCTCTCCGACCCTCCCCAGACCAGTGTGTGTCCGCCCCGGCCGAGCAGCTCGGCGAATTCGCGGGCGGGCTGGGTGTAGCGGTCGTCGAGATCGGCGGCGGAGAGGAAAACACAGATATTCATGCAGCAACCGTAAAGGCCACCACCGACAGCCCCGGCGGACGGGGGCGAACAGGCCCTCGGGGAAGGAGCCCGCCCGGAAGGAAACCGCCGGGAAATGAAGCCGCCGGGAAGAAAACGGCGCGCGGCACGGCTGAACCTGACATGACTGCCACAGCAGGACACCACATCACGGTCGAACCCGGCACCGAGCATGTACGTGTGGTGCGCGACGGGCAGGTGCTCGCCGAGAGCCGGCGCCCGCTCGTCCTGCGCGAGACGGGTTGTCCGGCGCGCTACTACCTGCCGCCCGAGGACGTCCGCACGGAGCTGCTGACGGCCTCGGACACCCACACCCACTGTCCGTTCAAGGGCGAGGCCTCCTACTGGTCGCTGCCGGACGCGGCCGATCTCGTCTGGGCCTACCCCGAACCGAAGCCCGAAGTCGCCGCGATCAAGGACCACTTCTGCTTCTACGACACCGAGACCGTCGACGAATGACCGTCAACCACTCCTCGGGCCCGGAGAATTGAGAGATCTGAAGAAATCTCGGCGCCGGCGATGAATTTTCGCGGGCGCCGCAGTCCACCCCCACATGGACAAGATTCTCTCCCGCGACGGCACCTCGATCGCGTATCGGCGCCGGGGTGAAGGGCCGCCGGTGATCCTGGTCGGCGGGGCTCTGAGCACGGCCGCGACCGAGGCCCCCCTGGCGCGGCTCCTCGCGCCGCGCCTCGGCGTCATCACGTACGACAGACGCGGTCGCGGCTCCAGCGGCGACAGCGGGCCGTACCGGGTGGAGCGCGAGATCGAGGACCTGGCCGCGCTCGTCGCGGCGGCCGGCGGACGGGCCTCGCTGTTCGGCACGGGGGCGGGCGGGGCGCTGGCCCTGGAGGCACAGGCCGCAGGGCTCCCCGTCGACCTGCTGGCGGTGTACGAGCCGCCCTACACCCCCGGCGCCTCGGGAGAGCGGTTCAAAGCCTGTTGCACGGCTCGGCTGCACCGGCTGCTGACCGCCGGGGACCGCGCCGGGGCCGTGGAGCTCTTCCTGTCCGTGACGGGCGTCCCGGCCGACATGATCGCCCGGATGCGGCGCGCGCCGCTGTGGCGGGACCTGGTGTCGATGGCGCACACCCTCGCGTACGACGACGCGCTGCTCGGCAACGGCGCGATCCCGGCCGAACGGTTCGCGTCCGTCACGGCGCGCACCCTGGTGGTGTGCGGCGGCTCCAGCCCCACGCGGGCCCGGCTGGCGGCCCGCGCTCTCGCGGACGCCCTCCCGCGCGCCCGTCATCGCACTCTGACGGGCCAGACGCGCGAGTTGGCGCCCCAGGCGATCGCGCCCGTCCTGGCGGAGTTCTTCGCCCGCGACATGTACGCGCACCAGGCCTCCTGAGCCCACGGTCCGCCCCGCGGTCACGTCCGTACAGGGGTCGGACGTGACCGCGCGGGGCGTCGCCGTGCCTGTTCGCCGGACGTGGGCCGCGCTCGTCGCTCGGTTCACTGCGGCGGTCGCTCTCCTCGGAGGGCAACCGGCCGCCGCTGCGGGGACGTTCACACAGGTCGACGCCGGTGGCTTCCGGATGCGCATCGACTCGGAGACGACGGCCGACGGGAATCCGCATGCGAGGAATTCGGCGACGTCAAGGGCCAAGATCCCGCGCTGATCCGCGGTCCGGCGGTCCCGGTCCCGGCGTTCGGCCAGGGCCGGGGCGGACCGGGGCCGGGGCGGACCGGGACCGGTCAGCCGGACGCCGCCGCGGTCTCCCGCCGCACCGTCGTCGCGATCGTCGCCGAGCCGACCACGCGGCTGCCGTCGTAGAGCACGACCGCCTGGCCGGGGGCCACGCCCCGTACCGGCTCGGTGAAGGTGACGTTCAGCGTGCCGTCGACCAGTTCCGCCGTCACCTCGGTCTCGCCGCCGTGGGCGCGCAGCTGGGCGGTGTACGTGCCGGAGCCCGCCGGGGCGCTGCCGCACCAGCGGGGCCTGATGGCGGTGAGCGCGGTGACATCGAGGGACTCGACCGGGCCGACCGTCACGGTGTTGTTCACCGGGGAGATGTCCAGGACGTAGCGCGGCTTGCCGTCCGGGGCGGGGTGGCCGATGCGCAGCCCCTTGCGCTGGCCGATGGTGAAGCCGAAGGCGCCCTCGTGGGTGCCGACCTTCGTACCGGACTCGTCGACGATGTCGCCCTCGGCGGTACCGAGCCTGCTCGCCAGGAAGCCCTGGGTGTCGCCGTCGGCGATGAAGCAGATGTCGTGGCTGTCGGGCTTCTTGGCGACGGCGAGGCCCCGGCGCTCGGCCTCCGCGCGGATCTCGTCCTTGGTGGTGAGGGTGTCGCCGAGCGGGAACATCGCGTGGGCGAGCTGCTTCTCGTCCAGGACACCGAGGACGTACGACTGGTCCTTGGCCATGTCGGAGGCACGGTGCAGTTCGCGGCTGCCGTCCTCGCGCAGTACGACCGTGGCGTAGTGGCCGGTGCACACGGCGTCGAAGCCGAGCGCGAGGGCCTTGTCGAGCAGTGCGGCGAACTTGATCTTCTCGTTGCAGCGCAGACACGGGTTCGGGGTGCGCCCCGCCTCGTACTCGGCGATGAAGTCCTCCACGACGTCCTCGCGGAAGCGTTCCGCCAGGTCCCAGACGTAGAACGGGATGCCGATGACGTCCGCGGCGCGGCGCGCGTCGCGGGAGTCCTCGATCGTGCAGCAGCCGCGCGCCCCGGTACGGAAGGACTGCGGGTTCGCGGAGAGGGCGAGGTGCACACCGGTCACGTCGTGCCCCGCCTCTGCGGCGCGGGCCGCGGCGACGGCGGAGTCGACACCGCCGGACATGGCGGCGAGCACACGGAGGGGGCGCTGGGAAGTCTGAGTCATAGCTCCACCAGAGTACGGGGCTCCGGGAACCGAACGCTCGCGGATATGCGTTGTGGATCACATGGGGACCAAGGGGACATCGGGTGGCGGCCGGTCCGGGCGGGCGGGGTCGGGGCACGGCATCGGTCGGCGCGGGCTGCTGATCGGCGCCGCCGTCACGGCCGTGGGCACGGCCGCGCTGGCGCGGGAGAAGCTGGAGCACGCCTGGTGGCGGCTGCCCGGGGTGGACAAGCCCCGGACGCCCGGCGAGGTGGACTTCGCGCGGGCCGAATGGATATCGGCGTCCCCGGCGAACTGGCGGCGAGCCGACCGCCCCGCGGACTATCCGGTCGACCGGGTGGTCATCCATGTCACCCAGGGCGGCTACCGGGGCGCGGTGAAGGCCTTCCAGGACCCGGGGCACGGGGCGGCGGCGCATTACGTGGTACGCAAGGACGGCCATGTGACGCAGATGATCCGTGAGCTCGATGTGGCGTTCCACGCGGGGAACAGGTCGTACAACGAACGCAGCGTCGGCATCGAGCACGAGGGCTTCGTGGACCGTCCGCAGGACTTCACGGCTGCGATGTACGGGGCGTCGGCGCGTCTGGCGGCGGCGATATGCGGACGGTACGGGATGCCGGTGGACCGCGAGCACATCATCGGGCACGTGGAAGTACCGGGCACGGATCACACCGATCCGGGGAAGCACTGGGACTGGGACCGCTATCTGAAGCTGGTCCGAGCGGCACGTGCGAAGCCGTCCGGCGCCTGAGGAGCGAGCTGCTGGGGGGACGGGCCCGTTCTCAGCTGAGTCCCGCCGTCCGTGCCCGCTCCACCGCCGGTCCGATCGCGCGGGCCACCTCGTCGATGTCCTGCTTGGTGGACGTGTGGCCGAGCGAGAAGCGCAGAGTGCCCCGGGCCAGGTCCGGGTCGGTGCCGGTGGCCAGCAGGACATGGCTCGGCTGGGCGATTCCGGCGGTGCACGCGGAGCCGGTGGAGCATTCGATGCCCTGGGCGTCCAGCAGCAGGAGCAGGGAGTCGCCCTCGCAGCCGGGGAAGCTGAAGTGGGCGTTGGCGGGGAGCCGACCGCCCGGGGCCGGGTCGCCGCCGAGGACGGCGTCCGGCACGGCGGTCAGCACGGCCGCGACCAGATCGTCGCGAAGGCCGCCGATCTCCCGGGCGAAGTCCTCGCGGCCGTCGGCGGCCAGACGCCCCGCGAGGGCGAAGGCGGCGATGGCGGGCACGTCGAGCGTGCCGGAGCGCACGTGCCGCTCCTGGCCGCCGCCGTGAAGCACGGGTACGGGGGTGTACGCGCGGCCGAGCAGCAGCGCGCCGATGCCGAACGGTCCGCCGATCTTGTGCGCGCTGACCGTCATCGCGGCCAGCCCCGACCGGGCGAAGTCGACTTCCAGCTGTCCGAACGCCTGGACCGCGTCGGCATGCATCGGTACGTCGAACTCGCGGGCCACGGAAGCCAGTTCACGTACCGGCATGATCGTGCCGATCTCGTTGTTGGCCCACATCACCGTGACCATCGCGACATCGTCGGGGTTGCGGAGGATCGCCTCGCGCAGCACGTCGGGGTGGACGCGTCCGTGCTGGTCGACGGGAAGGTATTCGACGTTCGCGCCCTCGTGCTCGGCGAGCCAGTCCACGGCGTCCAGCACCGCGTGGTGCTCGACCGGGCTGGCCAGCACCCGGGTGCGACGGGGGTCGGCCGCGCAGCGGGCCCAGTACAGGCCCTTCACCGCGAGGTTGTCGGCCTCGGTGCCGCCGGAGGTGAAGACCACCTCGCTGGGGCGTGCGCCGAGGGCGTCGGCGAGGGTCTCTCTCGACTCCTCGACGGTACGGCGGGCCCGGCGCCCGGCGGCGTGCAGTGAGGACGCGTTACCGGTGACGGCGAGCTGGGCGGTCATCGCCGCGATCGCCTCCGGAAGCATCGGCGTGGTCGAGGCGTGGTCGAGGTAGGCCATGGTGGGCTCGATTCTACGAGCCCTCGGTGGGGCGTATGCCGGGCGCATCGCAGCCCGGTGCCCGCGCACCGGGCAGGGCACTCGATCGCGCACCCCGATCCGGAGCCCGATCCGGTCAGGGACGGCGTCGACGGGGACCGCCGGTGCGGGCCGTCGGCGCCGGCTGCCGAGTGCGGGCCGTGCGTCTCGGCCGTACATGTCGGCCGTGCGTCTCGGCCGTACGTCTCGGCCGTACGTGTCGGTCGTACGTCTCGGCCGTACGTCTCGGCCGTACGTGTCGGTCGTTCCGGTCGGCCTCGGTCAGCCGGCGAAGTTCCAGGAGACGGTTCCGTTGCCGGTGACCAGGAGGGCCAGCACCACGAGGTCGGCGATGCCGAGGGCGAGCCCGAGGAAGGCACGACCGCGCCGGGAGGTGGAACGGGCGAGGGCGATGACCGCCATGACGACGGCTGCCGGGCCGAGCAGGATGTTCATCACCAGCAGACCGACGAGCCCGAGCACGAAGGAGGCGACGGCAAGCCCGTCGGCGTCCCGGGCACGGCCCGTGCGCCCGTCCGGCGGGGTTCCGGCACCGATCTCGGTGCCGGTGCTGACACCGATGCCGGTGTCGGTGCCGCCGATGGGCTTCCCGGCGGGGCGGCGGACGGATGCGGTGAGTGTCATGGTGCGAGCTCCTTCAATCGATGATCGGACGATCGGCGATCGGGCATTCGGCAGCCGCAAGGGAATGCGGGGGCATGAGGACAGGCGGTCACCGGGGCCCGCGCTGCGCACCTCGCCACTCCCGTACGGCGAAGATCAGCAACCAGCAGCCGATCACGGTGGCGAGCGCGAAGGTGAGCGGAAGCGGAATCTGGACCACCGCTCCGAGTACGACTCCGAGCAGGAGCAGGGCGGCGACGAGGAGGACCATGTTCAGCCTTTCTGCGGGCTCTCCACGAGCACTTGAGAGTACGACTGTTCACTGACCACTCAGTCTAGACCGCTCCCTCCTTCCCCGCCCCGGAGAACAGTTGTTTACTGAATGGCATGAGTCACACCGTCGGCATCCGCCGGACCCAGAAGCTGAGGACCCGCCAGGCACTCCTGGACGCCGCGCTCGGGCTCCTGGAGCACCAGAGCCTCAGCAGCCTGGGACTGCGCGAGGTGACCCGGGCCGCGGGACTCACGCCCACCGCCTTCTACCGGCACTTCGACGACACCGCCCGACTCGGCGTGGCACTCGTCGAGGAGACGCTGGGCAGCCTGCACGGGATGATCGGCGCGACACTCGCCGAGACCGGCGACACCGAGGAGCGGCTGGACCGCAGCGTGGAGCTGATCACACGTCATGTACGGGAGCAGCCTGCCCACTTCCGCTTCATCGCCCGTGAGCAGCACGGCGGCGTGGGCCCGGTCCGCGAGGCCATAGCGGCCCAACTGCGGGGCTTCGCCGAGGAGGTGGCCGCGGCGCTCGCCGAGGAGCCGCAGTCCCGGGGCTGGAGCGACGAGGACCTGCTGATGCTGGGGGGCCTGTACGTCGACCACATGGTGATCACGGCCTCGGCCCTGCTGGACGCGGGGCCGGGCGGCGAGCAGCGGGTGGCGGAGGTGGCCCGCCGTCGGCTGAGACTCGTCACCCTCGGCAGGCTGCACTGGCTGGACGACGCGGACATCTGAGGCCGCCGGAACCGGTCCGCAGGACCGACCGGGATGCGCACGCAATCCCAACCGCCCCGCGCGCGACCTCACCCGCCCTCCGCGCCCGGCCCGTGGCCCGCTTCTCCGTACAGCGCCACGACCGCCGCCGCGTGACGGGCGAGCACGGTCCGCGCCTCCGGCGGGGAGAGCACTTCGAGGTTCGGGCCGAAGGAGAGCAGGGAGCGGGCCCACTCCACCGAGTCGACGGCCAGCTCGGCCCGCGCCCACTCCCCCTCCCCCTCGGGCCGCGGCTCCCCGATCAGCGCCCCGGCGTGCAGGCGTGCGAACAGATCGAGCCGGGAACGGTGCACGCGCACCCGCAGCCGTACGCCGCCGGGCCGCTCCTCGACCTGCTTGCGCAACGCGTCCCACAGTTGCGCGAGCTCCACCCCGGGCCGGCGCACGACCGCGTCGTCGGTGAGGACGGCCCGTCGCACCCGGTCCGCCCTGAAGAGCTGCGGCACCCCGTCGCGGTCCGCGACCAGGTACCAGACGCCCGCCTTCACGACGAGGCCGTACGGATCGACGGTGTAGGCACGCGGGGTGCGCGTACCGCTGTGCCGGTAGTCCAGCCGCAACCGTCGGTCGGCGAACACGGCATCGTGCAGTTCGGCGACATCCACGACCGGTCGCGGGCCGCTCATCCAGCGCACCGGGTCGACCAGGATGCGTCTGCTGGTCAGTTCGGCGGCGGGCCGGTGCGGCTCGGGCAGGGCGGCCATCACCTTGCGCAGCGCGGACCCGAGCGCGGCGTCGAGGCCGAGGGCGGCATGGGCGCCCTGCGCGGCGAGGACGAACAGGGCGCGCGCCTCGTCGGCGGTGAGCCCGGTGACGTCCGTGCGGAACCCCGGCAGCAGCGCGATGCCGCCGTGCCGGCCCCGCTCGGCGTAGACGGGGACACCGGCGGCCGAGAGCGCCTCGATGTCGCGGTAGATGGTGCGCACGGAGACTTCGAGGCGCTCGGCGAGCTCACCGGCGGGCACGCGGCCGCGGGTCTGGAGCAGCAGGAGGATCGAGAGCAGCCGGTCGGATTTCACGCCACCAGCTTCCCCCGCGGCCGCGCTCGCCGGCGCGCCGCACCCGTACGGCTACGCGCGGGGCGCCCGCGCCAGTTGGCGGGACTGGGCCACCAGCCGGTCCGCGCTGTCCCAGACGTCCGCGTCCTCCTCCAGGTATCCGCCCGCCAGGTTGCGGGTGGTGATGGAGACGCGCAGCGGGCCGGGGGCGGGGCGGCAGCGGATGTGGGTGGTGAGTTCGACGGTCGGCGTCCAGCCCTTGAGGCCCAGCTCGAACGAGGTGGGGGGCAGCGCGTCGACGGTCAGCAGCAGCGAGAGCGGGTCGGCGTCCCGGCCGTCCGCGAGACCGAACCAGCCGCGCATCTCGCCCTTGCCGGAGGGGGCGCCGACGGCCCAGCCGACCGTCGCCGGGTCGAGCTTGATGTCGAGCCGCTCGGTGATGGCGGAGCTGCCGGGGATCGGGGCGGGACCGTCGGCCGGGCCGAGGCAGTGCGTCGGCGGCGGGATGGCCGGCGGCTTCGCCGAGGTGCGCACCTCGTCGGACAGCGCACCCAGATCACCGTAGGTGGCGATCACCCGGATGCGCTCGACCTCGGTGCCGTCCTGCGCGTACTGGAAGAGGGAGGCCTGGCCGGTGGAGAGGGTGCGGCCGGTGCGGACCGTCTGGGTGCGGATCACCGCGGGGCCGGGGACGGAGGCGGTGAGGTAGTGCGCGGAGACCGAGAAGGGGTCCGGGTGCGGCAGGGCCTCGCCCAGTGCGCGGCCGAGCATGGCGAGCAGGTAGCCGCCGTTGACCGCGTGGATGATCGTCCATCCGGCGGAGAGCTCGGCGTCGTAGACGCCTTCTTCTCGAAGGGTGACGGCGGTGTCGCGGTCGAACTCGCTGTCGCCGATGGTCGCCTGCGCGGTCCGCGCGGTCTGCTCTGCTGCGTGTGCCATGCGAGGCACCGTACACCGATATTATTACTGAGCGGTAGCTTTTTTGTGGCCGGAAGATGTCGGCGGCGCACGTCGTCGACCGGCCCGCGAGAACCGTGTCAGGTGGTCGCGGGCCCCTCCTCGGCCGTCGCCGACCGCCGGTTGTAGGCGCGCGGGGCCCGCCAGTGGAAGCGCATCGCGAGCAGCCGCAGCAGGAACGCCAGGATCACCGCGGTACCGCTGGTGAAGGCGTTGAGCACGCCGAAGCGGATGCACAGCACGATCATCGTGGCGCCGACGATCGCGGGCACCGCGTACAGGTCCCGGTCCCAGCGCAGCAGCGAGGGCACCTCGTTGGCCAGCACGTCGCGCAGCACACCGCCGCCGACCGCGGTGGCCAGCCCCAGGGCCGCCGACGCGGTGAGGCCGAGACCGTAGGCGTACGCCTTGACCGTGCCCGTGACGCAGAACAGCCCGAGACCGGCCGCGTCGAAGACGTTGACGCCGACCTGGATCCGTTCGACCTGCGGATGCAGGAAGAACACCAGGCCGGCGGCGAGGAGCGGGGTGGTGAAGTAGCCGAGGTCCGTGAAGGCCGCGGGCGGGACCGCACCGATGACGATGTCACGGAACAGCCCCCCGCCCAGCGCGGTCACCTCGGCGAGCACCGCGATGCCGAAGACATCGAAGTTCTTGCGTACGGCGAGCAGTGCGCCGGAGATCGCGAAGACGAAGATCCCGGCGATGTCGAGCGCATGCTGGACGGAGGGCGTGAACAGTTCATTGAGCACCGGGCAATTGTGCCGGTACTACTCCTTCGGACCGCCCTCCGGCGTATCGGACGATCCGGTGCCGCCGTCCGGGGCGGCTTCCCCGGCCTCCTCGGCCTCGGGCTCCCGCGCCGCGGCGGACTCCGGCTCCGCCGCCGTGACGGCCTCGGCCTCCTGCGCCCCGTCCGGCTCCGGCTGCCCCGTCGTGACGATCTCGATCGCCTCGCGCGCCGCCGCCGTCACCGTCTCACCGGGCACCTGGTCGGGCGCGTTCTCCGGGTGGTGGCAGGCCACCTGGTGTCCGGTCTTCAGCGCGACCAGCGGCGGCTCCTGCGTCTTGCAGACCTCCGTGGCCTTCCAGCACCGGGTGTGGAATCGGCAGCCGCTGGGCGGCGAGATCGGCGACGGCACGTCGCCCTTCAGCAGGATGCGCTCGCTCTTGGCCGAACGGCGCTTCGGGTCCGGAATCGGAACCGCCGAGAGCAGCGCCTTGGTGTACGGGTGCATCGGCGCCTTGTAGAGCGACTCGCGGTCGGCCAGCTCCACGATCTTGCCGAGGTACATCACCGCGATCCGGTCCGAGACGTGCCGGACGACCGACAGGTCATGGGCGATGATCACGTACGTGAGACCCAGCTCGGCCTGGAGGTCGTCGAGCAGGTTCACGACCTGGGCCTGGATGGAGACGTCCAGCGCCGAGACCGGCTCGTCCGCCACGACCAGCTTGGGGTTGAGCGCGAGCGCGCGGGCGATCCCGATGCGCTGGCGCTGGCCGCCGGAGAACTCGTGCGGATAGCGGTTGTAGTGCTCGGGGTTGAGGCCCACGACCTCCAGCAGCCGCTGCACCTCCTTCTTGACGCCGCCCTCGGGCGTGACGCCCTGCAGCTTGAAGGGGGCGCCCACGATCGTGCCGATCGTGTGCCGGGGGTTCAACGAGGAGTACGGGTCCTGGAAGATCATCTGCATGTCGCGGCGCATGGGGCGCATGGCACCGACGCCGAGGTGCGTGATGTCCCTCCCCTCGAACTCGATCTTCCCCGCGGTGGGTTCGAGCAGCCGGGTGATCAGCCGGCCCATCGTCGACTTTCCGCAGCCGGACTCCCCGACCACGCCCAGGGTCTCCCCCGAGCGCACCTCGAAGTCGATCCCGTCGACGGCCTTCACGGCACCGGCGTTGCGCTGCAGCATCCCCTTCTTGAGAGGGAAGTGCTTCTGCAGCCCGGTCACCTTGAGCAGCACCTCGTGGGAGGCGGCGTCCTCGGCCGGCGCACCGCTCCCGGCAGACCTCTGCGCCGGAACGTCCACGCCCTTGTCCTCGCTCGTCACGGCCTTGTCCTCGCTCACAGCTTGGGCGCAATCTCTTCGGTCCAGATACGCTCCCGCTGCTCCTGCGACATGTGGCAGGCCGCCCAGTGCCGGCTGCCGACCTCCTGCAGCTCGGGCCGAACGGTGCGGGTCACGTCGTCCTTGGGTACGTCCGCGTACGGACAGCGCGGGTTGAAGGCGCAGCCCGAAGGGATGTTGATGAGCGACGGCGGGGACCCCTTGACCGGGATGAGCCGGTCGGTCTGGTCGCGGTCGAGGCGCGGCATCGAGCCCAGCAGACCCCAGGTGTAGGGGTGCCGGGGCTCGTAGAACACCTTCTCGGCCGGTCCGCGCTCCACGCAGCGCCCGCCGTACATCACCAGGAGGTCGTCGGCGAGCTCCGCCACGACGCCCAGGTCGTGGGTGATGATGATGACCGCGGAGCCGAACTCCTTCTGCAGATCCCGGATCAGGTCGAGGATCTGCGCCTGGACGGTCACGTCCAGCGCGGTCGTCGGTTCGTCGGCGATCAGCAGCTCGGGGTTGTTGACCAGCGACATGGCGATCATCGCGCGCTGGCGCATCCCGCCGGAGAACTCGTGCGGGTAGCTGTCGACACGCTTGTCGGGCTGCGGGATGCCGACCCGGTCGAGCATCTCGATCGCACGCTTGCGTGCGGTCTTCTTGTCCACGTCGTGGTGGACCCGGTACGCCTCCACGATCTGCTTGCCGATCGTGTAGTACGGGTGCAGCGCGGAGAGCGGGTCCTGGAAGATCATGGCCATGTCCCGGCCGCGCAGCCTGCGCACCTCGTCCGGGTCCGCGGACAGCAGTTCCTTGCCGTCCAGCCAGATCTCGCCGGAGACCTGCGCCTTGCGCTTTCCGTACTGGCCCGTGGTGTGCAGGCCCATGATGCCCAGCGACGTGACGGACTTGCCGGAGCCGGACTCGCCGACGATGCCGAGGGTCTTGCCCTTCTCCAGCTGGAAGGTGAGCCCGTCGACGGACTTGACCAGGCCGTCGTCGGTCGGGAAGTGCACCTTGAGGTCGCGCACTTCGAGGAAGGCTGTGGGAGCGGGCGAGCCGGCCGGGGCGGGTTCGCCCAGCGCGGCACCACTCTTGTGCAGTTCGGTCATCCCAGCCTCACTCGCGGGTCGATGACGGCGTACAGAATGTCGACGACGAGGTTGGCGACGGCGATCGCGAGAGCCGCGAACAGGGTGACGCCGAGAATCACCGGCAGGTCCTTGTTGCTGATGGCCTGGACCGCCGCGAGCCCGAGCCCCGGCAGGTTGAACGTGGACTCGGTGAGGACGGCTCCACCGAGGAGAACGCCGATGTCGAGGCCGAAGACGGTGAGGATCGGGGTCATCGCCGAACGCAGGGCGTGCCGGGTGATGACGGTGCCCTCGCCCAGGCCCTTGGCGCGGGCGGTACGGATGTAGTCCTCGCCGAGCACTTCGAGCATGGTGGCTCTGGTGAGCCGGGCATACATCGCGGCGTTCAGGAAGGCGAGCACGATCCACGGCAGGACCAGTGTCTGGAACCAGGTGCCGATGCCGTCGTCCGTGGAGAGGTTGTCGGCGATGTGCACCCAGCCGAGGTTGTGCACGAACAGGCCCATCGCGACCATGCCGGTGAAGAAGATCGGCAGGGAGACGCCGCCGAGGGCGGTGGTCATCGCGGCACGGTCCCAGATGCTGCCGCGCCGCAGCGCGGACACGACACCGGTGGCGACCCCGCCGAGGAGCCACAGCACGCAGGCGCCGGCGGCGAGCGCGCCGGTGACGGGCAGGGCGTCCTTGAGGGTGGTCCAGACCGGCACCTCGGTGCGGAAGGAGTACCCGAAGCAGGGTGCGGCGCAGTGGGTGACGTCGTCACCGTTGGCGTAGTCGCGCCCCAGCGGGATGCCCTTGACGAAGTCCCAGAACTGGACGAGAAGGGGGTCGTCGAGACCCAGTTTGACCCGGATGCCTGCGAGCTGCTCGGCACCGGAAGCCTTGCCGGCGAAGAGGACTGCGACGTCCTGACCCGCCCACTTGGGCAGCATGAAGAAGATGGTGAAGGTCGCGAGCAGTACGACGAGCACCATGATGACTACGGCGAACAGGCGCCGGATGAGATAAGCAAGCACTGTGCGCGGCCCGGCGGTGGCCGGGAACCCCTTGTGAGGGCTCCCGGCCACCGCCCCGGCCATCACCTGCCCTTCGGACTGGCGGGTTTCGGCGGCGGTGGGGCAGTCAACGGGGTTGACTGCGAATGCTGTTGACTACAGCGGCTACTTGACGACGCCCAGCGAGACGTAGTCGTAACGGCCGTTGTAGGCGTCGGACATGTAGGCGTTGGTCAGCCGCTTGCCGCGCCAGGTGATGTTCTTCTCGTAGATGAAGGGCATCCAGTCGGCCTGGTCGAGGATCCGCTTGTCGAGCTGCTTGTAGATCTCGCCGGCCTTGTCCGCGTCGGTCTCCGCGATCGCGTCGTCGAAGAGCTTGTCGATCTGCGGGTCCTTGATCTGCGACTCGTTGTAGTTACCGGTCTCCGAGAGGAACCGGCTGTCCCACAGCGGCTGACCGAAGCCCTGGCCGGACGGGAAGTCCGGGCCCCAGCCGCTCATCGTCATGCCGTAGCCGCGCTTCTTCACGACGGACGGCGAACCGGTGATGCTGGAGGCCTCGGCGCCGTCGATCGGGTCGACCTCGATCTTGATGCCGACCTTGCCGAGCTGCGCCTGCAGCGCCTCGGCGACGTCGACCTCGCCCGGGTTGTTGTTACGGGCGGTGAGCTTGGTGGCGAAGCCGTTCGGCTGGCCGCACTGCTTCAGCTCGTCCTTGGCCTTGGCCTCGTCCGGCTTGCCCTTGCGGGCGAGGACACCGTACGGGTCGTAGTCGCTGTGGCCCTTGATGGAGGCCGGCAGGGTGCTGTTGGCGATCGCGCCACCGGCGATCTCGCCACCGCGGGTCTGCTGCAGGGCCGCGAAGTCCGTGGCGTAGAAGACGGCCTTGCGGCAGTGGACGTCGTCCAGCGGCTTCGCCGTGTGGACGAGCGCGACGTAGCGGACGAAGGACGTCTGCATGTTGTCGACGCTGTCCTTGTGGTCCTGGACGGCGGTGACGCGGCCGGACTGGGTCATGCCGGTGCCGTTGAGGTCGACGTCGTAGTCGCCCTCCATCAGCTTCTTGTCGTTCTCCTCCAGGTTGGCGGAGATCGTGACGGTGACCTTGTCCGGGAGCGCGGCGCGGACCGGGTCCGAAGCCTTGTCCCACTTGTCGTTGCGCACGAGGACGATGCTCTTGCCCGGCTTGTACGTCTCGAACTTGTACGGGCCCGAGGAGAACGGCCGCTGGGTGTACTTCGCCTTGGTGTCCTTCGACGCCTTCACCGGCGTGCCGGACGGCATGGCGAGGAACTGCTCGAAGTCACCGTTGGGCTTGGGCAGCTTGAAGACGATGGTGCTGTCGTCGGGCGTCTCGATCGCCTTCAGACCGAGCTTGTCCGGGGACGAGTCCTTGTAGGGGCCCTTGTACTCGCCCTTGGGGTCCAGCGTCTGCTTCAGGTACTGCGGGCCACCGGTGATGGTGTCCGTCGCCCAGATGCGCTCGATGCCGTACTTGACGTCCTTGGAGGTCAGCTTGGAGCCGTCCTCCCAGGTGAGGCCGTCCCGCAGCTTGTACGTGTAGGTCTTGCCGCCGTCCGTGATCTCACCGGGGCCGGTGGCGAGGTCGCCGACCAGCTTGGTGGACGCGGCGCCGGGCTTGGTGTCGTACGTGACCAGCTGGCGGGTGTAGAAGCGCATGAAGTCCCACGCCATGCCGTAGTAGGCACGCTGGGGGTCGGCGGAGTCGAGGTCCTGCTTGCCGACCATCTTCAGCGTTCCACCCTTTTTGGTGGACGGGTTGGCGACCTTGTTGAACGCCGCGTTGAAGCCGGCGCCCTTCGCCTTGCTGTCGCCGCTGCCGCCGTCGTCGCCACCGCCGCACGCCGTGGTGGTCATCAGCGCCGCGACCACGAGGGCCGCACCAGCGGTGAGCCGTCGTTTCGAGGTAACTGTGGACATTATTCTCGCAACCTCCGAGATCGCGGTCCCAGGCCGTTGCTTGCCGGAGAACCATGGGAAGAGCCACCTGACAGTGCGGCAGGGGCAAGTCGTGGGCTATCGGGTCCCCTTGGGATCCAGGGCGTCGCGCAGCCCGTCCCCGAAGAGGTTGAAGGCCAGTACGGTGATGAAGATCGTCACACCGGGGAAGACCATGAACATCGGGTCGTGCTCGTACGTCTCCAGGGCGTCCCGCAGCATTCCGCCCCAGGAGGCCGTGGGCGGCCGCACACCGGCACCGAGGAAGCTGAGGGCCGCTTCGGTGAGGATGTTGGTGGGGATCATCAGCGTCGCGTAGACGGTGATCGGCGCCACCAGGTTCGGCAGCAGTTCGCGGAAGAGGATGTGGCCGCGCCCGCCGCCCAGGCTGCGCGCCGCTTCCACGTATTCGCGCTCACGCAGCGAAAGCGTCTGTCCCCGGACGATGCGACCCACGTACGGCCAGCCGAAGAACCCGATGACGGCGACGAGTACGGCGATGCGCACCCCGCTGCCGGTGAGGCCGAGCAGGTCGTCGGGGAGGACGGAGACGAGGGAGATGATGAAGAGGAGCTGCGGGAAGGAGAGCAGCACGTCCATGATCCGGCTGATCACCGCGTCGATCCAGCCGCCGAAGTAGCCGGCGACGATCCCGAAGAGCGTGCCGAGGGCCACCGCGACCAGGGCCGCCAGAAAGGCCACGAGGAGCGAGATCCGGGCGCCGTAGACGATCCGGCTGAAGATGTCGCGCCCCTTGTTCGGCTCGACGCCGAAGAGGAAGTCGCTGCTGACGCCGCCGAGGCTCCCCTGGGGGAGGTTGGTCAGCGGGTCGAGCTTCTCCTGGTGGAAGTCGTTCGGCGGATGGCCCAGCAGGCCCACGATCAGCGGCGCCAGGATGGCCACCACGATCAGGACGAGGACAACGATGCCACCCGTCAGAGCGACCTTGTCCTGCTTGAGGCGGTTCCAGGCGATCTGCTTGAGGGAACGCCCCTCGACCTTCTTCGTCCCGGAGTCGACTGCGGGACCGCCGGTCGCGATCGAGTCCGCTTCCGTGGTCGGCTCGTGCAGTGGTGCCGTCATCGTGGCAAGGACCCCTCTCAACCGGCGGTGGCCGGGCCGAACTGGCCGCTGTGGCGGCGCGATCAGTCAGTCGTACGCAGAGGCGGCAAGACGCCCTTGCTGCGGGAGTCTTCATTGCCGTCGTGACAGGTAGCCATAGCGTCAGGCGAATGGATGCCTAACCGTGATGCGGTCAGGGGTGTTCCGTTATCCGGACGGATGTGAACGCCCCTCGAACACGGGCCAGTTGAGGCGGAAGAGGGGCACGCACGCAGATTCGCACCGCTTTCACCACCAGACGTCCCCAGCGCGGAAATCCCGGACATGCAGGGCGAGATGCACCGGGAAGCCGTGAACACGCACCCGCATTTCGGGAGTTGGACCTCTATGGGTATGTCCCGGGAATCAGGAACGTACACCTGCATTCCGGGCACACCGGGCTCACGCGGTCACGTCACGGGAGCTCGGCGCCTTCGGGGGCATCCACGGGCGCCTGGAACTTCCGGACGCCCGGAACCCCGGTCCGCGTCCACGCGCACCGGGAACGGCCGGTGTGTCACGGACACCGGGTACGGCCGACCGCGCGCCCCTGCCGGCGGTACGCGCGGCTTCGACGGCGCGCGCTCAGTACGCGCCCTGCGGCGGCGGATAGCCGTAGCCCGCCACCGGGGCCACCGGGGCATGGGCCTCGCGGTCGTAGAACGGACGGGCGTTGGCGCGCAGCCACATCGCGACCGGGTCGTACTCGTCGGACATCGCGACGGTGGAGACGGGCAGCCCGTCCGGGACCGCGCCGATCGACTGCTGCATCATCGCGCGCACCGCGTCGACCGAGGTCTGGCTCGTGTCGTAGAGGTCGAGGCCGATGGCGAGATAGGGGACGCCGAGGGCGGGCTGCACCCAGGCGCGGCGCAGCGAGCGGATCGCGGGGGTGTGGTGGGCGTTCTGCGCGAGCAGCGCGTAGAACTGCGGGATCTCGATGGCCGGCTCGGTGAGCCGGAGGGGGCCCGCGGGCATCCGGTCGAGGCCAGTGGCGATCCGGCGCAGATCCAGCCAGGGGATGCCGACTCCGCCGCCCGGGGCGTGCGGGTTGAGCCAGATGCCCCAGCGGTCGGGGAAGAGGGCACGGGCGATGTCGCGCCCGCCGACCAGTTCATGGGCCCGGTTCCAGCCACTGGCCGAGAGCTCCTGGGCGGAGGTCACACAGGGGGCGTAGCCGAGACCGTCGATCTCCATGTTTCCGTACTGGGCGTCGGGCGAGCCCGCCTGGCCGTGCCAGAGGAGCATCCAGATCCGGCCGTTCACCAGGGCCTGCAGCAGCGCCTCGTACGCGTCGTAGCGTCCCGGCGTCACTTGGCGCAGCATGTGCTCGACCTGCCCGGCCGCCGCGGTGCCTGACGCACTCACCTGGTCCCGCCCCCTCTTCGATCCACTGTGTCGGCCCGCCGCTCCCGGGGCACACGGGTGCGGCATGATGCCGAGGCACCAGCCATCAAACCAGCTTATGCGTCGGTCCTGACACCGACTTGACGCGATGGACCGACGCGGCAAGCGGCTCCGGAGCGCGCGGCGTGCTACCGGGTCTCGCGCCGGTAGAACGGCCGGACCTTCTCCCGCATCCAGTCGCCGACCGGGTCCTGCGCCACGTCGAGCAGGACCAGGTTGACCGGCCAGGGCACCTCGACCCGGCCCAGCGCACGGCCGAGGGCGTCCATCGGGGCGTTGCCTCCGGCACCCTCCCAGGCGGAGAACTCGACCCCTATGAAGAGGACGGGCTCGCCGCCCTCGATGCTGGCCAGCGTCCGGCGGGCGGTGAGCACGACGCCGCTCTCCTCGAATTCGCCGGCCGCCGCGGCGAGGAAGTCGACGGGCTCCTCCTGCCAGGACGGTTCGTACAGCCGGACCCGGCCGCCGCCGGCCGGCCCGTCCAGCGGGGTGCGTCCGGCGCGGCAGAGCTCGGCCACGGCGGGCGGCGGCAGTGGCATCCCGACGGCGCCGCCCGGATTCACCGCGATGCCGAGCTGCGGGGGCAGGCCGCGTGCGAAGTCGCGGGCGGGTGCGACGGTGAAGGACATATGGGTGCCGACACAGGCGTGGAACTGCTGTTCGGAGCTGAACACGGGAACGTACGCGGCGCCGTCGATCTCCAGCGTCGGCAGGTCCAGGTCCGGGGAGTCGGGTCCGCCGCCATTGGGCAGGGGCACCCAGACCTGGTTGCGCCCGAGCACCTCGACGAGCCGTCCGCCCGCCTCCGGGTTGCCCACCGAGGCCATCAGCACCTCTTCGAGCTCATTGGCCGGCCATCCGCTCTGCGGATGGGACTGGACCTGCGCCGGAATGTCCACTGCTTCCCCTTCTTGCCCGAGCCTTCCCGCAGAAGATTAACGTCCGGCCGCCCGCCTCTTCGGTGCCGTGGTGAACATGATCCGGCCCAGCGCCCCCGCCGCCTCGCGGTCCAGCAGCACCGCCGAGGCGCAGCCGGGCGGCAGCAGGCCGCTCTCGGCGCCCCGCAGCAGCTTCCCCACCGCCCTGCGGTGCCGGGCGAACGCGTATCCGGAGACACCCCGCCCGCGCTCCCGCTGGCCCTCCTTCGCCGTCTGCGGTGTGACGTCGAGCAGGACGAGATGGAGGACGCGGCCCCGGCGCCGGGCGTCACGGGCCAGCCAGCCGCGCACCCACGCCTGGGTCCCACAGTCGTGGACGACCACGGACTCGCCGGAGCGCAGCGCCCGCCACAGTCCCCGGTAGTGGGCGGCGCGGACCAGCGGACGATAGACGGCGTACGGGAGTAAGCGGGGCATCAGCCGGGCCCAGCGGTCCCGGGTGTCCTGGGAGTCGATGGCGCGGGCCGTCGACACCGTCCGCCGGATGAGCGTCGATTTGCCGCTGCCGGGCAGTCCGGAGACCACCACCACGTCGCCCGCCGCGAAGTGCAGGCTGCGCGGGCCGCGCCCGGCCCGCGCCCGCAGGTCGCGTACGACGGGCGTGCGCGGGCCGAGCGTCTCGTCGGCCGGGATCCCCGGCTGTGCGGGCATCGCGTCGTGCGCGACTCCCGCGGTTGTCGCGTACCGCTGCAACGTCATCGCCCTCCCCCTGTCGGGTCACCCGCGTATGCTTCTGAAGTGTAAAGAAAAGGTAATGCGACACAACCGTCCACGCCGTTGATTCCGAGGGGGGACCGGGGCCCCACTCCGGCGCAATGCGTGCGATGATGACCCGGCCAACTGCATAAAGGCCGCTTGAATCCGCGCGGGAGAGTTCCGGTCACTGCATGTGCCGGGCGCCGAAGGAGCAAGTTCCTCCCTTGAATCTCTCAGGCCCCGTACCGCGTGGATGAGGCAGATCTGAAAAGCGGGCCGCTCCGCGGCTCCACCCAAGGTGCAAGCCGAACCCCTCAGGGGGCTCTCGGCGAACCTCTCAGGTTCCGATGACAGATGGGGAGGGATTGTCCTCGTCGTCATGCCCCGGGAGTCACATCCATGAGCACCGCCCCCCGTCTCACCGCCCTCGATGCCCTGCACCGTTCGCTGGGCGCGACCATGACCGACTTCGCGGGCTGGGACATGCCCCTGCGGTACGCCAGCGAGCGCGACGAGCACAACGCGGTGCGCACCCGGGCCGGTCTCTTCGACCTGTCCCACATGGGCGAGATCACCGTCACCGGCCCCGAGGCCGCGGCCTTCCTCGACTTCGCACTGGTCGGCAACATCGGCACCGTCGCCGTGGGCCGCGCCCGCTACACCATGATCTGCGCCGAGGACGGCGGCATCCTGGACGACCTGATCGTCTACCGCCTCGGTGACGACGAGTACATGGTCGTCGCCAACGCCGGGAACGCCCAGATCGTGCTGGACGCGCTGACCGCGCGGGCCGACGGCTTCGACACCGCGGTGCGCGACGACCGCGACGCGTACGCGCTGCTCGCCGTCCAGGGCCCGGAGTCCCCCGCCATCCTGGCCTCGGTCACCGATGCCGACCTGGACGGGCTGAAGTACTACGCGGGTCTGCCCGGCACGGTCGCCGGTGTGCCCGCGCTGATCGCCCGCACCGGCTACACCGGCGAGGACGGCTTCGAGCTGTTCGTCGCCCCCGAGCACGCCGAGCAGCTGTGGAAGGCCCTCACCGAGGCCGGCGCCTCCCACGGCCTGATCCCGTGCGGGCTCTCCTGCCGCGACACGCTGCGCCTGGAGGCGGGCATGCCGCTCTACGGGCACGAGCTGACCACCGAGCTGACCCCCTTCGACGCCGGCCTCGGCCGGGTCGTGAAGTTCGAGAAGGAGGGCGACTTCGTCGGCCGCGAGGCCCTGACGGCCGCCGCCGAGCGCGCCGAGACCGCCCCGCCCCGCAAGCTGGTCGGGCTGATCGCCGAGGGCCGCCGGGTGCCGCGCGCCGGTTTTTCCGTGGTCGCCGGCGGCGAGATCATCGGCGAGGTCACCTCGGGCGCTCCGTCGCCCACCCTGGGCAAGCCGATCGCCATCGCGTACGTGGACGCCGCGCACGCCACGCCCGGCACCACGGGCGTCGGGGTGGACATCCGGGGCAGCCACGAGCCGTACGAAGTCGTGGCGCTGCCTTTCTACAAGCGTCAGAAGTGACGTCCGCGCACCTCAGAAGTGACGCATTCCCGTCTCACACCGTAAGACCACCGTTCATCAGCACTCCCACGCGTACAGGAGAATTCAGGTCATGAGCAACCCCCAGCAGCTGCGTTACAGCAAGGAGCACGAGTGGCTGTCGGCCGTCGAGGACGGTGTGGCGACGATCGGCATCACCGAGTTCGCCGCCAACGCGCTCGGCGATGTCGTCTACGCCCAGCTCCCCGAGGTCGGTGACACGGTGACCGCGGGCGAGACCTGCGGCGAGCTGGAGTCGACCAAGTCGGTGAGCGACCTGTACTCCCCGGTGACCGGCGAGGTCACCGAGGCGAACCAGGACGTCGTGGACGACCCGTCGCTGGTGAACTCCGCTCCCTTCGAAGGCGGCTGGCTGTTCAAGGTACGCGTCGCGGAGGAGCCGGAGGACCTGCTCTCCGCCGACGAGTACACCGAGTTCTCCGGCAACTAAAGACCCCAAGGGACCACCTGATGTCGCTTCTCAACTCCTCCCTCCATGAGCTGGACCCGGACGTCGCCGCCGCTGTCGACGCCGAGCTCCACCGTCAGCAGTCCACCCTCGAGATGATCGCCTCGGAGAACTTCGCTCCGGTCGCGGTCATGGAGGCCCAGGGCTCCGTCCTCACCAACAAGTACGCCGAGGGCTACCCCGGCCGCCGCTACTACGGCGGCTGCGAGCACGTCGACGTCGTCGAGCAGATCGCCATCGACCGCATCAAGGCGCTGTTCGGCGCCGAGGCCGCCAACGTCCAGCCGCACTCCGGTGCGCAGGCCAACGCCGCCGCGATGTTCGCGCTGCTGAAGCCGGGCGACACGATCATGGGCCTGAACCTGGCCCACGGCGGTCACCTGACGCACGGCATGAAGATCAACTTCTCCGGCAAGCTCTACAACGTGGTCCCGTACCACGTCGACGAGACCGGCGTCGTGGACATGGCCGAGGTCGAGCGTCTGGCCAAGGAGTCCAAGCCGAAGCTGATCGTCGCCGGCTGGTCCGCGTACCCCCGTCAGCTGGACTTCGCCGCCTTCCGCCGCATCGCGGACGAGGTCGGCGCGTACCTGATGGTCGACATGGCGCACTTCGCCGGCCTGGTGGCCGCGGGTCTGCACCCCAACCCGGTGCCGCACGCCCACGTCGTCACGACCACCACGCACAAGACCCTCGGCGGTCCGCGCGGCGGCGTCATCCTGTCGACGCAGGAGCTCGCCAAGAAGATCAACTCGGCGGTCTTCCCGGGCCAGCAGGGCGGTCCGCTGGAGCACGTGATCGCGGCCAAGGCAGTCTCGTTCAAGGTCGCGGCGACCGAGGAGTTCAAGGAGCGCCAGCAGCGCACCCTGGACGGCGCCCGCATCCTCGCCGAGCGGCTGATCCAGCCGGACGTCACCGAGGTCGGTGTCTCCGTGCTGTCCGGCGGTACGGACGTCCACCTGGTCCTCGTCGACCTGCGCAACTCCGAGCTGGACGGCCAGCAGGCCGAGGACCGGCTGCACGAGCTGGGCATCACGGTCAACCGGAACGCCATCCCGAACGACCCGCGGCCGCCGATGGTCACCTCGGGTCTGCGGATCGGTACGCCGGCCCTGGCCACCCGCGGTTTCCAGGCCGAGGACTTCACCGAGGTCGCCGAGATCATCGCCTCCGCGCTCAAGCCGTCCTACGACGCGGACAGCCTGAAGGCCCGTGTCGTCGCGCTGGCCGAGAAATTCCCGCTGTACCCCGGTCTGAAGTAGTCCGGGACGCGGCTCGTCCCGAGTAATACGGGACACAGTTCATCACCTTTCGGGCGGGGCACCACGCACACTGGTCAGTGGGCGCGGTGCCCCATCCCTTGTCCCCGCTGCTCTTCGGGCCGACCGGCCCGTACCGCACCACCCGGCAGACAACGGCGTCTACCAACCCCTTAGGAGTCACCCGTGGCCATCTCGGTCTTCGACCTGTTCTCGATCGGCATCGGCCCGTCCAGCTCCCATACGGTCGGCCCGATGCGCGCCGCCCGCATGTTCGCGCGCCGGCTGAAGAACGAGGGCCTGATCGCCCACACCGTCTCGATACGGGCCGAGCTGTACGGCTCCCTCGGCGCGACCGGCCACGGCCACGGCACGCCCAAGGCCGTCCTGCTCGGCCTGGAGGGCGAGTCGCCCCGCACCGTCGACGTGGAATCCGCCGACGACCGTGTGGAGCGGATACGCACCACCGGCCGGATCAACCTGCTCGGCATGCACGAGATCGACTTCGACGCCGACGAGCAGCTGGTCCTGCACCGCCGCAAGGCCCTGCCGTACCACGCCAACGGCATGACGATCTTCGCCTTCGACCGGGACGGCTCGACGCTGCTGGAGAAGACGTACTACTCGGTCGGCGGCGGCTTCGTGGTCGACGAGGACGCGGTGGGCGAGGACCGGATCGTTCTCGACGACACCGTGCTGAAGTACCCCTTCCGCACCGGCGACGAACTGCTGCGGCTCTCCAAGGACACCGGCCTGTCCATCTCCTCGCTGATGCTGGAGAACGAGAAGGCCTGGCGCACCGAGAACGAGATCCGCTCGGGGCTGCTGGACATCTGGCACGTCATGCAGGCCTGCGTCGCGCGCGGCATGTCCCGCGAGGGCATCCTGCCCGGCGGTCTCAAGGTCCGCCGCCGTGCCGCGACCACAGCGCGTCAGCTGCGCGCCGAGGGCGATCCGCAGACCCACGCGATGGAGTGGATCACCCTCTACGCGATGGCGGTCAACGAGGAGAACGCGGCAGGCGGACGCGTCGTCACCGCACCCACCAACGGCGCCGCGGGCATCATCCCGGCCGTGCTGCACTACTACATGAACTTCGCGGCCGGCGGTGCCACCGAGGCGGAGAAGGAGGACGGCGTCGTCCGCTTCCTCCTGGCCGCCGGAGCCATCGGCATGCTCTTCAAGGAGAACGCCTCCATCTCCGGTGCCGAGGTCGGCTGCCAGGGCGAGGTCGGCTCCGCCTGCTCCATGGCCGCGGGCGCCCTCGCCGAGGTCCTCGGCGGCACACCCGAGCAGGTGGAGAACGCCGCCGAGATCGGCATGGAACACAATCTCGGCCTGACCTGCGACCCGGTCGGCGGTCTCGTCCAGATCCCGTGCATCGAGCGCAACGGCATGGCCGCGGTCAAGGCCGTCACGGCGGCGAAGATGGCACTGCGCGGCGACGGCAGCCACAAGGTCTCCCTGGACAAGGTCATCAAGACCATGAAGGAGACGGGCGCGGACATGAGCGTGAAGTACAAGGAGACGGCGCGGGGCGGGCTCGCGGTGAACATCATCGAGTGCTGACCGACAGCATCGAATGCCCGGTCGGCCGCCGAAGAACGGAACCGGGGCCGGTGACCCGGCCCCGGTTCCTTCCGGGCATCGGTGGCCCTCGTGCCCGGTCTCGGACGGCGTCGAGCTCGACCTCCTCGTAGGCCCGCTGCCACCAGGTGGCGACGTCGTCCCTGAAGGCGGCCGGGTCCTGGCCGCGGAGCCCGTCCCTGATCTTCATCATTGACCGGCCCGGAGCTCACCGGCCTCCATCCACTTGCCGGGCTCGGGGAGCCGGAACTCGTGGTCGTCGGTCGCGGTGAGCTTCACCGTGGCACCGGGCTTGCCGTCGTCATCGGCCGCGGCCTTCGGTACCAGACGTTCGGTCGGTGGCGTCCGGTCACAGGTAGAGCTGTCGTTCGCAGGCGCGGCAGTGGGTCCTGCCGTCGCGCTCCTCGGTCTGCCAGTGCTCGCACGCCTCGGACTTGGGCCGGGTCTCGTTCCTGACCTCGGCCTTCTTCCTGGTCTCCGTCCCGGCAAGGACGTCCCTGCCGTGCGACTGGACGCGCACCATGTGGTCGAGTTCCGCGACACACGGGCCACACGCGTACAGGTCGGCCGTCGCGCCGGGCGCGTGCACGGAGCCGATCCACAGCACGCGCACGCCGTCACGGCGGCAGTACAGCCAGCAGTCGCCCGTCACCCACGCGTTGCCGTCGTCCGTCCGCGCGGCGAGCGGCCACGCATCGCGCCACGGACGTTCGACCGCCGGGGCGAAGCTCACCCCGCGCCTCCGCCCGCCCGCACCGGCTCAGCCGGCTCACTCGACCCGGCCGTCGGGCGCATGACCGCGTAGTCGCGGAAGTGCCGGTGGTAGCGCCGGTGCCGGGTCTCCTGCGTGTGCCTGCGCTGCCACTCCTCGACCGGTGCCGGATGGCTGTACGTGCCGGACCGTGCGCCGCACTCGGTCTCGTCACCGGACACGCAGCGGACCTCGTACTCCGGCTCCGCCGTCGCGTCCTGCTCGATGGTGAACGGTACGTAGCGGAACACCCGCCGGGTCACCGCGCCGCTCCCTGCTCGATGACCGCCGCCAGCGCACGGGCCACGGGCGCGGAGCAGTCGCCGAGGGTCACCAGCCCGTACCCGGCACCGTCGGCGCGCGACACGGGACGGACGTCCAGCGCAGGAAGCTGGATGCCTGCCCGCCGAAGCGCCGCACCGAGTGCGTCGCGCGCCTCCTCGGCTTCGTCGATCTTCCGCACCGCTCGCCGTTGTGTCGTCATGGGGTTCCGTTCCGTTCGCCCGACATCGGTGTGAGATGTGGGGGCTTGGACTACTGTGCGTGTTCCGGGCATTACGAGAATGGACCCGGAACAGGGAACGAACACCACCGGCGGGCTGTACTTCCCAGCCGTACGACGGTAGTTCCACACCTTCCACGGAGGAGCACGTCATGCCGCCGAGACGGGTGGTCACGGACCGCAGCCGGCAACCACGTCAACGGTTCGCCGAGGAGCTGCGGTTGCTCCGCGCGCGGAACGGCGACAGCCTGCGCAAGCTGGGCGAAGTCCTCGGCTGGGACTGGTCGTTGTTCGGCAAGATGGAGAGCGGGGAGACCCTCGGCGGTCCGGAGGTCGTGCAGGCGCTCGACCAGCATTACGGGACGCCTGGCCTCCTGCTCACTCTGTGGGAGCTGGCGGTCGGCGATCCCACCCAGTTCCGCGAGCAGTACCGCCGGTACATGACCTTGGAGGCCGAGGCGGTGAGCTTGTGGCAGTACTCCGTGAGCGCCCCGCCGGGCCTGCTCCAGACGAGCGGGTACGCGCGCGAGGCACTTGCGGCGGGCGGCACCAGGGGCGAAGAGCTGAACCAGCAGGTCGAAGCACGCATAGGGCGACGGAAACTGCTGGAGGGTGACGACGCACCGCCGTTCCGCGTCATCCTCTCCGAGGCCGTGCTGCGTACGCGGCTGTGCGACACCCAGGCGTGGCGGGAGCAGGTGGAGTATCTGGCCGAGGCGTCGAACAGCCCCAACATCACCCTCCACGTACTGCCGTTCCACGCCGGTCCGCACGGCCTGATGAGCACCGACGCGATGTTCCTGCGACTGCCGGACGGTCGTACGGTGGCCTACACCGAGAACGACGTACGGGGTGAACTGATCGAGGAATCAAGCAGGGTTGAGCGTGTGCAGCGCAGATATGATGCGGCGCGTGACCTGGCGCTGCCCCCGGTCGAGTCGCGGAAGTTCATCATGCGAATGTTGGAGGAAGCACCGTGCGAGCCATCGACCTGAGCAACGTGACATGGCGCAAGAGCAGCTACAGCAACACGGACGGCGGCGACTGCATCGAGGTCTCCGACGACTTCCTGAGCGCCGCCACCTGGCGCAAGTCCAGCTACAGCAACACGGACGGCGGCAACTGCATCGAGGTGGCCGACGGCTTCCCCGCCGTCGTGCCCGTACGTGACAGCAAGAACCCGGGCGGCCCCGCGCTCATCTTCGAGTCGGTCGCCTGGTCGTCGTTCGTGACCGCCGCCAAGGGCGGGGAGTTCACCGTCTGAGCCACGCGACAGCATGCGCACGACCGGCCCTCGCCGAGCGGCGTGGGCCGTTGTCGTACCGGAGCGTTGGCGTTCCTCAACTCGGCTACTACGTCGAGTGATTGACACTCCATCATGATGGTTTCGGCGTAACCTGACGGACCCGCGAGCCGGTCCGCGCGGGGTTCGCGGTCTGCGGGTGAGTGGAACCTCCGGCAGCGGGCAGTGTGGGGGATGTCCACGATCCGGGAGGGGCCCGATGAGGCGTACAGAAGTGGCCAGACAGCTGGGCGGATTCGTACGGGAGCACCGCACCGACGGCGCGAAACGCCTGCGGCAGGCGGGCATCTGGCTGGTGGTCGGAGCGGCGGGCACAGCCATCGGGCTGCCGGTGGCGATCGCGTCGGTGGGCACCGTTCACGGGGCTCCGAAGCTGGCGGGGCTGCTGCTCGGGGTCGGCCTGGTGGGATGGGGGCTGGGGATCTGGCGCCTGGTACAGGCGTTCCGTACCCGGGAACAGTCCTTCGACATCCATGAGCGGGGGTTCACCCACCGCGTGGCGGGCGACGCCACCGTCATCCCCTGGGAGGACGTGGCGCTGGTGAGCGCTTCCGGCGGCGACGGCCGTGCGCTCGCCGATGCTCGCGGCATGGGCTCCACGTGCGAGATCCGGTTGCACAGCGGACGCCGGATCCGCGTGGACGCCTTCACCGAGGACATGCGGGAGCTGGCCACGGTGGTCCACCGCGCGGTTCATCTCGGAGAGTTCCCCCAGGGGCGGGGCCGGGGCCGCTGACCGGCCCCGCCGGAGGCCCACGCGGCGAGGAATGTCGCTGCGAGGCCAAGCGCACCTGATAGCCTCGGCAAGGGGCATTTCATTTCACTCCCTGTTTTGTTTTCTCTGCGCCTTTCCCCCTTATGCTTTTCCCTCCTCCCCCTCCCCCTTTTTCTCCGCCGATCCGGGACGTGAGCGATGTCCGAGAACCCGAGTATCTGGGAAGTGCGGCTGGGTATCTACGCCACTCAGCAGCAGGCCGAAGAGGTCGAGGAACGCATCGCCAAGCTGCTGTGCCCGGACCCGGACCACGCACCGCCGTGCCCCATTCCGTGGTCCGCGTCCGTTCGCCACGTGTCGGGACAGCCAGGGGAGGACGACTCCTACGCGGAGCTGATCGAACAAGCGGAGGCGGAGAAGCACCTCCGCCCGTAGCCGCCCGTAGCTGCCCGAACGACCCCAGGCGGCTCCGGGCAGCCCTCCGGAGTCGTCCCGTGCACTCGTGACGCGTCGGCTCACGGAACGGAATGGACGATGACCTCTGAACAGTTGACTCCCGAGGTACGCGACTGGCTCATCACAAACGGCTGGTCCCCGGGCCGCGACATCGGGGAGCGTGCAGACGAGCTCATTCGAGTGCGGGTACAGGACGCCCGGCGACAAGGATTCACCCTGACTCCGGCACCCGCCGCGGTGCACGTCATCCACACATTCGGCCTGCTGCACCTGCCCCATCCCACGACGCAGCACATCTCCTGGATCATGGAACCGACCCTCGGATACGAGGGCGATGCGCGAGTCATCCAAGAACTGGCATTCGGACTGGGCACAGAACTCTTCCCTATTGGTTATGAGTCTTCCGAGTATGGAATTCTTTTGATCGACGAGAGGGAACGCTTCTTCCACCTCCATCACACAGGCGGGTACTATTTGGGAGAAAACGCGGCGGACGCTTTCTCCCGATTCCTGATCGGCGCACCCGATCCTGACGCGGAGGATTTCTTTGCCTGAGCAGTTCCCTGCCGTGGCCTCCTGCCCGCTGATCGGCGGCCGGGGCGACGCAGCTCACGCCTCTCCGGCAGAGACGCGACGCCCCGTCCTGACCTGTGACAGGTCAGGACGGCGGACGAATCGGGCCATACGCCGGGCCTCTGACTCGACAGAGCCTCTGCAAAGTGGAACTACGTCTGCTTCGGTGATGGATCATCCGATGTGTGCGAGGGATGGGGAACGGGCGCGGAGATGCCCCGTGATGCCGCCGTCCGAGCGTGCTCGGGGTAGCTTGACCCGTCATGGTTGATCTTCATGCCCTGCCCTCTGCCCCGCTCACCGTGGCGACCGGCCAGGCGGCCTGCGTCGCGCTGGATGTCGCAGCCAACGCCGACACCGCCGCCGACTTGGTCCGCCGTGCCGGCGACCAGGGCGCCGATCTGCTGGTTCTGCCCGAGCTCTTCCTCACTGGCTACGAGCTGCCGGGAATCGTGGCGGACCCGGCGACCTGCACGCTGAGCCCCACGGACTCCCGGCTGGACCTACTGGCCGCCGCCTGCGCCGAGACCCGCACCGCCGTCGTGGCCGGGGCACCCACGCGCGACGCCGAGACCGGGGAACTGCGCATCTCCGCTCTGGTCCTGGGGCGTGACGGGCACTTCGCCGCCCAGTACGACAAGCAGCACGTCACTCCGAGCGAGCGCGCCTTCGGCTTCGGCGCGGGCGTTCGCGGTTGCACCATCACTTTGGACGGCTGGCGTCTCGGGCTCGGGATCTGTTGGGACTCCGGCTATCCCGAGCATGCCAGGGCCGCAGCCCTCGATGGCTGTCACGTGTACTTGGTCGGCGCAATGTTCGGCCGGGGCAACGGTGAACGTCAGCGTGCAATCATCTTTCCTGCGCGAGCTCTGGACAACACCAGCTATGTCCTGCTTGCCAATCACAGCGGGCCCAGCGGCCCGTTCCACGGCTGCGGCGGCAGTGCCGTCTGGAATCCGGACGGAACTCTGCTCACCGATGCCGCCACCGCCCAACCCGGCCTGGCCGTCGCCGGTCTCCTTCCGGGGGTCCTGGCGCGAGCCCGGGCGGAAGAGCCGGTCCTGGTCGACCCCTCGCTCAGCGCCCCGGTCCGCTCCCGCAGCGGTGTCCGGCTGTGAGACAGGCGCGGTGATCCGAGATCATGCGGGTGTCTACGCCGTGTGATCACCCTGGAAGGCCGTGCCTGCCGCAGCGGCATCCTTGATCGCGCCCGCCCTTTCTGACCTGCACTCAACCACCGTCGCGCAGAATGACTGCCCGGCAGGAGGCCCCCGAGGACCTGGCCGCACTGCGCGACCGGGTCGAGACCCCCGTGGCACGGTGAACGGGCCGAACCGCACTGCGGATACTGCGCGCACGTCTGAACTCGGCTGTGTCACAGCCTGTCCACAGCTTTGAGGTTCTCGATTGCTTCGGCTCCCTGGGAGTTGATAGGGATGGGGGGCACATTTGTTTGCTCGGGTTCGGCAGGGGGACTGGATGAAGTTCGACATGGGGGCCCAGGTTCTGACGACTCTGTCGTCGAAGTCGCGTGGGTCGAGTGATGATCTGGGCACGTTGATTCGTCAGTTGGTGCAGGCGGCGGCTCCGTTGGAGGGGAAGTTCCACGGTGCGGGGCGTGTGGCCTTCGATTCGTTCAAGAGTCGTTCGGACGAGATCACGGCTGCGTTGAACGGTTCGCTGTCGGCTCTCCTGGGTGGTCAGTCGGGGATGGAGCAGGCGTTCGGTTCGGGTGACCAGGAGCAGGGTGACAACGCGCGGCAGCAGATGTCGGCGGCGAATTTCGATGCGGCGCGCTTCGGCGGCCGTTGATCACGGGGGGTTGGGTTTCTGATGGCTGGTGACGGTGACCGTCGTGCGTACGACACGGGCGCGTCGGCTGATGCGCAGGGCAACATCCAGGTCGTGATCGCGCGGCTGGAGGAAGTGATCGCCGCGCGGGACGCGCAGGTGAAGGCGGCGATGGCGGACTTCGCGGCCGATGGTGTCGCGGATGAGTACCACGGCAAGGAACTGCGGTGGAACCGCTCCTCGCAGGAGGTCAAGAACATCATCCAGCTGCTGAAGACGACGCTGGAGAAGAACGACGGCACGGCGCAGCACACGATCACACGCGCGAAGGCCGCGGTCGACAACATCGGCTGAGTTGTTCCTGGTAGACGTTCGGTTGGTTCGGCAGGCAGTTCACGGGGGTGTACTGGTGACTGGGTGGGATCTGAAGCCGCAGGGTATTTCGGGTGTGCTGAAGACGACGGGTGAGGTCGCGTCGAAGTTGCAGACGTATGCGACGTCGTACGGGGATCATCTGTCGTCGGCGGCGTCGAGTGCGGGCACGATCACCGCCGAGGGCGGCAGTGACGGTGGCGGTGGTGGTGGCAAGGACGGTGAGAAGGCCGTGGGTGGTCTTGTCGCGCTGGCCCTGTCGCAGTTCGCGGAGCACACGACACCG
>NZ_JBIVON010000012.1:0-284935 GCF_044754145.1 Streptomyces sp. NPDC093149
ACATGCTCAGCCGAAGGCCGCTTACGTGCAGGGCAGTTACCGTTCCGAGTGATCAAGTACGAGGAGTCGTTCGGACCCCGAGGTTAAAGATCAAGCTAGCTCTGCCGTTCGGATCGGACCGGAAGCGAACACGAGGCGAGCGGTACGACCACGGTCCGATCCGAAAGTGTGGACCACGCTCCGACGACGCGGTACGTGCGACGGCAGCATCGTGGCCCCATGACCGTCACAACTCCGTCAATCGCCGTTCCCAGTCCTGTCCTTCCGGGACGCTGGGTGGGCGGCGCCTCCCTCGTCCTCGGCCCCCTGCTGCTGCTCACCGGCATACTGCTGCGCCTGCGCTTCGACTTCTTCTTCCCAGCGCAACTGAGCGCGTCCCGGCACCATCCGGACCTCATGACGGCCTCGTACAGCTCTGTGTCCGCCGGGTGGGTGCTGCTCTGGCCGGGAGTCGTGCTTCTCGCCGCAAGGATCGGCGAGAGGTTCCGGGAACTCGCTCTGTGGGGCGGCGTGCTCACGGTCCTCGGCCTCTTCGCCCGCGCATTTCACGCCGGTGTGGACCACCTGGCCTTCCAGCTGGTGGCTGTCCAGGGGACGGCATCGGCGACGCGAACGGTGAGCGAGACCTACGGCGCGTTCCACATCTTCAGCACGCTCAACGCAGCCATCATGGGTGGCTGGCTCCTGCTGGCCATCGGCGCCTACCGCTCCCGAGCGCTGGGACCGCTGCGTGCGACGGCCCTGGCCCTGGCATCGGCGATGCCGCTGGGGGTGTTGAAGGGAACGACCCCTGTATCGGTCGCGGCCGCTGCGGGACTGTGCCTCGCGCTCGTTCCGCTGGGCGTGGCCGCGTTGCGCAACGGGCCGACCCCACGGGCGGCCACGGTCGCCGGAAGGCTTCTCCTGCTGGTCGCGGCGGGTACCGCGATGTTTCTCCTCGGGCAAGCCGGATGAGCGGCCATCGGTATCGTCGAGCGATGCACAGAATGGGGCGGCGCCTGCAGACCGGCGCGCATCTGTCGGTGATCGACGCCTGCGTGGCGGCCGTCGTGACAGCCGGGTACCTGGCACTGGCCGATCAAGGTGTCCCGGACGGTCTGCCCCGGTTCTCCGGCCCGTGGTGGCTGGGCCGTCTCGTGGCCGTCTGTGTGGGAGTGCCGTTGGCCGTCCGGCGCCTGTGGCCCCTACCTGCCCTGGCCTTGGTTCTGGGTGCTTCGGCGGCGGCGACACTGCTCGACATCACTCGTGACCCTTACATCTCTGCGGCCCTGGCCGTCTACGCGGTGGCGCTCATCGAGCCGGCACGCCGGGCCGGGGCTGCGCTCGTCCTGACCCTGGTGGTCTCGGCAGCCGCGGTCCTCACCGGTGAAGCGGTTCTGACGCCCTCCGGTCCGTGGACGGACGCCGCCGGAACTGCCGTCCTCGTCTGGCTGGTCATCGGGGCGGCGTGGGTCGCAGGCCGTGTCGTGCGCGAACGGAGAGCCCGAGCAGTCCGAAGGGACCGTCGCCTTGCGGAGGAGGCACTGGCCGAAGAACGCCTGCGCATCGCCAGAGAACTGCACGACATCGTCTCGCACGGTCTCAGCGTGATCGTCGTCAAAGCAGCGGTTGCCAACCATGTGGCCGAGGCCCGCCCCCAGGAGACGCGCGATGCCGTCCGGGCGATCGAGCAGACCGGACGGGAGGCGCTCACGGAGATGAGGCGTGCCCTGGGAGTGCTGCGCGGCGACACTGCCGGACCGCGCACGCGAGAGCCCGGGTCGGCGGAGACGGCTCCCCCTCCCGGGCTGGACGACCTGCCGGCTCTTGTCCGGCGTGCCGAGCGGGCGGGAGTCCGTACCGAGCTCCGCGCCGGGCTGGCCGTCGGCCTCCCCGCGGGGAGGGCGCTGACCGTCTACCGGATCGTGCAGGAGGCGCTGACGAACGTGGTCAAGCACGCCGGCGACGGAACACGGTGCCAGGTGACGATCAGGGTCGACCCGCAAGGAGATGTGCATATAGAGGTGGTGGATGACGGGGCCGGGAACGCGGCCGCGTCCGACCGGGCGGAACTCGGAGGTGGTCACGGACTCGTGGGGATGCGTGAACGCGTGATGATGTACGGGGGGACGCTGGCCGCCGGGCCGAGGTCCGGCGGCGGGTTCGCCGTGTCTGCTCGTCTCCCGCCCGAACCCGCTCACGGCATGGCCCCGAACCGGAAGTAGAGGACCGCGTGACCGAACCGATCCAGGTACTCGTCGCCGATGACCAGCCCCTGCTCCGAGGCAGCTTCCGGGTGCTCATCGACACGGCCCCCGGGCTGACGGCGGTGGGCGAGGCGGGCAACGGCGCCGAAGCCGTCGAGAGCGCGCAGCGGCTCTGCCCGGACGTGGTACTGATGGACATCAGGATGCCCGTCATGGACGGCATCGAGGCGACACGGCGCATAGCCGGAGCTCCCGGGACAGCCGGGACACGCGTTCTCATCCTCACCACGTTCGATCTGGACGAGTACGTCTACGGCGCGCTGCGCGCCGGGGCCTCCGGGTTTCTCCTCAAGGACACCTCTCCCGAGGTCCTGCTGGCAGGTATCCGCACGGTTGCCGCCGGAGAGTCCCTGCTCGCGCCCTCGGTGACCCGACGCCTCGTCGCCGAGTTCGCTCGTCTTCCCCCTGCGCACCATGCGCCGGGCTCCTCGCTGGAGAACCTCACGGAGCGCGAGCGCGAGGTCCTGGTGCTCGTGGCACGTGGCCTCTCCAATGCCGACATCTGCGAGTACCTCCACCTCAGCAGCGGCACCGTCAAGACATACATGGGCCGGCTGCTGAGCAAGCTGCGGGCGCGGGACCGTGCGCAGTTGGTCATCACCGCCTACGAGTCAGGGCTCGTAAGCGCCGCTCGACGATCGACCGATTCCTGAACACGGCCCCCGATCGGCCGCACCGGACTGCCCGCGGATCCGCCGCATGCACTCCACCGGCGCACCCCGGATTGGGAAAGTCTTTGCCCGTGGCCGATTCGGGCCGCCTTCGGAGCCCGTGGGCCCTTTCCGTACGGGCTGCGAAGCATGGCGGTCCCGTATAGGAAGGGGAAAGCGGCGGCCGAAAGTATGAGGAGCCGGCCTCCATCCATGTGACGACCGTGTTGACCGTACTCGATCGCAGGCACAGGCTCGACATATAGCTGCTAGTTACAACTGGTTCTGCCGGGCCCCGCCTTCGGCATGCCGCCCATGGGGCGGCACCGTGCGTACGGGCCGCACTCCCGGCCGGGACCGAATCGGGAGGACGCATATGTGTGGCATCGTCGGCTGGGTCTCGTTCGACCGCGATCTGCGGGCAGCCGCGGACGTGGCGACGCTGGACGCGATGACGGAGACCATGGCCTGCCGGGGTCCCGACGACCGGGGGACCTGGACGGTCGAACACGCGGGGCTCGGGCACCGTCGGCTCGCGATCATCGACCTGCCCGGCGGACGCCAGCCCATGACGGTCGGTACACCGGAGGGCGAAGTCGCCCTGGTCTACTCCGGTGAGGCGTACAACTTCACTGAACTGCGCACGGAACTGACCGCCCGCGGGCATCGGTTCCTCACCGACTCGGACACCGAGGTCGTGCTGCACGGTTACCTGGAGTGGGGCGAGTCCCTCGCCGAACGGCTCAACGGCATGTACGCATTCGCCCTCTGGGACGGCCGCCACGACAAGCTCGTCATGATCCGCGACCGGATGGGCGTCAAGCCCTTCTACTACTGGCCGACGGCCGACGGAGTGCTCTTCGGCTCGGAACCCAAGGCCATCCTCGCCAACCCGCTGGCCCGGCCCCGCGTGACCCTCGACGGGCTCCGGGAGCTCTTCACCCTCGTCAAGACCCCCGGCCACGCCGTGTGGGACGGCATGTACGAGGTACAGCCCGGCACGGTCGTCACCGTCGACCGCGGCGGCCTGCGCCGGCACGTCTACTGGCGGCTGGAGACCCGCCCGCACACCGACGACCAGGACACCTCGGTGGCCAGGGTACGGACGCTGCTGGACGACATCGTGCGCCGACAACTGGTCTCCGACGTACCCCGCTGCGTACTGCTCTCCGGCGGCCTCGACTCGTCCGCGGTCACCCTGCTCGCCGCCCGACAGCTCGCCATGAGCGGTGAGAAGGTCCGCACCTTCGCCGTCGACTTCGTCGGGCGGACCGAGAACTTCGTCGCCGACGAGCTGCGTACCACTCCCGACACCCCGTTCGTCCACGACGTGGCGCGACAGGCGGGCACCGTCCACCGTGACATCGTGCTCGACCCGGACACTCTCGCCGACCCCGAGGTGCGCGCCCGGATGATCAGGGCCCGGGACATCCCGATGGGTCTCGGCGACATGGACGCCTCGCTCTACCTGCTCTTCCGGGCGATCCGCGAACACTCGACCGTCGCGCTGTCCGGGGAGTCGGCCGACGAGGTGTTCGGCGGCTACCTCCAGTTCTTCGACGAGGAGGCCAGGAACGCCGACACGTTCCCCTGGCTGGTGCGTTTCGCCGAGCACTTCGGTGAGGACGACGGCATGCTCCGCGACGACGTGAACCAGGCACTCGGCCTGCGGGCGTACATCCGCGACAGCTACGACTCCGCCGTCGCCGGCATCGAACGGCTCACCGGCGAGAGCGACTTCGAGTACCGCATGCGCAAGATCTGCCACCTCCACCTGACCCGGTTCGTACGCGTCCTGCTCGACCGCAAGGACCGCGCGAGCATGGCCGTCGGCCTGGAGGTCCGCGTGCCGTTCTGCGACCACCGGCTCGTCGAGTACGTCTACAACACCCCCTGGGCCCTGAAGTCCTTCGACGGCAGGGAGAAGAGCCTGCTGCGCGAGGCCACCGCGGACCTGCTGCCACGGTCCGTGTACGAACGGACCAAGAGCCCCTATCCGTCGACACAGGACCCGAAGTACGCCGTCGCGCTGCAGGAGCACGCCCACGACCTGCTCGCGCGCCCGGACCACCGGGTCTTCGACCTCATCGACCGCGACCGGCTGCGACGGGCGGCCGAACACGACGCACCGGGGATCACTTCGGCCTCCCGTCGCGGGCTGGAGCGCACCCTGGACCTCGCGATGTGGCTGGACCTGTACGAGCCGGAGGTGGATCTCGGCTGAACGGGCCCGTACCGGCGCAGTCTCTCTCACGCGGGAGCGGTTCCGGGCGGCACGTCCATGGCCTCCGGCCGCCTGGACCGGGCCCCGCTTTTGCCGAAGTCTGACGGCGACCCCTCTGGCCGGGCCGCTGTCCAGCGTGTTCCATGGTCATCGGGGGGCGCCCGGACCTGCGGCGGCCCGCGCGAGGGAGCGAGGTTGCCTTGGCCACGACCGTACGACGTGCCGTACTGACTCTGCCTGCCGCACCACTGGGCCCGGAGAACCCGTTGCCCGCACTGCGGCCGCTCGACGAGATGCATGTCGTCGACGACCGTGACCGGGCCGGACTGCCACGTGACATGGCACGCCAGATCGGCTACGAGCCACTGGCCACCGTGCTGCCGGTGCGCGTCCTCGACGGGTACGGGCGCCGACGCGTCCCCACCACGCTGGACGCGATCGTCATCGAGAACGAGCGGCTGCGGGCCACCGTCCTGCCCGGACTCGGCGGACGCATCCACTCCCTCCACCACAAGCCCACCGGCCGCGAACTCCTCTACACCAACCCCGTCCTGCAGCCCGCCGACTTCGCGCTCAACGGTGCCTGGTTCTCCGGCGGCATCGAATGGAACATCGGCGCCACGGGCCACACCACCCTGTCCTGCGCCCCGGTGCACGCCGCCCGGGTGCCCGCGCCCGACGGCGGGGACATGGTCCGCCTGTGGGAGTGGGAGCGGCTGCGCGACCTGCCGTTCCAGGTGGACCTCTGGCTGCCCGAGGACTCGGACTTCCTGCACGTCGGCGTACGGATACGCAATCCGCACGAGCACACCGCACCCGTCTACTGGTGGTCCAACATCGCCGTCCCCGAAGGCGAACGCACCCGCGTGCTGGCCCCGGCCGACGAGGCCTGGCACTTCGGCTATGAGCGGACCCTGACCCGGGTCCCGGTCCCCGAGTCCGGCCGTGTCGACCGTACGTACCCCCTGCGCGGCGACTTCCCCGCCGACTACTTCTACGAGGTGCCCGACGGCTCGCGCCGCTGGATCGCCTCCCTCGACGAGGACGGGAGGGGACTCGTCCAGACGTCCACCGATCTGCTGCGCGGCCGGAAGCTGTTCCTGTGGGGGAGCGGGCCGGGCGGGCGGCGCTGGCAGGAGTGGCTCACCGAGCCGGGCACCGTCGGCTACGCGGAGATCCAGGCCGGACTCGCCCGTACCCAGCTGGAACACATTCCCCTGGCACCGGGCGCCGAGTTCAGCTGGCTGGAGTCGTACGGACCGCTGTCCGCGGACCCCGCGACCGTGCACGGCGACGACTGGGCGGCGGCCCGCGCCGAGACCGAGCGGCGGCTCGCCGAGGCACTGCCGCGCGCCGACGTCGACGCCGCGTACGCGGCCTGGCGTCCGTGTGCCGACACCGAGCCCGGCGAGTCGCTCGCCACCGGCTCCGGCTGGGGCGCCCTCGAAGTCCGGCGAGGCACGTACCGGCTCCCCGGCACGCCGTTCGCCGAGTCGACTCTCGGCGAACAGCAGGAACCCTGGCTGGAGTTGCTGGAACAGGGCGCCTTTCCCGAACCGCGCGGGCCGGTCCCGCCCGGCCCCTCCCTGGTCTCCCCGCACTGGCGCGACATGCTGGAGACGGCCTCCGCCGAACCTCTTACCGAGTACCACCTCGGCGTCGCCCAGTGGCACGCGGGCGACCGCGCCCAGGCGGTCCGCAGCTGGGAGCGCGGACTGTCCCTCGCCCCGTCGCGTTGGCCGCTGCTGCGCTGCCTCGCCGTGGCGGCCGAGGAGGGCGCCCACTGGGACAGGGCCGCGGACCTCTACACCGAGGCGTTCGACGGCCTGTGCGCGGAACGCCCCGACAGTGAAGGCGACCGAGACGCCTGGATGTCCGCCACGGCGGCGCTCGCGCGCGAGGCGATGGAGGTGCTGCTGACGGCAGGGCGCCCCGAAGCGGCCCGGACGGTGTGGAACGGCCTGTGCGCGGAGCATCGACAGCGCGGCCGTTTCCGCCTGCTGGAGGCGCGGCTGCTGATCGCCGAGGGCGACCGCGCCGCCGCCCGGGCCGTCTTCGACGAGGGCTTCGAGGTGGCGGATCTGCGGGAGGGCGCGGAAATCCTGGACGAGGTGTGGGCCGAGCTCACCGACGAGCCGCTTCCGGACAGATACAACTACCGGATGCGCCCCAGGGCGTGACGGCGAAGACCGCCCGGCCCGCACCGCCTCCACGGGTGCGGGCCTGGCGGTGTGGCCGGGGCGGCCGCCGCCGCGACGGCCGTGGGGCGGGCGATCCCCGTCGGGTGCTCGCGGGCCGGACGGTCGCCCGTCAAACGGTCGGGTTCCGGTCGGCGTACTCGAAGACCGAGCCGTCCGGGTGCACGGCGATCAGGTTGCGGCCGACCGGCGTCGGCACCGGCCCGGCGAGGATCCTGGCGCCGACACGGGTGAGGGAGGCGTGGGCTTCGTCGACATCCTTGACCGCGATCGTCGCCGTCACCTTGCGCAGGATCTCCAGCTCCGACTCCGGGCCGCTCATCAGCAGAAAGCAGCTGATCGCGGCGACCGAGACCCCGCCGCGCTCGAAGCGCAGCGCGGAACTGCCTGTGAGGTCCTCGTAGAAGGCCACCGCGGCCTCCAGGTCGTCGACACAGATGCGCAGCGTGGTTCCCAGAATATCCATGTGCACAAGGGTAGTTGGCGGTGATCAGGCCCGGCAGAGCATCTCGCCGTGCGGGACCATGAACCAGGCGTCGTCCCGCGCGCCCCACTCCCGCCAGGCCGCGGCGATCGCCGCCAGCTCCTCGGTGCTCGCGTGGCCGCCGGCCACGGCCTGCTCCGCGTACACCGAGCCGACCGTACGGTCCGCCCACAGCCCGCTCCACCAGGCGCGGTTCTCCGGGGTGGCGAAGCACCAGGTGGCCGCGGTCGCGGTGATGTCGGTGAAGCCGGCCCGGCGGGCCCAGGAGAGCAGTCGGCGTCCGGCGTCCGGTTCGCCGCCGTTGGCTCGGGCCACCCGGCCGTACAGCTCCTGCCAGGAGTCCATGCCGGGCAGGTCGGGGTACCAGGTCATCGCCGCGTAGTCGCTGTCGCGGGCGGCGACGATGCCACCGGGACGGCAGACGCGCCGCATCTCGCGCAGCGCCCGCACCGGGTCGCCCACGTGCTGGAGCACCTGATGGGCGTGGACGACGTCGAAGGAGTCGTCGGGGAAGTCCAGGGCGTGCACGTCGGCGGTGGCGAACTCGACGTTCTCCAGGCCGCGTTCGGCCGCTTCCTCGGCCGCGCGGGCCAGGACCTCCTGGGCGGGGTCGACGCCGGTCACCCGGCCGGGGGCGACCAGTGCGGCCAGATCGGCCGTGATGGTGCCGGGTCCGCAGCCCACGTCCAGCACGGTCATGCCGGGGCGGAGCTCATCGATCAAGTAGGCCGCGGAATTGGCGGCGGTGCGCCAGCGGTGCGAGCGCAGCACCGACTCGTGGTGGCCGTGGGTGTAGACGGCGGTCTCCTTCGGCATGGCCGTGGATCCTTTCTCGCTGATCGGTACGGCCACCGTACGCTCGGATGTCGAATGATGAGATACAGGTCTTGATATGTGGACAAGCTCGATGAGCCGGAGTGGCGACGGGCAGTCGGCCATGCCTGGTTCGCCCGTGCGCGGCGGATTCCGGCAGACTCCTTCATCCCGCCATCGGGCAGTACACCGTCAGTGCCTCCGGAAGCTTGTCGATCATCAATTCGGTGCTGCTGTAGGCCACTTCGCCGTCGTACGCGTAGGGCGTACCGGGTCGCAGGCCGGCGATCCGCACCCCTCTGCGCCGTTCCGCCGCATGCACGGGGGAGCGGGTCAGCGGACCCGCGACGGCCGCGGCGAGGAGCCGCAGGCCCGGTGTGCGGCCACCGTGCACCACTCGCACATCCAGCAGGCCGTCCCCGAGGTTGTGCCGCCGCCCGGGTGCCGGACCGACCCGCTGGAACAGCCCGTTGCCCACGAACAGCAGCCACAGCGGGCGCCGCCGCCCCTCCAGTTCGGCCTCCAGCGGACGCTCGCCCCGCAGCGCCTTCCACGCCGCCACCAGGCCCGCCGGCCAGCCTCCGATACGCGGGGCCCAGCGCTCACGCGTCCGCACCAGTTCGGGATAGACACCGAGACTGAAGGCGTTGAGGAAACAGCCGTGCGCGCCTCCCGGTCCCTCGGGTCCGGGCCGGAAGCGGCCGAGGTCGACCCGGACCGCATCGCCCTCGGCCAGTGCGGCGCACGTGTCGTCCACTGTCTCGATGCCCAGGTCGTACGCGAAATGATTCAGTGTTCCGCCGGGGAACACGGCGAGCGGCAGACCGTGCGCGGCGGCGACGGCCGCGGCCCGGTCGACCGTGCCGTCCCCGCCGCAGACCCCCAGCGCCCGGCCCCGGTCCGCGGCCTTCTCCAGCTCGGCCCGGAGTTCCCCGGGGGCGCACTCCACCACCTCGGCGCGCGGCAGCGCGTCCCGTACCAGCGAGGCCGTCGCGGTCGCCGTGCCCGACTCCTGGTTGACGACGACCACCAGGTCCTGGCCGGCCGGCAGCGCGGGCGCGTGGCCCGGCGGTCGCCCCGGTGCCGGGAGCTGTCCGCGGGTCGGCACGACACCCCGCAGGGCCAGCGCGGCCCCCACGCCGAGCACCGCACCCGCCAGCACATCACTCGGATAGTGGACTCCGGTGTAGACGCGGGAGGCGGCGACGGACAGGGCGAGCGGGGCGACGACGGCGCCCCAGCCCTTCGATTCGAGAGCCACGCCCGTGGCGAAGGCCGCGGCCGACGCGGCGTGTCCGGAGGGGAAGGACGTCGTGAACGGCTGGCGCCCGAGCCGCCGCATCACCGGCACGGTGTCCAGCAGCGGGCGCTCCCTGCGCACCGCGCCCTTGCCGATCGTGTTGATCGTGGCCGATGCGACCGCCAGCGAGGCGATCCCCCGCAGCGCGGCCCGCCGCGCCCGTGCGCTGCCGCCCAGCGCGGCCAGGCCCGCGGCGGCCCCGAACCACAGCAGCCCGTGATCGGCGCTGCGGCTCAGCCGTGGCAGCACGGGCCCGGCGCCCGGCCAGTCGCGGTGGGCCAGGGCCCGGAACACGGCGAGATCCCGGCGGTGCAGCCGGCCGCGCAGCGAGGTGGACGACGGACCGGTGAACGGAGTACGGCGTGGTGCGGACATGGAACACCGCCTACCCCGCCGGGGCGCGGCGAACCAGCGGGCGCGTCCGCGCACGGGCCACCGGGCCGGGAGGACGGCCCCGTGGCGGCCTGCGTCCGCCGGCAGGATTCCCGCTCCATCGGACGGGGCCTCGTCGGGAGCCGACGTGCCGGCCGGACCGCTCGCGCCGGCCGGACCGCTCGCGCCGGCCTCCCGACCGCTCGCGCCGGCCTCCCGACCGCTCGCGCCGGCCTCCCGACCGCTCGCGCCGGCCTTCCCGACGGGCGCGAGACCCTTCGTTGCTCCTGTCCATCGCCCGTAGGTGTCGGCATTGTCGCGGCATGTGGCGCGCGACTACTCTGTGTTCCCGATGCCGGCCGTGGCGCCGCGTCGTCGCGGGACCGCACGGGCGTCGTCGCGTTCTCCCCTTCCGTACCCGTGATCCGCGGGCCGAGGAGCGCGGGGAGGCACCTGCGGACTCCGTGCTCCACGGCGCCGACGCACTCCCCGGCCGGTCCGTCCACCACGAAGGGCAGAGATGACCACCGCAGGCCTGGATGTGGCCGTACAGGAGCAGGCCGAGCTCGGCGAGGGACCGACCTGGGATCCGGCCACCGGCCGGCTGATCTGGGTCGACATCGTCTCCGCCCGGGTGCACACCTACGACCCGGTGAGTGCCCGTCGTACGGTCATGGCCACCGAACAGCACGTCGGAGCCGCCAAACCGCGCGCGGGCGGCGGACTCGTGGTCAATCTGCGGGACGGCATCGGACTGTACGACCCCGACGGCCGCTTCCGCTGGCTGGTCCACGATCCCGAACCGGGACGCCGTGGCAATGACGCGGCGGTCGCCCCGGACGGGGCGCTGTGGGCGGGCACCATGCGTGACGACGGTGCGGAGACCGGCGGCAGTCTCGCCCGCATCGCGCCCGACGGCGCGGTCACCCCGGTGCTCCCCGTCGTGGCCTGCAGCAACGGCATCGGGTGGAGCCCGGACGGGCGGCTGATGTACTTCATCGACACCCCCACACGCCGTATCGACGTCTTCGACTTCGACGGCGGGCGCGCCGTGAACCGGCGTCCGTTCGCCGTCGTCGAGGAGGGCGCGGGATTCCCCGACGGTCTGACCGTCGATGTCGAGGGGGCTGTCTGGGTCGCGCTGTGGGACGGCGCCGCGGTCCGCCGCTACACGGCCGACGGAGTCCTGGACCGGACGGTCGTCCTGCCGGTGCGGCGCCCGACGGCCTGCGCCTTCGGCGGTGCGGACCTGCGCGATCTGTACATCACCTCGGCCCGCACCGGGCTCGCCGCACCGCATCCGCTCTCCGGTTCGCTGCTGGTGCTGCCGGACGCGGGGCGCGGGCTGCCCGGTACGGCCTTCGCGGGCTGAGCCCGGCTCCCAGGCCACCGGTGACGGTTCCGCTGGGCGGGCGCCGCCGATGGATCCCTCGTATAAAGGGCCCTGAGTGCTCAAGGGCCCTGAGCGCGAGACGACGGGGCAGTGGCGAAGGAGGCCCGGATGGCGCGGGAGCGGACCGAGCGGACCGGACGGGCGGGGCGGAGGCAGAAGGGCGGCGGGGGAGCGCGCCGGGTACGGGAGGATCGCGGCCCCGTCCGGTACGGGCCGCCCGCCCCCGATCCCGGTCTGCCCGTCGTGTCCGAGCTGGCCGAGGTGCTCGCCGCCGCGGCCGGCCGCGGCGCACCGGAACCGACCGGTGGCGGCGACGCCCTGCGCGAGGCCGCGACCGCCTACTGGGAGCGGCGCGGACTGCACGGCACCCCGGAGCGCGTCGCCGCCGCCCCGGGCGCCTCGCCGCTGCTGCTCGCGCTGATCGCCGCGCACGGTGGCGACGTGCTCATGCCCCGCCCCTGCACGGCCACCTGGATTCCGCAGGCCCGGCTGCTGGGCAGGCCCGCCTACCATGTGCCGACCCCGGCCGAGTGCGGCGGCGTGCCCGATCCGTACGCGCTGCTGGAGACCGTACGCAGGGTGCGCGCCGAGGGAGGGAGGCCCCGGCTGCTGCTGATCTCCGTCGTCGACGACCCGACCGCCACCGTCGCCCCGCCGGAACTCGTGCGCGAGGCGTGCGAGGCCGCGGTCGCCGAGGGCCTGCACATCGTCAGTGACGAGACCTGGCGCGACACCCTGCACCGGCCGCACGACACGGTCCTGCTCAGCCCGGCCGAGATGTGCCCGGACGACGTCACGGTCGTCTGCGACCTCGCCGGTGCGCTGACCCCGTCCGCCTGGCCGGTCGCGGTCGCCCGGTTCCCGGACACCGAGCGGGCGGCGGTGCGCCATGCCCGCACCCTCGACATCCTCACCGCACTCGGTGCGCTGGTCGCCGGACCGGTCGCCATGGCCGCCGCCCACGCGCTGCGCGAACCGGATGCCGTCACGGAGCGGGTCCGCCGGGCCGCCGCGCTCCAGGCGCGGATCGCCGCGGCGGCCCACCGCGCGGTCCTCGCGGCGGGTGCGCTCGCCAGGCCTCCGCAGGCGGGGCGCCATCTCTACGCCGATCTCGGACCGCTCAGGTCCCGGCTGGCGGACCGGGGGGTCACGGACTCGCTGGAGCTGGAGGAGTACCTGACGGAACGTCTCGGCACACCGACGCCCGGCGGACACCGGTTCGGCGACGAACTCGGTGCGCTGCGCGTACGGCTGGGCACCGGGACGCTGCTCGGGTCGACGCCGGAGCAGCAGACGGAGTCCCTCACCGCTGTGGAGCCCCTGGAATTGCCGCACGTGGCTCAAGCCCTGAGCATTTTCGCAGCGGCTCTCGACGAACTGCGATGACGGACGGGCGCCGGTACCGGGACGCCGAACCGAGACGGGAGTTTCTCGATGACGGAACAGACCGAGCGCTCCTCCGAGGGGGCCGCCCCCACGCGTCGGATCGCCGATGGCGAGGTCGTCGGACCGCGCCCGCTCGGTGAGGTCCGGGTCTGGCCCAGATCCTTCGCCGACCGGCTCACCGCGCCGCTCCCTGGTGTCATGAGCATGTCCCGCTTGGCCCGTGAACGCGCGCTGCGGCCCGACACGGAGGGACTGCGCGGCGTCCACCGGCTCCCGTACGCCCCCGAACCCCTGCCGGACACGGCGGCCGACACCACCTGCGTCACCTGGGCCGGGCACGCCAGCTGGATCGTCCGCACCGGCGGACTGACCGTCCTCACCGATCCCGTCTGGTCGCGGCGCATCCTCGGTACCCCGCCCAGGATCACGCCGGTCGGCGTCCGCTGGGAGGACCTGCCACGCGTCGACGCCGTCGTGATCAGTCACAACCACTACGACCACCTCGACGCCCCCACCCTGCGCAGGCTGCCCAGGGACACCCCGCTGTTCGTCCCCGCCGGACTCGGCCGCTGGTGCCGCCGTCGCCGCTTCACCTGTGTCACCGAACTCGACTGGTGGGAATCCGCCCGCCTGCGCGGCGTCCGCTTCGACTTCGTGCCCGCCCACCACTGGTCCAAGCGGACCCTCACCGACACCTGCCACTCCCTCTGGGGCGGGTGGATCATCGACACCGCCGACCGTGGCGGGCAGCGCATCCACTTCGCCGGGGACAGCGGATACGGCCACTGGTTCGGCGAGATCGGCCGCCGGTACCCCGGGATCGATCTGACCCTGCTGCCGATCGGGGCGTACGAACCCCGCTGGTGGCTCGGCGACGTGCACACCGATCCGGAGGAGGCCGTGCAGGCGTACGAGGACCTCGGCGCCCGCGCGATGGCGCCCATGCACTGGGCGACCTTCGTGCTCTCCGCGGAGCCCGTACTCGAACCGCTGGCCCGGCTGCGCACCGCCTGGCAGCGGGCCGGACACCCCCGGACACGGCTCTGGGACCTGCCGATCGGCGGCTCCCGCGTGCTGGAGCCGGTGCCCCGCACGATCAGTGGCTGAACCGGGCCCGCGTCCTGCGCCACATCGCGGGCGCCCCGCTGATCAGCAGCGTCAAGGCCACCGCCGCGACCACGCCCTGCCACGGCTCGGGGAAGAGCGAACCGCCGAGTATGCCGATGAGCTGGTACGTCGCCGCCCACGCCAGGCACGCCGGCACATCCCCCCGGGCGAACCGGCGCAGCGGCATCCGGCCCAGCAGACAGGCCAGCATCACCGGAATCCGGCCCGCCGGTACCAGCCTCGACAGGACGAGCACCATCGCGCCGTGCTCGTCCAGCTTCTGCTGCGCCTGCGCCAGCCGCTCCGGAGCGGCCCGGTCGCGGATCGTCCGCAGCCACTTCGAACCGTTCCTCGACCGCACCCCGCGCTGACCCAGCCAGTACAGACAGATGTCACCGAGGAACGCGGCGGCCGACGCCACCCCGAAGACGATCAGCAGCGAGAACGGCGACGACTGGTGCAGCGCCACCACCGCGGCCGAACTCACCAGCGCACCCGTCGGCACCACGGGCACCAGTGCGCCCAGCGCCACGAGCAGGAACAGGGACGGATATCCGACGGCCTGCTGTGTCGACTCGGGGGGCAGCTGTCTCACGACCTCCTGGATCACCTGGCGGCCTCCGGCCGCACCTGTTCGCCGTGCGAAAGCCGGTGCACCGCCACCTCCGGTGCCAGCAGGGCCGCCTTGCGGACGAATTCGTCGCCCGGTGAGTGGAACTCGTGGGGCCTGACCGCGTCCATCCCGACCGGCCAGTACGTGCCGTAGTGCACCGGCACGGCCGACCGAGGTGCCAGCCGGGCCAGCGCCTGCGCGGCCCGCCCGGCGTCCAGATGGCTGTGCCCCAGATACGGACCCCAGCCGCCCACCGGGAGCAGTGCCACGTCCACCGGGCCGACGGCCCCGGCCATGTCGTCGAACAGCCCGGTGTCACCGGCGAAGTACGTCCGCGCCTCGCCCTCGACCACATAGCCGAGCGCGGGGGAGCGATGCGGGCCCATGGGCAGGCGCCTGCCGTCGTGCAGTGCGGGAACCGCCCGTACCCGCACCTCGCCGGCCCGGACCACGTCGCCCGGTCCCACCTCGGTGATGCGCAGCCCGCGCACCGCGCGGAGCATCCTCAGCCCCGGCACGGAGCGCACCGTTCCCGTCGGCACGACCAGCCGGCTCCCGGGGGCGAGCCGGGCCAGCGACGGCAGATGCAGGTGGTCGGAGTGCAGATGGGAGACGAGCACGACATCGGCGAGCGCGGCCTCGGGGCCGGGCAGATCCCCGCGCCGGCGGCGAAGATGCGCGAAGCGCCGTACGAAGAGCGGATCGGTCAGCACCCGGACCCCGGAGTCCTCGATCGTGCAGGTGGCATGACCCCACCAGGTGACTTCCACCGGCACGCGGTGCCTCCTCGTTTCCGGGTTTCTCTTGCTTCCCGCCCTGCATCGAGCCTAGTGCCGTGACCGGATCGGGTGACCCGGCTCCATCCGGCCGATTCCGTCCGGCCGGTCGCCCTGAGAGCCTGTCGGGTGACCTCCGGCCGGGCGGTCACGCCCCGGCACGCACGCTTCCCGCGTCGTCGTCGGTCGCCGGCATCCCTTCCCCGAGCTCTCGGTTGCGTTCGAGCAGGGGAGACCCCATCCGACTCCCTCCTGCGCCTCGGAACCGCACGCGCCGGACCGCGTCCGCCATCCGGTCCGAGGCCACCCGGCAGGCTCTCAGTCGGTGAGGCCCAGCGCCCCGGCCGCCTGGACGGCCAGCCAGACCTCCGTCAGCGCACCCGTCGACGCCATGTCGCGGTCGGTCAGCGCGCCGAAGCGGCGCAGCCGGTAGGCGAGCGTGTTGGGGTGGATGTGCAGCGCGGCCGCAGCCGTCTCCGTGCGGCGGTCCCGTTCCATCCACGTACGGACGGAGACCAGCAGCTGGGAGTCGTGGGCCTCGTCGTAGCGCAGGACCTCGCCCAGCACATGCTCGACCAGCGCGGTCAGCACCGCGGGGTCCTCGGGCAGCCAGCGGCCCAGGGAGTCGTCGCCGTAGCGGACCACGGAGCGCCCCGACTCGACCGCCTTGGAAACCGCCCAGAGCGCCTCGCGCTGGGCCACCCGCAGCGCGGCGCCGGGCAGGAACGGGCGGCTCATCCCGGCCGCCACGTCCGGCAGTCCACCGATCTCCCCCGCCAGCCGGGGCGCGCCCAGGACATACCGGTCCGTCCCCCAGGTGAGCAGCAGATGCGGATGGTCCTGGAGACAGCGCAGCAGTGCCTCGTCCGTGGTCTGCCGCACCACGATCAGCACGGTGTCGCCCTCGATCGCGTGCCGGGCGAGCCGGCGCCGGGCCGTCTCCGGGTCCAGTACCTCCTGCAGCAGCTCGGCCAGGGTCTCCGCGCCCTCCCGGCGCAGCGTCTCGCGCTCGTTGCGCACCATCGCGACCCGCAGCGCCGCCACGGTGGCGATGTGCTGGACGACGGCGAGCCCGGCGGGCTGGGCACCCTCCCGTTCGTACGCGACGAGGAACCCCGCCGGGCCGCCGGGCGCCGGAACGGGCAGCACGAACCCGCCGGGGACGGTCGGCGGGGCGTCCACGGAAGCGGGCAGGACGCCCGGCTCGGGCACCGGCACACCGGGCAGGAGGGGACGTCCCTGTGGCGTGCACAGGTACACGTCGTAACCGGACAGGCGCTCCAGGCGGCGCAGCAGCGTCGGCGTGTCCAGGTCCTCGGCGACCAGCCAGCGCAGCGAGCCGAAGACCTGGAGCTGCGCGCCGAGCCGGTGCCGGGCGTCCTCCTGGACCGAGGCGGCGACCTCCTGGGAGACCGCGATGAACGGGACGGCGAGCGGGACCTCCAGGACCGGGAAGCCACGCTCCTCGGCCGCCCGGAAGAACGCGTCGTGCAGCGGTGGCATGTGCAATTGCGCGGAGAGCGCCAGCGCGGAGACACCGGCGTCGTCGAGCCGCTCCAGATAGGCGCGCTGCCCGGCGGCGGTGCGCGGCACCGCGAGGCCCGTCGTCATGATCACCTCGGCGCCCAGCAGCCAGGGCGTCGGATCGGCGAGTTCGCTTGCGTGCGCCCAGGAAACGGAGCGCCCCAGCCCACTGCTGCCCGCCTTCACGGAGAGCTGGAGAGCGGGGAAGGAGAGCAGATCCTCCACGGTGAGTTTGTTTTCGGCCACAGACAACAGCGTACGGCTCTGTGATCTGCACAATTGTCGACCGTCGTCATGGGCCACAGACTGTGGGACCGTCCCCATGAACAAAAGGTGGAGCGCCCGTGACTGCCTCGATCACCGAAGTCGAGACCAATGGTGTCGAGCGGATACCCGACGCCGACCGCACGGCCCGTCCGGTCGACCTCTTCCGGCTCGCCTTCGGCGGCGCCAACACCTTCGCGACCTGTGTCCTGGGCGCCTTCCCGATCCTGTTCGGACTCTCCTTCTGGCAGGGACTCGCGGCGACACTGCTCGGCCTCGTCGCGGGTGCGCTCCTGCTCGCCCCGATGGCGCTGTTCGGCCCGACCAACGGCACCAACAACGCCGTCTCCTCCTCCGCCCACCTGGGTGTGCACGGCCGGATCGTCGGCTCGTTCCTCTCGCTGCTCACCGCGGTGGCGTTCTTCTCGATCTCCGTGTGGTCCTCGGGCGACGCGCTCGTCGGCGGCGCCCACCGGCTCGCCGGTCTGCCCGAGTCCGACGTGACCTACGGCATCGCGTACGCGATCTTCGCCGGGCTCGTCCTGGTGGTCTGCGTCTACGGCTTCCGCTTCATGCTGATGGTCAACAAGATCGCGGTGGTCGCCGCCTCGGCACTCTTCGTCCTCGGCGCCTTCGCCTTCGCGGGCGACTTCGACGCCGGCTACGCGGGCACCTTCACCTCGACCGCCGACCCGCTGTTCTGGCCGTCGTTCATCGGCGCCGCGCTGATCGTGCTGTCCAATCCGGTCTCCTTCGGCGCGTTCCTCGGCGACTGGTCCCGCTACATCCCGGCCACCACACCCCGCCGCCGGGTGATGGGCGCCGCGTTCCTCGCCCAGATCGCCACGCTGCTGCCCTTCGTGTTCGGCCTGGCCACCGCCTCGATCATCGCGGCCAAGGCCGGCAAGTACCTCGACCCCGCCGCCCCCAACTACGTCGGCGGACTGCTCGCCATCTCGCCCGGCTGGTACTTCCTGCCGCTCTGCCTGATCGCCCTGATCGGCGGCCTGTCGACCGGCACGACCGCGCTGTACGGCACCGGCCTCGACGTCTCCAGCGTCTTCACCCGATTCAGCCGGGTGCAGTCGACGTTCTTCATCGGCGCCCTGTCGATCGCCTTCATCTTCTTCGGCCGCTTCGCGCTCAACCTCGCGCAGTCCATCTCCACCTTCGCCACCCTGATCATCACCTGCACCGCCCCGTGGATGATCGTGATGGCACTCGGTTACGTCACCCGGCGCGGCTGGTACGACGCGGACGCGCTCCAGGTCTTCAACCGCCGTCAGACCGGTGGCCGCTACTGGTTCAACCACGGCTGGAACTGGCGGGGGATGTCCACCTGGTTCCTCTCCGCCGGTGTGGCGCTCCTGTTCACCAACCTGCCCGGCCAGTTCGTCGGACCGCTCGGCAACCTGGCGAACGGCACCGACATCTCCCTGCCGGTCGCCCTGGGCCTCGCGGCGGTGGTCTACCTCGGCCTGCTCACCCTCTTCCCCGAACCGCGCGGGGTGTACGGCCCGGACGGCCCCCGCCTCGTCAGGGCGTCGGACACGGCTGTTCCGCCCATCACGGGCGCCCCGGACGACGAGACCGTCGCCGCCGCACCGGCCACCGCGAGCTGATCGGCCCGGCCCCCCACCCCACCGCCCCGTCACCAGGAGCCGTACATGAGCACCACCCCCGTCCAGGAAGTCCGGGCCGCGGCCGACGCGCTGATCGCCGCCTTCGCCGACGGCCGCCTCGACGACTACTTCGGGTCCTTCGCCCCGGACGCCACTTTCGTCTTCCACTCCACCCCGCAGCGGCTCGGCTCCACCGCCGAGTACCGGGCGCTGTGGCAGCGGTGGGTGACCGAGGACGACTTCCGCGTCGTGCGCTGCGTCTCGACCGGACAGCTCGTCCAGCACTACGGCTCCACGGCCGTTTTCAGCCACGACGTGGAGACCACGATCGCCACCAGGGCCGGCGAGGAGACCGTCCACGAGCGGGAGACCATCGTGTTCGCCCGCGCCGCCGACGGCAGCTGGCCCGCCGTGCACGAGCACCTGTCCGCCCGTACGGCCGAGTGACGGTGCCTCCCCCCGGGATCGCCGCACGACCACACGTCCCACCCCCGGGCCGTGTCCGACACATGCCGCCGCTCGCCCGTCGCGCGCCGGGCGGGATCTGTCGGAAACGGCCCGGCGCCGCCCGACCATGAGCCCGACCACGAGAGAGACCGGTTCCATGAGCACCACGTTCCGCAATTACATCGACGGCGTCTTCGCGGACGCCTCGGACGGCCGCACCCTCGACGTCGTGGACCCCAGCACGGGCGAGGTCTACGCGACCTCCCCGCTCTCCGGCGAGGCCGACGTCGACGCGGCGATGGCCGCCGCCGCTGCCGCGTTCCCCGTCTGGCGGGACACCACGCCGTCCGTACGGCAGCTGGCCCTGCTGAGGATCGCCGACGCCATGGAGGCACGGGCCGACGAGCTGGTGGCCGCCGAGAGCCGTGACACCGGGAAGCCGCTCCACCTCACCCGGACCGAGGAGCTGGCCCCGGCCATCGACCAGGTCCGCTTCTTCGCGGGCGCCGCGCGGATGCTCGAAGGCCGCTCGGCCGGCGAGTACATGGACGGGACGACGTCGATCATCCGCCGCGAGCCGGTCGGCGTCTGCGCGCAGGTCGCGCCGTGGAACTACCCGCTGCTGATGGCCGTGTGGAAGTTCGCCCCGGCGCTCGCCGCGGGCAACGCCGTCGTGCTCAAGCCCTCCGACACGACCCCCGCCTCCACCGTTCTGATCGCCGAGATCATCGGCGGCGTACTGGAGGATCTGGAGCTGCCCCGCGGCATCTTCAACGTGATCTGCGGCGACCGCGAGACGGGCCGTGCGATGGTCGAGCACCCGACCCCGGCGATGGCCTCCATCACCGGTTCGGTGCGGGCAGGCATCCAGGTCGCGCAGAGCGCGGCCAAGGACGTCAAGCGGGTCCACCTGGAGCTCGGCGGCAAGGCCCCGGCCGTGATCTTCGAGGACGCCGACCTGGAGAAGGCCGTCGAGGACCTGATCGTCGGCGGCTTCTTCAACGCGGGCCAGGACTGCACGGCCGCGACCCGGGTCCTGGTCCACGAGTCCGTCCACGACGCGTTCGTCACCGCCCTCGCCAAGGCCGCGGCCGACACGAAGACCGGACAGCCGGACGACGAGGACGTGCTGTACGGCCCCCTCAACAACGCCGGCCAGCTCGCCCAGGTCAGTGGCTTCATCGACTGCCTCCCCGAGCACGCCAGGGTCGAGGCGGGCGGCCACCGGGTCGGCGAGAAGGGCTACTTCTACGCCCCGACCGTCGTCTCCGGCCTCAAGCAGGACGACGAGATCATCCAGAACGAGGTCTTCGGCCCCGTCATGACGGTCCAGTCCTTCACCGACGAGGCCCAGGCCGTCGCGTACGCCAACGGCGTCGAGTACGCCCTGGCCTCCTCCGTATGGACCAAGGACCACGCACGGGCGATGCGGATGTCCAAGAACCTCGACTTCGGCTGCGTGTGGATCAACACCCACATGGCACTCGTGGCCGAGATGCCGCACGGCGGATTCAAGAAGTCCGGCTACGGCAAGGACCTCTCCGCGTACGGCTTCGAGGACTACACCCGCGTCAAGCACGTCATGACGTCGCTCTGACCCCTGCCTCCCACATGCGCCCCCCCGCCCGGTTCCGCCCGGCGCGGGGGCGCACTGCCGCTCCGTGTCCGTGCTCCGCGCTCCCTCCGTTCCCGCACGCGCCTTTTTGCGCGGGAGCCGGGGGAGTAGGGTCGCCCGTACGCCTAGCACGGGGGGAACGGCCATGGGGGACGGGCAGGACGTCCGGGTGGCGGCCATCGCCAGTCTCACACCGCTCGAAGAGCTGGACCGCGATCCGTTCCTCGTGGACACCCGCGGCCAGCACGACATGTGCGCCCGCTGGGCGGCCGACAAGGGATACGTCGTCACCCGGCAGCTGCGCTTCTACGGGATGCGACCCGACCACCACGCCCTGTGGGCGGACGTCGAGAGCGGCGACGTCGAACTGTTCGTCGCCGCCAACGACCGGGTGCTGGCGCGGGCCCTCACCTCGGTGCCCGAGTTCGCGGCGGAGTGCGAGCGGCGCGGCGTGCGCCTGGAGCTCGCGGGACTCGACGAGCCGCCCTACAGCGCCCGCACGAAGGCCAGCGTGCACCGCCGGCTCTCCATGCCGACCGCAGGATACGACGGCTGCTGACCGCCCCCGACCGCCGTCGTCGAGGCCCGCGGCCCCGCTGTGAAAGGCTGGGGCGCGAGGGCCCGGATCGGAGGGGTCCGGACGTGAGGTGGGAACGGCGTGGGTGACGGGCGATGGCGAACAGCCGGCAACGCCCTGATGCGAGTGGTTGTGGTGTGGGCGGTATCGACGCTCACGATGCTGGCACTCGCCGGGATTCTGCCGGACTTCCAGCTCCAGTCCGACGACGGCGACAGCATCACCAAGATCGCGTTCACCGCGGCCTGGGGCGCCGGCGCGTTCGGACTGCTCTCCGCACTGGTCTGGCCCGTCCTGGTACGGGCGCTGCTCATCGTGCCCGCCCTCGTCCTCGGGATGCTCGTCTTCTTCCTGAACGGCTCGCTGCTGCTGCTCGCCCTGCGGCTCATCCCGGACGGGCGCGGAGCCGCCAACCCGGAGACCGCGGTCGTCGTCGCGGCGGTGATGTCCGCCGTCGCCTCGGCGACCTCCACGGCGCTCGCCGTCCGTGACGACAACGCCTACCGGCGCCGCCTCTCCCGGCTCGCGGACCGTCGCCGACGGCGCAGCGGTGCGGACAGCGGGCGCAGCGGACCGCCGGGCACCGTCTTCATCCAGCTCGACGGCGTCGGCCACGACGTGCTCGCCGACGCCGCCGAGTCCGGCCTGATGCCGACCGTCGCGCGGTGGCTCGCGCACGAGGACGGCCACCGGCTCATTCCCTGGCGCACCGACTGGTCCAGCCAGACCGGATCCAGCCAGCTCGGCATCCTGCACGGCAGCAACCACGACATCCCCGCCTTCCGCTGGTACGAGAAGGAGACCGGCGACGTCATGGTCTCCAGCCGCCCCGCGAGCGCCCTCGAACTCCAGCGCCGGGCCGTCGCACGCACCCGTGACGGCGGACTGCTCACGGTCGACGGAGCCAGCCGCGGCAACCTCTTCAGCGGCGGCGCCGACCAGCTGGCGCTCGTTCTGTCCATGGCCGCCCGGCTCGGCAAGGGCCGTCGCTCCAGAGCGGGATACTTCGCCTACTTCTCCGACCCGGCCAATGCCGTGCGTACCGCGGTGTCGTTCGTCGCCGAGGTCTGCCGCGAGATCGGCCAGTCGACCCGGGCGCGGATCCGGAAGGACGCCCCCCGGATCAAGCGCGGTGGGCTCTACCCCTTCATCCGCGCCTTCGCGACCGTCGTCGAACGCGATGTGGTGGTCGCCGCGGTCATCGGGGACATGTTCGCCGGACGCACCGCCGTCTACGCCGACCTGGTCGCGTACGACGAGGTGGCGCACCACTCCGGACCGCACAGCCGGGACGCGGAGAAGGTGCTCGCGCGCCTGGACCGGTCGCTCGCCCTGATCGTCAAGGTCGCCGAACACACCCCGCGCAGGTACCGGATCGTGCTGCTCTCCGACCACGGTCAGAGCCCCGGACAGACCTTCGCGGGGGCGTACGGGCTGACGCTCAAGGACCTGGTGCGGGCGGGCTGCGGGCTGCCCGTGCCCCGTCGGGCACAGCGCACCCGCAGCGGTTCGGAGGCGCGTGACGCGGTACGGATCGCCCTGCACCGCCGGCCGGTCGAGGAGGGCGAGGCGGAGCACCGCGCGAAACCGTCCGACCCGGTCGTCCTCGCCTCCGGCAACCTCGGCCTGATCTCCTTCCCCGACATAGCGGGGCGGGCCTCGCGCGAACAGCTCGACCGGAGCCGGCCCGCACTGCTCGGCACCCTCGCCAACCACCCGGGCATCGGCTTTCTGCTGGTGCGCAGCGAGCGCCACGGATCGGTGGTGCTGGGCCGCGGCGGAGTCGAGATCCCGCTGTCGGAACTGAAGGACGGTGAGGGGCCGCTGGCGTCCTTCGGGCCCGGCGCGGCGGCCGCGGTGCGCCGCACCGACACCTTCCCGCACGTCGCCGACATCATGGTGAATTCGATGTACGACGGATCCACGGGCCGTGTGCACGCCTTCGAGGAACAGATCGGCTCGCACGGCGGTCTGGGCGGTGAGCAGTCCCGGCCGTTCCTGCTCTGGCCGGCGGACCTCTCGGCACCGGTGGCGGAAGGCATGGAGCTGGTCGGGGCCGAGCAGGTGCACGAGGTGCTGCGGCGCTGGCTCCGGGAGTGCTCGGGACCACAGATACCGCTGATGGCGCCGGGTGCGACGCATGGCGCCGACGAGGCGGACGGAACGGTTCCGGCGGTCGGCTGAGGGGCGTTGTCAGTGGTGGGCGGCAGGATGGGGGCCATGACGAACTCAGCTGTTCTGCTCGCCGATGCCGCCGCCTACGCCGCCGCGGTCGAAGAAGCGTCGCAGGCCGCCGCCGCTTACTACGCCACGGGCGAGAGCGCGCTCGACGACGACGCGTACGACCGGCTGGTGCGGGGGATCGCCGCATACGAACAGGAGCACCCGCAGGAGGTTCTGGCCACCTCGCCGACCGGCAAGGTGGCGGGCGGCGCCGCGAGCGGCGACGTGCCGCACACGGCGCCGATGCTCTCGCTGGACAATGTCTTCTCCGCCGAGCAGTTCGCCACCTGGACCGCGTCCCTGGAACGCCGGATCGGCAGGCCCGTCGCCGCGTGGAGCGTGGAGCCGAAGCTCGACGGCCTGGCGGTCGCCGCCCGCTACCGGGCGGGCCGTCTGGAACGGCTGATCACCCGGGGCGACGGCACCGCGGGCGAGGACGTCTCGCACGCGATCGGCACCGTGTCCGGCCTCCCCGAGCAACTCGCCGAGCCGGTGACGATCGAGATACGCGGCGAGATCCTCATGACGAACGAGCAGTTCGAACAGGCCAACGCCGTACGTACCGAGCACGGCGGCGCCCCCTTCGCCAACCCGAGGAACGGCGCGGCGGGCACCCTGCGTGCCAAGGACCGGGCGTACACGGTGGAGATGACGTTCTTCGCCTACGGCGCCCTGCCACTGCCCGAGTCCGGAGAGCTGACCGACACCCTCGCCGAACTCCCGCACAGCGAGGTCCTCTCCCACGTCGCCGCGCTGGGCGTGCACACCGCGGCGGACACGGACGTGGCGCCGCGCACCGTGACCGCCGTCGAGGAGGCGCAGGCCCGGGTCGAGGAGGTCGCGGCCCTGCGCGCGTCGTTGCCGTTCGGCATCGACGGCGTCGTGATCAAGGCGGATCTCGCGGCCGACCAGCGCGAGGCCGGCTCCGGGACCAGGGCGCCGCGCTGGGCCATCGCCTACAAACTCCCGGCCGTGGAGAAGGTCACCCGGCTCCTCGGCGTGGAATGGAACGTGGGCAGGACCGGCATCATCGCACCGCGCGCCGTACTGGAACCGGTCGAGATCGACGGCTCTACCGTCGGCTACGCCACGCTGCACAACCCTGCGGACATCACCCGCCGCGATCTGCGCATCGGCGACCGGGTGATGGTCTACAAGGCGGGCGACATCATCCCCCGTATCGAGGCGCCCGTCGCCCACCTGCGGACCGGTGACGAGCAGCCCGTCGTCTTCCCCGAGGCGTGCCCGCAGTGCGGCTCGGAGATCGACACCAGTGAGCAGCGCTGGCGCTGTGTCCGGGGTCGCGACTGCCGCCTCGTCGCGTCCATCTCGTACGCGGCGGGCCGCGACCAGCTCGACATCGAGGGCCTCGGCGCGACCCGGGTCGTCCAGCTCGTCGACGCCGGCCTGGTGGCCGATTTCGCCGACCTCTTCACTCTCGGCCGGGAGCAGCTGCTCGGCCTGGAGCGAATGGGCGAGACCAGCACCGACAACCTTCTGGCCGCCATCGAAGCGGCACGGACCCAGCCGCTCTCCCGCGTCTTCTGCGCGCTGGGGGTACGCGGCACCGGGCGCTCCATGTCACGGCGGATCGCCCGGTACTTCGCGGACATGGCCGGGATCAGGGCCGCGGACGCCGAGGAGCTCCAGCGGGTCGACGGCATCGGAAAGGAGAAGGCCGCGGGCGTTGTCGCGGAGCTGGTGGAGCTGGCCCCGCTCATCGAGAAGCTGGTGGCCGCCGGCGTCAACATGACGGAGCCCGGGGCGACGCCGCCGCCCGAGCCGGGCGAGGAGGACACGGAAGCGGCCGCCGCCGCGGACGGGGCGGGGGCCGCCGGGCTGCCCCTCGACGGAATGACCGTGGTGGTCACCGGAGCCATGACGGGTGTGCTGGAGAAGCTGTCCCGGAATCAGATGAACGAACTGATCGAGCGGGCCGGTGGGAAGTCCTCGTCCAGCGTCTCCAAGCGCACCACCCTCCTCGTGGCCGGCGAGAAGGCCGGATCCAAGCGCACCAAGGCCGAGGACCTCGGTGTCCGGATCGCCGCGCCGGACGAGTTCGCCGAACTGATCTCCGGATTTCTTCCGTCGGAGGTCTGACGACAGGACCGGGACCGCGCATCGCCGAGCCCTTGGATTTACCTGGGAGTGGCTTTCTTTGCCTCCCTATTGCATAGTGAGGGCTCGGCCATGCCTCGCTATCAGCGGGTCCATGGGTGTATGAACGGCTGCGGTGGCAGGCCGGGGGAGGGACGATGCGTTCGCTGCACGACGGACCGCGAATCGACCCGTCCATCCACCGGGGGTACCGGGGAGTCACGCGCGGCCTCGCGCTCGACCTCGGCAGCTCCCGGACCCGTGCCTGGCTGCCCGGACACGGCGTCATCGCCGACCTCGGAGCCTGCGGCGACCCCGGCACCGAACCCGGGCACGGGCGTCCCGTCCGGCGGGGGCGCATCGTCGACCCCGTGTCCTGCGGCCGGATGCTCGGCCGTATCGCGGAGAGGGCACTGGGCGCGGACCGCACCGACAGCGTGATCGTCCTCAGCCATCCCGTCCTCGCCGGATCCGAGCACCGCGCCGTCGCGAGGGAGCTGATCGCCGCACTCGGGCCGATCGGCGTCATCGCCCTGGACAGCGCGAGGGCCGCCGCCGCTTGCGCCGGACCGCCGGACGGCGGCCCGCTGCTCGTCGTCGACCTCGGCGCCGAGCTGACCGAGGTGACCCTTCTCGTCGACGGACTGGTCCGTGACGCCCGCCAGGCCGAGACGGGACTGAGCGACCTCGACCCCTGCGAGCCACCCACCGCCGTCGTGCGCACCGTCTCGGACATGGTCATGGCGATGTGGCAGCAGGACCGGCACGGCGCCGTCCTGGGGGCCCTGCGCAAGGGCCCGTTGCTCGCCGGGGGCGGTGCCGCCCGCCCCGACATAACCGACCGGATCGCGGCCCGGCTCGGCGTTCCGGTACGTCTCGCCGAGGACCCGGCGACCACGGTCGTACGCGGCGCCGGGCTGATCCTCGACTCCGTGCTCCGCCGCGCCGACGCGGCACCGGCCCTGCCCGGCCGACAGAGGTGACCCCCCTCCCGGGGCCGCCCCCGGGGAACGCGCCCCCGAGGGCAAGGCCGGGCACCCCGGCGCATCGCGCACGCGTACCGGCGGCCCGGCAGTTCCTCGTCGCCCTCCTGCTCTCCGTGCTCACCGTCGTGGGCGGCGCCCCCGCAGCCGCCGGAGCCGTCCTCCCCGCCCGGCCGTTCGCCGGTGTGCCGCCCGTCGCCGCGTCCTCGCCCGGTGCCCATCAGCCCACCCCGCACACCGACCGGACCGCCCGGACGAGCACCGTCCATGAAACCCGCCGCACCCGCACGGCCACGGCGACCGACCGTCACCGGCCGGCGCCCACGACCGCTCCCCAGCCCAGGGCCGGCACGGACCACGCACGGACCGCACACCAACTTCCGCCGCCCGGCACCGACATCCTGCTGTCCGGCCCACCCACCGTCCGCCCGCCGCACCACACCCTCCGGCGGCCCCCCGCCGCACCTCCTCGTGCCACCGGCCGCTTCCGCGTCGCGCTTCCCGGCGTACGCGGACCTCCGGGGACGGCCGTTCACCGGCCACCGGTCCTGCCACCGGGCCCGTCCCACAGAACCGCCGTCCCGTCCTTGCCGAGGTGAGGGCGTCCGGCGCCCCCTCGGAGGAAACCCATGACTCGCGCCACCACGGTGCGAGCGGTTCTGGCTGCCGCCGTTCTGCTCGTCTCCGCGCTCATCACGCTGACCATGTCACCCCGACTCGGCCTCGATCTTCAGGGCGGCACCAGAATGGTGCTCCAGGCCAAGGACTCCGACACCGCGAAAGCGGACCGGGAAAGCACCGACCGCACTCTTGAGGTGCTCCGCCAGCGCATCGACTCCCTCGGCGTCGCCGAGCCCACCCTGACCCGTTCCGGTGAGGACCGGATCATCGTCGAACTCCCGGACGTCCAGGACCCGCGCAAGGCCGCCGAAGTCATCGGCAGAACCGCCCAGCTCAGCTTCCACGCCGTTCAGGGCCCCGGCACACCGGACAACGGCCCCGGCACACCGGAAAACGGCGGGGCTGACGGCACGACGGACGACCCGGCCGACGGCGGGCCGACGCTCGCCGACGAGCAGGGCCGCTCCCTCGACCTCGGCCCGGCCCGGCTCTCCGGCGCCGGAGTCAAGGACGCGACCGCCGTGTTCGACGCCCAACAGGGCGCCGGCTGGACCGTCTCCCTCGACTTCCACAAGAAGGCGGGCCGGGACTGGACCCGGCTGACCGGCGAGGCCGCCTGCCATCCGGTCCAGGACGAGCGGCGGCGCGTCGCCATCGTCCTCGACCAGCAGATCATCTCCTCGCCGCAGGTTTCCCCCTCGGTCGGCTGCGGCGTGGGTCTGCCGTCGGGCTCCACCCAGATCACCGGCTCCTTCAGCGCCGACGAGGCGAGGGAACTGGCCCTGCTCATCAAGGGCGGCGCACTGCCGCTCCCGGTCGAGATCGTGGAGCAGCGGACCGTCGGCCCGACGCTGGGCGCCGCCGCCATCGACGCCAGCGCCCGTGCCGCGCTCATCGGCGCCGCGGCCACCGCCCTCTTCATCACCGTCGTCTACCGGCTCTTCGGCGCGCTCGCCGCCGTCGCGCTCGCCGCGTACGGACTGATCTCCTACGCGGCCCTGGTCGCCCTCGGCGTCACCCTCACCCTGCCCGGCCTCGCGGGATTCGTCCTGGCCATCGGGATGGCGGTCGACGCCAACGTGCTGGTCTTCGAACGGGCCAGAGAAGAACACGCGCAGCGTCCGGGCCGCACGCTGCGCTCGTCGCTGACCGCCGGGTTCCGCGGTGCCTGGAGCGCCGTCGCCGACTCCAACGTGACGACACTGATCGCGGCCGGCCTGCTCTTCTTCCTCGGCTCCGGACCGGTGAAGGGCTTCGGCGTCACACTCGCCATCGGTGTGATCGCCTCGATGTTCTCCGCCCTCGTCATCGCCCGTGCGCTCACCGAGATCGCCTCGGGCTCACGCTTCGTCAACGACTACCGGAGCGTCAACGGCATCGCCAGTCCCGGCCGGGTGCGGACCTGGCTGACCCGTCGCAACCCCCAGCTGATGCGCTCCCCGCGTCGCTGGCTGCTGATCTCCACGGCACTGATCGCCGTCGCGGTCCTCGGCATCGTCGTACGCGGCGTCAACCTGGGCGTCGAGTTCACCGGTGGCCGGCTGGTCGAGTACTCGACCAGCCGGCCAGTAGATGTCGAACGCGCCCGCAGCGCCCTGGCCGACGCCGGTTTCGGCGACGCCGAGGTCACCACGGCCGGCGCGGGCGACCTCTCGGTACGTACCGGAAAACTCGACGACGACGGCGAACAGGTCCTGCGCGCGGCCCTCGCGGAGGAAGGCGGCAAAACGACCAAGATCCGTGACGAACTCATCGGACCCAGCCTCGGGGACGAGCTCCGGCGCAATGCCCTGATCGCCCTCGGCATCGCCGTCCTCGTGCAGCTGGCCTATCTGGCGATCCGGTTCCGCTGGACGTTCGCCCTGGCCTCGGTCGGGGCGCTGGTCCACGACGTCATCATCCTGGTCGGCGCCTTCGCCTGGCTCGGACGCACCGTCGACGGCATCTTCCTCGCCGCGCTCCTCACCGTCATCGGATACTCCGTCAACGACTCGGTGGTGGTCTTCGACCGGCTGCGGGAACTGTGGGCGAAGGCCCGTCGCACACCGGTCGGCACGATCGCCAACCAGGCCGTTCTGCAGACCGTCCCCAGAACGGTCAACACGGGGATGGGAGCCCTGTTCATCCTGACCGCTCTCGCCGTGCTGGGGGGCGATTCCCTCGCGGACTTCGCGCTCGCCCTGCTCATCGGCATCTGCGTCGGGACGTACTCCTCGGTGCTGACCGCCGTACCGGCCGCGCTCGTCCTGGAGCGGAGCAGCAAGGCCCCGCCGCCCGCCCGGAAGAGGGGGCCGAGCCGCCGTTCCGGTTCGCGAACGGCGCGCCGCGACCCGCTCGACAACGGAGCACGCGTCTAAGGTCTTTCGTTTGGATCAGGCCGGATCAGCGAGCGGGGCCCGGGGCCGTGGGTCGCAAGGCGGAGGAGGGAGCTGATGGGGTCTCCCCTGCTCGAGCGGAGTCGAGAGCTTGGGGAAGGAGCCATGGCGACCGACGACAACGCGGCGAGGCGAGGTGCCGGGGCACGCGAGCCCGGCGTGATCCAAACGAAAGGCCCCAGGGGTGTCCGGTGGCCCCCGGTGGAGCAGCGCGCGGCGTCGGATGCGGTGCATCGCAAGGCGGAGGGAGGTCCGCACACTGGATCCATGTGGACGTTCCGACAACGCGGCGAGGTGCCGCAGCTGTCGTCGCGCGCCCGCCGGGGGTTGGGGGGCGCGCTCGTCGGCGCCGCGGCCGTGCTGCACGGGCACCCGAGTCCTCCCCTGCTGCCCGCCGTGGCGGTGCCGGTCGTCGCGAGCACCGTCGCCGCCGTCCTGGCGCGTCCGGACGCGCCCCGTCGTCAGGAAGTGAGGGACCGCAGATGGTCGGCGGTGGCCCGGTCGGCGGGCAGGAAGGTCTCGATGGCCAGTTCCGCCACCGTCACGTCCATCGGTGTGTTGAACGTCGCGATGGAGGAGACGAACGAGAGCACCTGCCCGCCGTGCTCGATGTGCAGGGGCAACGCGAAGGGCAGAGGTGACGCGGGGCCGACCGCCTTGTCGTCCCCGGGGCCGCCGCCGTCCCCGTTCCCGTCCGTGCTTGCGCCGATGACCCCGCTGTTCCCGCCGCTTCCGGGGGTCCCGGCGGCTGCGGCGCCCCCGCAGCTCCCGGCAGTGCCGGTGCCGTCCGGTGCGGGATAGCCCGCGACCTCCTCGTACAGCTCACGCAGCTCCGCCGATCGGGCCAGGGCGATCTGGCGGTCCATCTGCGCCAGCAGATCGGCCCGCCACTCCGGAAGGTTACGGATGCGCGGGGCCAGGCCTTGTGGATGGAGCGTGAGCCGCATGGCGTTCAGCGGCGGGACCAGCAGATGCCCGGCCACGCCCTCCAGCAGCATCGCGATACCCCGATTGGCCGCCACCACGTTGTACATGCCGTCGACGACGAGCGCCGGATACGGGTCGTACCCCTGGAGCAGCCGCTCCATCCCCTCGCGCAGCGCGCCCAGCGCCGGGTCGTCGAGCGCGGTCTGCGCGTATCGGGGCGCGTAACCGGCCACCACGAGCAGGGCGTTGCGCTCCCTGACCGGGATGTCGAGGTGCTCGGCGAGCCGCAGGATCATGTCCTCGCTGGGGCGGGAGCGGCCCGTCTCGATGAAGGAAATGTGCCGGGCCGAGGAATCGGCGCGGAGGGCCAGTTCCAGCTGGCTGATCCGACGCTGCTCCCGCCAGCTGCGCAGCAGCGGCCCTACCCCCGTGTCAAGCGCGACAGTTGTCATACCAAGACCGTAACGTCACCGGCACCGTCGACCGGCACCGAACGCTCGTGAGGGAGTCTCAGCATGCCTGCCGCACCATTGTCGCAGAAGGAGATCGAGGACCGTCTGGGTGACCTGCCCGGCTGGTCGCTGGAGGGTGACAGCATCACCTGTACCTACCGGCTCCACACGCATTTCGCCGCGGTCGGGCTGACCGTGCACGTGGCCCAGATCCAGGACGAACTGAATCACCACTCCGATCTGACCCTCGGTTACAACACCGTCACCCTGTCCGTGAACACCCATGACGCGGGTGGCGTGGTCACCGAGAACGATCTCAACCTGGCCGCGCGGGTGGTGGCGATCGCCCCCGGACACGGCGTGAGATAGCCGGGCGGGCACGCCGTCGAGAACCGGGGTACCGGGCCCGGCGTCCGACGGGGGTCGGGGTGACGTGGGCGGGCGACTCGGGTGGGTGACGCGAGTGGGCGCCGCGCAGCCGCGGCGCGCACCGCATGTTCGCGGCGGCAGGGAGCACGGCCGCGGTGGTTCCGGGGCGGTTGTTCCGGGGCGGTGGATCCGCCAGGGCCGGGTGCCTTCGTGGGGCCCGGTCGAGCCGTGCACGATGACATGTCACATTGCAATATCCGATCTTCCGGCGTGCGGTGGCATGTCACACCGCGATGCCGGCGCGTGGGGTCATGCCGCATCGCCATGCGACCCATCGGTATGTCGGTATGCGTTGACCCGTCACACGCGGCGCCGATCCGTCGACTCGCGATGCCATGTCGTATCGCGGACATCTCACATCACGGCGCCGAAGCGCGGATGCCCGGCGAGCCACCGGGCATAGCTTTCGCTGCGCTCGGCCGCCTCCGCGTACGCCGCCCGGGTGTGTCCGCTCACCGCTCCGGACGCGGCTGCGGCCGCAGTCGAGCGGGGGTGCCAGCCCAGCAGATGGCGCCAGCTCAGCGGTGAACCGGAGAGCGGGCGGGTCACCACCCCCGGCGTCGGCGGGAAGGTCGCACGGCACAGCCCGACCGCCCGCCCGACCTGGACCAGATGGACGACGGACGTCGTGTCCGTCTCGTACACCGACACCGGGCTGAAGCCTGCCCGCGCGCAGGCGCCGACAAAACAGTCGGCGAAGCAACCCTCGCCCGGCACGTCCGCCCAGCACTCGCCCGCCAGCGCGGAGAGGTCGAGTTCCGGCTCGGCGGCGAGCGGATGGGAGTCCGGCAGCATCACAAAGACCGGGTCGACCCCGACCACCTGCCACGTCAGCCGGTCGTTCGCCGGTGGCGAGCTCTCCCCGCAGGTCCCGATGAGACCGAAGTCGAGCCTCCCGTCGACCAGTTGGGCGGCGATCTCGGTAACCGACCAGGAGGTGAACGTCGACACGGGCGCGGTCGGGTGCGCGGCGACCAGACGGTCCACGAGGCCGCCCAGCAGCGGTCCGTGCGTGCCACCGAGCCGGAAGCGTTCCATCGTCCCGCAGGCATTGGCGAACCGCACCGCCTCCTCCTGGAGCTCGCTCACGGCGGGCAGCACCACCCGGGCCCGTTCGAGCACCAGCTCACCGAGGAGCGTGGGCCGCGCACCGGTGTGGTCGCGCTCGAAGAGCGGGCCGCCGAGAGCCCTCTCGATCCGTCGCAATTGCGCGCTCAGCGCCGGCTGGGCCAGCCCGAGGGCCGCGGCGGCCTTGGTCAGGCTCCCGGTGTCGGCGATGGCACGTACGGTTCGCAGATGGCGCAACTCCAGCTCCATAAACGCAAGTTATGGGCCCAGCGGCCCACCGGCAACATGCCGGTGCCCATTCGGCGGAGGTCTGTCCTAGAGTCGGCCAGGTGCTGAACTACAACATTGAGGCGGCTGCCTACGACGCCACCCGCGGTGGCGTGCCCCGAGCCGAGGCGGCGGCCGCGGCGGTGCTCGAACTGGTCCCGTCCACCGCCCGCACCCTGCTGGACATCGGCTGCGGTACGGGCCTGGTCGCCGAGCGCATGGCCCTCGCCCGTCCCGGGCTCGGCGTGTTCGGTACCGACCCCTCGTACGGCATGGCACGGATGGCCCGGCAGCGGATCGGCGCGGTGGCGCTCGCCGACGCGCGCCGGCTGCCGCTGCCGGACGCTGCGGTGGACGCGGTCGGCGCGATCTGGCTGCTGCATGTGCTGCGCGGCGAAGGGGATGTGCGGGCGGTGGTGTCCGAAGCGGCGCGGGTGCTGCGGCCCGGTGGTGTGTTCGTCACCACCGTCGACAAGGACGCGGCCCACGACGTGGGCAGCGACATCGACGAGGCCTTCGCCCCCTATCTCGCCGGCGATCCGTCCGATTCCACGGACCTGGTCGTCGGGTACGGATCGGAGGCCGGTCTCGACGTGGTGGGGGAGGCCCGCTTCCGGGGGCATGGCCAGGGCCGGACCCCGTTGAGCGCGGCACAGGCGGTGCGCGAGGGCTATTACGCCTCGCGCCTGCACCTGCCGGGGGCGGCGGCCGAGAGGCTCGCGGCCGTACTGACGGCGCTGCCCGAGCCCGACCGGCCGCGCCCCGATCCGTGCTACCGGCTGCTGGCGCTGCGACGCGGAGACTGACTCCGGCGCCTCCACGCGTGCGTGCCGATGCTCCCGGCCGCCCCACGGGCCGACGGTGCTACTCCCCGAGCGCGCCAGGGGCCTCCCACGCACCCGCCCGCGCCGCCGCACGGGCGAACGCCCCGAAGTCCTGCGGATCGCGCCGGAGCACTCGCTTCACGTCCTCGGTCACCGTCGCGTTGTGCCCGTCGAGCAGCGTGGTGAACAGGTCGGCCAGAAAACCGGCTTCGGGTCCCGGCACACCGTAGGTCTCCAGCATGCGCGCGTACTCCGGTCCGGTCACCGGCAGATACCGCACCGTGCGTCCCGTGGCCCGCGCGATCTCCGACGCGACCTCGTCGAACGTCAGCAGCCGCGGCCCGGTCAGCTCATGCACCGCGCCCGCATGGCCGTCCTCGGTGAGCGCGGCCACCACCACGTCGGCGAGATCGTCGACGTCCACGAACGGCTCGGCGGTCCCGCCCGCCGGGAACACCACCTCGCCGCCGAGCACCCCGTCGAGCATCGCGCCTTCGCTGAAGTTCTGAGCGAAGAACGCCGACCGGACGACGGTGAGTTCCACCCCGGCCGCCGACGCGCGCAGGCTCTCCTCCGCCACCACCGCCTGTGGCTCGCCCCGTCCGGACAGCAGTACCAGCCGTCGCACCCCGTTCTCCACCGCGATCCGCCCGAAGGCTGCCATCGCCTCCGGCGCACCGGGCGCCGCCAGATCCGGGTAGTACGTCACATATGACGCGTCCACACCCCGCAGCGCCTCCGCCCAACTGGACTCGTCCGCCCAGTCGAAGCGGACCTCACCACCGCGCGAACCGGACCGCACCGGGACCCCGCGAGCGGCCAGCCGCTCCACGACCCGGCGGCCGGTCTTTCCCGTACCGCTCGTCACCAGCACCGATTCCCGCTGCACGTTCTCCGTGTTCTGTGTCATGGCTCAAGGCTCGCCCGGCGGCGCCGTCCGCGACATCCCCGTGCCGCTCAGCTCCATACGCGTGCGTCTACGCTGCTGGGCATGGACGCACTCGCCGGACTCCTGGACGGGCCGAGGGCCAAGGGCGCCTTCCTGCTGCGGATGGTGATGGAGCCCCCGTGGTCCGTACGGATAGCCGACCGGGCCCCGCTCTGTCTCATGTCGGTGACCGACGGGGAGGCCTGGATCGTTCCGGCCACCGGCACGGACGCCGTGCTGCTGCGGCCCGGTGACATCGCCATAGCGCGCGGCCCGGATCCGTACACCGTCGCCCACACCCCCGGCACCGCGCCGCACGCCGTGATCGGACCCGGCGGCACCTGCACCACTCTGCGCGGGGAGCCGCTCTCCGAATCCATGCAGCTGGGGGTGCGCACCTGGGGCAACGCCCCCGGTGGCTCGGCGGCCATGCTCATCGGCACCTATCTGCTGGACGGCGAGATCAGCCGACGGCTGCTCGATGCCCTGCCGCCGCTGCTCCACCTGCCCTCGGACGGGCGGGGCAGCCCTCTGCTGACGCTGCTCGACGAGGAGATCTCCAAGGACGAGCCCGGCCAGAGCGTGGTCCTGGACCGTCTTCTCGATCTGCTGCTGATCGCCGCGCTGCGGACCTGGTTCGCCAGACCCGGCGCCGAAGCCCCCGCCTGGTACCGGGCCATGGGTGATCCGGTCGTCGGACAGGCTCTGCGCTTGCTGCAACGGGACCCTGCCCACCCCTGGACGGTCGCCGGTCTCGCCGCCCGGACCGGGGTCTCCCGGGCCGGGCTGGCCCGGCGCTTCACGGAGCTGGTCGGGGAGCCCCCGATGGCATACCTGACCGGCTGGCGTCTCGCCGTCGCCGCCGACCTGCTGCGGGAGACGGACGCCACGGTCGAGTCGGTGGCGCGACGGGTCGGGTACAGCCAGTCGTTCGCGTTCAGTACCGCGTTCAAGCGCGTCCGGGGCGTCAGCCCACAGGAGTACCGGAGCGGCGGCCTGCCGAACCGACAACAGAGCTTGCCGGGCGGGTGACGTGCGGTGAGGCTGTCCGCATGAGCCGGCACACCGATCCCGGTCATCACCACGACGGCACCGAATCCGACTGGGACGTCATGGGCCCGACGCCGGAGCAGAACTCCGAACTCAGCGGCCGGCAGTCGCGGAGGCGGCCCGTTGGATCGCCGGCCCGCCCACGGCGCCGGAGGTCCGCAGGGTGCTCGACATCGGCAGTGGCCCCGGCGTGCTCTCCTGCCTGAGGCCGGGCTCGACGCGATCACCGCGCAGTGGTTCGAGGACGTGCGGGCGGCACCGCCCGGCCCCAAGCGGGAGATCGAGGACTGGGGCGCCCTGTTCACCGCGGTGGGGCCGGACCCGCAGGGCACCCGGAGCTTCCTGCTCGACCTTCCGGCACCGCTCTCGGGGCCGGCGCTCGACCACGTCGTCGCCGAGATCAGCCGTCGGCGCGGGATGTTCGGACAAGCCCTCTCCGCCGAGGACATCGCGGTACCGGACCGCCTGCTCGACCCCGACGACCCGGCCGGGCTGCGTCACCGCCCCGACGTCTTCCTGCTCATGGCACGCACGGTGCACCCGGGCCGGAAGGACCGACCGATGCCGACCTGCTAGGTTCCCGGGAAACGACGGACCGGACAGGCCGGTCCGCCGGGCGGGTGCGGGAGGCCGACGCGTGGGTGAGTTCCTGAACCGGTCGACCCGCCGCCACGAACCCGGCCCGGCCGTGCTCGCGGGCCACCGCGCGCCCGACCGCGAGTTGTCCGGTCCTGTCGCCGCGGCGCACCGCGGCGACGGCGAGGGGGAGTTCGCCCCGTACGTCGACAGCGAGTTCGGGTGCTCGGCCGCCGTGCCCACCGACGCCCGGCGCGCCGTCGAGGCACCGGTGCGACATCTCGACGCCCGCACAACGCACATCGATCCCGAGACGGCCGGAGATGCTGCGCGCATGTCCCTCGGTGTGTGTGAACAGAGCTTCTCCGTAAGGGAGTTCTTCACCACCACGACCGCGATGCACGCGCGGGGCCCCTGGGCGGTGACCCGGTGAACGCCGCCGCCCCCGGCCCTCTGTCGGGAGTGGTGATAGCCGACTTCGGGAGGGTGCTCGCGGCCCCTTACGCCACCATGCTCCTCGCGGACCTGGGCGCCGACGTCATCAAGGTGGAACGTCCGGGCTCCGGCGACGACACCCGGGCCTGGGGCCCGCCGCGTGCCCACGACGAGTCCACCTACTTCCTCTCCGTGAACCGCAACAAACGGTCCCTCGCCATCGATCTGGGCACGGAGCAAGGACGCCGCGACGCCCACGAACTGGTGCGCCGCGCCGATGTGCTCTTCGAGAACTTCCGTCCCGGCACGATGGGCAGGCACGGGCTCTCCTACGAGGAGGCCGCCGCGCTCAATCCCGGCATCGTCTACTGCTCGGTGACCGGATTCGGAGCCGGTGAAGGCGCCGCGCTGCCCGGCTACGACCTGCTGCTGCAGGCGGTCGGCGGGCTGATGAGCGTGACCGGGCCCGCGCCGGGGCAGCCCGTCAAGACGGGCGTGGCACTCGTCGACGTGCTCACGGGCCTGCACGCGGCCGTGGGGGTCCTGGCGGCGCTGCGCCATCGCGACGCGACCGGCGAGGGCCAGCACGTCGAGGTCAACCTGCTGTCCACGCTGTTGTCGAGCATGGTCAATCAGGCGGGTGGATACACCCTGGCCGGTCGGATACCGGGCATCCTCGGCAACCGGCATCCGTCCATCGCCCCGTACGAGGTCTACCGGGCGGCGGACCGGCCGCTGGTCGTGGCCGTCGGCAACGACCGGCAGTTCCTCGCCCTGTGCCGCGGCCTGGGTGCCGAGGAACTCGCCGACGACGCTCGATTCGCCTCGAACCAGGACCGTGTCGCACACGTCGACGCGCTGGCCGAGGAGCTCTCCGCGCGGCTCGTCCTGCGCACCGCCGCCGAGTGGTTCGACCTGCTCACCCCGCTCGGGGTGCCCTGCGGTCCGGTCAACGACCTCGCGGGCGCCTTCGACCTGGCCGAACGCCTTGGCCTGTCCCCGCGTGTCACACCGGCCGACTCGGACCCCGACGATCCCTTGTGCCTGGTGGCCAACCCCATCGGGCTGTCCCGTACCCCGCCGCGCTACGAGCGGCGTCCGCCGAGGCTGGGCGAGCACACCGACGACCTCAGGCGCTGGCTGGAGAGCTGAACCGCCGGCCGGCGCAATTTCCGTACCCCTCTCGGCCCACGACCGGGGTACGCGTGTGCCGGAAAGTTCCCGGGTGGGCCGGTCTTCACTGGCCTGCTCGACTCCTCCGGCGCAGCGCTCGCCGCCTCGCCCGGGCGTGTCAAGAGGAGACACGCTGCTGCCGGAGTGAGTGGGTGTCAGAAAGTCGCCCTTACAGGCTAACTGGACATCAATTCGCCTACAGAGAAAGGCGATTGGAAGCTTATCTAATTATATGGAAATAGCATTTGGTGTACTTTTTGTCCCTCGATCGGCGCCCCGGCGTCGGCCTCCAACGTGTCCGAAATGAAAGTCATGGGAGCCGTCAGTACGTTCATCCCGAGTCGACTGCTCAGCCGACCTCTCTGAGACAGGAGAAGCGACATGGTTACCCGTTCCACCATCGTTACAGCCGCCGTCGCGGCCGCCGCGGCCCTGGCCGCCACCGGCATCACCTACGCCTACGCTGCCCCCTCCGCGTCGGCCCTGGCCGCCGCGGTTGCCCAGCAGGCCGCTCCCGTTTCGGCTCTCGACGGCGGCGACGCCGGCAAGGGCAACGAGAGCAAGGGCGGCGAGGGCAAGGGCAACGAGGGCCGTGGCTACGAGGGCCGTGGCTACGAGGGTCGTGGTTACGAGGGCCGTGACCACTACGAGGGCCGGATCCACATCAACGAGCGCACGTACTCCGACGAACCGGGTGGCTGCATCACCGTGGTCAGCGGCCTCGGCTCCACCAGCCTCAACATCCGCAACGACAGTCGCCGGACCGTCGAGGTCTTCCGCGGGGTCACCTGCGACAACGGTGCCCCCATCGCCACCGTCGGACCTTTCAGCTCCAGCGACGGCGTGTTCCCGGGCCACGTCTGGGGCGGCGTGTGGGTCAAGAACGGAGTGGTGGGCAGCTTCCGGGTGCTCGAGCGCCACGAGGGCAAGTGGTGACCGGACCCGTCGTACCGAGCCAAGGTCGGTGACCCCGTCACCGGCCTGACGTAGAACCCCGGCCCGCCGGAATCGGGCCGGGGTTCCAGCCGGGCGCCTGGAACCGGTGCACGCCGGTTCCAGGCGCCCACACCTGACCAACGCTGACAACCCATTCACCTGCCAAGCCATATTAAAGCCGCAGGATGAGGCGTTGCCAGCGGGCCATGAGGGCCGCGTCGCGCGTGGCCTGCGGCCCTGGGCTCTCGGCAGGGACCGGCGGCAGGGCGCGGAACCCGATGCCGACGCGGCGGACGCCGCCCCACGTCACGGTCGTCGGGAACCCGGCCGCTCCCGTGGACGGGCCGATCGGCACCGGGAGGCGGACGTGGAGGCCCCGGGAATCGCGCGTCGCCCCGACACGCCCCCAACAGCGGACTTTGGTCCGGACGGGTGAAGGGGCGCGGCCGCACAGCCCTCGAAGTGTGCAGCCCGTCCGCCCCCTGATCCGTGACCCGTCCGGCGTGATCCGGACGCAAGACCCTGAGGGCCGTCCCGTAACCCCTCAGGGGCTGTCCGGCGCCGGCTCCAACTGCCACCACTGACCGGGGGAGTCGGTGTCCTCCCACTGCTGGACCCGGGCGCCGTCCGCCGTGCTGCCCTCAGCCACTTCGAGGACGAGCCCGCTGATGAAGCTGACCAGCGTCACCACCCCCGGTGATTCCAGGTGCCGCTCGATCAGCCATTCCTGGGCGCCGTAGTTGTTGGCGCGCCACTGCTGGACCACGGCCCCGTTCTCGGTGGAGGCGTTGGCGACGTCCAGGCGCTTGCCGCTGTGTTCGTTGACCAGGTGGTAGAGCGCCGCGCCCTCGTGGACGGGCGAGAGCTGCCAGTGCTGGGCCGCCGAACCGTTCTCCTCGCCCTGCTGTGCCGGGGCGCCGCCGCCCTTGGCGGAGCCGTACACCTCCAGCAGCAGACCGCTGCCCACGTTGCGCAGCCGGTAGCGGCCCGCTGCGACGACCGGTGTGCCGTCCCCTGCGACGACCGGTGCGCCGTCCCCGCTCATGCTCTCGTTCCTCCTTGCGTGGCGGACCGCCGCCCGGCTCGTCGGCCGGGCGGCGGTCGGTGTCGCCGTCGATGTGCGGTGGCGCGGCTCAGGCGCCGAGGTTGAACTCGCCCGGGTTCGGGCCGAGGCGCTTGCCCTCGTCCAGCGCGGCGAACGCGGCCAGGTCGTCGGCGTCCAGCTCGAAGCCGAACACATCGAGGTTCTCCACGATCCGGGACGGCGTCACGGACTTCGGGATCACCACGTTGCCGGTCTGGATGTGCCAGCGGAGCACCACCTGGGCCGGTGTGCGGCCGTGCTTCCGGGCGATCGCGACGACCGTCGGGACCTCCAGGAGCCCCTTGCCCTGGCCCAGCGGGGACCAGGCCTCGGTCGCGATGCCGTGCTTGGCGTGCAGGGCACGCGACTCGGCCTGCTGGAGCTGCGGGTGGAGCTCGATCTGGTTGATCACCGGGACCACGGAGGTCTCGCCGAGCAGGCGCTCCAGGTGCTCGGGAAGGAAGTTCGAGACGCCGATGGCCTTCGCCCGGCCTTCGGAGTAGATCTTCTCGAACGCCTTGTACGTGTCGATGTAGGCGTCCTTGGCCGGGACCGGCCAGTGGATCAGATACAGATCGACATAGTCCAGACCCAGCTTGTCGAGCGAGGCGTCGAAGGCGCGCAGGGTGGAGTCGTAGCCCTGCTCGGAATTCCACAGCTTCGTCGTGACGAAGAGCTCTTCGCGGGCGACGCCGGAGGCCGCCACGGCCCGGCCGGTGCCCTGCTCGTTCTCGTAGATCGCGGCGGTGTCGATGCTCCGGTACCCGGCCTCGATGGCTGTCGCGACCGTCCTCGCGGCCTCGTCGTCCGGGACCTGCCAGACACCGTAACCGAGCTGCGGCATTTCGACGCCGTTGTTGAGGGTGATGGAGGGGACCTTGCTCACGAGCGGTCGATCCTTACGTCGTCGGTTGGCATTCTCCAGGTCAACGATCACGGAGGGCCGGACATTCCCCGCGAGACATTCCCCGCGAGGCCGATGTCCGTGGGCCGCCCCCTGCCCGGCCCACGGAGGTCCCGGGCCGTCGGCCCCGCCGCGTCCGGGCCCCACTCGGCGACGCCCGGCCTCGTCCCGGACGTGACGCGACATCGTCGGTTCGTGCCCGAGCTGTCCGAAATTCTGCGAACTCACTTACGGGTTTTGATATTTGGGCCCACGCGAGGCATTGACAGATCGTTCTCCGGGGAATCCCATGCACTGATGGTTAGGAACCTTTCCTAACGTCGATCGGAAGGGAGCACCTGTGCACGTTGACCGACCCCCACGCCGTACCGTCGCCGTCCTCGCGGGCCTCAGCTGTCTGTTTCTGCCTCTGCTCGCCCATGTTCCGAAGGCCACCGCGGCCACGGCGGACCGGGCTCCGGGTGCCGGCTCCCCGGCCGCCACCGCGCCCACCGCGAACGGCGGCTCCAACCTCGACTACCTGGACATCGCGGCCCCCGCCGCCGGTGGTCCCGCGGTGCCCTTCGGCAGCCATCGATTCCCCTACGCGGCAGGGACGCTGAAGCCGTCGGGCTCGCAGTCGACGCTCGACCAGGCCGTGATCAAGACGTACAACGCCTGGAAGTCCGCGTTCGTCAGGAAGAACTGCGGAAACGGCTGGTACGAGGTCATCTCGCCGGACGCCGACCACCCCTACGTCGCCGAGGCCCAGGGCTACGGCATGGTCGTCACCGCGACGATGGCGGGGGCGGACCCGGAGGCGAAGACCGTCTTCGACGGCATGGTGAAGTACATGCTCGCGCATCCCTCGGTCAACAACGCCAACCTCCTCGCCGCCGAGCAGGACGCCTCCTGCAAGAGCGTCGACGGCTCGGACTCGGCGACCGACGGGGACCTCGACGTCGCCTACGGCCTGCTTCTCGCCGACAAGCAGTGGGGCTCCACGGGCACGTACAACTACAAGGATCTCGCGGTCAAGCACATCAACGCCATCAAGAAGAGCGAGGTCAACCCGACCACCCACCTCATGCTGCTCGGTGACTGGTCGGACTCCGGCGAGTCCCACTACTGGATGACCCGCTCCTCGGACTGGATGATCGATCACTTCCGCGCCTTCAAGAAGGCCACGGGCGACAGTGCCTGGGACATCGTGCGCACGGCCCATCAGAATCTGATCACCGGCCAGCAGTCCAAGTACGCCGGCAGTACGGGCTTGTTGGCGGACTTCGTCGTCAACACCAACAGCACGCCCAGGCCCGCCGCCGGCGAGGTGCTCGAAGGCCCCAACGACGGCGACTACTCCTGGAACGCCTGCCGCGACCCGTGGCGCATCGGCACCGACGCCGTCACCAGCGGGGACGCCGCCTCGCTCGCCTCGGCACGCAAGCTCAACTCCTGGATCAAGTCGAAGACCGGCGGCGACCCGAAGAAGATCGTCACCGGATACCACCTCGACGGCACTTCCTTCGACAGCGGAGACGACATGGCGTTCACCGCCCCGTTCGTCGTGACCGCGCTGACCGACTCCGGCTCCCAGGCCTGGCTCGACGCTCTCTGGAACAAGCTCGCCGGCACCTCGGTCGACCCGCGGCTCTACTACGGCGGGAGCGTCCAACTGCAGTCGATGATCGTCGCATCCGGCAACTACTGGGTTCCCTGACGGAGGTTCAGATGCAGATCGGAACACTCACCGCGTTACGCAGAAGGGCGGCCGTGCCGGTGGTGGCGCTGCTGTGCACCGCCCTGGTGCAGGCGGTCCCGCAATCCGCCTCCGCGGCAGCCACCCGGTACGAGGCGGAGTCCGCGACGGTCGTGCGGGGCGCCGTGGAGTCCAATCACTCCGGCTACTCCGGGACCGGCTTCGTCAACGGCGACAACGTCGTCGGCAGCTACGTGGAGTTCACCGTCACCGCCGCCTCGGCCGGGACCGGAAGGATCGCCGTCCGGTACTCCAACGGGACGACGGCCGGCCGGGCCGCGGATGTCGCAGTCGACGGTACGGTCGTCTCCGCCGCCCGCCCCTTCGGCGCCACCACCGACTGGAACACCTGGGCCACCTCCACTCTGACCACCCCGGTCAGGGCGGGCAGCAACAAGATCCGGCTGACGTCCACGACGGCCGATGGGCTGCCCAACCTCGACTACGTCGACTTCACGGTCGCCCCGCCGGACACCGAGGCCCCCACCGCACCGGGGCAGCCCAGCTGCTCGGCGATCACCGAGAACAGCCTCACGCTGAACTGGGGCGCCGCGACGGACAACGTGGGCGTCACCGCGTACGACATCTACGAACACGGCAACAAGCTCGCCGAGGCGGCCGGGAACGTCACCGAGAAGAGCCTGACCGGGCTCACGGCCGGGACCACGTACGACATCACCGTGTTCGCGCGTGACGCGGCCGGCAATGTGTCGTCGGTCAGTCCGATCGTGGACTGCACCACCCTGCCCGGCTCCGACACCACCGCGCCCTCCGTGCCGGGCACCCTGTCCGCCTCGGGCCTCACCGCCAACAGCGTCGTCCTGAAGTGGGGCGCCTCGACGGACGACAGGGCCGTCACCGCCTATGAGGTCCGCAGCGGGAGCACCGTCTACAAGACCGTGTCCGGCACCCCGCCCGCCACCACGACCACCCTCACCGGGCTCGCCTGCGCCAGCCCCTACGCCCTGGACGTCGTCGCCAAGGACGCGGCGGGCAATGCCTCGCCGCCCGGCAACACCGTCACCTTCACCACCCCGGCCTGCGCCACCGACGGCGGCGTACCGTCCGGCATCGCCACCGTCTCCACCGGCTGGTCCATCCCCTGGGGCACCTACTGGATGCCCGACGGAAAGACCGCGCTGGTGACCGAGCGGGACAGCTTCAAGGTCTTCAAGGTCACCCCCGGCGGCACCAGGACCCAGGTCGGCACCGTGCCCCAGGCCGTCACGACCGACGGCGAAGGCGGCCTGCTCGGCGTCGCCGTCGACCCCAAGTGGTCCACCAACCACTACGTGTACTTCATGCACACCGCGTCCGAGGGCAACCGGGTCGCCCGCATGACGTACGACGGCACCTCGCTCGGCGGATACACGGTCCTGCTCCAGGGGATCAAGAAGAGCAGGTACCACAACGGCGGACGGCTCGTCCTCGGCCCCGACGGCTATCTGTACGCCTCGACCGGCGAGGCCCAGACCCCCGACCTCGCCCAGGACAAGAACTCGCTGAACGGCAAGATCCTGCGGATGACCACGGACGGCAGGCCCGCTCCCGGCAACCCGTTCGGCAACTACGTCTACAGTTACGGCCACCGCAACCCGCAGGGCCTCGCGTTCGACCGCAACGGCCGCCTGTGGGAGGCGGAGTTCGGCGACAGCAAGAAGGACGAGCTCAACCTCATCAAGCCGGGGAACAACTACGGCTGGCCCGTCTGCGAGGGCAGCTGCTCCACCGCCGGAATGACCAACCCGAAGAAGACCTGGAGCGTCTCCGAAGCCTCGCCCAGCGGGATCGCCATCGTCCGCAACGTCATCTACATGGCCGCGCTGAAGGGCGAGAGGCTGTGGCGGGTGCCGATCACCGGTGACACCGAGAACCTCGGCACGCCGAGCGCCTACTACGTCGGCACCTACGGGCGACTGCGCACGGTCACCCAGGTGCCCGGCCAGGACCAGCTCTGGCTCTCCACCACCAACTGCGACAACAAGGGGAACCAGCCGGACGGCTCGGACAAGCTGTTCCGCATCTCGATCACGTAGCCCGTGCTCCACCGCTGGGGCACGACCGTGCCTCAGAGCCTGTCGGGTGAACTCCGACCGGGCGGAAGCGGTCCGATCCGAGGCCACCCGACAGGCTCTCAGCGGTACAGCGCGTCGACCTCCACCGCGTACGCCGTCTCGATCGCCTTGCGCTTCAGCTTCAGCGACGGGGTGAGCAGACCGTGCTCCTCGCTGAACGGATGCGCCAGGATCCGGAACGTACGGATCGACTCGGCCTGCGAGACGGCCGTGTTGGCGGCCACCACCGCCCGCCGTACCTCCATCTCCAGGTCCGGATCGCGCACCAGCTCCTCCGTCCTCATCGGCACCCGCCCCTGCATCACGAGCCAGTGGTCCACCGCCTCCTGGTCCACCGTGACCAGTGCCGCGATGTACGGCCGGTCGTTGCCGACGACGATGCACTGAGCGACCAGCGGATGTGCCCGTACCCGCTCCTCCAGACCGGCCGGTGACACGCTCTTGCCGCCCGACGTCACCAGGATCTCCTTCTTCCGGCCGGTGATCGTCAGATAGCCCTCCTCGTCGAGCGCCCCCAGGTCCCCGGTGGCCAGCCAGCCGTCGCGCAGCACCGCGTCGGTGGCCTCCGGCGCCCCGAGATAGCCCGCGAACACATTGGCGCCGTGCACCCACACCTCGCCGTCCTCGGCGATGTGCACCGTGGTGCCGGGGATCGGCTGCCCGACCGTGCCGTACCGCGTGCGTTCCGGCGGATTGGCGGTGGCCGCCGCGGTCGACTCGGTCAGCCCGTACCCCTCGTACACCGTGACGCCCGCGCCCTCGAAGAACAGCCCGAGCCGCCGCTCCATCCCCGAACCGCCGGACATGGCGTGCCGGATCCGGCCGCCCATCGCCTCGCGCACCTTCCTGTACACGACCTTGTCGAAGAACTGGTGCTGCACCCGCAGTCCGGCGGACGGCCCGGGACCGGCCCCGAAGGCCCGTTCCTCCATCGCCTCGGCATACTTCACCGCGATGTCCACGGCCTTGTCGAACGGCCCGGCGCGCCCCTCGGCCTCCGCCTTGCGCCGGGCCGCGTTGAAGACCTTCTCGAAGATGTACGGCACCGCCAGGATGAACGTCGGCCGGAACGACACCAGGTCCGGCATCAAAGCCTTCGCCGACAGCTCCGGCTGATGGCCCAGCCTCACGCGGCCGCGCACGGCGGCGACCTCGACCATGCGGCCGAAGACGTGCGCCAGGGGCAGGAAGAGCAGCGTGGCGGCCTCGTCGCCCGGCCTGGAGCGGAAGACCGACTGCCAGCGGGAGGCCATGGTGTCCGTCTCGAACATGAAATTGGCGTGCGTGATCACACAGCCCTTGGGGCGTCCGGTCGTCCCCGAGGTGTAGATGATGGTCGCCACCGATTCGGGTGTCACCGCGCGCCGGTGCCGGTGCACCACCTCGTCCTCGACATGGGCACCCGCGCCGACGAGCTCGGTCACCGCGTCCGCGTCGAGCTGCCAGAGCCGCTGGAGCCGGGGCAGCCGGTCGATCACCGAGGCGACCGTCATGGCGTGGTCCTCGTGCTCGACCATGACGGCGGACACATCGGCGTCGTGCAGCATCCAGAAGACCTGCTCGGCCGAGGAGGTCGGGTAGACCGGTACGGACTGGGCACCGATTGTCCACAGGGCGAAGTCGAAGAGCGTCCACTCGTAGCGCGTACGCGACATCAGGGCCACCCGGTCGCCGAACCTGACGCCGTGCGCGATCAGCCCCTTGGCGAGGGCCAGCACCTCGTCGCGGAATGTCGCCGCAGCGACATCCCGCCAGTGGCCGTTCTCGTCCTTCCGGCCGAGCGCGACCCGGTGCGGATCCTCCTCGGCGTAGTCGAACACCACATCGGCCAACCCGCCCACGAGGGGCGCGGCCGCCATGGGCGGGACAGTGAACTCGCGCAATGACCTGCTCCTTGTGGCGCTCCGCACAGCGCCGTGACGCTACCCCACGGGACGGCGCGGCGGGAGGGGCCCGAACCGGCGGACAACGTGGCATATGCACAGGTCAGCCACCGAAATCCGGCCAGATGGGCAAGGCTCGGGCGCGGCTGGGACCACGGAGTAAGCGGCCGGAGGCGGAATCTCCACCGAATCTGTACGTCGCGGTCACTGCCGTTCCGGGTGGATACGGGGGCATTGGTCCGCGGATGGTCCGACGCCCGTCGGCCCGCGCCGGGTCGGCCTCGCCACCGCGGCTGCCGTCCGCTCTCCCCGTGACGGCGTACCGCTATGCATCGACCCGGCCGCTGAGCGAACCGATCGTGCCGACGTCTCGGATCAGCCGGTCGCCGCCCGCCAGGATCGCCGCCGCCAGGGCGTCCGCGGCCTCCTGGGCTCCGTCCCGGCGGCGGCCGTGCAGCAGGACGAAGTCCACGTCGCCGAGGTCCGGCAGCCCCGCTCTGGCCGGCACCGGCGTCAGGCCCGGCGGGATCAGACCCCGGCTGTGAGCCATCACGCCGAGCCCCGCGCGGGCCGCCGCGATCAGTCCACTGAGACTGGTGCTCGTACAGGCGATCCGCCAGGACCGGCCGTGCTCCTCCAGGACCTCCAGCGCGCGGGCCCGGGTGATGCCCGGCGGCGGGAAGAGCACCAGTGGAACCGGACGGTCCGGGTCGATCCGCAGCCGGGGCGCGCCGATCCAGGTCAGCGCGTCGTGCCGCACCAGTTCTCCGTGCGTGTCGCCGGTGCGCAGCTTGGCGAGGACGAGATCCAGCCGGCCCGCCGCCAGTCGCTGGTGCAGCGTTCCGGACAGCTCCACCGTCAGCTCCAGCTCGACATCCGGATGGTCGCGACGGAACGACTCCAGGATCTCCGGCAGCCGGGTCAGTACGAAGTCCTCGGAGGCCCCGAACCGCAGCCGCCCGCGCAGCCGGGTGCCGGCGAAGAAGGCCGCGGCCCGCTCATGGGCCTCAAGTATCGTCCGGGCGAAACCGAGCATCGCCTCGCCGTCCGGCGTGAGATCGACCCGGTGCGTGTCCCGGGCGAACAGCTGGCGCCCCGCCGCTTCCTCCAGCCGCCGCACATGCTGGCTGACCGTGGACTGCCGTACCCCGAGCCGGCGGGCGGCCTGCGTGAAACTCAGCGTCTGGGCCACGGCGAGAAAGGTGCGCAGCTGCGCGGGGTCGTACATGAGGCCAGGCTATCGCGAACCGTGATGACAGTGAGAGCGGTGTGCGGGATTCCCGATCGCCTTGATCGAGAGCAGGATGGGCAGGGCACGACCGGACCGACAGAAGCATGTGGAGCACATGAGCCGCCGCACCTCGAAGCTGCCGACCTGGCTGCCGATCGACCCGTACATCCTGGCGCTGATCGGCACGGTCGTGCTCGCCGCGGTTCTGCCCGCGTCGGGGACCGCCGCGGATCTGGCGGGCGGCGCCTCCACCGGAGCGGTCGCCCTTCTCTTCTTCCTGTACGGCGCCCGCCTCTCCACCGCCGAGGCGCTCGACGGCCTCAAGCACTGGCGTCTCCATCTCACCGTCCTGGTCTGCACTTTCGTCGCATTTCCGCTCCTCGGCCTGGCGGGCAGGGGGCTGGTGCCGTACGTCCTGACGCCGCAGCTCCACAGCGGTTTCCTCTTTCTCTGCCTCGTCCCCTCGACCATCCAGTCCTCGATCGCCTTCACCTCGATCGCCCGCGGCAATGTGCCGGCGGCGATCTGCGCGGGCTCCTTCTCCTCGATCGCCGGAATCCTCCTCACCCCGCTGCTCGCGGCCGTGCTGCTCGGCAACAGCGGCGGCGGGTTCTCGGCGGACGCACTGCTGAAGATCGCGGTGCAACTGCTGCTGCCGTTCGTCGCGGGGCAGTTGCTGCGCCGTTGGATCGGTGGCTTCCTCACCCGTCACAGGAAAGTCCTCGGCCGTGTCGACCGGGGCTCGATCCTGCTCGTCGTCTACACGGCGTTCAGTGAGGGCATGGTCGCGGGCATCTGGTACCAGGTCACCCCGGCCCGGTTCGGGGCGCTGCTCGCTGCCGAGGCGGTGCTGCTCGCGCTGATGCTCATCCTGACCTGGTACGGGGCGAAGCGGCTCGGCTTCGACCGGGAGGACCGGATCGCCATCCAGTTCGCCGGTTCGAAGAAGAGCCTGGCCTCCGGGCTCCCGATGGCGAGCGTCCTGTTCGGGGCGCAGGCGTCCCTTGCCGTGCTGCCGCTGATGCTCTTCCATCAGATGCAGCTCATGGTGTGTGCGGTGATCGCCAAGCGCCGCTCGCGCGATCCGCTGGAGGAGAACCCCGGCGGGGCGGCGCGGACGAGCGGTCCGGCGACGGAGGAGTCCTTGGCGGTGGGCTGAGACCGCCCCGGGAACGCGCCCTCGCGGATGTGCACGCCACAAGACGGGCCCGGTCGGCGCGGGGAGTGCTCCTTGCCGGTCGGCACTCGGGCCCGTGCGGCCGGGCGGGGAGCCTCAGCCCCGGTCGGCCGTCGTCCCCAGGGCGACGCGCTCCTCGCCCGCGTACACGTTCATGGAAGGACCCCGCAGAAAACCGACCAGGGTCAGTCCGGTCTCGGCCGCCAGGTCGACGGCGAGGGACGACGGTGCCGAGACCGCCGCGAGCACGGGGATGCCGGCCATCACCGCCTTCTGGGCCAGCTCGAAAGAGGCCCGTCCCGACACCAGCAGAATCGTGCGGGACAGCGGCAGCCGGCCGTCCGTCAGGGCGCGGCCCACCAGCTTGTCGACCGCGTTGTGCCGGCCGACGTCCTCCCGGACGTCGAGCAGCTCACCCGTCTCGGAGAACAAGGCCGCCGCGTGCAGGCCCCCCGTCCGGTCGAAGACCCGCTGCGCGGCGCGCAGCCGGTCGGGGAGGGCGGCCAGCAGGGCGGGCTCCACCCGGACCGGGGGAGCGTCGGCGATGGGATGCCGGGTCGTGGTGCGCACCGCGTCGAGGCTCGCCTTGCCGCACAGCCCGCAGGACGACGTGGTGTACACGTTGCGTTCGAGCGTGATGTCGGGGACAGCGACACCGGGGGCGAGTCTCACATCCACCACGTTGTACGTGTTGACGCCGTCCGCCGTGGCCCCGGCGCAGTAGACGATCTGCTGCACCTCGGATCCGTCGCCGATCACGCCCTCGCTCACCAGGAAGCCCGCCGCCAGTGCGAAGTCGTCGCCCGGCGTCCGCATCGTGATGGCGAGCGGCTTGCCGTTCAGCCGGATCTCCAGGGGCTCCTCGGCGACGAGCGTGTCGGGGCGCGTCGAGACCTTCCCGTCCCGGATGCGAATGGTGCGTCGACGCTCGGTGACCCGTCCCATAGCGGTGAAACCCGATTCTGTACGTGGTGTCGTCGGAAGCCGAACCGGCCCTGGATGCAGAGGTTGCCGCAGGTCACCCCTGATCGTCGTGCGGTGAGGTGAGCTCGGCGAGCTCATTGTCCCGCACGTGGAGTGTGACATTGCAGCCGACGCCGCAGTACGCGCCGACCTCGGTGGTCCGGGCCCGGGCCAGGGGTGGGGGCAGCGCACGATCCGAAGTCGCCAGAATTGTCTACAGAATGCTTTCCGAGTGGTCAAGGCTGTTGCCAAGCCTCCAATGAGCGGCGGTGATTCCTGTGGGATCACGTGCCCCTGTACCGGGCGGTAGCGACCAAGACTGGATGGTTCCTGCCATATGTAGCGAGGGGATCCTGTACATGACCGGCTCACGCGTCGTGGCGCTCGGCCACTATCAGCCCGCCCGGGTGCTCACCAACGACGATCTGGCGGCCATGGTCGACACCAGTGACGAGTGGATCACCAGCCGCGTCGGCATCAAGACCCGACACGTCGGAGGTCCTGACGAGCCGGTGGACGAGATGGCCGCGCACGCGGGGGCCAAGGCGCTCGCCTCGGCGGGGCTGCAGCCCGCCGAGGTCGATCTGGTTCTCGTCGCCACCTCCACCGCGATCGACCGTTCGCCGAGTATGTCGGCGCGGGTCGCCGCCCGCCTCGGTATGGGATCCCCCGCGGTGATGGACATCAATGTGGTCTGCTCCGGGTTCACCCACGCCCTCGCCACCGCCGACCATGCGATCCGGGCGGGCGCGGCCGACCGCGTCCTCGTCATCGGCGCCGACAAGATGGCGGACATCGCCGACTGGACCGATCGCAGCACCTGTGTGCTGCTCGGTGACGGGGCCGGCGCGGCGGTCGTCGTCGCCGACCCGGGCGGCGGGGACCTGCCCGGGATCGGACCCGTCCTGTGGGGTTCGGTGCCGGAGATGGGGAACGCGGTGCGGATCGAAGGGACGCCCCCACGATTCGCGCAGGAGGGGCAGTCCGTGTACCGCTGGGCCACCACGCAGTTGCCGCCGATCGCCCGCAAGGTGTGCGAGAAGGCCGGTGTCGCCCCCGAGGATCTGGCCGCGGTGGTACTGCACCAGGCCAACCTGAGGATCATCGAGCCGGTCGCCAGGAAGATCGGCGCGGTCAACGCGGTCATCGCCCGGGATGTCGTGGACTCCGGCAACACGTCCGCGGCCTCGATCCCGATGGCCCTGTCCAAGCTGGTCGAGCGCGGCGAGGTGCACAGTGGTGCGCCGGTGCTGCTGTTCGGCTTCGGCGGGAATCTCTCGTACGCGGGTCAGGTCATCCGCTGCCCCTGAGGGACGTTGCGCTCGGTAACGGCCTGGTGCACATGGCGAGCGGGCTCCCGGCGTCGTCTCGGGCTGTCCGGACAACCGGTACGGGAGGCGTTGCAGCGGCTCGACACCGAGGGCCGGGTCGACCTCCGGCCCGCGCAGGGCGCGTCCGTGCACGAGCCCACGGAGGACGAGGCGGACCAACTGCTCTCGGTCCGCACCCTCCCGGAGGCCGAGGCCGAGGCCGAGGCCGCCCGTCCCGCCGCGGCGGGGCTTCGAGCCTCGGCCCTTTTCCGCGTTCCGCGCCGCCGGGTCGCTCCGATGCCGCCCCGACTTTCGCACACATCGATGTTCAATCGAACATTGATGTGTTAGAAATGAGTCATGGGTGTCGCCAATCGTCTGGACCTGACCCTGCGATTGGTGCAGGGCTCCGACCGGGTTTCCGTGTCGGAGCTCTCCCATCGTCTGGGGGTCTCCGAGATGACCGTCCGCCGGGACCTCGACGTACTGGAGCGCCAGGGGCTGGTGCGCAGGGTGCGCGGCGGTGCGGTCGCCACGCGTTCACGCGAGGACGGCGCGGGCTTCGCGGCCCGTGAGCCGTGGCAGGCCGCTACGAAGGACCGGCTCGGTGCGGCCGTGGCCGCGATGATCGAGCCGGGATCGCGGGTGCTCCTGGACGCAGGTACCACGACTGTGCACGTCGCCGGGTATCTGGCCGAACGGGCCCCCCTGACCGTGGCGGTGCTCAGTCTTCAGGCCGCTGTCCGTCTGGCGGACCGGCCTGGGATCGACCTGCTGGTCGTGGGCGGCCGGTCCCGCCCCGGTGAACGGTCACTGGTCGGTCCGTCGGCCCTGCGCACCCTCGAAGCGCTGGCCTTCGACTGCTTCGTACTGTCCATCGGCGGGGTGCACGCCGAGTACGGCTGGTCGGAGTTCTCGCTGGACGACGCGGCCGTCAAACAGGCCGCGCTCGCGCAGTCGGACCGGACCATCGCCGTCGCCGATGCGACCAAGCTCGGGGTGCGCGCGTTCAGCCAGGTCGCCGCCGTGGGCGCGGTGGACGTGTTCGTCACCGACAGCGCGGCCCAGGACGCCGACACCCACCCCAACGGCCCGTCGACGCTGGCGGCCCTGCGCGATGCGGGCGTCCGCACCGTCCTGGCCTGAGGAAATCGGATCCACCGCAAGGAGTGCAGCTCATGACCGCTGTTCCACGACCGCTGATCATTCCGGTCGCCGACCCCTCGCACTGCGCGGACCGGATGGTCGCGCGGGCCCGGGGCCTGGACGCCCACACCGCCATCGACGACGTCCCGGCCGCACGGTGACCGCGGGCGTGGACACCCCGGACCGCCGCGGGCGCACCGGCCTGGACCGGCACGGCCGCGATCTGGCCGGCAATCCGCGGGTGCGCATCAGGGACGTGGAGGTGCTGTCCTGCGACTGGTACGTCCTGCGCAGAACGACCTTCGACTATCAGCACAGCGACGGCCACTGGAGCACCGAACAGCGCGAGACCTACGACCGGGGCGACGGCGCCACGATCCTGCTCTACGAACCCGATCGCCGCACCGTTGTGCTGACCCGTCAGTTCCGCCTGCCCGCCTACGTGAACGGGCACCGGGACGGGATGCTGATCGAGACCCCCGCCGGGCTGCTCGACGGCGACAGTCCCGAGGAGGCCATCCGCAGGGAGGCGGCCGAGGAGACCGGACATGTCGTGGGCGCCCCCCAGCGGGTCTTCGACGTCTATATGAGCCCCGGCTCGGTCACCGAACGCCTGCACTTCTTCGCCGCCCCCTACCGTTCGACGGCCGACACCGCCGACGGGTACGGACACGGGGTCGCGGCCGAGGGCGAGGACATCGAAACCGTGGAACTCCCCTTCGACGAGGCCCTCTCCATGGTCCGCAGCGGTGCCATCGCCGATGCCAAGACCATCATGCTGCTCCAGTGGGCGGCCCTGGACGGCCCCTACCGGCAGCGCTGACCCCCGACCCGCACGCGCCACCGGTCGGGAGGCCGCATCGGCAGCGGGCGCGTGATTCGGTCGAACGGCTTTGTCCTCGGTGTGGAGAAAGTTGTAGCGGATTCCTGCGCAACTTCTTCCCACTCCCGGCAACCGCTGCTACGTTCCCCTCGAAAGCCCGACGGACAGGCCGATGTGGCGGGGAGAGGCGCGTGAGACGTATGACGGCACGACCCGCGAATGCGCATCAGGCGCGACTGCTCCGGCTGTTGCGCGACGGCGGGCCCAACTCACGGGCACAGCTGGGGGATCAGGTGGATCTCTCCCGCTCCAAGCTCGCCGTCGAGGTCGACCGGCTGCTGGAGACCGGACTCGTCGTGGCCGACGGACTCGCCGCATCCCGCGGCGGGCGTCGCTCGCACAACATCCGGCTCGCCCCGCAACTGCGCTTCCTCGGCGTCGACATCGGTGCCACATCCGTCGATGTGGCCGTCACCAACGCCGAGTTGGAGGTCCTGGGTCACCTCAACCACCCCATGGACGTGCGTGAAGGCCCCGTCGCCGTCTTCGAGCAGGTGCTGGCCATGGCCGCCAAGCTCCGGGCCTCCGGGCTCGCCGAGGGCTTCGACGGCGCGGGCATCGGCGTGCCCGGCCCGGTCCGCTTCCCCGAAGGCGTACCGGTCGCGCCACCGATCATGCCCGGCTGGGACGGCTTCCCGGTCCGCGAGGCGCTCAGCCAGGAACTGGGCTGCCCCGTCATGGTCGACAACGATGTGAACCTGATGGCGATGGGGGAGCAGCACGCGGGCGTCGCACGTTCCGTGGGCGACTTCCTCTGCGTCAAGATCGGCACGGGCATCGGCTGCGGCATCGTCGTGAGCGGCGAGGTCCACCGCGGTACGACGGGCAGCGCCGGGGACATCGGCCACATCCAGGTCGAACCCGAAGGACGCGCCTGCGCGTGCGGCAACCGGGGCTGCCTGGAAGCCCATTTCAGCGGTGCCGCGCTCGCCCGTGACGCCGAGGACGCGGCGCGTGCCGGGCAGTCGGCGGAACTCGCGGGCCGGCTGGAGGCGTCCGGAAAGCTCACCGCCGCCGATGTGGCAGCCGCCGCGGCGGCCGGTGACGCCACCTCGCTCGACCTGATCCGCGAGGGCGGCAACCGGGTCGGTCAGGTCATCGCGGGACTCGTCAGCTTCTTCAATCCCGGCCTGGTCGTGATCGGCGGAGGTGTCACCGGCCTCGGGCACACGCTCCTCGCCAGCGTCCGGACCCAGGTCTACCGGCAGTCGTTGCCGCTGGCCACCGGCAATCTCCCCATCGTTCTGGGCGAGTTGGGACCGGCCGCCGGAGTGATCGGCGCCGCCCGGCTCATCAGCGACCACCTGTTCTCACCGGCCTGACTCCGGGCCGGCAGCACCTGGGCAACCCCACCACCACACCCGGCAAGCACGCACTCGCACACTCAGGCAGCACGCACTCGCACACCGGAAGCACGCACACCAGCGCCCCCGGGCAAGCATCCGCACACCGACAACACCCGCACCACCGCACCTGGTACCGCCCTGCCCACTCACCGGCCCTCCCCGAGCTCTCGGCTGCGCTCGAACAGGGGAGACCGCACTCGCCGAGGGGATTCGTCATGGCACCAGAACCACCCCTGCTCACCATGTCCGGCATCACCAAATCGTTCCCCGGAGTGCGCGCCCTCGACGGCGTGGACCTGGAGGTCCAGGCCGGCGAAGTCCACTGTCTCCTCGGGCAGAACGGCGCCGGCAAGTCCACTCTCATCAAGGTGCTCGCCGGGGCCCACCAGCCCGACGGCGGCGAGATCACCTGGCACGGCGCACCGGCCGTGCTCAAGTCGCCCATGGCCGCGATGCGCCTGGGCATCGCCACCATCTACCAGGAACTCGACCTGGTCGAGGGGCTGTCGGTCGCCGAGAACGTCTTCCTCGGCCATGAACCCACCACCGCCCGCTTCGTCGTCCGCACCCGGGAGGGCCGCACGGCGGCGGCCGCGCTGCTGAGACGTCTCGGTCATCCGGAGATCGACCCCTCCAGGGCCGTCGGTGAGCTGTCCGCCGCACAGCAGCAGATCGTCTCCATGGCGCGGGCGCTCTCCCACGACGTCCGGCTCATCGTGATGGACGAGCCGTCCGCCGCACTCGACCCCGACGAGGTCGACAACCTCTTCCGCATCGTCACCTCCCTCACGGCCGACGGGGTGGCCGTCGTGTACATCTCGCACCGCCTGGAGGAGATCCGCAGGATCGGCGACCGGGTGACCGTGCTCAAGGACGGCCGCGCCGTCGCCGTGGGGCTGCCCGCCAAGTCCACGCCCACGCGCGACATCGTTGCGATGATGACCGGCCGCAATGTCGAGTACGTCTTCCCGCCGCGCACCACGGACGGCGCGGCAGCGACGGCGACGGAGCCGGTACTGAAAGTCGTGGGGCTGACCAGGAAGGGGGAATTCGACCCGGTGGACCTGGAGCTTCGGCCCGGCGAGATCGTCGGCCTGGCCGGCCTCGTCGGATCGGGGCGCTCCGAGATCCTGGAGACGGTCTACGGCGCCCGCAGGCCGAGCGCCGGACATGTCACCGTGGCCGGCACACCGCTCAGGCCCGGCAGCGTACGCGCGGCCGTCGCCGCCGGGATCGGACTCGCCCCCGAGGAACGCAAGGCGCAAGCCCTGCTGATGCTCGAATCCGTCACCCGTAACGTCTCCGTGTCCACGATGTCGCGCTTCTCCCGCGCCGGTTGGATGGACCGCGGGGCCGAGCGCCGGGCGGCGCGCGCCGCCACCCGCGAACTCTCATTGCGGCCCGACAACCCGGACACCCCCGTCCGGACGCTCTCCGGCGGCAACCAGCAGAAGGCCGTCCTGGCGCGCTGGCTGCTGCGGGGCTGTCGGGTCCTGCTGCTCGACGAACCGACCCGCGGTGTCGATGTCGGCGCCCGCGCCGAGCTCTACGCCGTGATCCGACGGCTGGCCGACGAAGGCCTCGCCGTCCTGCTCGTCTCCAGCGAGGTGCCCGAGGTGCTGGGCCTCGCCGACCGGGTGCTGGTGCTCCGCGAGGGCCGCGTCGTGCACGCGGCGGATGCCCGGGAGCTCGACGAGCACCGCGTACTCGACCTAGTGATGGAAGGGAGCCCGACGTCATGACGCAGCCCGTCTCCTCGACGCAGCAGGGCGGGCCGGACGAGGGAGCCGCCCCCGCCCCGGTCGCCGGACCACGGAGCAAGGACGGACCTCCGCGCGCCTTCGGCCTGCGCGCGGACGTCCGCAACCTCTCGCTCCTGGGCGTCCTCGCCGCACTGATCGTGGTCGGTGGAATCACCGAGCCCGACGCCTTCCTGGACACCGGGAACCTCCAGCTGATCCTCACGCAGTCGTCCGTCATCGGCGTCGTCACCGTCGGCATGACCTTCGTCATCACCAGCGGCGGCATCGACCTGTCGGTGGGTGCGATGGTCGCGCTCGCCTCCGTCTGGGCGACCACGCTCGCCACCCAGGAGTACGGTTTCGCCGGAATCCTGTTCACCGCGGTGATCGTCGGACTCGGTGCCGGACTGGTGAACGGACTGCTCATCGCGTACGGCCGGATGGTGCCGTTCATCGCGACGCTGGCGATGCTCGCCTCGGCCCGGGGGCTCGCCCTCCAGATCACCGACGGCAAGACCCAGATCGTCACGGTCCAGTCCGTACTGGACCTGGGTCTGCCCGACTCCTATGTCCTCGGCATCCCGCCCCTGGTCATGATGTTCGCCGCGGTGACCGTCATCGGCTGGCTGGTGCTGAACCGCACGACCTTCGGACGGCGTACGGTCGCGGTCGGCGGCAACGCGGAAGCGGCCAGGCTGGCCGGCATCGACGTACGACGGCAGCGGCTCTACCTCTATCTGCTCTCCGGGCTGTGCTGCGGCATCGCGGCGTTCATGCTGATCATCCTGTCCGGCTCGGGGCAGAACACCAACGGCAATCTGTACGAGCTCGATGCCATCGCCGCCGCGATCATCGGCGGGACCCTGCTCAGCGGTGGGCGCGGCACGATCGTCGGCTCCGTACTCGGCGTCCTCGTCTTCACCACCATCACCAACATCTTCGCGCTCAACAATCTGCAGAGCGATGTGCAGCAGATCGCCAAGGGCGCGATCATCGTCGCCGCCGTCCTCGTCCAGCGCCGCACCTCCGCGCACGGGGAGACCTGAGACCCGGCGGATCAGGCCCGGACGGGCCCGCGCCCCGCCCCGCCCCCGTCGGCTCCGTCACTCCGCCCCACCCACCCCCCCCGCCCCGAACGCCACCTGTGACACGTCACGTATCGGATGAAGGGTTTGACAGCCATGCCAGAAACCAGCCGCAGACGACTGCTCTTCGGCTCCGCGGCCGTCTCCGCGGGCGCCCTGCTCACCGCCTGCACCAGCAACGAACCCAAGACCAAGGACACCGCGCAGAGCAGCGTCCCCGCCGCCGACGACAAGCCCGGCAAGCCCGTCACCATCGGCTTCGCCGGCCCGCAGGCCGACCACGGCTGGCTCAACGCCATCAACGAGAACGCCAAGTCACGGGCGGCGAAGTACTCCGAGGTGACACTGGAGACCACCGAGGGCTCCAATGACACCGCCGCCCAGATCGGCCAGGTCAAGACCCTCATCAACAAGAAGGTCGACGTCCTCGTCATCCTTCCCGCCGACGGCAAGGCGCTGACCCAGGTCGGCCTGGAGGCCATGCGGGCCGGCATCCCCGTCATCAATCTGGACCGGATCTTCGCCTCTCCGCAGGCCTACCGCTGCTGGGTCGGCGGTGACAACTACGGCATGGGTCTCAACGCCGGTACGTACATCGGCGAGCAGCTCAAGGACAAGGCGGACGCCAAGGTCGTCGAGCTGGCCGGCATCGACAACCTGGAGCTCACCAAGCAGCGCAGCCAGGGCTTCGCCGACGCGTTGAAGAACTACCCCAACGTCAAACTGGTGGCACGTCAGGCCGCCGACTTCACCGTCGAGTCGGGCCAGGCCAAGATGGCCCAGCTGCTGCAGGCGCAGAAGAAGTTCGATGCCCTGTGGAACCACGACGACGACCAGGGTGTGGGCGCGCTGCGCGCCATCCAGCAGGCGGGCCGCGACGAGTTCCTGATGGTCGGCGGCGCCGGCGCCAAGTCCGCGATGGACGCCATCAAGGCCGACAACAGTGTGCTGAAGGCCACCGTTCTCTATCCGCCGACGATGGCCGCGTCCGCCATCGACCTGGCCCGCGCCCTCGGACAGGGCAAGGGGCTCGGCGGCCTGGCCGAGCTGGAGATCCCGACCAATCTCACGCTCTACTCGGCCGTGGTCACCAAGGAGAACATCGACCAGTACCTGCCGACGGGCTTCAGCTGATCCGCCCCGCGGGAGGGTGCTGACCCTCCTGCCGCCCCCATCGAACGACCGACGAGGAGGAAGCCCGGATGGCCCGTAGGGAAGATACGGATCAGGAGGCCGCAGCGCCGCCGACGGACCGGCCGACGACGAGTGTGCCGGTGCTCGGAGTCGGCATGGTCGGATACGCGTTCATGGGCGCCGCCCACTCACAGGGCTGGCGCACCGCGGGACACGTCTTCGAACTGCCCATGAAACCGGCTCTCGCCGCGATCTGCGGCCGTGACCGGGCAGCGGTCGACGCGGCCGCGGCCCGCCATGGCTGGGCGGCCGCGGAGACCGACTGGCGGGCCCTGATCGACCGGGAGGACGTACAGCTCGTCGACATCTGCACCCCCGGCGACAGCCATGCCGAGATCGCCATCGCCGCCCTGGAGGCCGGCAAGCATGTGCTGTGCGAGAAGCCGCTCGCCAACACGGTCGCCGAGGCCGAGGCCATGGTCGAGGCCGCGGAGCGCGCGGCGGTCCGCGGCCAGGTCGCGATGGTGGGCTTCAACTACCGCAGGGTGCCCGCGATCACCTACGCCAGGCAGCTGATCGCCGACGGCCGGATCGGCACCCTGCGACATGTTCGCGCCACCTATCTCCAGGACTGGCTCGTCGATCCCGAATCACCGCTCACCTGGCGGCTGAAGCGGGAACACGCGGGCTCGGGAGCGCTCGGCGACCTGGGGGCGCACATCGTGGACCTGGCCCAGTTCCTGGCGGGGGAGCCGCTGGTCGGGGTGTCCGCGGTCAGCGAGACGTTCGTGCGTGAACGGCCGGTGCTCGCCGGGGCCTCGGCCGGGCTCTCCGGAGCCGCGGACCCGGGCGCGCGGGGTGCGGTCACCGTCGACGACGCGGCGCTGTTCACCGGCCGGCTCGCGTCCGGGGCGCTGGCCTCGTTCGAGGCGACCCGGATGGCGGCCGGACGGAAGAACGCGCTGCGGCTGGAGATCAACGGGGAGCGCGGCTCGCTCGCCTTCGATCTGGAACGGCTCAACGAGCTGTCCTTCCACGACCAGACCGAGGCCGCCACCACGGCGGGATTCCGGCGCATCCTCGTCACCGAGCCCCAACACCCCTACCTGGAGGCGTGGTGGCCGCCGGGTCACGCCCTCGGATACGAGCACACCTTCGTCCACCAGGCCCGCGACCTCGTGCGGACGATCGCCGAAGGGACCGCCCCCGCACCGTCGTTCGCCGACGGCCTGCAGGTGCAACGGGTGCTCGCAGCGGTGGAGGAGAGCGCCGAGAAGAACTCCGTACACACCCCCGTAGTCCTCTAGGAGGTCCCGCGCATGCCCCGTCCCTTCACACTCTTCACCGGTCAGTGGGCCGACCTGCCGCTGGAGGAGGTCTGCCGGCTCGCCCGGGACTTCGGCTACGACGGACTCGAACTCGCCTGCTGGGGCGACCACTTCGAGGTCGAGAAGGCGCTGTCCGACCCCGGCTACCTGGACGGGCGGCGGCAGCTGCTCGACAAGTACGGGCTGAAGTGCTGGGCGATCTCCAACCACCTCGTCGGCCAGGCCGTCTGCGACAACCCGATCGACGAGCGGCACCAGGGGATCCTGCCCGCGCGGATCTGGGGCGACGGCGACCCCGAAGGGGTACGTCGCCGGGCGGCCGAGGAGATCAAGAACACCGCCCGCGCGGCCGCCGCCTTCGGGGTGCGCACCGTCATCGGATTCACCGGATCCTCGATCTGGCACCTGGTCGCCATGTTCCCGCCGGTCCCGCCGCACATGATCGAGCGCGGGTACGAGGACTTCGCCGATCGCTGGAACCCGATCCTGGACGTCTTCGACGCGGAGGGCGTGCGGTTCGCCCACGAGGTCCACCCGAGCGAGATCGCGTACGACTACTGGACCACGCACCGCGCCCTGGAGGCCGTCGGCCACCGGGCGGCATTCGGGCTGAACTTCGACCCGAGCCACTTCGTCTGGCAGGACCTCGACCCGGTCAACTTCCTGTACGACTTCCGGGACCGGATCTACCACGTGGACTGCAAGGAGGCACGCAGGCGCCTGGACGGCCGGAACGGTCGTCTCGGTTCCCACCTGCCGTGGGGCGACCCGAGGCGCGGCTGGGACTTCGTCTCCGCCGGACACGGCGACGTGCCCTGGGAGGACGTCTTCCGGATGCTCCGGTCCATCGCGTACGAGGGGCCGGTGTCCGTGGAGTGGGAGGACGCGGGGATGGACCGGCTGGCGGGCGCGCCGGAAGCGCTTGCCACGCTGAAGCGGTACGACTTCGAGCCGCCGTCGGCGTCGTTCGACGCGGCGTTCGGAGGTGGGGACTGAGGGGTCCGTCCGGGGGCGCCGCCCCCGGGACCGGCTCCTCCGTCGTCGGAGGAGCCGGAATCCGGCCGAGCGCCGGTTCGGGAGGGGTGGGCCGGGAGCGGGAACTCGCGGCCGTCCCGCGCTCAGCCCTGCCCTCACCCCACTTTGTCCTGGCGCAGGAAAAAGTTCGACACGACCGTTGCGCAAGGGCTATCCGTCCCGGACGAACAGGTCTACCGTCCACAACGTGTACATGACATGACCTGGGTCACAGGCGCCCCATCGGCCCCATATGACCTGCGCGGCAGTCCCCGCGCAGAACGGCACGGCAGCACCCGCCCGTACAACCGGCACTCTCCGGAGGACACTCGTGCACAGAACAAGAACCAGAAGCAGGAACCGAACGCGGCTCCGCGCCCGCAAATCCCTCGCGCTGCTCACCGGCGGCCTGCTCGCGGCGGCAACCCTCGCGCTGGGCGCCTCGCCCGGAGCGGCCGCGACGGGACCGTCCTCGCCGGCCGCCGCCGACGCGGCGGCGGAGGAATTCCAGCAGGTCACCCTCGCCAAGGGGGCAGCCGAGACCGGTGAGCCCATGACCCTCGCCGTCCTTCCCGACCGCAGCGTGCTGCACACCTCGCGCACCGGCGAGCTGCGTCTCACCGACAGCGGCGGGAACACCCGCGTGGTGGGGTCCGTCCCCGTGTACTCGCACGACGAGGAGGGGCTCCAGGGCGTCGCGATCGACCCCGACTTCAGCAAGAACCGGGCCATCTACCTCTACTACGCGCCCCCGCTGGACACCCCCTCCGGAGACGCCCCCGAGAACGGCACGGCCGCCGACTTCGCCAAGTTCGACGGCGTCAACCGCCTGTCGCGCTTCGTCCTGAAGGACGACGGCACTCTCGACAACGCCAGCGAGAAGAAGATCCTCGACATCCCGACCTCGCGCGGCATGTGCTGCCACGTCGGCGGCGACATCGACTTCGACGCCCAGGGCAACCTGTACCTGTCGACCGGTGACGACACCAACCCGTTCGCCTCCGACGGCTACACCCCGATCGACCAGCGCCCCGACCGCAACCCGGCGTTCGACGCCCGGCGCAGCGCGGGCAACACCAACGACCTGCGCGGCAAGATCCTCCGGATCAAGGTCGCCGACGACGGCTCGTACACCATCCCCGACGGGAACCTCTTCGCACCCGGTACGGACAAGACCCGCCCCGAGATCTACGCGATGGGCTTCCGCAACCCGTTCCGCTTCTCCGTCGACAAGGCCACCGGCATCCTCTACGTCGGCGACTACGGACCCGACGCGGGCGCGGCCGATCCCAAGCGGGGCCCGTCGGGCCAGGTCGAGTTCGCCCGGGTGACCGAGCCGGGCAACTTCGGCTGGCCGTTCTGCACCGGGAACAACGACGCGTACGTCGACTACGACTTCGCGACGAAGACGTCCGGCGCGTCCTTCGACTGCGCCGCGCCGAAGAACACCTCTCCGCACAACACCGGTCTCGTCGACCTCCCGCCCGCCCAGCCCGCCTGGATTCCTTACGACGGCGGATCCGTACCCGAGTTCGGCACCGGATCCGAGTCCCCGATGGGCGGACCCGTCTACCACTACGACGCCGACCTCGACTCGCCCGTGAAGTTCCCCGAGTCCTACGACGGGCAGTTCTTCGCCGGAGAGTTCGGCCGGCGCTGGATCAAGGCCATCAAGCACGACGCCGACGGCACCGTCCGGTCCATCAACCCCGTCCCGTGGACCGGGACCCAGGTGATGGACATGGCCTTCGGACCCGACGGGGCGCTGTACGTACTCGACTACGGCACCAGCTGGTTCGGCGGCGACGCGAACTCCGCCCTCTACCGCATCGAGAACGCCACCGGCGGGCGCTCTCCCAACGCGGTGGCATCGTCCGACAAGACCTCCGGCACGGCACCGCTCAAGGTGAACTTCTCCTCGGAGGGCACCGTCGACCCCGACGGCGATCCCCTGACGTACGCCTGGAACTTCGGTGACGGCGGCACCTCGACCGCCGCCAACCCCACCTACACGTACAAGAAGAACGGCACCTACACGGCGACCGTCACCGCCAAGGACCCGACCGGCCGGACCGCCTCGGCGAGTGTCCATGTCACGGTCGGCAACACGGCGCCGAAGGTGGAGCTGAAACTCCCCGGTGACGGGCAGCTGTTCAGCTTCGGCGACGACATCCCGTTCAAGGTGACCGTCACCGATCCCGAGGACGGCACGATCGACTGCTCCAAGGTCGAGGTCCGCTTCGTCCTCGGCCACGACAGCCACGGCCACCCCATCACCACCGTCAACGGCTGCACCGGCACGATCAAGACCGCCGTCGACGGCGGCCACGACCCGAACGCCAACATCTTCGGGGTCATCGACGCCTCCTACACGGACGGCGGAGGCGGCGGCCAGGCATCCCTGTCCGGTCACGACCAGGCCCAGCTCCAGCCGCGGCACCGCCAGGCCGAGCACTTCAGCGCCTCGTCGGGGATCAAGGTCTACGACAAGGCGACCGCCAACGGCGGAAAGACCGTCGGCGACATCCACAACGACGACTGGATCTCCTTCAAGCCGTACATCCTCGGCGACTCCAACAAGCTCACCGCCCGCATCGCGTCCGGTGGCAGCGGAGGCTTCCTGGAAGTCCGGGCAGGCTCGGTGACCGGTACGCTCCTCGGCTCGACCCCGGTGCCGGTGACCGGTGGCTGGGAGAACTTCCAGGACGTCGACGTACCGCTGCGGAACGTTCCCAAGAAGGCCACCGAGCTCTTCCTCGTCTTCAAGGGAGGCGACGGAGCGCTGTACGACGTCGACGACTTCGAACTCACCCACAGCACCGCCGGCAAGACCGCCAAGCGGGTCCTGGTCTTCTCGAAGACGGCCGGCTTCCGCCATGACGCGATCCCCGACGGCATCGCCGCGCTGAAGGAACTCGGCAAGGGCAGCGACATCACCGTCGACGCGACGGAGGAGGCCCGCCAGTTCACCACCGCGAACCTGGCGCGGTACGACGCCGTCGTCTTCCTCTCGACGACCGGTGACGTGCTCGACGCCGATCAGCAGAAGGCGTTCGAGAACTACGTGGCCAACGGGGGCGGCTACATGGGCGTCCACGCGGCGGCGGACACCGAGTACGACTGGCAGTTCTACGGCGGACTCGTCGGCGCGTACTTCTCCTCGCACCCCGCGATCCAGCCCGCCACCGTCCGCGTCGAGGACCACAAGCACCCGGCGACCGCCCACCTCGACGACGAGTGGAACCGCACCGACGAGTGGTACAACTACCGCACCAACCCGCGCGGTCAGGCCAAGGTCCTCGCCACACTCGACGAGACGACCTACACCGGCGGCACCATGAAGGGCGATCACCCGATCACCTGGTGCCAGAGCTACCAGGGCGGCCGCTCCTTCTACACCGGACTCGGCCACACCAAGGAGTCGTACGCCGAACCGGCCTTCCGTCAGCTCCTGCTCGGCGGCATGCGGTACGCGGCCGGCCAGGTGAAAGCCGACTGCAAGCCCGACACCGGCTACCGGTCCATCTTCAACGGCAAGACGCTCGAAGGGTGGAAGCAGGCCGGTCCCGGCAAGTTCGACATCGTCGACGGTGAACTGCGCTCCGTGGGTGGCATGGGTCTGCTCACCTACCAGGCCAAGGAGCTCGGGGCGTACTCGCTCAAGCTCGACTGGAAGATGGAGGGCGACGACAACTCCGGTGTCTTCGTCGGCTTCCCGGAGTCCGACGACCCCTGGTCCGCGGTGAACAACGGCTACGAGGTCCAGATCGACGCCACCGACGCACCCGACCGCACCACGGGCTCGATCTACACCTTCAAGGCGGCGGACATCAAGGCCCGCGACCAGGCGCTGCGCCCGCCCGGCCAGTGGAACAGCTACGAGATCAAGGTCCGGGGCGAACGTCTCCAGGTCTTCCTCAACGGGGTGAAGATCAACGACTTCACCAACACCGATCCGGTGCGGAGCCTGAAGAACGGATACATCGGCCTGCAGAACCACGGTGCCGATGACCATGTGTCCTTCCGCAACATCCAGTTGAAGGAGCTGCCCTCCACGTAGGGCGATGCACCCGGCCGACGACGGGCGGGGAAGGTCCGTCCTCCCCGCCCGCCGTCACCACGCGAGACCCAGCCCCTCGTCCATCCCGTTCCCCCGTCGCACAGCGCCACCCGCTCTGCCCAGCCAGGATCCCCAGCCAGGGAGGCAGCCAGTGACAGCACCCGCCGTTCGCACCGGAGTCTGGTTCATCGGAGCACGCGGCTCCGTCGCCACCACCGCCACGGCGGGATGCGCGGCGGTCGCGGCGGGGCTCCACCCGGCGGCCGGCATGGTCACCGAGACCCCGCCGTTCGCGGCCAGTGGACTGCCCGCCCTCACCTCACTGGTCTTCGGCGGGCACGACACCGTCGGCTGCCCGCTGCCCAAACGTGCCGAGGCGCTGGCCGCCGGAGGAGTCCTGCCGTACGGCCTTCCCGCCGCCGTACGCTCCGAACTCGACGCCGCCGACGCCGAGATCCGGCCCGGCGGACCGCTGCCCGGCGACACCCGCGACGACGAGGCGCTCATCACCGCCTTCGCCGCCGACCTCGCCGACTTCGGACAGCGCCACGGCCTGGCCAGGACGGTCGTGATCAATGTCGCCTCCACCGAACCCGTCCCGGCCCCCGGCGGCCGTCGGCTGCCCGCCAGCTCCCTGTACGCCGCGGCGGCGCTCCGGGCCGGTTGTCCGTACATCAACTTCACCCCCTCCACCGGGCTGCGCACCCCCGCCCTTCAGGACACCGTCGCGGACTGCGGACTTCCTCACGCGGGCCGCGACGGCAAGACCGGCCAGACGCTGCTGCGCTCCGTGCTCGCCCCGATGTTCGTGCAACGGGCCCTGCCCGTACGGGCCTGGTCCGGCACCAACCTGCTGGGGGGCGGCGACGGAGCGGCACTGGCCGACCCGGGCGCGGCCGCGGCCAAGAACGCGGGCAAGGAACGCGTCCTCGCCGACACGCTGGGAACCGCGCCCGAGGGCGAGGTCCACATCGACGACGTGCCGGCACTCGGCGACTGGAAGACGGCCTGGGACCACATCGCGTTCGACGGATTCCTCGGGGCGCGCATGGTCCTCCAGACGACCTGGCAGGGCTGCGACTCCGCACTGGCCGCACCACTGGTCCTCGACCTGGCCAGACTCGTCGCCCGAGCCCACGAGAAGGGACTGACCGGCCCGCTGCCCCAGCTCGGCTTCTACTTCAAGGATCCGGACGGCGGACCCGCCGCGCTCTTCGAGCAGTACACGGCGCTGCTCGCCTTCGCCGAGACGCTGCGGGGGGAGAAGTGACGGTACGGGCCTGGGCGGAACTGCTGCGGGTGTCGGCGCTGTTCACCGTCCCCGGGGACGCGCTGGCGGGGGCGGCGGCGACGGGCCTGCGTCCCGACCGCGGTACCGCGCTCGCCGTCGGCGCCTCGCTCTGTCTGTACGAGGCGGGCATGGCGCTCAACGACTGGGCGGACCGTGACGAGGACGCCGTCGACCGCCCGCACCGCCCGATCCCCTCGGGGCGGATCTCTCCCGGCGCGGCCCTCGCGGCGGCGGGCGCGCTGACGGCCGCGGGCCTGGGCCTCGCCGCCCGTGCGGGCCGCCCCGCCCTCGCAGTTGCCGCGGGACTGGCGGCGACGGTCTGGGCGTACGACCTCCGCCTCAAGCACACCCCGGCGGGACCGGCGGCGATGGCGGCGGCGCGAGGCCTGGACCTGCTGCTCGGCGCCACCGCCACCGGGGCGACGACGGGGACGGCGGGGCAGGGTCCGGACCGGGGCTCGCGTGCGGGGTCGGGGCGGGGACGGGGTTCTGGACGGGAATCGCTCTCGGTCCCGGGCCGGGTTCCGCCCTTCGGCTCGCTTCCGATTCGGGTTCCGGTTCGGGTTCCGGTCCCGGTCTCGCGTTCGGGCTCCGGATCGCGTCCGGGTGCGGCCGTGATCCCGGCCTCCGGTTCCGGTCCGGCCTCCGCCGCGGGCGGCGCCGCGCGTGGTTCCGTGCTCGGCGCACTCCCGGCGGCCGGCCTGCTCGGGGCCCACACGTACGCCGTCACCGCCGTCTCCCGCCACGAGGCGCAGGGCGGATCCACCATCACCCCCCTGGCCGCGCTCGCGGCCACGGCCGCACTCGGAGCCGCGGCCCTGCGCGAGCGACGCGGGCCGCGCGGCGCCGAGGCCGCGACCCGGGACACGGGGTGCGGCGGAAAGGAAAAGGCGTACCGGTCGGACCCGTCGCCGACGCCCGGCGTCACGACCGCCCCCCGCCTCCTCCTCACCGCCCTCACCGGCGCCTACTTCCGCACCGCCGCCGGGCCCCTCCTCCACGCCGCCCTCAACCCGTCCCCGCCGCTCACCCAGCGCGCCGTCGGCGGCGGCATCCGGGCCATGATCCCGCTCCAGGCGGCTCTGGCCGTCCGAGCCGGAGCGGCCGGAACAGGGCTCGCCGTCATGGGACTGGTCCCACTCGCCCGCACTCTCGCCCGGAAGGTGAGCCCCACATGACGATCCGCTTCGGCTACGGCACCAACGGGCTCACCGACCTCCGCCTGGACGACGCCCTCGGCCTCCTTGCCGATCTCGGGTACGACGGGGTCGGCCTGACTCTCGACCACATGCACCTCGACCCCCTCGCCCCGGATCTCGCCGCCCGCACCCGCCAGGTGGCCTCCAGGCTCCGGGAGCTGGGCCTGGGCGTCACCGTCGAGACCGGCGCCCGCTACGTCCTCGACCCCCGCCGCAAGCACGGCCCGTCCCTCCTCGACCCGGACCCGGAGGCTCGCGCCGCCCGCACGCGGCTGCTCGTCCGCGCCGTCGGCGTCGCCGCCGACCTCGGGGCCCACGCCGTGCACTGCTTCAGCGGCATCACCCCACCGGACACCACCCCCGACACCGCGTGGCAGCGGCTCACCGAATCCCTCGCGCCCGTCCTGGACGCCGCCGACCGCGCCGGCATTCCCCTGGCGATCGAACCCGAACCCGGACACCTCCTCGCCACCCTCGCCGACTTCCACCACCTGCGCGTCCTCAGCGGAGACCCACCGTCTCTCGGACTCACCCTCGACATCGGCCACTGCCAGTGCCTCGAACCGGTCGCGCCCGTCGACTGCGTCCGCGACGCCGCCCCCTGGCTGCGGCACGTCCAGATCGAGGACATGCGCCGGGGCGTCCATGAACACCTCCCGTTCGGCGAGGGCGAGATCGACTTCCCGCCCGTTCTCGAAGCGCTCGACGCCCTGCCGGACACCGGGTACCGCGGCCTCGCCGTCGTCGAACTGCCCCGGCACTCCCACGCCGGTCCCGAACTCGCCCGCACCTCGATCGAGTTCCTCCGCAAGCACAGCCCGTCGAGCCGCTGAAACCGCCGAAGGGAGCAACGCCATGCCGACGACCCCGACGACCGCCCCGCTGCTGACCCGCGAGGAACTCGACGCACAGCTCGGCGGAGCCGCGCGCGCCTGGCTCGACGAGGCCCTCGCGGAAGCCGAGCACGCCGCCGCCCACGAGGGCACCGAACAGCCCGGCGGCCCGTACGCCGTACCGCCGTGGGAACTGCGGTACGCCGCCGCCGGCCGCCACTGCGGACTCGAACACGCCGACTCCGTACGGGTCCTCCTGCTCATCGAGGCCCGCGCCGCGCTGCCGGCCCTGACCCGGCTGTACGAGCAGGGCACCGCCGCCGAACGACGCGCCGTCCTGCTCGCCCTGCACCGGCTCGACCTCGGCCCCACCGCCCTCCCGCTCGTCGAGGACGCACTGCGCACCAATGACACCCGGCTCGTCGCCGCGGCCGTCGGACCGTACGCCGCCGTCCATCTCGACGCGCACAACTGGCGCCACGCCATTCTCAAATGCCTCTTCACCGGCGTCCCCGTCGACGCCGTCGGCCAACTGGCACGGCGCTCCCGCGGTGACGCCGAACTCGCCCGCATGCTGGGCGACTTCGCGGCCGAACGCATTGCGGCGAACCGCGACGTCCCCGCTGATCTCACCCGCGTTCTCGGCCTCACCACCCCCGGCCCTGCCGCCCCCACGGAGGAGTCCTGATGCGCATCTTCGACCCCCACATCCACATGACCTCCCGCACCACGGACGACTATCAGGCGATGTACGACGCGGGCGTCCGCGCCCTCGTGGAACCCTCCTTCTGGCTCGGCCAGCCCCGCACCTCGCCCGCCAGCTTCTTCGACTACTTCGACGCCCTGCTCGGCTGGGAGCCCTTCCGCGCCGCCCAGTACGGCATCGCCCACCACTGCACGCTCGCCCTCAACCCCAAGGAGGCGAACGATCCGCGCTGCGCCCCGGTCCTGGACGCCCTGCCGCGCTATCTCGTCAAGGACTCCGTCGTCGCCGTCGGCGAGATCGGCTACGACTCCATGACCCCGGCCGAGGACACCGCCCTGGCCGCGCAGCTCCAGCTCGCCGCCGACCACGGCCTGCCCGCGCTCGTGCACACCCCGCACCGCGACAAGCTCGCCGGTCTGCACCGCACCCTCGACGTGATCCGCGAATCCCACCTCCCCCCGGAGCGGGTCCTGCTCGATCACCTCAACGAGACGACCGTGAAGGACGCCACCGACAGCGGCTGCTGGGCCGGCTTCTCCATCTACCCCGACACCAAGATGGACGAGGACCGCATGATCGCGGTCCTCAAGACCCACGGCACCGAGAAGATCCTGGTCAACTCGGCCGCCGACTGGGGCAGGAGCGACCCGCTCAAGACCCGCAAGGTGGGCGACGCGATGCTCGCCGCCGGGTTCGACGAGGACGACGTCGACCAGGTGCTCTGGCGCAACCCCGTCGCCTTCTACGGGCAGAGCGGTCGGCTCCAGCTCGACATCACCGCGCCGCAACCACTCCACGAGGGCAACTCCATCCTGCGCGGCGGGGAGTGAGGCCATGCGCTTCCGCCACCCCGACGGCTCCACCGTCCACCTCTCGTACTGCACCAATGTCCACCCGGCGGAGACACTCGACGGGGTCCGCACCCAACTGCGCGACCACTGCGAACCCGTTCGCAAGCGCCTCGGCCGCGACCGGCTCGGCATCGGCCTGTGGCTCGCCGGGGACGCCGCCCGCAGCCTGATCAACGACCCGTCCCAGCTGCGCTCCCTGCGCACCGAACTGGACCGCCGCGGCCTGGAGGTCGTCACCCTCAACGGCTTCCCGTACGAGGGCTTCGGCGCCGACGAGGTCAAGTACCGGGTGTACAAGCCGGACTGGACGGACCCGGAGCGGCTCGCCCACACCACCGACCTCGCCCGCCTCCTGGCCGGGCTGCTCCCCGACGACGTCACCGAAGGGACCATCTCCACCCTCCCGATCGCCTGGCGCACCCCGTTCGACTCCGACGCCGAGGCCGCCGGTCTCGCGCACACCGCGCTCACCACCCTCGCGGAACGCCTCGACGCACTGGCCGAGCTCACCGGCAAGTCCATCCGCATCGGCCTCGAACCCGAGCCCGGCTGCACGGTCGAGACCACCGCCGACGCCGTCGCACCGCTCACCGCCGTCGGACACCGGCGCATCGGCATCTGCATCGACACCTGCCACCTCGCGACCTCCTTCGAGGACCCCGACACCGCCGTCGACGCACTCGGTGCCGCCGGCGTCCCGGTCGTCAAGGCACAGCTCTCCGCCGCGCTGCATGCCGAACACCCCCACCTCCCCGAGGTACGCGCCGCGCTCGCCGCCTTCGCCGAACCCCGCTTCCTCCACCAGACCCGTACCCGCACGGCTGCCGGACTGCGCGGAACCGACGACCTCGACGAGGCGGTCACCGGCCGGGCCCTGCCCGACGGAGCCCCGTGGCGCGCCCACTTCCACGTCCCCCTGCACGCACCCCCCGCACCGCCGCTCACCTCCACCCTTCCCGTGCTCCGCTCCACGCTGACCCGACTGGTCGGCGGCGCCCGGCCCCTCACCAGGCACCTGGAGGTCGAGACGTACACCTGGCAGGCGCTGCCCGCCGCACTGCGCCCCCGCACCCGCCCCCAGCTCGCCGACGGCATCGCCGCCGAACTCACCCTCGCCCGCGACCTCCTGGTCGACCTCGGTCTCAAGGAGCTCCCATGACCCACGCCGGGCCTGCTGCCGGGCAGGACGCGACACCCACCCCCCTCCTCGTCCTCGACGTCGTCGGCCTCACCCCGCAGCTCCTCGACCACATGCCGCACCTCAAGGCCCTCGGACGGTCCGGCACCCGCGCCCCCCTCGGCACCGTGCTGCCCGCCGTCACCTGCGCCGCCCAGTCCACCTTCCTCACCGGCACCACCCCCGCCGAGCACGGGATCGTCGCCAACGGCTGGTACTTCCGCGAGCTCGGCGACGTGCTGCTCTGGCGCCAGCACAACGGCCTGGTCGCCGGTGACAAGCTCTGGGACGCCGCCCGCCGCGCCCACCCCGGCTACACCGTCGCCAACATCTGCTGGTGGTACGCGATGGGCGCCGACACCGACATCACCGTCACCCCCCGTCCCGTGTACTACGCCGACGGCCGCAAGGAACCCGACTGCTACACCCGGCCGTCCGCCCTGCACGACGAACTCACCGCGAAATTCGGCACCTTCCCCCTGTTCCACTTCTGGGGCCCCGGCGCCGACCTCGTCTCCTCGCAGTGGATCATCGACGCGACCCGGCACATCCTCGACACCCGCCACCCCGACCTGGCCCTGTGCTACCTCCCGCACCTCGACTACGACCTGCAGCGCTACGGCCCCGACGACCCCCGGTCGTACCGGGCCGCGGCCGACCTGGACCGCGCCGTGGCGCCCCTCCTGGACGACGCGCGCCGCGAAGGCCGCACCGTCGTCGCCCTCTCCGAATACGGCATCACCCGCGTCGACCGGCCCGTCGACATCAACCGGGCCCTGCGTCGCGCCGGTCTCCTGGAGGTCCACACCCAGGACGGCATGGAGTACCTCGACCCGATGGCCTCCCGTGCCTTCGCCGTCGCCGACCACCAGCTCGCCCATGTCTACGTACGCCGTCCCGAGGACCTCGAAGCCACGCGCGACGCCCTGCGGGACCTCCCCGGGATCGAGCAGATCCTCGACGACGAAGGCAAGAAGGCCCACGGCCTGGACCATCCGCGCTCCGGCGAACTGGTCGCCGTCGCGGACCCGGATGCCTGGTTCACGTACTACTACTGGCTCGACGACGCCCACGCGCCCGACTTCGCGCAGCTCGTCGAGATCCACCGCAAGCCCGGCTACGACCCGGTCGAACTGTTCCTGGATCCCCAGGACCCGTACGTCCGGGTCAAGGCCGCCGCGGCCGTCGCCCGCAAGAAGCTCGGGATGCGCTACCGCATGGCGGTCGTCCCGCTGGACCCCTCACCCATTCGCGGCAGCCACGGCCGCCTTCCCACGAGCGACGACGAAGGGCCGCTCATCCTGTGCTCCACCCCCCACGCGTTCACCGGACCCGTCCGGGCCACCGAGGTGAAGTCCTTGCTCCTCACGCTTGCCGGCCTCGCATGAGATCGGTCCGTGCACAGCGTTTCGAGCATCTTCGAGAAAGAGAGAGACCGTGACCGCGTACAACGACGAATCCGGAACGGACGGCGCCCTGCGCCGCAGCCTCGGCGTCAGCCGCCGCCGCTTTCTGAGCACCTGCACGGCCGCCGCGACAGCGGCGATCGCCGCGCCCGCCTTCGGTGCGTCGCCGGCCCTGGCCCAGACCGCATCCGGCAGGGGGCAGGGCGTCGGCCAGGCGCTGATCCCGGCGGCGAAGCGAGGAATCATCCTGTACACCGTGCGTGACGCCACGGGCCGGGATCCGCTCACCACCGACCTTCCCTCGGGCTTCCGTGAGGTCTTCAGGGAGCTGGCCCGCTACGGCTACAAGCAGGTCGAGTTCGCCGGGTACGGCCAGCACGCCAACGCACCCGGCGGAAGCAGCCTCGAATCGGTGGAGGGCGCGAAGCTGCTGCGTTCATGGCTGGACGAGTACGGCCTGCGCGCCCAGGGCAACCACGGCTTCATCCCGTCGTCCTGGCCGCTGAGCCAGAGCGATCTGGACCAGTTCAAGCGCCACCTCGAAATAGCGAACATTCTCGGCATGGAGCACATGGGCACCGGCGGCGACCCCACCGGCAGCGCGTATCGTGCCGACTGGGACGTGGCCGCCGAAAAGTGGAACACGCTGGGACGGATCGCTCACGGCGCCGGCATCAAGCTGTACACCCACAACCACGACGCGGCCTACGGCTTCCTGCTCGACGGCGGTCCGCTGGATGCCCAGGGCCGCCCCACCCGCAGTTCCGGCATCCGCAAGCTCGAATACTTCCTCCAGGCCACCGACCCGAAGACCGTATGGCTGGAGATGGACATCTACTGGGCGCACGTCGCCCAGTACAAGTTCCACACCTACACCGCGCACGACGGGTCGCAGCAGGAGAACATCTTCGACCCGGCGGCACTGGTCCGCTGCAACACCAAGCGCTACCCGCTGTTCCACGCCAAGGACGGCATCGTCAACACCACCAGCGGCGAGGGCTACGACATGGTCCCCTTCGGCACCGGGGACATCGACTACCGGACCTTCTTCCGCCGCGTCGGGGCGAAGAATTACCACAACCCGATGGTCGAGCAGGACAACGCACCGAGCTCGTCCGTCCCCGCGCAGTCCCTGAACCACGCGCGGATCGGCTACGACAACCTGGCCGGGCTGCGCAAGTAGAACGATCGGCGCCGCCGGAGGGGCGGTCCGCGCCTCACCCCGATCTCCTGACGGCCGGGGAAGAGAGCGAACGCCCGCCCGGTGACGTCAGGCACCGTACGTTCCACGGCCGTCACCAGGAGCGTACGGTGCCCGACCGGCACCGGAACCGCGCGGCCGGCCGCGGGACCGCCGCCGGCCAGGGCGCAGGCACCGTTGCAGTCCCACGCTTCGACCACCCTCGCGCCGAGACCACCGCCGAAACCGGAGAAGAAGGCGAAGAGCTGGAAGGGCCACTCGCTGAACCGGAAGAGCCACTCGCTGTGCACGTTCCCGGCCCGGATCGCACCGAAGCGGGCCAGGCCCTGATGCCCTGCCCCTCGGTGACACTGTCCGTAGCCGCACTGCGACGGTTTGCGCATGTGGTGCGGCCGTGTGCGCCGGATCGCGCCCACGGCGTCCGGCGCACCGCACTGACCACCGGAAACGCAGGTGAGGGGTACCCCGAACCCCTGGTATTGTTTTCCATGTCGCCGCGGGAAACCGGGGCCGACCACCTGGTCCGGGTGGCGGAATGGCAGACGCGCTAGCTTGAGGTGCTAGTGCCCTTTATCGGGCGTGGGGGTTCAAGTCCCCCCTCGGACACAACGGTCAACCGACCGAACAGAGCCGGTCAAAGCGACACTTGTCGCTTTGACCGGCTCTGTTGTTGTGGTGGATATGGGTCCGGCCCTCTGCGGGTTCGCAGAGGGCCGGATGTGTTTGTGCTGTTCGGGGGGCGGGGGGCGTGCGGCGAGCTGCTCCTGGTCGGCCTCCCGCTCCAGACGCAGGGCCTCCGCGCGCGGGAGGCGATGCTTGGGCAGCGGGGAGAGGTCCATGACGGCCTCGGCGGCGTGGAAGGCGCGCCGCACGGCCAGGTACGCGGACTCGAAACCGTCGGTGTCGTCGGCATCTCCCTGAGGATGGTGTGGGCCTGCTCGGCGCCGGTCGGCCTGACCGGCTTGTCGAGGTCGCCGTCTGTGGCGCGGGTGTCCTTCTCGGTGTATCTGTACGCGAGGCCTGAACGGACGCCCGTCTACTATGGATCTGCGTACTGGGCGGCAGAAGGAAGTCGGAGCAATGCGGCGGTTGGGGGACCTTGAGGCGGAGATCATGGATCGGCTCTGGACGTGGAATCGTCCTGCGACCGTGCGCGAGGTCGTCAATGACATCAACGAGACCCGCCCTCTCGCCTACACCACCGTGATGACCGTCACCAACATCCTGTACTCCAAGGGCTGGCTGTCGCGCAGCAAGCAGGGACGTGCCTGGCTGTACACACCGGTCCGCAGCCGCGAGGCGTACGCTGCCGCGCTGATGGAGGACGGCCTCGGAGCCAGCAAGGACCGCTCGGCGGCGCTGGTGCACTTCGTCGAGGGCATGTCGGAGGACGAGGTAGCCGCCCTCCGCAGGGCGCTTCGCAGCGTAGGGCGACAGGCCAAACCGTGATCTCGGCATCTGCTCTGATCGGCTACACGGCAGCCATCGGATTCATCGCCCCGAGAGTGCTGCTGCGCAGCAGTTGGCCTCATCGCGCTCCCGCCCTGGCGGCAGCGGTGTGGCAATCCCTGGCGGTCTCGTTCTCGGTCGCTGTCACGCTCACCGCTTGCGGCCTCGCCTTGCCGACAGAGCATCTGCACGTCAGCCTTTCAGGCCTGCTGCATCTTTGCGGACTGGAAGCGAGTGCCGGTCGGCCCGATCCCGACACGGCGCACCGGCTCGCCATCGCTCTGCCGACTGCCCTCGCGCTCGCCCTGGTCGCGAGCTTCTCCTGGCACGTCGTACGAGCGTGCAGAGTCCGAGCACGGCATCGGGAAGCCGTGGACCTGGTGGGCCGCCACTCGGCCCGGCTGCGTGCCACAGTCCTGCCGTACGACGTTCCCGCCGCGTACTGCTTGCCCGGCCGCCGCCCACGGATCGTGATCAGCGACGCGGCGGTACAACGATTGACGCCCGAGCAGCTCGATGCCGTACTGAAGCACGAGCAGGCGCACATCGCGGGCCGTCACCACCTCGCGCTGGCCGCTGCTGAGGCCTTCCACTCCGTGTTCCGTCGGCTGCCGCTGGCTTGCCACCTCCGGGAGCAGACAGCGCTCTTGCTGGAGATGGTCGCGGACGATCGCGCACTGCGCAGCCACTCCCACGAGGTGCTCGTCACCGCGATGTACGAGATGGCTGCGGCGCAGACCCCGCAGGGAGCGTTCTCAGCGGGCGGCCGATCCGTCCTGATCCGCGCGAGGCGGGTCCTGGAACCGCGCGAAGCGCCGCACCCCGCGCTGTGGTGGTCCATCGCCGCCATGGCTGCGGCGGTTCCTGTGCTCCCGCTGCTGGTGGCCTGCCCGCCCGGTCTCGGCTGACCACAGTCACCCAGAGAAGTCCCGAATGGGAACGAACCATCGGCCGATACTGCCAACGGTGCGTGGCCGACCACTTCCGTACGGGTACCGGCGCCACCAAGGACCGGCTGTTGATGTAAAGCGGGCAACCCCACGGGCTCCGATGTGCAGCGTGACCCGGCCCATGGTCGCCACAGGCACCACCGTCACCGCTCCCACTGACGCACCGCATACCCCCTCACCGTATGATGAGTGGGTGGGATCCGAGGTGACGAGGCGCCCGAGGGCTGCGGCGACATGGTGGGGCCGGTTTGTGCTCGCCGCCGCGCTGCTCGTCGGCATCGTGCTGATGCACGGCCTCGGCCACCTCGGCGAGCATGTGGATGCCACGCACGTATCAGGCGGGCATGTGGCCGCCGCAATGGAGCATGTGGTGGCCGACGCCGGCCATGCCACGCACCCTGATCCCGCCCCCGCGCACGGGGTCGGCTTCGCGGGCGTGTGCCTGGCGGTGCTCGGTGCCGGGGTCGGCATCGTGCTGGCGGTCCGTGGCGCGCTCGTACGACGAGGCCGACGCTGTGCGGCCGGCGAGCTGCCGGCTGCCGTGCGGCTTGCCTACGCCCTCTGTGTGATCCCGCCTCCCGAGCCCCCCAGGTCCCTGCTGACCCGCCTCTCGTTGTTGCGCGTGTAGACGGACCGGCCGCTGCACATCGTGAGCGGAACGCCCTGTTCATGCAACGACCACCTCAAGAGGTTTCACAGTCATGTCCCGACTCACTCGTCGTACCGTCCTCGGTGCCGGCCTCGCAGCCGCCGGCACCGGTCTGCTGACAGCCTGCTCAGGTTCCATGAGCGACATGGACCACTCCTCCGCAGGGAGTGGGATGTCGTCGAGCGCCGACTACCTCAGCCCGGACAGCAAGGAGATCGCCGCGACCGAAGCCCTCCGCAAGCCCGGCCCGGAACGGCGGTTCAAGCTGACCGCTGTCGAGACCCCGCTCGACCTCGGCGGAGGACGGATGGTCCGGTCGTGGGCATACGGGGACGACCTCCCCGGCAAGGAAGTCAGGGTCACCGCCGGCGACACCTTGGCGCTCACCCTCGCGAACAACCTTCCCGAGGCCACCTCCGTCCACTGGCACGGACTTGCCCTGCGCAACGACATGGACGGTGTCCCCGGTCTCACGCAGCGCGACATCAAGCCGGGCGGTTCCTTCGACTACCGCTTCGCGGTCTCCCGCCCCGGCACCTACTGGTTCCATCCGCACTCAGGCGTTCAGCAGGACCGCGGGCTGTACGCCCCGCTGATCGTCGAAGATCCCAAGGAACCGCTCAAGTACGACAAGGAGTGGGTGATCGTCCTCGACGACTGGGTCGACGGCGTCGACGGTTCCACTCCGGATGCCGTGCTTGCCGAGCTGAGCAAGGGCATGGGCGGCATGGACCACGGGGGATCGGGTGGTATGGAGGGCCACGACATGTCGAAGATGTCGATGACCACCCGCAAGTCCCCCTCGCCGAAGCCTTCTGGGCCCTCCCGGATGCTCATGGGCGCAACAAGCGACCTGCTGGGCGGCGATGCCGGGGACGTCGGGTACCCGCACTATCTGATCAACGGCCGGACGCCGGACCGGCCGCAGACCTTCACGGCCCGGCCCGGCGACCGGATCAGGCTCCGGATCATCAACGCCGGCGGCGACACCGCCTTCCGTGTCGCCCTCGGCGGCCACAAGCTCACCGTCACGCACACCGACGGCTACCCCGTCGAGCAGACGCAGGCCGACGCACTCCTGCTCGGCATGGGCGAACGCATCGACGCCGTCGTGACCGTCGGGGACGGCACCTTCCCGCTCACCGCACTCGCCGAGGGCAAAAGCCGCTCTGCCCTCGCCGTCCTGCGCACCGGCGGCGGCGCTGCGCCCAGCGCCTCCGTACGTCCCAAGGAGCTCGAAGGGAAGGTCGTCCACGGCGGTCAGCTGAAGGCAGCCGAGCCCGTACGACTTGAGCCCGGGCGCCCGGACCGGACGATCGAGTTCAAGCTCACCGGCTCGATGATGAAGTACGACTGGGCCATCAACGGCAAGAAGTACGACCCCGCCCAGCGCTACGCGGCTCGCTCCGGCGAGCGTGTACGACTGTCGTTCGTGAACAGCACGACGATGTGGCACCCCATGCACCTGCACGGCCACACATACGCGCTCGCCGACGGCGGCGCACGGAAGGACACCTCGATCGTGCTGCCGGGGAAGCGGCTCGACGTCGACTTCGACGCCGACAACCCCGGGCTCTGGATGATCCACTGCCACAACGTCTACCACGCCGAGTCAGGGATGATGACCGTCCTCGGCTACCTCAAGTAGACCGGGAAACCTACGGAGAACGGCCCGGCCGGGGCTCCTGGCCAGGCCGTTCCTCACTCAGTCCCAGCCGACTGGCTGAGCCTCGTACATACTGGCCCGGCGCACTGCGGCCACCAGTGCGTCCGTGTTCACGGCCACGTTCTCCGCAAGCCATCAGGCATCAGGCATCAGGTCCGCCGTTCGCGGTGACCACCTCGTCGAGCCGGCCTGCCAGGATCTCGCTGTCCGGTACCTCATTCGAGAGCGCACCGGTCATGCCTGCCGTCGGTAGTCAGCTGATGCGGTCAGCGGCCGGCCCCGAAACGACGGCGACGGAACTCCAGCACCGAATGGTCGGCCAGGTATGTCGCGCGACCAGGGCGACAGCGGGTACGTCGCCCAGGAGCCGGGCGAGCGTGGCCACGACGCTGAGGACGGCCATGGCGGCGCCGATACCCGAGAAGGCCGTGGCCGCCGCCCGCGCGGAGCGGGACAGAGGTCACGGCCTTCTCGGGTATCGGTGTGTCCCGCCGGCAGCGAGTGTGTGACGCAGACGGTCAGAGCGTGCGCGCGGCGCTTCACGCGGCCTTGGACAAGGTGGACCGGTCCTTGCTGGGTGCGTGCCGGGCGAGTGTCGCAGGTGCGGTCGTCACTCCTCGTCCGTCGTGGCGCGGCCACAGGAGGAGGGCGCCGATCGCTCCCGTCCCGGCGAGGACCGCGAGGACGGACCAGGCGAGGGCGAAGCCGGCGGTCGTGCCGAGCCATCCCGCGACGGGGTAGGTGATGAGCCAGGCCAGGTGCGACAGGGAGAACTGGGCCGCGAATGCCTCGGGGATCGCGTTCCGTCCGACGGAGGCGCGCAGGACCTTGCCGGTCGGTGTGATGATCAGCGCCATGCCGATGCCGATCACGGTCCAGACGATCGCCGTGCCGGTCCAGGTGGCGAGGCCGGTCGCGATGAGCGTCACCGCGGCGGTCGTGCCACTGACGAGGACTGCGGCGCCGGTCATCATGACGGTGCGGGCAGCGACCCGGTCGAGAACGCGGGGCAGCACGAGGGCGGCCAGGAGGGTTCCGGTGCCGGAGGCGGCGAGCGTCCAGGCGACGTCCGACTGTGAGCCGCCGAGTTCGTCACGGATGTAGTTGACGGTGTTGACGACGACGATCGAACCGGCCGCCGCGACCACGAGGTTGAGCGCCATGATGCCGCGCAGCCGCGGCATCCGGAGGAAGGTTCTGATGCCTGCCGCCGCCTTCTCCCACGCCTTGGTGTGGGTGCTGGGGCGGGCGTCCGGGACGTGCGTCGACAGGACGAGCAGGGCGGAGACGAGGAATCCGGCGGAGGTGCCCAGGAACAGCCAGTTGAAGCTCATGAACGTCAGGGCGACGGCTGCGAGCACGGGGCTGAGCAGGCTCTCCATGGTGGAGGCGACCTGCGAGGCGGACAGGGCACGGGTGTATTCGGACTCGTCGGTGACGATGTCGGGGATGACGGCCTGGAACGTCGGAGTGAACGCGGCGGATCCGGCCTGGAGCAGGCCGATCAGGACGTAGATGTGCCAGACCTCGCTGACCAGCGGCAGTGCCAGGACCACCACACCGCGGATCACGTCGAGGAGGACCAGGAGAGTTCTTCGGGGGAGCCGGTCGACGTACGCGGCAGCCAGCGGGGCTATGACCACGTACAGGACCATCTTGATGGTCAGGGCGGTGCCGAGGACCATGCCGGCGTGCGGGCCGGCGAGGTCGTAGGCGAGCAGCCCGAGGGCCACGGTGGTCAGTCCGGTACCGAACAGGGCGATGACCTGGGCGCCGAACAGGTGGCGGTAGTCGCGGATGGCGAACAGACGCATGGCGGGTTCCTTCCGTGTCCATGCGGCGGGGCGCGGCCCCTGGGCGGTGGCCGTGCCCCGCGAGTACAGGCAGGTGGGGTGTCTTCTCTACGCACCGGTGTCGCTCCCCGGTGCAAGGCCGGCGAGCAGGTTGAAGGCGCCGGTGAGGACGTTGAGCGCGACGACGCCGACGACGTCGGCTGTCGCACGGTCGCTGTAGCCGTGCCCGCGCAGCGCGTCGACCTGTTCGTCGGTGATCGACGTCGGCTCGCGATAGACCTGAAGGGCGAGGGCGATGATCGCCGCGATCGCGGGATCTGCCGAGGTACCCGCGTGGGCCCGCTCGATCTCCTCCTCGCCCACCCCCAAGGCGCGGGCGGCACTGACGTGCGCGTCGAGGCACAGTCCGCATCCCTGCAAGACCTGGACGGCGATCGAGATCCGTTCGCTGATCCTGCGGTCGAGCTCGGCGCGCCCCATGGCCCGGCTGAGCTGGAGGTAACCACCCAGTACGGCAGGCGAGTTCGCCATCGTCGAGACCATGTCGCCGATCTGGCCGTGGCGGGACACCAGGTCGGCGAGGAGGTCACGCGAGGCGCCGACCGCCGTGTCGGGCGTGAGTCGGGTCAGGCGTGGCATGACGCTCCTTCCGATGTCGGGGATATGACGGGACGGTGGGGCGCGACGGGCTGAGCGCCCCTTGGCCGCGCCGTGTGCCGCGGCAGCTGATCGGTGGCGTTCATCCGGTCAGTGGTGCGCGTGGTGGCCGTGGTGGCCCTGGTGGTGGATCCCGTGCTCGGCGGCGGCAAGGTGTGCCGCGTCCGGACGGGGCGTGACCGCGGTGGTCCGTACGGTGAACTCGGCTGTCCGGACGGCATCGTTGTGCTGGAAGTCCAGGTACAGGCGGTAGGTGCCGGCCGAGGGCGCGACGGCCATGAAGGCGATCTCGGGTCCCGGTGCGGTGGTGCCGTCACCGGGTTCGCCCTCCGGGTGGACGTGGAGGTAGCCCAGGTCGCCGACCCGCAGGGCCACCAGGTGACCGTACGCGGCCAGGTAGGGCTGCAGGTCGGTGACGGGGCGGTTGTTCCGGCTGACGGTGAGGGTCAGTTCGCTCGCCTCGCCGGGCAGGAGTTCGCCGTCGAGCACGACGGTGTACTCGCCGATCTGCGCGATCTTCGTGGCCTCGGGAAGCGGCAGCGGGTCGTACGGTCCGGCGACCGCGACGTCGATTCCCAGCGTCATGGTCCCGTCATGGCCGGTCGGGTGGATGTCGGTGAAGAATCTCCAGTTCCCCGGTTCCAGGGCCAGTTCGACGCTCCAGGTGCCCTTCTCGTCCATCACGGGGTGCACGTGCTGGAACCCGGCCGTGTCGCGCCGGACGGCGATGAAGTGCAGTTCCTTCTCGTGTTCCGGTATGAACTCGGTCACCGCCTGCCCGTCCGGGCCGATCACCCGGAAGCTGACCGGCTGCACCCCGGCGGTGAGGATCGTCGAGTCGAGTTCGAGGGTGTACCCGTTCTCGGAGACCGACAGTCCACCGGGCCGGGCCCCGCCGTGGCTGCCGTGGTTGGTCTGGTCGTGGCCGGAGTGATTCCTCATGACGTCTCCATTGGTGTGATGCGCCTTCTGACGTCGTCCGTTCAGGACAACGATCACAACCATATACCCCCTGGGGGTATTCCGGGAGTCTCGACGGGTGACATCTTGCGAGAGGGCTTACCGACGTGGATCCACCGGGTGGAGTCACCCGCCTGCCGGTACCGTGGCGCTGGTGCGGCATGGCTGCCGCGGCCGGACGGCGTGAACGGGTCAGTGCATCTGCCGACGCGCAGCAGGGGAACTGGCACCGCCTGCGCGCATGACGGCACACGCGTTCCCGCAGGACGGGCGAGGGCTGTTCTGCTGTGCGAGATGGGACGCCAGAGCCTGCAGTGCGGCGGTGGCTGTCGTCCTGACGAGGGGATGGCTGGCTACCCGGTATGCCGTGCTGGTCCATGACGGTGTGACCATGGAGGGCCTCCTGGTGGGTCAGTGGCCGGATCTTCTGGTGGTAGCGGGCGCTAAGTGGCCCGCCAGACCTGGGAATTGGCGTCCGGCGGGCCACCCGGCTGCGGTGTTCTGGATCCACGCCACGGCCGGTTCAAGCCGAACAGGCGCAGGCAGCTCGGCCTCGCCCCGACGGTCGTGATGCCCGCGGAACAGGGTGGACTTGATGGTGCAGTGACTTGCGGGCCAAGCGGTTGGGGCGGCGGCGCGCACGTCGCTGCGGACGGGTGAGGTCGCCGGCCTCGATGGCGGCGTCGGCGCCGGTGTCCATGGCAAGGCCGAGGCCGGCCTGGGCGAGTGCGGCGGCGTCCTTGACGCCGTTGTCGGCTGTGGCGAGCGAACGGCCTTCGCTCTACGGCCTCTCCGTGATCCGGTCCACGGGGGTGCTCGGCAATGTGCTCACCGAGGTCTCTCCTTCTCGCGGGGTGTCCGGCTGCTGCGGCCCGATTCACGTGCTCGGTCTTGGAGTTCACGTCGTGCTGTATATGCGCCACGGTACGGGCGCGCCATGCCGTGAATACGCCGGCGCCCTGAACGCGGGGCCGGAATATTGCCGGTGTGGCCGAGCGGTCCGGTTCCGCCGACCAATCGCTGGACGAGACCCTCGACCGGCCTTCCCGCCCCCGGCCTCGCGGTCAGGGGCGCCAGTCGAAGGGGAAGTGCTTGCTGGATCCCCCGCGGTATTCATGGGAGAAGTCGAACCCTTCCGCGTGGTCGCTCTCGACGACGCCCCAGGTGGCGATCTGGCCGGGGCCGACCTCGGCACCCGGGGCGTTGACCAGTTGGACGCGACGGGAGGGGTCGGCAGTGGGACCGGTGAGGGCGGTCGCGCCGACGGAGACCTTGTCGGTGACACGTGCCCGCCAGTACGAGAGATCCTCGGCGGCGTCGAAGAGGACCGGAGCGTACCGTACCTCGCGCAGTTCGCTGATGAGCGAGCCGAACTGGCCCGGCCAGCCGCCGACATGACCGGCGAAGATCTGCTCCAGCGCGTCACGCTGGGCCTGGTCGCCCTTGGAATCGATGTAGAGCATCACCTTCATCGTGGCGTCCGGGTCGCCGACCCACATGTTCCCGGCGAACTCTCCCAGTGCCACCACGCCCAGGCCGTCCAGGCGCACGTCCCCGAAGTGCCCTTCGTGAACCTGCCAGACGAGCGTGAAGAGGCAGTCGCCGTGGGTCGGTGTCTGGGCGAACGTGCAGGGGCAGGGTAGTGCGCAGCTGCACACGTCGAACCACTCGCCCCGTAGGTGCCAGTCGGGCAGTGTGCCGTCATTCGTGCCCGCTCGGACGACGGCGGGGGCGCTTTGCGATGTGGCGGAAGTGGTGCACATGGTGGCCTCCCAGATCGCTGATACCCCTAGAGGGTATATCGGATAGGAGGAAGGCTAGGGCCCGAGGCGCCCGCACGTCAACTACCCCCCGGGGGTATCTAGTTGATTGAGTTGCCTGGGTGTTCGTGGCCAGGGATCGATGGTGCGGTCACCATGGCGTGGAGCGGAACTGCCCCATTGCTCGCGCGTGCCGGCGGTCAGATCCGTACGCCCCACATGAACGGCATTCCACTCCGTGCGATCGACTCGTAGCGCACCTGGGCGCCCGGCTTCGGAGCGTGCAGGATCTGTCCGTTGCCGGCGTAGAACCCAACGTGGCTGAGGTCTGTCCGCATGATGATGAGGTCGCCCGGCTTGAGTGCACTCAGCGAATTGATGCGCGAACCGACGTTGGCCTGAGCCTGCGAGGTACGGGGGATAGACACCCCTGCCTGGTTGAACGCCCAGGACGTCAGACCGCTGCAGTCGAAAGAGTTGGGTCCTGAAGCGCCCCACACATAGGGAAGGCCGACCCGGCTCTTGGCGGCGCTGAACGCCGCTGCGGCACGCTGTGACGCACTGGCCTCGTTGCCGAGTTGCACCCGCTCGCTGGACCGGTTCGCCCGCTCCTCCTTCTCTGCGATCCTGGCCCGTTCCTCCGCTGTCAGAGTGTTGAGGAGCTTTTGGGCCTGGGCCAGCTTGCCCTGGATCTCCTTTTTCCTGTCACCCAGCCCCTTGCGGACACTTTGCAGGTCCTGGAGCTTCTCCGTAGCTTCGCGCCGCTGCTGCTGGAGACCGCGCTGCTGCGACTCGTACTGCTGGAGCGCGGCGACCTGCTGCGCACTCAGGCGATCCATCGCGGACGCCTTGTCGAGGAAACCGTCGGGGTCCGAAGAAAGCAGCAACTGGACGGAGGGGTCAAGGCCGCCGCTGCGATACTGAGCCGCTGCTATGGAACCGACCTGGTTCCGGAGGCCGTTCAGACCGCTCTGCTTACGAGCAGCGGTTTCCTGAAGGTCCTTGACCTCCTTCTCCAACTTGCCGGCGGTCTCCTTGGCCCCGTTGTACTTCTCGGTGGCCTGCGTTGCTTCCTCGTAGAGACGGTCGACTTGAGCCTGGACACCCTTTTTGCTCGGATCGGGAAGCGGGTCGGCCGAAGCCGACTGCGCCGACAACGCAACGGTCGCCGCAGCTGTTGCGGTGAGCACGGTCACATAGGTCTGGCCGGGCTGCTTAGGACGACGATGGGACGCCACTGAGGCGAACTCCTTCTTCCTCGGCCGCCTGCCAGGACCACTCCGGTATCCCAGCTCCGTCCGCACGGCACGGATGCGGCGAATCCTTCGCCGCCACCCCCAACGGGCGATCGACAGTTCGAAGGACCGAGCTGAGACTAAACTCCTTAGTGGATAAGTTTCAACCGAGTGTTCGCGGAGGGGTACTGTCACGCGGCGCCGCGATTGCTCGGGACACGACGGAAGCTCAACAGCACTTTCGCTCTCTCGGTGCGGTCCGGCCCCTTGTGCAACATTCGTGGCGAGCTGCCGAAGTCACCTGCGCTGACCTGCAGCCTCTTGGGTGCTTGCTGCGGTGCTTGCGAGGGTGAGGGCTTCGATGGTGGCGGTGAGCCGGTCAGGGGTGAAGGCTCGGGCGATCCACTGATCCAGGGCCCGGGACACGACGACTTCCCGTAGGCAGACGGTGCGTGGGTGGGTGAGGCCGGGCAGAGGGCCTGTTCCTGGTCCTTGAGTTCACAGATTGGGTGGGGTCGCTTGCCGATACATCAGTCGGCCTCATTGGGCCGGGCCAAGTACTTCGTCGGCGCTGCGCGGCTCTGTGCGTGGCTGTTGGTTGAGCTTGTGGCGCGCGATGGAGGATCGCCGGTAGACCTCCTTGCGGGCACGCATGATGTTGCCCAGGGGCGCGTGCTCGGCGGTGACCCGCCAAGGCGTGAAGGACAGGGCGTCCATCTTCTCCAGATTCTCCGGCTCGGAGATGTCCTGCTGCGGCAGGCGCAGCTTGGCCACGGTGACGAAAGGCGAGAGCTGTTCGGGCCACTCCACGGTGGTGTCCTCCACCGGCATGCGCTCCAGGTCGGTGCAGAGTTGGACCTGGATGTCGAAGGCGTAAGGCCGCTCCTGCAGCTCGGCTTGCAGGGCCGGTCGGAAGGCCTCCGCCGCCGAGGTCCGGTCGATGGTGCGCCGGACCACCGCGGCGGCGAAGGACGGGTCGGGCGCGATGCGCACCTTGGCGATGTAGTCCCCGTGCCGGACCGCACCCATGGTCCAGTAGCTCGAAAGCAGCAGGTTCGCCGGAGGGGTCTTGGTCAGACGCAGGAAGGCCAGGAACTCGTCCCATGCCCAGTCGTCCTGGTCCAGCGTTCCTTTTCCGGTCACGAACTCGGTGAAGAAGCGATGTGCTCCGGTACGGCCCTGGGAGAAGTAGGCCGGCGCGTTCAGGAACAGTTCCTGGATGAACAGGTAGTGCTCGACTGTGTTGCAGAAGAAGATCGGTCCATTGATGTTGGCGTAGTCGAAGGTGCCCGTGTCCGGTTCGTCTTCCAGCAGGGTCGGGCCCGGGATGTCGAACATTTTCAGCGCCAGTCCGGTGGCGGCGCCCAGTCGTGCGTCGGCTCCGGTGTGAGGCGAGCCGTTGGAGAAGCGAATGAGCGCATCGTGCGTTCCGGGGGTCGCGTAGATCCCCTGGGCGTACTCCGGGGGCAGCCCGTCCAGGATCTCCACCTCCGCACGGACCAGCCCGTAACCCTTGGCATGAGCGTCCCGAAGGGCCCGCCCGGTGCCGCCGGCCTCAACCGACTCGGCGATGTAGCTCTCGGTCTTCTCGATCACCGTCCGCACGTTGCGGTCGAAGTCCGGGTCGGCGTCTTCGATGTCTGGTGTGTAGCGGACGAACTGTGCTGCCATGACTTCGACCTCTCCTCTCGGAGACCGTGATCGCACCTCAGGGGCTTGGATCTACCCTCGGTCCTCCAGTTCGGCGAGCCAGCGCAAAGCGCGCAGCCCTGGCACAAAGCAGTACTCGCCGCCCCGGGTGACCACGAAGCTGGGCAGGTTCTGCAGACGGCGCCGGATCGGCTTCTCCGGGATGGTGACGCTGCCCCTTCCGCCGTGATGCCCGGCTACTGGGTCCTTCTCGCCGGGGTAGCCGATGAAATTGCCGTCGTTGACCCATTCGGCCTTGATGAACTCGAACTGCCGTTCCAGATGGGCCCCGAGGAAGACTCCGACCAGGCCCCGCTCGGCGCCGTCGTCCTCAAGCACGCCCTCCGGCAGCGGCGGGCCGTAGGTGGTGCCACGGCGGATGAGGCGGTGCATCCGCGCATCGCCGATGATGGCGGAATCACGGGGGTTGGTGCGCCGGATGTGCGCACCGGCGGGGCACCGGTACCCCCGGTCGTCGTTCTCCCGGTACAGGAAGTTGTTGACGCGGTGCGCATCGGCCGCCAGCTCCGGATCATCGTGCTCCGGGGTCAGTGTCAACGGCGCTCCGCTCGGCCAGCGACCGACCATCTTGGCCGCCAGGAGTGCCTCCTCCTCGGCGCTGGAGCTGTTCGCGCGCAGGTACCGGCGCCAGGCCGCCACGTTGGTGTGGATCTTGCGGACGGCCGCGTAGGTCCCGTTGCGCCCCAGCACATCGGGGCTGGGCATGGGCGGCAGGCTGCCGGTTTCATCGGGGTAGCCGAGGATGAACTCGCCGGCCTTGATGGGGGCTTCCAGCAGGTTGGAGCCGGGCAGCCCGACGCCCTCGATGTTCGGATGGCTGATGCCGTCACGGAAGCCGAACGTGGTGCGCCCGGTCGGATGCTGGTGGACGTCCTGCTGCCAGATCACCTGGACACCGGGTGTCTCCTCGTAGACGACACGGGCCCGGTTCAGTTCCTTGTCCAGCTGTGCCGTATCTGGGGAGAGGGCACTCAACGCGATGTGGACATCGCCCGTTCCGAACGGTGCCTCCCAGTGGGCCGGTGCACTCTCGCCCACGTCGCCGATCAGCTCCGCCCGGGCGGCCATGCCCTCACGGAACGCCCGCGGAAAGCTGTCCAGCGAATCCTGGGGTACCCCCAGGGCCCTCAGCCCCTCATAGGTGAACGCCACGGCGACCCAGGCATCCTGGCTTCGGTCCGCGCCGGGCAGACCACCCGAGGCCACCGGGAGCAGCCGCCGCAGCAGGGCGCGCCCGGCATGACGGTCATCGACACGCAGGAAGACGAACTTTCCCTCGTACGGCACGGGCCTCGGCCGCAGCGCCCCGCTCTGGACATCGTCGATCTCGACGCTCACGCCGGCCGCGCTGCTGCTGTCCGTGCTGTTCATGATCGCTTGTGCCTCCTCATCGGTCTCTGCCTGGGCAGCCCCGCAGCGGCCGTACCCGCCGATGCGGTCCAACGTCGGGTCGGTTCCGAGGGTTGGTCGTGTCCGGGTTCTAGGCCGAGGCTTCCTCCAACAGCTTCTGGAAGGCAGGCGTGGCCACCAACCCCGCGTTGGCCGGGTTCTCCAGGGCCGACCGGAACTCGGGGGTGTCCAGCACCTCCTGGAATGCGTCGTCCACGCGCTGGTCCTTGTAGATCTGCTGAACGGTCAGGTCGGGATAGGCGCTGACGAACACTCCGGCGGGCTCCTGGTGGGCGAGGAACCAGTCCTTCACCCCAGGGTCCTTGACGCCGGGGAACCCTTCGCTGTGCGAGAAGACCTTGTCGAAGCGTTCCCCGACCACCGTCTTGGCGAAGTCGTCGATGTAGGTGTCCCAGGAGCCGTCGAAGACGCTGGCGAACATGAACCGGGTGTCGTTGTCGAAGATCACATGCCGTGCGTCGTGCAAGGTGCCGATCTGGCGCACCGCCGCATGCGTCCTCTCGGCAGCCGCCGCGTCAGCCATCGCGGCGAGATCCTCACGCAACGCTTCCGCATGGCCCGGCTTGATCTCGGTGAAGACGGTGAACTCGCTGCAGACCCCATCCGACCTGCCTGGCCGCTCGGGGCGCGCTGACCGGGCTGCACCTCTCGTCGCAGTCATCGTGTGATTCTCCCGCCACGGATCGGTGCGAGGGTCGCCAAGCACCCGAACATGGAGCGCCATCGCCCTCACATGTCAATCCTCACGGCGGATGCCCTGCCTCGCATTTTCAACCCTGATCGACGCTTTCACCCAGGACGGATTCCCCTGGGAAACTCCGGCACTGGCGAGTGTTCATCCTGATCACTTCACGATGCTCCCACCAGGGGCGACTACGTTCCGTGCAGCGTTTCCGGCACGGTGCTGAGCAGGAAAAGCAGCCTCGAATGCCAGGTTGCCGACCGGTTCCGAGACGGCATCAGAGTGGGTGTGGCAGGCCCGTCCCGGGGGCCTCGCGTCCCGAGAGGCTCCCGAGGACAGATCCGGCTGGGCGCAGGAAGATGGAAGCGGTGGGACGTGCTGAGTATGCCGCCGTCGCCATATCGGGCAACCACTTTCGCACAGCCGTGAAGACAAGGGCGCGGCGCAGCCGACCACAGAACAAGCCGTTGCACCGTACTGACGGTTGGATCACCCGCTTCCGCCAAGCCCGCTCCACTGGATCGCCATCCGGAGGCAACCATGGGCGCAGTTCTCGGTGACGTGCTGGGTTTCGCGGCGGCCGTCGCGGTCAGTCCCCTCCCGATCATCGCCGTCATCCTCATACTCGCCACGCCCCGAGGACGGCTCAACGGCGTCCTCTTCACCGTCGGCTGGATCCTGGGACTTGCCGCACTGGGCGCGGTGATGCTGGCGATCGCTTCCCCGGCAGGCGCCTCCGCCCACCATCACCCGGCCACCTGGGTGGGAGCGCTCAAGCTCGCTCTGGGCGTTTTTCTCGTCCTCTTCGGTGCCCGGCAGTGGCGCCGACGCCCAAGGGATCCCTCGCAAGCGCAGCTGCCGAAGTGGATGGGCGCGATCGACCGCCTCACGCCGGTCAAGGTTTTCGCACTCGGACTGGCCCTGGCCGCGCTCAACGCCAAGAACGCACCGCTGACCATCGCCGCGGGCGCCGCGATCGGCTCAGCAGGACTGCCGGTCGGGCAGCAGATCGCATCACTGGCGATCTTCGTCCTGATCGCCACCCTCGGCCTGCTGGCCCCGCTGGCAGTCTTTCTCCTCGGGGGAGAGCGAGCCAAGACCACGCTCGGCAACTGGAAGAACTGGGCAGCTCAGCACAATGTCGTCGTGATGGCGGTCTTGTTCTTCGTCCTCGGGCTGAAGCTGATCGGGGACGGCATCTCCATCCTCATCTCCTGACGGGCTTTGCCAGGCGTGGTGGTGTGATTCGATCACGGGCGCGCGAACCGGCGAAGATCGCGATCTTGGATGAGGCCTCCGCGGCATCAGGCTTCCGCAGCGCCGGTGCGGGCCTCGGGCCAGGGGCTGATCCGAGAAGTGATCCTGGGCGGGACAGAGCCAGTGGACCCCGTGTGGACCACGGCCCCCGCCCGCCCCTCGGGCGCGGATCTGGCAGCCAGAGGGAGGGGCAGGGGGCGATCGCTGCTCATTGCGCCGTTTCGGTATGGCAGAGACTGCGTGCCAGCGAGGCGAGCATCGCCAGGAACACCACGGCCCACAATGCTGCCGCCAGCCATGTCTCGGCCGCCCCGAGTGTGGTGAGCCAGGAGACCCCGATTGCGCTTCCCAACTGCCGGGTCGCGACTCCGTACATGCCGACGGGGAAAACCATGCTCCACAGACTCGACGAGAAGCGCAGCGGAACATGCCGGGCCAGGTATCGCCAGACACCGAGTGCGATCAGCAACGGGATGAACCAGGTGGCGAAGGACCAGAGCACGAGGCAGAGCGCGGAGATGACCTCGGCCGGCAGCAGACGCTCGGCCGCCGGCAGTTGCAACAGAGCAGCACCCGCCAGCACGCTGATGGCGCCGGCGCCCATGAACACCCAGTAGGCGGGAATCAACTCCGCCGGTGCCATCGGCCGCACGAGCATCCGGGACAGGACCAGCGGGGCCAGCAGAAGGAACTGAATCAGCCCGATCGCCCAGCACACCGAGGCGAGCTCGGGCAGGAAGGCATGGGCTGCGGGCATCAGCCCGTTGAGCGCGACCGCTGCGACGGCGACAGACTGGGTGGCGACCACCCAAAGGAACCAGGTGCCGTTCACCTGGTCCAGCGAGGGATGGCGTCGCGCGGCTGCGACCAGCGCGAGCGGGATTCCGTACCCCAGCAGCAGCCAGCCCAGTACTCCGACTGTCAGCAGCACGGCAGCCGCCACCTGATGCCCATCGGCCGCCAAGCGGTCGGCCAGGATGTCGGAGGCCGCGACCGCGCTGAGGAACGCGAACCCGCGCGGCCCGACCGCATCCGCGAGCAACCGTCGTCGCCATCCCAGCAGCCGCCAGCCGTTGCCGAGCAGCAGAACCCCGTAGCCGGTCAGGCCGATCACCAGCAGTGCTGCCGAGGCGCCACTGGTGCCGTCGCGGTCGAGCGCACTGGACACGATGACGGTTGCCATCACGAACGCGAACGCCCCAGGATCCAGATTCCGCACAGCTGTGCGCACGGCTCGCCGGAGGCGGCGCTGTGGGCGGGGGGCGGGCGTAGCCAAGGCCGTTCAAACTCCGCCCGTGGACCTGGCCTGGGCGCCGACCATCCATTCGGCAAGGACGGCGAGCCGGCCGCGATCAGCACCCCGGGTCGCGCTGAGCGGTGTCGGACCTTCGTGGACGGCGAATTCACGCTGCGAGCGCACTGCTGCAGGGCGACCGGACCGCCCCCCTTCGCACCGACAGCGACGGCGGAACTCGTTGAGACAGCGCGGCTCACGGGCGTGCCGACAGTGCGGTCGCACGGCGGAGGCGACGTCATGCAGCCCCTCGCCGCGGTTCGCCTTCGCCTGCGTTCGGCGAGGCCGGAGACGGGCCACCAGGATCCGGCTGCCGTCCCCGGGCGTACTTTCCTCATGGCTCCTGCGACAGGTCACGTTCGCCAGCATGGCACTGCTCCCGACGCGATGCCGTCCTCGCCGGAGCGCGCCGCAGGGGCGGCAGATATTCCTGGCGATGGGCTGTCAGATGGGCATTCGGTAGCCGTAGAACTCATGGTCCTCGTTGTAGCCGCCCTGCCCCGCGCCGAGATGGGAGAAGCTCTCGACGAACTCGATGGCCCGGATCCACTTGACCTGCTTGAAACCCAGCTCAAGCTCGTTACGCAGCCGGAGCGGAGCACCGTGTAGCTCATTGAGCGGTTCACCGTTCATCTCGTACGCGAGGATGGTCAGGTGGTGCTGCATGTGCTCGATCTTGTGAGCATCGTAGTAGACCCCGCCCTCGCTGCCGGAAGCGAAGGAGTAGAACACGGCAAAGCGCGCATTTGGCGATGGTTGCACCAGTTCGACGATCTCCCGCATTGGTACGCCGCCCCAGTTGGCGACGCCTGACCAGCCCTGGATGCAGTAGTGCTGGGTGGTCTGCTCTTGTTTGGGCATCGCCTTCAGATGCTCGTAGGACAGGGTGACGGGCTTGTCCACGAGTCCGTCGATGCGCAGGCTGTAGTCGCGGAAGCCGTTGTCCCTCAGGTTTGCGTATTCCTGACTGTCAGGCAGCGTGCCGTTGGGCCAGAAGAACGGCGAGATCGCTTTGTCCGGGTAGGTTGCGCGCGGATCCGCATTCTCCAACAGCGCCTTTGCCCAGCCGATAAGAAACCTGCCGGTCTTCTGCACTACCCGCGGATAGCGCAGCGTGAGCGGTGAAGCGGCCCACCAGACGGCCACCACGATGGCCATCCAGACGACATACAGCCACCATCCGGTCCAGGAAGCGGTGTTCATGCCGATGGTGATGTGGTTGAGATTCTTGAGCAGCCCGGTGATCCAGACCATGACGGTGTGGATGAAAATGAACCCGACAAAAGTTACCAGCGCCATGAAGTGGACGATGCGGGCTGTCTGGCGGTTGACCCGACCCCAGCCCAGCCCGAACTTGGCGGCGATGGCCGGCGCCTGCAGCAGACCGGTGATGAAGGCCAGTGGCGCGGCGATGAAGACCACAACGAAGTAGGCGATGATCTGCATGCCGTTGTACTGCGTCCAGCCCTTATTCGCGGGGAAGTCCAGAGACCCGTACTGGATGGCAGTCGAGATGGCATTGGGGATGACGCTCCAGTCGACCGGCACCAGCCGCGCCCACTGCCCCGTGGTGAACAGCAGCACGTAGAACGTCACACCGGTGAGGACCCACAGGAAGTCGCAGCTGAAGTGCCACCAGCGGGCGAGGCCGATCGAGTGCCGGATCCCCGGCAGGCCGAGCCAGCGAGGCAGGGTGACCGCGTCGTCCTTTGCCGTCCACGCACGCTCCGGCGGTTCCTGTGCCATCCGGTCAGGCGGTACCGGGCCGCGCAATCGCAGTCGCTCCCGGCCGGGCATGCACCCGGCGTCCGTCTGCAGCCGTGGATGGTCGGCCAGGATCTGGATCCCAGCCCGAATGATGAACAGCATGAACAGCAAGTTCAGGAAGTGCAGGATGCGCAGCCACAACGGGAACCCGCTGGTGACCGGCGGCTGGAAGTCGCCCGTTCCGGGATGACTGGCGATCCAGCTCTGCACCGCCGAATAGGTACGCAACTGCTGGCACACACCGATCCAGACGATCAGCCCCGCGACGCTGATCGGGATCAGCCAGGCGGTGCTGTACCAGCGCTTGCCGATGCGCACTTCCGGGATCCGCGCCCTGACCGGGGGAATCCGCCGCGACCACTCCGCGACGACGACGCGGTCCTCGGCAGGGCTGAGTTCGCTCTCGAGGGGATCGGGGGCGCCGAGAGGGTCGGAACCCGATGCCGCGCCAGTGGCCGCGCGCGCCTCCTCCGCCCTGCCCCTTCTGTCTGGTTGACCCGCAGGTCGACTCATGAGGACCTCGTCACTCCAAATAGCTGCGTGCAGATGTGTGCTCAGGCAGTGCCACCGCGAGCGGCATCAGGGTGGGGTGGGCGGCGAGGGTGAAGACCATCGGTTGGTTCCCGCCCGGGCAGTTCCTGGGCCGGGGTCTGCGCCGGCAGGCTCTCCACATGCGCCGTCGTCAGCCGCCGGTGGCGAAGCCGGGGAAGAGTGTCATACCGCCGTCCACGTACAGGGTGCTGCCCACCACGTAGTCCATGAAGTCCGAGGCCAGGACCGCGACGGCATGGGCGATGTCCTCCGGGTCGCCCACCCGCCGGTAAGGGATCAGCCGCAGCAGGGCTTCCTCGGCTTCGGGGGTGTCCCAGGCGCTGCGGTTGATGGGGGTGCGGATCGCGCCGGGCGCCACCGCGTTGACCCTGATCCGGTGGGGTGCGAGCTCCTGGGCCAGGGTCTGCATCATCATCAGCACGCCGCCCTTGGAAGCCGCGTAGTTCACATGCCCGGCCCAGGGGATGGTCTGGTGGACCGAGCTCATGCAGATGATCTTCCCTGCCGCGCAGGACACCTCGGGGACGACGCCACGGCGCATGAACTCCTTGGCCGCTTCGCGGGCGCACAAGAACTGCCCGGTCAGGTTGACGTCCAGGACCTTGTGCCATTGGGCCAGAGTCATGTCGGTGACCGGCGCGTCCCGCTGCAACCCGGCGTTGGCCACCATGATGTCGATGGTGCCGAACTCTTCGACCACGCGCGCGACCATCGCGACGACCTGGTCCTCCTGGGAGACGTCTGCTTCGTGGGCGTAAGCGCGCACCCCGAAGTTCTGGATCTCCCGGACGACCTCCTCGGCGGCCTCCTTGCCGGCGACGTAGTTGACCACGACATCGGCGCCGACCCGGCCCAGGCCGATGGCGGTGGCCTTGCCGATGCCGGAGTTCGCGCCGGTCACCAGTGCCTTCTGTCCCTTCAGCAGCGGCAAGGCGGCAAGCGGCCGGGTTTCGCTGGCGGTGGTTGCCACGGGTGGGTCTCCGTCTCTGTCCGTCGCCCGGGCCCGGCCCGGGATGCAAGCTGCTCCCCGGAGCGCCGCCCGCGCGGTGGTCCAGGTTCATGCAGCCCACCTTCGGGTGCGTCGGCAGACCCCGCACGCGGAGCGCGCCCGTACGGTGGGGGCGAGGCGTCAGCGCCAGGGCGCGCGGCGAGGCCCAGGGCGCGCGGCGAGCCGCCGCCAGGCCGCTCGCTATGTCCCGAGCGTGGCCGAACCCGCCACGCTGAGGACGGTGACGCTCGGCAGCAGCTGGAACAGCGAGCCGCGCGCCTCCTTTCGGGGGCGCGCACCCGGCACAGCCGCAGCTTGAGCAGGCGGGGATTGCCGGCCGGCAGCGCCATAGCCTGGGCGATGGGCTCCGGGCGGTTCATCACGCGGAGGCGGACCAACTCACTCCTCCGCCCGTCAGCTGCGGCCTCCCGCCAGCAATGCGGATCGTGTCCGAATGACAACTCCGGGCGCTCGCCTCGGCGTCATTCCCGGTGTGCAATTAACCCAAATGGGTCTGATACTGGCGATATGGATCGCTATCCTCCCATTGCCGACCATGGACTGGTCGGGGACCTGCAGACAGCCGCTCTGATCACGGATCATGGCGTCGTCGACTGGTTCGCGGCCCCGCGGTTCGACTCGCCAAGCGTCTTCGCCGCGTTGCTCGACCACGACCGCGGTGGCTGGTTCCGGCTGGCGCCCGAAGACAGCGGTCAGGGCACTTGGCGCCAGCTGTACTACCCGGGCAGCGCGCTACTGGTGACCCGATTCATGTCCCCCGACGGGGTCGGAGAGGTGATCGACGGGATGATCCCCGACACCTCGAGCCGGGCCACCGACCGGCACACCCTCGTGCGGGTCGTCCGGGCAGTACGCGGCACCGTGCGCTTCACCCTCGACTGCCGACCGCGCTTCGACTACGCCCGCGCCGAGCACACCCTCGACCTGGGACCTGACGGGGCAACCTTCCACAGCCCCCACCTCACCGCCCACCTGCGCAGCACCTTCCCGCTGCAGCGCGACGGCCGGGACGTCCGCGGTGAGGTGACGCTGCGCGAGGGGCAGGTCGCCGGAGCACTGTTCACCGTCTGCCGCGCAGGCGGCCCCGCTCCGCCGCAGCCGACCGAGGACGAGCTCGCCCGCGAACTATGGGGGATGGTCGGCTTCTGGCACCGCTGGCTGCTCACCTCCCGCTACCGTGGCCGGTGGCCGGACATGGTGCACCGCTCCGCCATCACCCTGAAACTGCTCACCTATGCCCCCACCGGCGCCCCCGTCGCGGCGGCGACCATGGGCCTGCCCGAGCAGGTCGGTGGCGAGCGCAACTGGGACTACCGCTACACCTGGGTCCGGGACGGTGCGCTGTCGGTGCGGGCCCTGGTCGACCTCGGTTTCGTCGAGGAGGCGGTCGCGTTCGTCCGCTGGCTCGGCCAGCGGCTGCACGAGCAGGGCGGCCCCGGCAGTGAGCCCCTGCAGATCATGTACCGGGTCGACGGCGACCCCCGGCTGAACGAGGAGATCCTCGACCACTTCGAGGGCTACCGCGGCTCATCCCCGGTGCGAGCCGGCAATGCCGCCGCCGACCAGCTGCAGCTGGACATCTACGGGGAGGCCCTCTACGCCCTGGCAGAGAGCCGCCAGTTGGGCATGCACGTGGGCTACGACGAATGGACGGCGCTCGCCCGCACCCTCGACTGGCTCGCCGACTCCTGGGACCGCCCGGACGAAGGCATCTGGGAGACCCGTGGCGGACGCCAGAACTTCACCTACAGCCGGGTGATGTGCTGGGCCGCCTTCGACAGCGGGCTGCGCCTGGCCGACGAATGGCGTCGCCCGGCCGACGTCCAACGCTGGACCGCGGCTCGCGACGCCATCCTCGCCCAGGTCATGGAGCGCGGCTGGAGCAAGACCGAGCAGGCCCTGGTGCAGCACTACGACGGCGATGTGCTCGACGCCTCGCTGCTGCTGGTCCCCCGGGTGGGCTTCCTGCCATCGCTGGGCCCGGGCTGGCTGTCCACCCTGGACGCCATCGACCGCAAGCTGGTCTCCGACAGCCTCGTCTACCGCTACGACCCGGCTGCCTCACCCGATGGCCTGCGCGGCTCGGAAGGCACTTTCAGCCTGTGCACCTTCCTGTATGTCGACGCACTCGCCCGGACCGGTCGGCTCGACCAGGCCCGTTACACCTTCGAGAAGATGCACACCTACGCCAACCACGTGGGCCTGTTCGCGGAGGAGATCGGCCCGGACGGTGCCCAATTGGGCAACTTCCCCCAAGCCTTCACCCACCTCTCGCTCATCATGGCCGCCTCCAACCTCGACGACGCCCTCGACCGCCGCCGGCAGGACGGCGGCGTGCCTGAACGCGAGGAACCAGCCCCATGGCTCACCGGACGGAATCCGGCGGACCGCTCGCTCTGAGCGCCACGGACTTCCGCCTGCTGCACGGCCGTCTGCAGGCCGCACGCGCAGGCGGACCGGAGCGCGGTGCCCTGGCCACGATCACCCCACAGCAGGTGCTCACCGCCGCTGCGGAAGTCCGCACCGGACGCGCAGTCTCCTTGGCCGCGCCGGTGCAGACGGCCCCGGCACCCGATGCTCCGGACCCGGCTCGGCACCGGCTCACCGCCCCGGTCGACAGCGAACCGCTCGGCGACGGGCTCCACTTCGCCCGGGACCGCTTCGCGATGAACGTCCACAATGACGTCGACAGTCATATCGACGCCCTCTGCCATGTCATCTGGGACGGAACACTCTACGGAAACCTCCCCGCCGACTCCTTCACCACCACCGGGGCCGACGCCCTCTCCCTCGACCTCGCCCACGACGGCATCGTCGGACGCGGCGTACTGCTCGACATCCCCCGGCTGAACGACGTGCCGTGGCTGGAGTCCGGCACCCAGGTCACCACCGAGGAACTCGCCGCCGCCGAAGCGGCCCAGGGCGTCCGGGTCGGCCGCGGCGACCTGCTCTTCGTGCGCGTGGGGCACCGGCGGCGTCGCATCGACCTGGGCGCCTGGGACGTGACCCGCGCACGCGCCGGGCTGCACCCCACCACCATGGAGTTCGCCGCCGCACGGCAGATCGCCGCGCTCGGCTGTGACAGCAACAGCGACCCGGCACCCAGCACCGTCGACGGCGTCGCCTTTCCCGTACACGTGCTCGCCGTCCATGCCCTGGGACTGCACCTCCTCGACTACCTGCAGTTCGAAGAGCTGGCGCCGCAGTGCGCGCAGCAGGGCCGCTGGTCCTTCCTGTGCGTCGTCGCGCCGCTGCGGCTCCCAGGTGCCACCGGCTCCCCCGTGAACCCGATCGCCATCCTCTGAGTGAAGAAGGTGAAACACCATGCAGGACGAACCGACCGGCCCGCACCCCGACACAGGACAGCACTACGACGTCATCGTCATCGGCACCGGCGCGGGCGGTGGCACACTCGCCTACCGCCTCGCCGGCACCGGCAAGCGCATTCTCATTCTCGAACGCGGCGACTACCTGCCGCGCGAGCGCGACAACTGGGAATCCTCCGCGGTCTTCGTCAAGGCCAAGTACCGCGCCCCTGAGTTGTGGTACGACCAGAACGGCAGGACCTTCCCACCGGAGGTCAACTACTACGTCGGCGGCAACACCAAGTTCTACGGGGCCGCACTGTTCCGGCTGCGCCCCGAGGACTTCGGCAAACTTCGCCACCACGACGGCATCTCTCCCGCCTGGCCCCTGAGCTACCAGGACTTCGAGCCGTACTACACCCAGGCCGAACACCTCTACCTCGTCCACGGGCGCCACGGAGAGGACCCGACCGAAGGACCTACCAGCGCCCAGTACGCTCACCCCCCGGTCCAGCACGAGCCGAGGATCCAGCAACTCAGCGACGACCTGGAGAAGCAGGGACTGCGCCCCTTCCACCTCCCCATCGGCGTCAACCTCACCCAGGATGAGCAGGGGCGCCCCACCCATCGCAGTGCCTGCATCCGCTGCGACCGGGTGGACGGATTCCCCTGCCTGCTGGGCGCCAAGTCCGACTCCCAGGTCATCTGCGTCGACCCCGCGCTGGAACACCCCAACGTCACCCTGGTGACCGGTGCCAACGTGCGCCGCCTGGAGACCGACGCCGACGGACGCAACGTCACCAACGTCGTCGCCGAACTCCCCGACGGCTCCTCCGCCGGCTTCCATGGCGACATCGTGGCCGTCGCCTGCGGCGCGGTGAACTCCGCCGCCCTGCTGCTGCGCTCCGCCAACGACCGTCACCCGCGCGGCCTTGCCAACAGCTCCGACGTCGTCGGCCGCCACTACATGCGCCACAACAACCTGGCGTTGATGGCCGTCTCCCACGAGCCCAACAACACCCGCTTCCAGAAGACCCTCGCCGTCAATGACTGGTACCTCGGTGCGGACGACTTCGACTACCCGCTCGGCGGTATCCAGATGCTCGGCAAGTCCGACGCCGAACAGATCCGCGGCGAAGCACCCCGCTGGGCCGGCCTCGCCTCCCCGGACATGCCCTTCGAAGTCCTTGCCCAGCACGCGGTCGACTTCTGGCTGTGCGGAGAAGACCTGCCCGCCCCGGAGAACCGCGTCACCCTCGACAGCGACGGCAACATCCACCTGGCTCTGGACGAGACCAACAACACCACCGCCGTCACCCACCTGCGCCGCAAGCTGCAGAGCATCCTCGGCCACCTGGGCATGCACAGGCACTACCTGCTGCCGCACACCCTCTACCTGCACAAGGACATGCCCATCGGCGCCACCGCCCACCAGGCCGGCACCGTGCGCTTCGGCAACGATCCGCGCACCTCAGCGCTCGACACCAGCTGCAAGACCCACGACCTGGACAACCTCTACGTCGTGGACACCAGCTTCTTCCCGAGCATCGGCGCAGTGAACCCCTCCCTGACCGCCATCGCCAACGCCCTGCGTGTCGGCGACCACATCACCGAACGCCTCGGTGCCTCCTCCCCCCGTACGGCTCCAGAATGTCTGCGCAGCCCGTGAGCCGTGGTTCTGCCGGGCGATCAGCTTGCTCGGTGGTACTGATCGATGCGGCCTGCGACGGCTTGTCGGCGCTGGATCCGAGCGGCGGGGCCGGGCGTGCGGCACTCCGCCTCGCAGCATCCGATGGTCTTGCCGACGGGGTTCGGTCGGGGCGAGCGGGGTGACAGGTGTGCGGGGTGACGGGTGTGCGGGGCTCGGATCCGCTATCGGGCGGAAGCGATCAGCGGGTAGTGGTCGGAGAGATTCGTGTACGTGTACTTCGTGCCCCAACTGGAGACGGTCCAGGGCGCGGTCTGCTCCTTGATCACCTCGTTCGTCCAGCCGGCCGGCTTCGCGTGCCCGGCGCGGTGCAGGACATGGTCGAGGTCCTCGCGAGGGTCGTCGGGGTAGCGGTCGGCGGCGATCGAGTTGTCCTGGGTGTCGAAGGAGTAGGCGTGCCCGGTGCGGGCATCGGCTCCGGTCAGTCCGGCGTCGGCGAGCATCGACGCGTACTCGGGGGAGCGGGAGTCGACGTTCATGTCGCCCGCCACGATGACCTGTTCGGAAGCCGGGATGTTCTTGGCGTCGAGGAAGGCGTCGATCTGCCTGAACTGCCGGCTGCGCATCTGCGCCGCCTCGCCGGCCTTGCATCCGGAGTCGGTCGACTGCGCGTGGGTCCCCACCACATGGACCCTGTTGCCGTCGACATTCAGTTCGGCGTAGACGAAGCCCTTGTTGGACCACCAGTCGCTGCCGCAGGCGTCCTTGTAGATGTACTGCTCCTTGCGGACGATCGGCCACTTGCTCAGGACGGTGACCCCACCGTCCTCCGGAGTGGTGGCCGAGTAGGCACCTCCCGTGGCATCCCAGCCGCTCCTGCTCCGGCCCACCACCGGTGTCTGATACGGGTATTGAGTGGAAGCGTTCCGTGCGAGCGAGTCGGAGGCGGAGTTGTCGAACGCCTCCTGGAGCACGACCACGTCATGGCCCTGGAAGAAGGACGCCTTCGGTATCTCCGCCGCTCGGTGGTCCTGTCCCCAGTTCGGGTAGAGGTTCTGGCTCATGAGGAACGTGTTGTACGTGAGCACCCGCAGGGAGGGGACGTCGGCCGCCGATGCCTGAGGGGCGTTGGCGATCAGGGTGACGGCGGCGAGCGCGGCGGACAGGGTCACGCCGGAGGTGCGGCGGAGCGCGGTGAGCGGCACGGTGGTCTCCTGCTTCTGCTGACGGGGGGTGGAACAGGCGACACACATCCAACCAGCGGGAGTTACCCATGGGTAGACATCGGATGCCGGGACTCTTTCCATGGGCGTACCGACGAACGAAACCTTGGTCGGCGCGGATATGTGCGTGCGGCTCATGGCCCGGCTGTACAGGTGTGAAGGCGTGGGGTGGACGCTGTTGACGGACCGTGGTGGGTCCGTCGGTACGGGGCTTGGACGCCTCGGTCCGGCCAAGTCCCCGCCCGCGGAAGCACTTTGAGCAACGTGATGCCGTGGTAGGCCGCCAGGGAGCCCTTTCGATTCGCCCGTAGCGGGCGTCCGGCCGGCAGTGGTCGTGATCGGAGTCGTGGTCAACTGGCGTATTTGAGCGCCAACTTGTCGCAGGGGTCGTTGCAGTCCGTCGTGAACCGGCGCCTGCGCGGTCGCGCATCGGGCCGCTTCGCCCATCCGCCGTACCCGCCCGGACCTCGGGCGAGCGGCTCGTACACCGCGGTGAGCCGGCGGCGCCCGCGTTCCGACGAGTCGCTCGCGGGTTGCGTTCTGGTGCACGAGGAGGTTTGCGCCGCCGCGGAAGGGTGCGCAAAAAATTGGCGAGTACACGCCCATTGTCAGGGCTGTCGCGAGGGACCAACATGGTCGTTGCACGCGGACGAAAGCGCTTTCTGTCGGCTGGGAAACCCCGGTCGACCGTCCCTTCGCTGCCGCTGGGAGGCTGAATGACACCGCCCCGCACCAGACGCTACTCACTCGCCGTCGCCGCGCTCGCCGCGACCGCCTCGCTCGCCGCCGCCACGGTTCCGGCCCAGGCGGCCCGCCCCTCGACCGTTCACACACCGCTGCGGGCCCAAGCCGTGGCGGCGTACGACTTCGGACACCCGGACCCCGCCGACCCCGGTCGCGAGCAGGACATCGGACGTTCCGGCACCACGCTCAGCCTGATCAACGGCGGTTCCGCGATGCGCGTGGCCGACGAGGCGTACCCGGGCGCTTCACCCGCCCTGCAAGTACGCCAGCAGAATCCGGCCACCGCGGGCAACGACGACTGGAAGGCCGGGGCCTGGGACGCCGAGGGCATGGCGTCCCTCGGGGCCTTCAACAGTGCCCGGGGTGCCACCGTCATGGGCTGGTTCAAGATGACGGGCGACAATCCCGCCCTCAACTCCAACACGGCCGACCCGGGCGACCGCTACAACGCGATCGGGCTGGCCGGCGTACTGTCCGGAACCTCTGACGGCCACGCGGTGCGGGCTCTGCTCGAACTCATTCAGGTCAAAGGTGAGTTGAAGCTGGTCGCGCTGGGCAGGCGCCTGGACGGCGGCGCCTCCCAGACCTTCGCCGCCGACGCCCCCTGGGAAGAACTGCTGCCCCTCGGTGAATGGGTCCACCTGGCTGCGACATTCGACTTCCGTGACGGCACCCTCGCCCTCTACCGCGACGGCAAGCCCCTGGACGGGTTCTACGTCACGCCGGGCGACCCCTGGGAACTCGCCACCACGCCTGCGCCCCACCGCGCCTCGCCCACGGATCCCCGCGGCATCAAGATCGGCGGGAGCTTTCCCCAGAACACCCGGGAGAGCAATGCCTGCGACTGCCGCATGGACGACCTCCTGTTCCTGGACCGCCCGGTGCCGGCCGGAGCGGTGGCGGCGGAGTACCGGCGCATGACGCGGGGCCACTGACCGTTCTCGTCCTCGGATCGTCCTTTCCTCACCTCCTTGTCGCGCCAGCCCGAAGGGATCCGCATGGCCTCACGACGTACGTACCGAAAGAGCTGGGCGGCCGTGGCCGCCGTCGCAGCCCTCGCTGTCGGCGGTCTCGCCGCGCCCTCCCACGCCGACGAGCCCGCCGCAACGACAGCCGCCCTGACCGACCCCATTCCGCAGAAGCCCGTCCAGTCCAGGACAGGCCTCGTCCTGCAGGAGTTCGCACAGTTCCCCGAGTCGGATCCCGTCCCGGCGCCGACGGATCCGCGCCTGGTGCGCCACGCCCGGATCAACACCATCAATGAACTTCCCGACGGCTCGGGCCGGATGGCGACCCCCGACCTCAACGGCACCCTTTACCTCACCGACCCCGGTGCCGCGACGCGGAAGTCCGGGGGTACCCCGCACCCCTACCTGGACGTCAAGGCGGCGTTCTCGCACTTCTTCTCGGGCCGCGGTCTCGGCCAGGGTCTCGGGTACGCAGCGTTCCACCCGGAGTTCGCGGCGAACGGGCGGTTCTACACCGTTCATACCGAACTCGCCTCGCAGGCCACCGAGATCCCCGATTACCGGCAGGCGGGCACACTCACGTATCACGGCATCGTCACCGAGTGGACCGCCGACGACCCCTCCGCTGCCGTCTTCCACGGCACCCGTCGCGAGGTGCTGCGGATCGGCTTCTCCGGCCAGGTGCACGGCATTCAGCAGATCGACTTCAACCCGACGGCCAAGCCCCACGACGAGGACTACGGCCTCCTCTACCTCGCGGTGGGCGACGGAGGGCAGGGTGTCGGCAACAGCGAGCCGCAGAACCTGACACTCCCGCACGGCAAGCTCCTGCGGATCGACCCCGCGGGTCGTGACAGCGCCAACGGCCGGTACGGCATCCCCGCGTCCAACCCGTTCGTCGGCGAGTCCGGTGCCCTCGGGGAGATCTACGCCATAGGCATGCGGGACCCGCACCGCTTCAGCTGGGACACGGGCGGCAGCCACCGTATGTATCTCGGTCACATCGGCGAGCACGCCATCGAGTCGGTGTACGAGGTCAAGGCCGGTGACAACTTCGGCTGGAGCGAGCGCGAGGGCCCCTTCGTGTTCGACAAGGAGGCCACCGACCCGTGCGCCCGTATCCTCCCCCTCCCCGCCGATGACGCCCAGTACGGCTACACCTACCCGGTCGCCGCCTACGACCACGACCCGGGACCCGACTGGAACTGCCGGTCCGACGTGGGCCGCGCCATCGCCGGCGGCTCCGTCTACCGCGGCAAGGACGCGCCGGCGCTGCGCGGGAAGTACATCTTCGGCGACCTCGTGGACGGCCGGATCCTGGCCGCGGACACCCGCGACATGCGCCGCGGCGCCGGGCTCGCGCCGCTTGAGCAACTGATGCTCTTCGACAAGTCCACCGGGAAGACGGTCACCATGCGCGACCTCGCCGGGGACCAACGTGTCGACCTGCGCTTCGGCTCCGACCGCAGCGGCGGCCTGTACATCGTCTCGAAGGCCAACGGCAAGGTCTGGAAGGTGACCGGGACCCGCACCTTCGCCGACTGCGAGGTCGGCAACACCCCCTCCACCCACACCACCGGCCCCGACAACTGGGCGCCGGTCACCCCGGCCAAGTGGGCCTACACCGAACGCGAGACGATCCTGACCGAGCCGGGCGTCGCCCGCCCCGGGCCGCGGCGTCCCTTCGAGTACGCCGTCCTGACCGCCGGCCCGCGCCATTCCTCCGTCACCGTCGAGGCGGAGGTGCGGATCGACACCCCCGTCGAGATCACCAACCGTGACGTCATTCTCATCTGGGACTATCAGTCGGACACCCGATACCAGTACGCGCACTTGTCGAGCGACAACAGCATCTACCCGCACAACGGTATGTTCACGGTCGACGACGCCGACCGGCTGCGCATCGACGATCAGTGGAACGGCAGTTTCGGCGCTCCTCCGGCGATCAAGGACGAGGGATGGCACAAGGTGCGCCTCACCCACTGTGCCGACACCGGTGAGACCGCCGTCTACCTGGACGGCAGCCCCAACCCCCTGATCACCGCCACCGACCCGGTCTTCGCCTCGGGTCGGGTGGGCTTCGGATCCTTCGACAACACGGGCCGCATCCGTCACCTGAAGGTGACGGGCACTCCGGCCGGCGACTGACCTCGCGGGAGCGGGCTGACACCATCGGCCCGCTCCCGCTCCCGCGCCGTCACACCGTCCGCATCGGTTCGGCGGACCCGTCGCGCGACGACGCCCGGGCCGGCGGTCACTCACCGCCGCTGACCGTCGCCGTCGAGGCCCCGTGCGGGACCGGCCCCTTCGTGGGTGCCGGTACGCATGTCGACGAAGTATCAGGCTTCGGGTGCCACCATGTTGTGGGCACCGGTGTGAGCCGTGCGCCCGGCCCCGACCATCCGCGGAATCGTGTCGTGTGGAAGCGGGTGTCCATCGGCTGCCGGAGTCCGGGCTGTTCGCCCTCCGGCCGCTCATGGCCCCTCGCGGTCTGTTCGCCCTCCAGCCTCTCGCGGCCCTTCTGCCGCCGGCCTCTCTCCCCGGCCCCTTCCCGGCTACTCCTGGCCCCTCCCGGCCGCTCCGTTCCTTCGGGTCCGCGGGCAGTGGAGCCGGCGTCCTCGACGTCGCGTGGCAGAGGCTTCGTGTGACGCGCCCCACTTTGGTCACGATCCGATCTCGGACGCTCAGAAGGGGGTTGTTTTCAGCCATGTAATCGTTTCCAATCATCGTTGTAATCGATTCCACGGCGCTGAGCTGCTGGTTTCGAGGCTCACGGAAACCACAAGGAGGTGGTCCGGAAATGGCGAGCATCAAGGATGTCGCGGCCGAGGCGGGAGTGTCCGTCGCCACGGTCTCCCGCGTTCTCAACAGCCATCCCTCCGTCAGCCCCGACGCGCGCAGACGCGTCCTTGCCGCTGTCGACTCCCTCGGCTACCGGCCCAACGCCGTGGCCCGCTCGCTGCGCACCGATCAGACGCGCACCCTCGGCCTGGTCATCAGTGACGTACTCAACCCGTACTTCACCGAACTGGCCCGCTTCGTCGAGGAAGAGGCCCGCGCGCTCGGCTACAGCGTCATCATCGGGAACGCCGACGAACAGCCCGACCTGCAGGACCATCACGTCCGGACGCTCCTCGACCGCAGGATCGACGGACTCCTCGTCTCCCCGGCCGACGGAAGTTCCCCGCTCCTGCCGGGCCCGGGCGACAGCGGTACGCCGATGGTCTTCGTGGACCGCTGGATCGAGGGCGTGGACGTCCCCGTGGTGCGCGCCGACGGCCGCGACGCGATCCGGGACCTGGTCGCCCACCTGCACCGTCTCGGTCACCGCAGGCTCGCCATCATCGCGGGTCCGGCAGCCACCACCACGGGCAACGAGCGGGTCGACGCCTTCCGCGAGGCACTGCGCGAGCACGGGCTCGCGCTGCCCGACGCCTACATCGGCCAGGGTGACTTCCGGGCGGACAGCGGGCGCCGCGTCACCGAACGCTTCCTGGCCCTTCCCGAACCGCCCGAGGTCGTGTTCGCCGCCGACAACCTGATGGCGCTCGGCGCGCTGGACGCGATCCGCGCGCACGGGCTGAGCGTTCCTCAGGACATCGGGCTGGCGGCCTTCGACGACATCCCGTGGTTCGTGCACACCGCCCCTCCGATCACGGCGATCGCCCAACCGACCGGAGAGCTCGGCCGCTGCGCCGTGCGCGCGCTGGTCGACCTCATCGAGGGACGGACCCCGCAGTCCGTGACCCTTCCCGCCCGTCTCGTCGTACGCAGCTCCTGCGGCGAACACGCTTCGAACCGGAGGAGCAGCCTGTGAGCACCCAGGACGAGTTGCTGCGCATCGAAGGCGTACGCAAGACCTTTCCCGGCGTGGTCGCCCTCGACAGCGTCGACTTCGACCTGCGGAGCGGCGAAGTGCATGTCCTGCTCGGTGAGAACGGAGCGGGAAAGAGCACCCTCATCAAGATGCTCTCCGGTGCCTACCGCCCCGACAGCGGCCGGATCCTGGCCCAGGGGCGTGAGGTCCGCATCCACGGGGCACAGGACGCCGAACGGCTCGGAATCGCCACGATCTACCAGGAGTTCAACCTGGTACCCGATCTCACCGTCGCCGAGAACATTTTCCTCGGCCGGCAGCCGCGCCGCCTCGGGATGATCGACCGGCGCCGCATGGAGGCGGACGCCGAGGTGTTGCTGCACCGTGTCGGCCTGCACGTCTCACCGAAGGCCAAGGTGCGCGAACTGGGCATCGCCCGGCTGCAGATGGTGGAGATCGCCAAGGCGCTCAGCCTCGAAGCACGCGTGCTGATCATGGACGAGCCGACGGCGGTACTCACGTCCGAGGAGGTCGAGAAACTCTTCCGGATCGTGCGACAGCTGCGCGAAGAGGACGTGGGCATCATCTTCATCACCCACCACCTCGAAGAGATCGCGGCGCTCGGCGACCGGGTCACGGTGCTGCGCGACGGCCGCAGCATCGACCAGGTACCCGCCTCGACCCCCGAGGCGGAGCTCGTACAGCTCATGGTGGGCCGCAGCATCGAGCAGCAGTACCCGAGGGAGCGCCCGCAAGCGGGAGACCCCCTGCTCGCCGTGCGCGGGCTGACCCGCAACGGCGTCTTCCACGACGTCAGTTTCGACGTACGGGCGGGCGAGGTCGTCGGCCTCGCAGGTCTCGTCGGCGCCGGACGCACCGAGGTCGCGCGTGCCGTGTTCGGCGCGGACCCCTATGACACGGGCACCGTCGACGTACGGGGCCGGCGGCTGGCCAAGTACGACGTGACCGCTGCCATGGGCGCCGGGATCGGTCTCGTGCCGGAGGACCGCAAGGCCCAGGGGCTGGTCCTCGATGCCTCCGTGCAGGAGAACCTCGGCCTGGTCACCCTGCGTTCGGCGAGCCGCTCCGGGCTCGTGGACCTCAAGGGACAGCGCACGGCCGCCGCCCGGATCGCCGAACAGCTCGGGGTACGGATGGCGGGCCTCGGCCAGCACGTCCGCACGCTCTCCGGCGGCAACCAGCAGAAGGTCGTCATCGGCAAGTGGCTGCTCGCCGACACCCGGGTGCTGATCCTCGACGAACCGACGCGCGGCATCGACGTGGGCGCCAAGGTCGAGATCTACCAGCTCATCAACGAGCTGACGGCCGCCGGCCACGCCGTTCTGATGATCTCCAGCGACCTGCCCGAAGTCCTCGGCATGAGCGACCGGGTGCTGGTCATGGCCCAGGGTCGCATCGCCGGGGAACTCCCCGCGCACGAAGCGACCCAGGACGCGGTGATGGCGCTCGCCGTCAGCGCGGCCCCCATAGCGACTCCCGCAACAACTCCGGCTGTGAACGAAGAGGAGAGCCCCCGTGGCCACTGACACGCTCAAGAGCGATTCGGGCGCGAGTGGCGCCGCAGGACGCACGATCCGCCGCCTCCTGCTCGACAACGGCGCCCTCAGCGCCCTGGTCGTCCTGCTGGTGGCGATGTCGCTGCTCTCCGGCGACTTCCTCACCACCCAGAACCTGCTGAACGTCGGTGTGCAGGCCGCTGTCACCGCGATCCTCGCGTTCGGCGTCACCTTCGTCATCGTCTCGGCCGGCATCGACCTGTCCGTGGGCTCGGTCGCCGCGCTCTCCGCGACCGTGCTGGCCTGGTCGGCGACGTCGGAAGGCGTGCCCGTCTGGCTTGCGGTCGTGCTGGCCGTCGCTACGGGCATCGCCTGTGGCTTCGTCAACGGCGCCCTCGTCTCGTACGGCAAACTGCCGCCGTTCATCGCGACACTGGCCATGCTCTCCATCGCGCGCGGCCTGTCCCTGGTCATCTCCCAGGGCAGCCCGATCGCCTTCCCCGACTCGGTCTCCGTCCTCGGTGACACGCTCGGCGGCTGGCTGCCCGTCCCGGTCCTCGTCATGGTCGCGATGGGCCTGATCACGGCACTGATCCTCGCCCGTACCTACATCGGACGCTCGATGTACGCGATCGGCGGCAACGAGGAGGCGGCCCGCCTCTCCGGACTGCGCGTCAAGCGCCAGAAGCTGGCCATCTACGCCCTGTCCGGGCTCTTCGCCGCGGTCGCGGGCATCGTTCTCGCGTCCCGTCTGACCTCCGCCCAGCCGCAGGCCGCGCAGGGGTACGAGCTCGACGCGATCGCCGCGGTCGTCATCGGCGGCGCCAGCCTGGCCGGAGGCGTCGGCAAGGCGTCCGGCACCCTGATCGGCGCGCTCATCCTCGCCGTGCTGCGCAACGGACTCAACCTCCTGTCCGTCTCGGCCTTCTGGCAGCAGGTCGTCATCGGTGTGGTCATCGCCCTCGCGGTGCTGCTGGACACGCTGCGCCGCAAGGCCGGGGCCAAGGCCGCCACCTCGACAGGTTCCTCCGGCGCCCCGGGCTCGCCGGGGTCCGGCCGCAAGGGAGCCGGAGCGGTGAAGTTCGGGATCGCCGCGCTGTGTGTGGCCGTCGTCGTGGGCGGGGTGTCGTACCTCAACCGTGGCTCCTCCGGCGGGATCACCAAGGTGGGCATGTCGCTCTCCACGCTCAACAACCCGTTCTTCGTCCAGATGAAGGCGGGCGCGCAGGCGGAGGCGAAGGCGGACGGGGTCGACCTCACCGTCACCGACGCGCAGAACGACGCGTCGCAACAGGCCAACCAGCTGCAGAACTTCACGAGCTCCGGAGTGAAGTCCATCATCGTCAACCCGGTGGACTCCGACGCGGCGGGCCCCGCCGTCCGGAGCGCCAACCAGGCGGACATCCCGGTGATCGCCGCGGACCGAGGCGTCAACAAGGCGAAGACCGCGACGCTGGTGGCCTCCGACAACGTCGCGGGAGGCAAGCTCGCGGCGAAGGCGCTGGCCGACAAGCTCGGCGGCAAGGGCGACATCGTCATCCTGCAGGGCACCGCGGGCACCTCGGCCAGCCGGGAGCGCGGAGCGGGCTTCGCCGAAGGACTCAAGGCGTACCCCGGCATCAAGGTCGTGGCCAAGCAGCCCGCGGACTTCGACCGCACCAAGGGTCTGGACGTCATGACCAACCTGCTCCAGTCCCACCCCGACGTCGCCGGTGTCTTCGCCGAGAACGACGAGATGGCACTCGGCGCGGTCAAGGCACTCGGCAGCAAGGCGGGAACGTCCGTGTCCGTCGTCGGATTCGACGGAACCCCGGACGGCCTGAAGGCGGTCGCGGGGGGCACGCTGTACGCCTCCGTGGCTCAGCAGCCGAGGGAACTGGGCAGGATCGCCGTGCAGAACGCGGTGAAGGCCGCCGAGGGCAAGAAGGTCGACAGCACGGTGAAGGTGCCGGTCAAGGTCGTCACCGAGAAGAACGTCGCCGACTTCTCCTGAGCGGGACCCGAGCACTGTCCGACCACGGAAAGCAGGAATGATGCACGAGAACGAGCACGACCGGTACGACCTGCTGGTCGTGGGTTCGGCCAATGCCGACCTGGTCATCGGTGTCGAACGCCGCCCCGCCGCCGGTGAGACCGTGCTCGGCTCCGATCTGGCCGTCCACCCGGGCGGCAAGGGCGGGAACCAGGCGGTCGCCGCCGCCCGTCTCGGGGCCCGCACCGCCCTGCTTGCCCGGGTCGGCGACGACGCCCATGGCCGCCTGCTGCTGGACTCGCAGCGGGCGGCGGGAGTCGACACGAGTGGCGTGCTCGTGGGCGGGGCACCGACCGGAGTCGCGCTGATCACCGTGGACCCCTCGGGCGACAACAGCATCGTGGTGTCGCCCGGGGCCAACGGCCGGCTGACCCCCGAGGACATCCGGGCGGCCGGGCCCCTCTTCGAGGCGGCCCGGGTCGTCTCCGTGCAGCTGGAGATCCCGCTGGACACCGTCGCCGAGGTGGCGGGTGCAATGTCACCCGGCACCCGGCTGGTACTGAACCCGTCCCCGCCCGCGCCCCTGCCCAACTCCGTGCTCGCCGTCTGCGACCCGTTGGTGGTCAATGAGCACGAGGCGCGCTACATACTGGGGGAGGCCGCTGGGGCCACGCCCCGGGAGTGGGCGCGAGGGCTGCTGAAGCTCGGCCCGCGGTCGGTCGTGGTCACGCTGGGCGCGGCGGGCGCGCTCGTCGCCGACAGCCGTACGGGTGCGTTGGTCACCGTCCCGAGCCCTCAGGTCGAGGCCGTGGACACGACCGGGGCGGGTGACGCGTTCACCGCCGCTCTGGCCTGGCGCCTGGGTCTGGGCGAGGAGCTCACCGTAGCTGCGGCCTTCGCCGTCAGGGTGGGCGCGGCAGCCGTCACCAGACAGGGCGCGCAGGCGTCGTTCCCGACCGCAGAGGAAGTCTCCGGGCCGTGAAGAAGAAGGGAATCCTCAACCGCCATCTCGCCGGGGCGCTGGCGGAGTTGGGCCACGGCGACGGGGTACTGATCTGCGACGCGGGCATGCCCATTCCGCCCGGTCCCAGGGTGGTCGACCTGGCCTTCCGGGCCGGTGTCCCGTCGTTCGCCGAGGTGGTCGACGGGCTGCTGGACGAACTGGTGGTGGAGGGCGCGACGGCGGCGCACGAGGTCCGCAAGGCCAACCCGGAGGCCGCACGGCTCCTGGACGAGCGCCTCCCGGAACTCACCCACGTACCGCACGAGGAACTCAAGTCGCTCTCGGCGGGCGCCCGGTTGGTGGTACGGACCGGGGAGGCGCGACCGTACGCGAACGTGCTGCTGCGCTGCGGGGTCTTCTTCTGACAGAGGCCGCGAGACACTGGGGGCCGCTGCGAGGGAGCCGTGCCGGGAATGGAGCCGGATCACCGCCCTGACCGAAGGTGCCGGCCTGCCGACGCCCGGACCAGGACCCTGGTCGCGCTGTCCGAAGCCCTCCACGGAGCGGAGCGGCCGGAGAACGGCTATCCGCTCATGGTCAAGAGCCGCCACAGCCGGCGCGCGGACCTGGACGCCCGTGTGGACGGTCCGGCCGAGCGATCGCCGCGTCGGTGCTCGGATTTCTCGTGCTCGTTGGGGCGGCTCCGGCGCTCGCATACCAGACAGCGACGCTCTCCGGCACCGGCCAGGCTCGGGTCTATGACAATTCGACGGCCAACGGTGCCAAGGTGGGAGCCTGGGACAGTACTTCTGATGCCAACCCGGTCTACGCTCAGTACTACCGTAGTGCGAGTTCCGGCACCCAACGGAACCTGTGGAACAAGCTCGGGTCCGGCACCGAGACCTACTCCGGTACTGGGAGTTGGGTCATCAAGGCGAGGATATGTGAATCCCAGATGGCCCAGCCGGACGACTGCTCCGTATATGTGGCGATGAGTCACTGACCCGAGGCGTACTGAGGGGCTCCGTCGCGACGGTCAGCCCGATTGGTATCGCGTCCGCAACCTGTTGTCGCCCTCGCGACCGACCGGCCGGCTGAGAGAGACCGTGTGATGCAAGTGAACCACCCCGTTCTGGAAGTCCGCGACCTCTGCTACTCCGTGGCAGGCAGAGCATTGCTCGATGGGGTGGATCTCACTCTCCCCGCCGGTCGGTCGATGGCTGTGACCGGGCCCAGTGGCACAGGAAAGAGCACTCTGCTCAACTGTGTTCTCGGGCTGATCCGTTGGGATCACGGCGAAGTGTGTATAGCCGGCCAGGACCTCGCTCGGCTGAAGCCGCGGAGTCTGGCCAGGCATCGGCGCGACACCATGGGCATGGTGTTCCAGTTCGGCTTACTGTTGCCCGAGTTGACGCCGGTTGAGAATGTCGCGCTGGCCGCGCTCCTGGCGGGTGTGAAGCGGGGTGAGGCCTTCGGCCGGGCACGTCGGTTGCTCCTGGAACTCGGCGTGCCCGTGGAGGGAACCACGACCGCGGAACTGTCCGGTGGAGAGCGGCAGCGGGCCGCGGTGGCGCGAGCCCTGGTGAACCGTCCTGCTCTGCTCCTGGCCGATGAGCCCACGGGCTCGCTGGACGCGCGCAATCGGGAGGCCGTGGCTGACCTTTTGTTCTCCCTCCCCGAACAGTGGGGATGCGCGGTTCTGGTGGTCACGCACGACGAGTCGGTGGCGGCGCGCGCCGACCAACGGTTCGCCCTTCACGAGGGCCGGCTCGTGGAGCAGGGGGCGTCAGTGCTCCGAGGCGGCGCCCGGTGAGAGCCAACAGTTCCCTGGGAAGCCAGCTGCTGCGCATGGGACGTGCTGCCGGTCACGGCTCCGTGGACGGTCGTGTGCGCTTCGTTGCCCTGACGATCGCCACGGCGGTGCTCGCGGTTACCCTGCTGGCCGCGGCGGCGGCCGTCGCCACATACGAGGAGCGCACGGAACGCGGGGCGGCGCGCACGCCCGTCATGCGTCTGCAAGAAGGTCGGGCGCTCGCAGAGGCTCCGCTCCGAATCCAGCTGTTCCTCGATGATGTGAATGACCGTCAGGTCGAGGTCGTCTTTGTGGACCCGGTGACCTCCGACGCCCCGCTGCCCCCTGGGGTGGCACGCTGGCCGGGCCCCGGCGAGGCGGTGCTGTCGCCGGCGCTCGCCGCCGACGGGATCGGAGACCGGTACGGGCATGTTGTGGGTGGCATCGGGCCGGAAGGGCTGGCGAGTCCAGGCGAGCGCTACGCCTATGCGCGACCGGTCCAGGGGCGACTCACGGTTGAGCACGCCATGCTCGCCACAGGGTTCGGGGCCAAGGACGCGGGAGGTTTCGGGGACCTTGCCACGGTGCGATCGCTGTCCGTCTTCCTCACTTTGCTGGTCGCGATGCTCGGTCTGCCTGCGGGCCTGTTCGCGGTGGTGGCCACCCGGCTGGGTGCCGCGGGACGTGACCGCCGTACGGCGCTGCTTGGTGCAATGGGTGGCTCACGCCGACAACTGGCGCTGCTGAGCACCGGTGAGGCGGCACCCGCTCTGCTTCTCGGCACGGTACTGACGGTGCCGGTGATGACAGCGGCCCTGGTAACGGATCTGCGGATTCCTTGGGTCGGCTATGTGCTGGCAGCCGCCGACATGCGGGCTCACGCGGGGCAACTGGTCTGTTCCGTGGTGGTCGCTCCGGTGCTGCTCGCCCTTCTGGTGGTCCTGATGCACCAGTGGGCGGGGCCCGGCCGGTCCACCCGCCCACGCGGCGAGGGCCGGGGGCGTCTGGTGAAGGTGGGGGCCGGTTTGTGCCCTGTGTTCCTGGGGATCCTGAGCTGGTCGCCGACGGCGTTCGCGACTTACGGCGCCAGCCAGACCGTCGTACTCGTATCGCTGCTCGGCACGGTCGGTGCACTGGCCACCCTGCCTGCGGCTATTGCCCTCTTGCTCGCCGCAGCGGGCCGTGGCGTCACGGAACTGGGGCGCCGCCGCGGGTATCCGGGAACACTGCTCGCGGGCCGCTGGACTCAAGGACGCCCCGGCTATCTGTCACGCCTGGTGGCGGGCGTGGTGATAGCGGTTGGGCTGTTGAGCGTGGTGCAGGTGTATCCGAGCATGCACAGCGCCTCCGTTCAGGGAGCCCTGGACATGCGGGAACGGTTCGGGCACAGCATCCTCACGGTCCAGCTGCCGCACGGTGCCGAAAAGAGGACCGGACCATGGCTGGAGAAGCTGCCCCCCGGGGCCGAGGTGGCCTTGCTGGACTCGACACTGGGACTGGCGAACGGCGCGGGCGAGGTGAGGGAGGGGCCGGACGGCCCCGTCGAGGTGAAACAAGCCGTCACGGTCAGCGGCAGCTGCGGTGCTCTGAGGGGCCTTGGCCTTGAGTGCCCGAGCGCGCGGGGCGACCGGGATGTGCCTCTCTCCGGAGCGACATCGGCCCTGCGCGCCCTGCTGCCTGCCTCCGTCAAGCAGGTTGGCGTGAGTCGTGCCCCCTTTGCTCCGCGTCAGGGCAACTTGTTCGTCGTGTACTCGCCGAGTGGCGATGCGCTGCCGCTGGGCAAGCTCAAACGCGACGCTTTGGCCGTACTGGGGCCCGGTGCCTTGGTGGAGAGCGTGGGACAAGGATGGATCGGGGGCGCCGCCCTGCTGTCCTCCCAGTTGCGGTGGGTGACCTTGCTCGGCGTTGCGGGAGTGGCCCTGGTGGCGCTGGCGGCAGGGTTGAACTGTCTCGCCGAGGTCGTGCGATTCGCCCGTTCCATCGCCCCGGTCTCCGTGGTGAGCGGCAGCAGAAGGGTGTACGCGAGCGTGGCCGCGTGGACCCTCGCCGTGCCCCTCTGCGTCGCTGCGGTCCTGGGTGCGCTCAGCGCGGTCTGGGTCACCCTGCCCTACACCACCCCGCCGCGGAACGGGGAGCTGCCGCCGCAGATGCTGACCGCGGCAGTGGCGGTGCTGTGCGTGCTGGCGGTGACCGTGGCGAGCCTGGCAGCCCTCAGCGCGGTCCGGGAGTCGAGGCGCTGGCGCCCCCGGCATGATTGATAGGGCCGGGTTCGTCGGGCTCATCGCCGACTGAGCAACGTACGCGGGAAGGTCCCGCCGCACGCCGAACCGGCGTCGCGGCGGGACCGTCCCCGTGTGTGTTGCGGGACTACTCGCCCACGCCCTCCTTGCTGCGGATCATCCGCCACGCCGCACGGCGCGCTGCGGTCCAGTCCGGACTTGAGCCCCTTGTCGGGGCCGAAGTACTGCCTGCCCATGCCGGCAATCGTGTCGATGTGGTCGGCCACCTTGTCGGCGAAGGCCTTGCCGAAGTTGTCCACGTCGTCGTTGGCGACGGCTGCCGACCGGACCTTCTTGTCGGCCTTGGCCTCGTTGAAGGGCTGGATGACGTCCTGCTCCGTGAAGTCGGTGCCGAACTTGGCGTTGAACTTCTCGATCAGCTCGGACTGCAGTGACTTCTCGGCCTCCGCGGCGCCACCCGTACCCCCTCCGAACCCCTTGAGTTCTGCCGGGCCCTTGGAGGTGAGCGACTTCTCGTGCTCGCCGGTCCCTTCCCCCGCAGGTGGCTGAGGTCGATCTCGCGTATGTCGACTCCACCATCGGCGCGGCGCGGAAGCCGATTCAGGAGGTATCGGCCACAGAGGTGCAGCCGTTCCAGCGCGGCGTCGCAGCAGGGAACGGTCGTGCGAGGAACCCGTACTTGCGCACGTAGTCGCTCAGATCGGGGCGGAAGTTCTCGGCGGTCTCCACGTCGTCGTCCTCCTCGCCCTCTAGGAGCAGCGTGAACTGGCCGACGGCAGGAGACAGCAACGGGAAGAACTTGGCGTGCAGCTGTTCTCACTTGGCCGGCGAACCGGCCGCTTCTCCTTCGCGGCGAAGTGCGCGGCGGCGAACTCGCCACTGTCGTGCCCGGATCCCGGTGAGGGGGAGAGCAGCCCGAGGCTTGTGGTGGATGGGCGCGGCATCGTGATCGCCGGACGCGCGGATGTCTCGGTGCGCCCACCGAGTATGCGACTCCTCGGTTCGGCCATGCAGGAGATCAGACGTCGATAACCGGACCGGCGCGTGGTAGTCGTACTCGGCAGCGACCTGGTCGACGTCGTTGACCACGAGGAACAGGGCATCGTCGAATGAATGACGACCGAGGGAGACGTCCTGGCGGTTCCACCGACCTTGCCCCAGGCGGTCCTGAACGTGGCACGGCAACTGGACGCGCTGATCGTGTCCATGGAGGACCTGACCTGGTTCTGGGCGCGCGTACCAACGGTGGGGAATCAGAATCCTGTACGCCACCTGACGGTGCGATCCAGCACAGCGTCGATCCGCGCACCCCGTGCCCCGGGCCGGGCCACCGTCTCCCCGGCGGAGGACCGGGGAGGGGGTCTAGGTCCCCCCTGGAATCGGGGTGGCAGGCCCAATGCCTGCCAGGGCGACCTCGCGCAGACTCTTCTCCGACGGGATCGAGGGAGCCCGCAGGAGGAGGCCGGAATGAAATGGCGCGCATCACTCGCAGTGCGGCAGGCTCCGTTGCGGGGGCTCGCCCTGGTCGCGCAGAAGGTGCCTCAGGTGGCCCTCTTCGTGCTCATGGTGTTCTCGTCGGCCTCCCTGGGTCTCGGTGTGGGTGTTCTGCTCCTGCCCGTCGTCGTGACGGCCGTCCGCCGGCTGGCCGACCGCTCCCGTCGGCTGGCCCGCGACTGGTCCGGGGTCACGATCGCGCGGCCCTACCGTGAACTGCCGGAGCCGGAGCCGGGCCTCGCGGGACGCTGGGGTCACTGCCTGCGGCTGCTCCAGGACCCGGCGACCCTGCGGGACACGCTGTGGACGATCACCGACCCGGTGATCGGCACCGTCCTCGCGCTGTTGCCCGCCGCGCTGCTGGTGTACGGACTTGAAGGTCTCGTTCTCCCGTTCGTCTGGGACCCCCTCGTCTCCGCCGGGTACCACGACCACTACGCCGGACTGATCGATGTGAGCGGCGAACGAGGGGTGCGCACCTGGCTGATGCCTCTGCTCGGCGCCGGCTTCATCTGGCTCGGACTCCGGACGGGACCCCTGCTCCTCACCGTCCACGCCCGCTTCACCCGCAAGCTGCTCGGCCCGCGGATCGACGAACGACTCGCGTCACGCGTAGGCCATCTGACCCGCACCCGAGGAGAGGTGATGGACAGTCAAGTCGCGGAACTCCGCAGGATCGAACGTGATCTGCACGATGGCGCGCAGGCCAGGCTGGTCGCGATGGGAATGAACCTGAGCACCGTCGGCCGACTGCTGGACACCGATCCCGAAGCCGCCCGCGCGCTGCTCCTGGAGACCAGGGACTCCTCCTCCAAGGCGCTTGGTGAACTCCGTGATCTGGTAAGGGGAATCCACCCGCCGGTTCTCTCCGACCGCGGGCTCGGCGACGCCGTGCGCGCCCTGGCGCTGGACAGCCCACTGCCGGTCGACGTCGCGGTCGAACTGCCGGGCGGGCTCGACGCCCCCGTGGAATCGGCCGCCTACTTCGCCGTCGGTGAACTGCTCACCAACGTGGCGAAGCACGCCGGGGCGGAGCATGTCTGGATCGACGTCCGCCACGAACGCGAGGCTCTGCGCATCAGCGTGGGCGATGACGGCTGCGGTGGCGCGTCGGTGGCGGCGGGAACCGGGCTCGGTGGAATCGAGAGGCGCATCGCCGCGTTCGACGGCGTGCTTTCCGTCAGCAGCCCTCAGGGCGGACCGACCATGGCGACGATGGAGATCCCGTGCGCATTGTTCTCGCCGAAGACCTCTTCCTGCTGAGAGACGGGCTCGTCCGGCTTCTGACGGCCCATGGGTTCGAGATCGCAGCCGCCGTGGACGACGGACGGGAACTCCTCGACGCACTGGTCGAGCACCGGCCCGACATCGCGCTGGTGGATGTGCGGCTCCCGCCCACCTTCACCGACGAGGGGCTGCGCGCCGCGATCGAGGCACGACGCCGGATGCCCGCACTCCCGGTTCTGGTTCTCTCGCAGTACGTCGAGCAGCTGTACGCCCGTGAGCTGCTGGCGGACGGCACGGGCGGTGTCGGCTATCTGCTCAAGGACCGGGTCTTCGACAGCGGCCACTTCGTCGACGCGGTCCGCCGGGTCGCTGCGGGCGGCAGTGCGATGGACCCCGAAGTGGTCGCGAAACTGCTCAGGAGCAATGCACGCGACGAACCGCTCACCCGGCTCACCCCACGGGAGCGCGAGGTTCTCGGACTTGTGGCGGAAGGACGTTCCAACGCCGCCATCGCCGGCCGGCTCGGCGTGAGCGAGAAAGTCGTCACCAAACACACGTCGAGCGTCTTCGCCAAACTCGATCTCGCGCCGTCGGACGACGACAACCGCCGGGTACTCGCCGTACTCGCCTATCTGAACACCTGAGGCCTGCCGGCGGCATCGAGGGGCGGCCACCGGCATCGAGGGGCGGCCGTCGGCCGAGGGCACGGCCGCTCTCCGCCGGGCCGGCACGCCACGTACCCGGCATTCGCCGCACGGCGGCGCACAGGCCCGGTACGGACGCCACCAGAAGCTCCGCACAGGTGCCGCGACGCCTCGACGGGCTTCCCGCGCCCGATGAGTCATGCCCGCATCCGGCGACAGCACATGTCACCTTTCCCTCTCATGGACGAGGAGTCCCCCATGCCAGGACCGCGCGAACGAGCCGACCGGCTTCTGAGACCGACCGGCGGACGAAGGGGCAAGTGGCTGACGCTCGTCGTCTGGCTGATCGTCGTGATGGCTTCGGTGCCGCTCGCCGGACAGCTGTCGGAGATCGAGAAGGACAGCCTCACCGTCGAACTGCCCCGCGGCGCCGAGTCCACCGAGGTGGCCGGGCTCGCCGACCGCTTCGACGAGGGCAGGATCTCGCTCGGCATCGTCGTCTACGTCCGCGACAGCGGAATCACCGCACAGGACCGGGCCAAAGTCGCCTCCGACGTCGCCGAGTTCGCCACCCTGGCGGCAGGAGGCGTCGAACCGGCCCGCCCCTCGAAGGACGGCAAGGCCCTGACCGCGTTCGTCCCCCTCGACAAGCGGAACAGCAACACACTGGCGGACAATGCCGAGAACGTGCGCGACCGGGCCACCCGCAACCGGCCCGACGGCCTGGAAGTCCGGCTGACCGGCCCCGCGGGCAACTCCCTCGACGCCGCCGACGCCCGGAAGTCCACCGGTCGCGCGCTCACGCTCATCACTGTCGTCATGGTCGCCGCGCTGCTGCTCATCGCGTACCGCAGCGCGATCCTGTGGCTGGTTCCCCTCCTCGTGGTGGGTGTCTCCTTCGTCACCACCCAGGCGGTCTCCGTCCTGCTCGCCAAGGGGTTCGGCCTGACTGTCGGTGGTGGGAACGAGATCGTCGTCACGGCCCTGCTCTTCGGTGTGGGCACCGATTACGCGATGCTGCTGCTCGCCCGCTACCGCGAGGAACTGCGCGTCCACGAGGACCGGCACCGCGCCATGCGGTCCGCGCTGCGTGGGGCCGTACCGGCCATCGCCGCCTCGGCCGCGACCGTATGCGCCGGCCTGCTCTGCCTCACCCGGGCCGATGTCGGGTTCAACCACACGCTGGGGCCGAGCGGCGCCGTCGCGATCGTCTGCGGACTCGCGGCGATGACCACGCTGTTCCCGGCCGTGCTCGTCCTGCTGGGCCGCTGGGTGTTCTGGCCCCGGGTACCGCGGGCCGGGGTCGTCCCGCAGAAGGCGGACCGCCGCCCGTGGGACCGGGTCGGCGGCCGGATCGCCCGACGCCCGCGGTTGGTGTGGCTCGGCTCCGCTCTCGTCCTTGCCGTGCTGGCCCTCGGCTGCCTGGGCCTGCGGACCGGGCTGGACGACGAGCACCTGGTCATCGGCAGGCCCGGCTCGATCGCGGGACAGGAACTGCTCGCCGCCCACTATCCGGCCGGGCAGAGCCGGCCGGCCGAGGTGATCAGCAGGGCCGAGGCGGCGCCGGCGGTCGCCGAGGCCCTGAAGCACGTCGACGGGATCGCCGAGGTCACGCCCGCCACCGTCTCCACCGACGGCGAACTCGCCGAGACGAAAGTCGTGTTGTCGGCGGACGCGGACAGCGTGGCCGCCGCTCGCACCGTGGATCGGATCCGGGTCGCTGTCCATGGCATCCCCGAAGCCGAGGCACGGGTCGGTGGTCCCACCGCCCTGGCCCGGGAGAAGGCCCAGGCGCAGGCACACGACCGCAGGGTGGTCATCCCGCTGGTGCTCGTCGTGGTCTTCGTCGTCCTGATCGCACTGCTCAGGGCTGTGGTGGCCCCGGTACTCCTGATGCTGACCGTGGTGCTCTCCTACTTCGCCGCACTCGGCATCAGTTGGCAGCTGTTCCAGCACGTCCTGGGCTTTCCCGCCGTCGACGTCCAGGTCATGCTGATCGGCTTCCTGTTCCTGGTCGCCCTCGGTGTCGACTACAACATCTTTCTCGTCCATCGCATCCGTGAGGACGTGGGGCATCACGGCCACCGAGCCGGCGTCCTGTCCGGACTCACCGCCACGGGCGGGGTCATCACCGGCGCGGGCGCGGTCCTCGCGGCGACGTTCGCCGCCCTCACCACCGCCCCGCAGGTGGCTTTCGTCGAGATCGGCGTCGTGGTGGCGATCGGCGTGCTGATCGACACCTTCCTGGTCCGCTCGGTCCTCGTCCCGGCCCTCGCCCTCGACGTGGGCCCCGCCTTCTGGTGGCCGGGGCGGCCGATGGGCCGGGACATCGCGGTGCCGGCCGCCGCCGACGGGTCACCGGGCGGGGCGGCCCCGGGTGTGAATAGGTGAGGTGCAGGAAATCCTGGTGAGACTGATCGACGACGACCGTGATCCGATCGCGCTGAGGCGTACCGACGCGCACCGGCCGGGCATGGCGGTGCGGATCTGCACGGTCCGCTACGTCGGCCGGTTCCTGGGCGAGGACCGGCTCGCGATGCCGTGCCGTGGACACCCGTTGAGTCCTCAGGTCAGGCGCCGCTCGGCTGCCGCGCGGCATTCCGAGAATGTGGTCGGGCTCCGGCCGCGAAGCCGGGAGCCCGTATTGACACGTGGACAGGTGGACAGGTGGACAGGTGGGCAGCGTCAGGTTCGGACACATCCGGGCAGATCCGGGTAGTCGGACCTTCGTGCTCTCTCAGCCGGCGTGAAGGATCCGAAAGCGATCGGGTTCCGCCGGGTCTCGATCAACGACTTGGACCGGCGGCCAAGCCCATTGCCACACGTTGATGCCCGGCGTGCGGGAGAACTGGATTCGCCCGCGGGTGCCCTCGACCGCAACGTGCGGCCAGGACTCGGCCGTGCGCGCCCGGTCCTCGCCGCGGGAACGCAGCACATCGGCGAGGACGGCGATCGTGTCGTAGCCCTCGAAGGCGACGAAGGAGGGCGCTTGGGCCAGCCGTTCGCGGAGGGCCGTCTCGACTCGTGCACCGAGTGGGCTGAGGCGCTCGGGCAGGTAGCGCAAGAACGGGATCGCGGCGCTGTCGTCGCCCAGCAGCGTTGCCCATTCGGCGAACTCCGGTTGTCCGGCCGGAGCACCGATCGTGATTTCGGCGAGGCGCCGGTCGTGGCGGACGGACTTGACGATCGACACTGCCGGCTCCGGGTGGCCGACCAGAAGAAGGAGGGCTGTCGCGCGGCTGTCGACGAGTGCGTCGCACACGGCCGCGGGGGTGAGCGCGCGCATGTCGAGTTCGATGACGGTGCCGCCGCGCGGAGCGAGACGGTCCCGCAGAATGCGGGCCCCGGATGTCCAGTAGACACTCGAATCCGCTGCCACGGCGATTCGGCTGTGGCCCGCGCCGAGGAGGAAGTCCGCGTAGATCCGCCAGCCGTGGGACTGCGCCGGGGCGAGGCGCGCGACCCATTCCGTCGGCTGTTCGGTGAGCGTGTCGAGAACCGCTGACGAGCAGAGGAACGGCAGGCCCAGGGCGTCGGCCCTGGTGGCGGCGGTGCGAGCGACGACGCTGTGATACTCACCCGCCAAGGCGGCCACGCCGAGGCGAGCCAATTCATCCACGGCCGCCGCGGCCCTTCGTGGGTCAGCCGCGGTGTCCCGGACCACCAGCTCAAGCGGTCTTCCGACGATCCCGCCGGCGTCGTTCACTTCGCGCACGGCCAGTTCGAGTCCAGCGAGCAAGTGTTGGCCGGCCTCGACCCAGCCGGGCCGGGTCAGCGGAACGAGAGCGCCGATCCGGACGGATGATCCGTCAGTCCGTTCCGCTCCGGGCGGTGGTGGTGGCGTAGTCATGCGTCGGCGTCTCCCGTGTGGCGATTCGGTTGCACTCTGCCCGTACAGCGGAGTGGCAAGGCCCGGTGGTACGCGTTCATCTCGTCCCGCCGTGGCGGGCGCACCCGGGCGACCATGCCGGACATTGCATCCACCACCATCGCCGACAAGCAACCGATTATCTGTTCGCTGGGCTGCCGGGCTTCGAGAAGCCTTGGCGCGCTCAAGCGATCAACGCATCAACGTCATTGAGGAGTTCGGAGCAGACAGCTGACGGGCTCCGGTGTCCGTGGACCGCGCGAGGGCGGTCACGATGGTCTTGCGCTCGGCCATCTCCCGGTGCCGGTCGCGGTCAGCTCCGTGCGGCGTACACGATGAGGTTGTCGACAGGGTGGCCCTGCGCGTCGAAGGCGCCGTCGCAGGTGATGAGACGCAGCACGCGTTCGTCGGTGGCGCCGTAGACCTTCTCCGTCGGGAAGGTCTTCTTGCTGACGGTCTCGGTGCCGGTGACCCGGAAGTGGAGTTCCGCTCCCCGGTCGTTGCGGATCGCGATGTCCGCACCCTTGCGGATCTTCTTCAGGTCGTGGAAGACGGCTTTGCCGAAACGGGTGTCGTTGTGTCCGATGACGACCGCGGCGCCACGCTCGCCCGGGGCGGCGCCACCGGTGTACCAGCCGGCCGTCATGCCCTTCTCGGCGGGTGGGACCTCGACGGTGCCGTCCTTGTTCAGACCCAGTCGCATCAGCGGGCTGTTCACCCCGATCGAAGCAATGCTGAGCTGGACGGGGGCCGCTGCGGGCTCGGACCCTGCGGGCCTGCCGGTCTCGTCGGGACCGGTGTCCTTCGAGGAGTCGCGAGGAGCACTCGCCCTGGTGCCCGGTGTGTCGGACGCTGCGTCCACGGCGTCGGAGGAGCAACCGGTGAGGACGAGACAGACGACCACCAAAAGTGCGGCGCGCCAGAACGGGGGAGGCGTGGGGGACATGAGGGCTCCAGATCGGGACGGAGATCGGCAGTGGCGCCGCCCGGCAGGGGCGGCGCCACCAGGGGGAGGTGCGGCCGTTGCCGACGGTCGATCGATGTGCGGCCGATTGACGTGTGGTCAACTGCCGCACGTCGTCAACCGCACGTCGTCAACCGTCGTGCTTCGCGGTCGGTTGCCGTGAAGGCTGCTGTGGCACGGGCGGTTTCAGCCGTTGCGCTGCGCGGCGGAGCGTCGGCGCAGCACCACCGTGCCCGCTCCCGCGACGAGCAGAGCGGCGGCGGCCGAACCGGCGAGGGCGGTGGTGCTGTCGCCCGAGGTACCGGCCGGCCGCTCGCCCGCGGCGACGCCACCGCGCGGAGTGACGGCGGCCGAACCCCTGGCGGCGCCGGCTCGCTCGACGCTCGGCACCGGAGTGGGACGGTCGCCCGCGGCGACGCCGCCACGGGGTACCGCCGACGGCTGAGCCGCCTGCGCGGCCGGGGCGGACCGGTCGACGGACGGGGACGGCACAGGAGTGCTGTCGGCGAAGGCCGCGGCGGACGGGACGAGTACCGCGCCGGCCGCCACGGCGGCGAGGACTGCGGTACGCAGGGACAGGCGGTGGGACATGGGATGGCTCCATTCCAGGTCGGCCTCGGAGGTGCCCGGTCATCGGTTCGCACCGGGCGCGAGGCATGCCGACAGGCTGGCGTGAAGTTATGAAGAAGCTGTCAGAACGCTGTGGTCATCGCATCAGGTCCGGCCCCGGCCCGCGCTCCGCGGTGCCCCTCGACACGGTTGCCGAGCCGAACTCTTCCGGCCCCGTACGCACGGGACTCATCGGCAGCCGCAGTGTGAACACCGAGCCCCGGCCCTCGACGCTCGCCGCGCTCACCGAGCCGCCATGCGCCTCGACCAGTTTCCGTACGATCGCCAGGCCCAGCCCGCTGCCACCGGTGCGGCGGCTGCGGGACTTCTCGGCACGCCAGAAGCGGTCGAACACATGGGGCAGATCATCGGCCGAGATGCCGCTGCCCGTGTCGGTGACGTCCACGATCACGTCGCCGGTCATCGCGTCGCTCACCGCACCGTCCGCCGCTACGACTCCGCCTGCTACGACTCCGCCCGCTGCGACTTCACGCGCCGTCACCTCGCCCGTCGCGGATCCGGCGACGTAGGCGTGCAACGTGACATTTCCACCCGCCGGGGTGTGACGTATCGCGTTGGAGACCAGATTGCCGATGGCCTGGCGCAGCCGGACCGGGTCGGCCGTCAGCTCGGCAGTGGGCGCGCCGGCCTCCGGCGTGAGGACCGTCAGCGTGACCCCCGCGGTCTCGGCCCGCGCCTGGTGGGCCGCGGCGACCTGGCCCAGCACCTCCTCGGCACGCACCGGCTCGGGATGCAGTCGCAACGCACCCGCGTCGGCCGCGGCCAGATCCTGGAGGTCGTCGATGATGTGCTGCAACTGCACGGCCTCCGTGTGCAGCGACGAGATGAACGCCGGGTCGGGTTCCGCCAGTCCGTCCTGCGCCGCCTCCAGCCAGCCGCGGATGTTGCTCAGCGGGGTGCGCAGTTCATGGGCGACATCGCTGACCATGTCCTTGCGCTGCCCTTCGAGACGGGCACGGTGGGCGGCCATGTCGTTGAAGGCCGCGGCGAGCCGCCCGATCTCGCTGTCGTCGGTGACCCGCACGGGCGCGGAGTCGTCCCCGTCCCGCATCCGCTGTGCCGCACCGGTGAGGGCGTGCAGCGGCCGCACCAGCCGGGCCCCGGCCAGCACCGTGGCCCCGACCGTGAGCGCCAGGACGAGCGCCGCGGCACCCGCGATCTTCGCGGTGTTCGCCGGGGAGAGATCGAAGCCGGGCACGGTCGTACTGCTCTCGTCGCCGATGAACAGCAGCGCGGGCGAGGCGACATAGGAACTGAGCTGTTCGCGACGGGCCGTGCCCACGCAGGAGGCGGTGGCCCGGTCGTCGTCGCCGGTCCGGACGCTCGGTACGGGGGTGACCACCCGGGCATTCCCAGGTGCGGCCGGCGCCGGTTCGGAGTGCGTACCCGTACCCCAGGACAGGTCCAGATTGAGCTGCACGCCCGCGCGGCCCTGTCGTTTCAGGCAGGCGTTGGCCAGTTGGTTGAGTGCCTTCAGCGCCTTGCGCTCGGTCGCGGTCGGTAGGGCCAGGTCGTCGCCCGCGCACCGGGTGCCGTCCATCCGGTCGGGATCGTTGCCGACGACTTCGATGCGTGGGCGACCGCTCGGTCCCTCGACCGCGTCCGCCGCCACCCCGGACCGGCTCAGACACGCCACACTCTGCTGGGCGGCACGCCGCAACGCCTTGCGTTCGGCCGCGGGCAGCCGGAACGGACCGACCGCGCGCGGGTCGACACGGTCGGCCGTCGCACCCGTGCGGCCCACCGTCTGGGACAGGGCCGTGTCCATGGACAGCGGATCGACGATCGCCGACGCCTGCGGCGGCAGCGCGGGTGCGGGCGGGGACGGCCGGTCAGCGGAATCGGCGAGGGGCCGCCGCTGCTCGGTGGTGAGGGCGATCCGACGGCCGGACCGCCGCGCCAGATCGCGCACGGTGCTGTCGACGCCGTCCCAGGTGGGATGGGTTGCCGCGTATCCGAGCAGTGTGTTGTAGATCCGGGCGTCGGCGGTGAGATTCTGCCCCTGCTCCTGCTTGATGGCGCCGGAGGTGGTCTGCACGGCGAGCCAGGCGGTCGCGGCCACCGAACATGCCGCCACCAGCGCCGACACCGCGAGCAGACGGCCGAACAGGCTCCTGCGGAGCGGCAGTCGGGCCCGCTCCCGACGACCGGTCCGGTGCTCACCGCCAAGCCGTGCCCGCCGTTCACGGCGAGGGGACACGTCCACCCCGTGCACTCCGCTACGACGACGCACGCGCGGCGTTCCTCGCCGGGTCCGTCAGTTTGTAGCCCACACCGAAGACAGTGAGGAGCAGGGCGGGCCGACGCGGCGCGGGCTCGATCTTCTTCCGCAGGTTCATGATGTGTACGTCGACGGTGCGGAAACTGACATACCGGTCGAAGCCGTGCAGCTCCTCCAGCAGCCGCTGCCGCGTGAAGACCCGCTCCGGCTCGGCCGCCATGGCGGCGAGAATGCGGAACTCACCGGGGGTGCACTCCACGGACCGGCCGCCGACCGCCACCTCGTGCCGTACCGGGTCGACCGTCAACGCGCCGACCCTCAGCGCCTGGTCCTCGGCAGGTTCGGCGGTCGCGACCCGCCGGGTGCGGCGCAGCAGCGTCCGGACACGCGCCATCAACTCGCGCGGACTGTACGGCTTCGTCATGTAGTCGTCCGCGCCCAGATCCAGACCGAGCAGCAGATCGTCCTCGGTGCTGCGGGCCGTCAGCATCAGCACCGGTACCTCCCGCCGCTCGGCACGCAGCACCCGTATCACGTCCAGCCCGTCGGCCCGCGGCATCATCACATCGAGCACCAGCAGATCGGGCTCCCGGTGCCGGACCTCGGCGAGAACCGCGAGGCCGTCCCCGACGACCGTGACCGTGTGACCCTCGTGTTCGAGGTAACGGCGTACGAGTTCGGCCTGTTTCTCGTCGTCTTCGGCGACTATGACGTTTGCGCACACGCGGACGATCGTAGAGGAGGCCGCGCGCGCCACTCGTGGCGCCGGACCGCCGGGTTCACCGTGGAACGGACCACCGGCCCATGGGCTGGAGCCGCGGACACCGGATCGGAGAGGGAACACGGGTGAGCGACGACTGCCTCGCCGAGGACGAGGGGCGCCGTCGTCCGGGGCGCGTCCGGTTCCGGGTCCGCCGCCGTCCGGGCTGTGGAGACGCGGTGGATCCCGGTGGCCCCGATCTTGCCGTGGGCCCCGCCGACTGGTCTTGTGTACCGCGGGCGCCGTGGGGTGTCCGTGACAACGAGGTCCACCGGTGGCCGGCGCGCAGACGCGGTCCCGGCGGGGGAGAAGTGGTGAGTCGGTGACCGGACACGATGCACGGGGCACGCTGCCCGAGGGGCTCGGCGAGGCGATACGCGGCACCGCCGAGGACATCGCCGCACTGCTGCGCGGGGTTGCCGACACGAGCGTTCCCGTGCCCCGTTCGGAGTGGACCGTCGGGCAGGCGGCGGCACATCTGGCGCAGGCCAACGAGCTGATGGCGGACATCGCGGCCGGGCAGGAGCGCAGCTACGGCGACGGAACGCCGCAGAGTCTGGCCGCGGCCAACGAGCGCGCGCTCGCCGCCTTCGGGGAACGGGACGCAGATCCGCTGGCCGGGTTGATCGTGACGCACGCGAAGGCGTACCTCTCGGCGGTGGACCGGTGCACGACGGACGGCGACGGGAGCGTGGTCACCCCGTTGGGTCCGATGAGCCGGGCGGTGCTGGGCTCGTACCTGCTGACACACATGCTCGGTCACGGTTACGACCTGGCCCGTGCGCTGGGCCGCCCGCACATGGTCGACCGCACCCGCGTCGAGCTCTCGCTCCCCTTCCTGATCACCGCGATGCCGCGGGTGGTCGATGCCGCAGCCGCCGCCCGGCTGACCGCCCGCTACACGGTCCGTCTGCGGGGCGGCGCCCGCTTCGGCGTCACGTTCGCCGAGGGCGCGGCAACCGTCTCCCCGCAGCCGCCGACCCGCCCGGACTGCACCATCCTCACCGAGCCGGTCGCCTTCCTCCTGATGGCACTTGGCCGCAATGATCCCTGGGGAGCCATGGCCCGCGGCCATGTCCTCGCCTGGGGCCGCAAGCCCTGGCTCGCCCCGCGCTTCCCGAGGCTCTTCAAGGCGCCCTGAGAAGCTGTGTCGGAGCCGCGGGTGTCCGGGGCTCCAGGATGACAACGAGGCCCTGGGTGCAGCGGCCCGGGGCCTCGATGGTGGCGCGTCAGGCGGTGGTGCCGGCCTGCGGGACATCGTCGTGCGCGGCGCCGGCTCCGCTCCCGCGGGGGCGGGTTGCCGTGACGGCGCGCCAGGCCCACCACACGATGACGTACAGGGCCAGGGTGGCGATCAGGCCGGCGCCCGCGCCTTTCGCCGCGTCGGACAGCACCCCTTCGATCACCACGCTCAACGGCAGCCCGGTGGTCGCCGCTTCCGGGCCTGCGAGCCACCACCAGGCATGGGCAACGGCTCCGACGGCCGTGAACAGGGCCATCGAGAGAAGGACACGGCGCCGCGTGGCGCTGCTGGGTCCGGTGCGGCCCTTGCCGGCAAGGAGGCGGGTGCGCCTGCGCCGTACGTACACCGCGGTGGCGGCCAGGCCGCCGATCGTGCTCGTGTGCTGCAGTGCCCGTGCCCAGGTGAGACCGCCCGCCGGTGCGGAGTCGAGCCAGGGCGCACGGGTGACCACGAAGCCGTCGTGGTGGGTGAAGGCATCCCAGACCAGATGCGTCGCGATGCCGATCAGGGCGGAGAGCGTGATCCACCCGGCTCGCCGTATCAGCGTGCCGGCCGTCCGGGGCGGCGACGGGGCGGCGGGTACGGGCAGCAGGGACGCCAGCGGGCGACGGCCGACCCGGAACATTCCCCACAGCGTGAGGGCGTACGGCAGGGCGACGGTGACAGCGCCGGGAGCGGTGTGCGAGGTCGTGGCGTTGACGAACGGTTCGTACCAGGACTGGGCGCTGACGGGCAGTCCCGTGGTCACGACGAAGTACGGCATGTCCGGTGCGACGGCTCCGGCGACCAGCGCGGCCCGGCCGAAGGGCCGTCGCATCAACGGCAGTACGGCCGCGGGGTGGGACAGGGTGAACGGCATGAGCATCCTCTCGCACGAACCCGATAGTCCGTCGAACGGAATGCTACGTCAAACGGACTAATGAGCGGGCGATGGACGTCGATGCGCCCCGCTTGGACGTTCGGCCGTGGTGGGCCGCTCAGAGGAAGGTGCGTCCGGTTCGCCCCAGGTGACGGGCGAGAAAGGTGATCGCAGCGGTGGCCGTCGATACGGCTGCCAGACACGCGACAACGGCCGTCTCGCCCCGCGCCGTGGTGTAGGTGTGGGCGAGCAGAGGCGGGGATGCCAGGATCATTGCCCCCCACTCGCGGACGCCTCGTGATCCGCTGCGCCAGGTCAGCGCGGCACCGGTCGCGGCGAGGACGAGCAGCGGCCAGCACCCGTAGTCGGTGCTGACCCACGGCACCGCGTGCGCGTCGATGGCCGCCCGTGGCACGACCACGAGCGCGATCACGGCACCGGCCGTGCCCGCCCCGCCGCGATGCTCTCCAGGCGCCGGTCCGGCGGGCATGCGAGGACCACGACCGCCGCCAGCGCCATCGCGGCCGGGGTGACGACCGGGTCGCCGAACGCCGGCCCGCTGACCACCGCGGCCGCCGCGAAGGAGAGCAGCCCGGCCACCGTGCAGGGCACCCCCACGCGCCACCGGCCGGACAGTGCCGACGCCGCTCCCGCGCACACGATCAGCGACGAGACGAGCAACACGCCCCACGCCCCCGACAGGTCGACTCCGAGCTGCACCCCCAACGGGGTGGGTGAGGAAACAAGGCTGACGTACCAGCGCAGGAGGTGCAGGCCGCAAGCGGCGGCCGAGACGGCCAGGGCGAAGGGATACGCCGCAGCGAGAACCTGCGAGACAGGAGCGGCCGACCCCAGCCCGATCCGCATCCTCATCGCGTGCGCCGCCAGACCTGCGCCTTCTTGCAGCCGCGCGCTCAGCGGCTCGCCCGCGGTCATTTCGCGGTAGGTCGCAGTGATCTCCCCGCCGTGGGCCCGTCGGTAGGCGGCGGGATACAGCCGCAGCACGTGCTCGATCATGTGGCGGCCGCGGACGGCCGCGTGACGGACAGCCGGCGGGTGGCCTCCCTTGCCGTCGCGGCCAGGCGCTCGGCCTCCGCCGTCAGTCGCTCCCGCCCCGACGAGGACAAGGTGAAGACCCGCCGGGCCCGGCCATCGACGACCTCCTCGCGTTCGACGTCGATCAGGCCGTCGGCCAGCAGGCGGTCCAGGGCTCCGTAGAGGGCGCCCGTGCGCAGCACGACACGGCCGCCGGTCATCGCCTTGACCTCCTGTGCGATGGCATAGCCGTGCCGGGGTGCGTCCGCGAGGGCTGTCAACACCATCACGGTGGGCTCTTGCATCACGCGCTCACTCACCCCACGAAGATAGTCACTCCGCCGGACCATCTCAATGCGGTCGGCCATGTCATGGGCACCCGGGCCCCCGGCCGAGAGGTTCGACGGATGTGCCCGCCGCACGGGGCGCCGCCCACTTGCGCTTCGCGCGGTGCTGCACGGGCAGGGGCGGGACTCCTCGGCTGCCGAGGGCCGTGGTCACGGACGACGGCACCGGGCCGCGGCTGTGCCGGGGGAGCGGTGGTCCGCTGATGCCGTCGGCGAGGGCGACGGCCGGTGCCGGCGTGGATTCCCGTGTCGGATCGAGACGGTCATCCTCCCCGTGTTCAGGGGATATTGACCTGTCGGACGCTAACGTTGATCCGCACGGTGGCAGCGGCGGTGCCGGGGAGGGCGCACCGCGCGGAACACCGGGAACGAGGAGTGCGCGACATGCTGGATCCCACTTCGGTGGCGGCCATTTCGGCGGTACTCGGCGCGGTTGGTTCAGGAATGGCCAACGAGGCCGGCAAGTGGGCCTGGGAATCGACCGGCGGTGTCGTGCGGCGCATCATCGGCCGGGAGGTCCCCGCGCCCGTCGGTCCGGGTGAACAGGACGCCGTGGCCCGCATGATCCACGAACGGCTCCGTGCCGACCCCCAACTGGCGCAATCCTGGCGTGCCTTCGCGGCACGATTGCCAGGCGGACCGGTTCCGGCCCGAGCCGCGCAGTCACACCTCCCCGCCTCCATCAGGTTCTTCACGGATCGCAGGGAGGCGATGAGGCGGCTGCGGCGCGAGGCATCCCGGCGCCCGGACGGGCGGCCCCGGCTGGCACTGGTGCACGGCCCTGACGGCATGGGTTCCAGCAGCCTCGCCGTGCACTTCGGATCCACGCCGACCCGTCTCTTCCCCGACGGCCGGATCTACGCCGACCTCGGCGGTCGGGGCGCCGGGAGCGCACGCGACGCCGGAACCTCGCTCCGGGCCCTGCTCCGCCAACTCGGAGTGCGGGACGAGGAGATGCCGCCCGCCACCGACCGCCTCGTCGAGTTCTTCCGGCAGTGCGTGTCGGACCGTCGGCTCCTGGTCGTGCTCGACCACGCGCATTCGGCAGCCCAGGTGAGGCCGTTCCTCACGTCGGCGCCGGGGGTGTTCACCATCGTCGTCGCCCGGACCCCGTTCCCCGGTCTCGACGCCGTACGGGTCCCGGTCGGGCCGCTCGCGGACCGGGACGCGGTGCGTCTGCTCACCGACATCACCGACAAATCAACCGTTGCCGCGGCCCGTGCCGCGCTGCCGTCGCTGCTCGCACGCTGTGGCGGATCGCCGTATGCCCTGCGCGCAGCGGCGGACCGGCTGTCCGCCCCGACGCCCGCGCTCCACCGGACCGGGGCGGAGAACGACCCGGTACGCGGGGCGGCGGAGGACAACTACCGGCTCCTGGAGCCGGAAACCGCCAGGCTGTACCGGCTGATGGCGCTGCGCGGCTGGCCCGCCTTCGACGCCGCGACGGCCGGGCGGACCACGGGCCAGGACCCGTCGGTCGTCGCCGGGCTCCTCGCGGACCTCGCCGACCTGATGCTCCTGGAACGCGGCGGTGACGGGACCGGCGACGGGCGCTACCACTACCGCCCCGCCGTCCGCGCACACGCCGAGACGACAGCGATCCGGGAGGACGGAATCGCGGCCTGCTCCGCGGCTCTCGCCCGCACCCTGCTCGCCTACGCGGACCTGGCGACTTCGGCGGCGCATCAGGCGCTCCCGGAGAGCTGGCGCGTCCCGGCACCCGCCGACGACCGCACCGGACAGAGCTACGAGGGCCGGGGCGCGGCCCTGGAGGCGCTGCTCGCGGAGTCCGGCAACCTCGTCGAGGCCGTTCGCTGCGCCGAGGAGTCGGGCGACCCCGACATCGCCCTGCGCCTGTGCCGTTCCCTGTGGCCGTTGCAGCTCAAGGCGGGGCACCACGAGATGCTGGTGCCGGCGCTCCGCATCGGGGTCCGTCTCGCCGACGCTCATCGTCCGGGAAGCAGCGACGCCGGAGCGCTCCACGCCCAATTGGCGCACTCCTTGACGGAGTTGGGGAACTGGGAAGAAGCGGATGCGGAGTCCCTCGCGGCGGCGCGGGCCGAGGAGTCGGCGGGCCACACACGAGGCCACGCCTCGGCCGTGGAGTTCCTGGGTCTGCTCAGGCTGCGGCAGTGGCGATACCGGGAGGCTTACGAGTGCTTCGACGAAGCGGACGGCATCCTGAACACCATGGGCGCACACGAGGACGGGACCGCCGACCTGCCCCGCGCCCGGGCGCTGTTGCAACGCCATCGCGGGCGGGCCCTCCGCGGGCTGGGTGAGCTGGAGGAGGCCCGGGGGAGGCTGGGGACCGCACTGCGTCACTTCCGGGCGAGCGGCGACACGTACAACACGGCCCGCACGCTCACCGATCTGGCCGAGACCTGGCTGGACGGTGAGGACACCGAGGCGGCGCTGCCCCTGATCGACGAGGCGATCGCCACGCTCGACGGCCAGCGTGCGGACTACCACCTGTCGCACCTGCTGCGCATGCGGGAGCGCTGCCTCGCCCCACGAGGTTGAACACCGTGCCAAGGGCCTCGTGCTCGGCGCCGTTCCGGCTCCCTCACCCCACAGACTCCGGAGGGGGCAGAGGAGCGACCCGCACGTCGTGCAGGCGGCTGCCCGTCCGCACGCGGAGCCCGTCGGCCACCGCCCGTGCGAGCCGCTCGTCGGCCGCGACGGTGTCATGGCTGCCGGTGGCGAGCCACGCGTACAGGGCGGAGGCGAAGGCGGCGGGGTCCGCACCGGACACGCCTTCCGTACCGGCGGCGGGGTCCGCACCGGACACCCCTTCCGTACCGGCGGCGGGCACGGCCACCAATCGGAGCGGCTCCTCACCACGCACCCGGACCACACACTCGGACGGCCCGGTCACGTAGGCCGCCAGGGAACAGCCGTGATGGCGGCGGAGCACCTCGGCGGTCCAGACCGACGGGGACCCGAAACGTGGATCGTCGGGTGCCCCGTCCCGGAAGATGACATCGGCCAGATCCAGCTGGTCCACGTCACGGGTGTCCTCGTGCACGGCGACATGCGCTTCCCCGCCCTCGTCCGAGCGCACTCCCGGCGGCTCCGTCCAGCGGCCGAGCGCGATCCTTCCCGGCCCGAGCACCTGCGTCAGGACGTGCAGGGGGACGGTGACCGTGCCGGGCTCGTAATCGGGAAGCGGGAGCGGCTTGAGCGAGGCCGGCCGGCCGGGTTCGGGCGCGCCCATCATCGAGTAGAAGAGTCTGCGCAACCGGACTGCGGATTCGCCCGGCACGGAGGTGGTGAACACGGCAGGCCCCGCCGACGGCCGGTGGCGGCTGATGAGTTGCTCGATCTGTGCCGCCAGCGAGGCAGTGGGGTCGAGTCGCGGTGCCTCCCGCATGAACGCGGAGATCGGCGCATCGGGATCGAGGGCGTCGAGCGGCGCCGCTCCCAGGAGCACAGGGGTGCCGAGGGCGGCCGCGTAGTACGTGACGGAACCATGGTCCCCGATCACGGCATCGGCCGCCAGCAAGGCCTGCCGCCACCCCTTCAGCGGATCGATCAGCGTCAGCCCGCCGCGCCGCGCGCGATCGAGCCAGGCGCGGATCTGACCGGGCCCGTGGCCGTGCCAGACATTGGGGTGCAGTACGGCGGCGAATCGATACTCGTCCACGGGGAACTCGGCAGCCACGCGATCCAGTAGCGCAGCCACGGCATCGCTCCCGTTGCCGCCCCTGTCCGCTCCGCCGTCACCGAGAAGCGAATCGGAGTTCCAGGTCGAATTGAGCAGGACGAGCCGCTGTCCCGGTCGCACGGCCAGCGCACGGCGGAAGCGCTCGCGGTAGGGCCGCGCGGCGAGCATCCGGTCGAAGCAGGGGTCCCCCGCGAGAACGGCGGTCGGTGCCGCCTCGGGGCACGCGGCGCTCAAGCGTTCGTACTGCTCGGGGTGGGAGAGGACGAGCGCGTCCGCGACGGGATTGCCCCGCGACAGCAGCCACTCCGGCGCAAGCCCGAAGACGGGCGCGGGCGCCGCGGCCGACCCCGACCCCGACCCGGTGTCCGGTGTCCGGTGTCCGGTGTCCGGTGTCCGGTGCTGCCAGCCTCTTAGTGTATCCAACGCCGTGCGAGAGAATGGCCAACCTCCCGGAAAACGACTCCAGTTGACCGCCGAAGCTCGCGGAGACGGCGAGATCCACCGGAGTCTCGACTGCCTGTTCCCACGGCAGGACCGGCACCCCGGTGTCGGCCAGCAACTCGGCCGTGCCGGCCGCGAACGCCGAGGAGCCCGTACAGGTCACCAGCAGCTGGACACGCAGGTCGTCGTCGAACAGCGGAAGCACATCGAGCAACCGGGTCGCGGCAGTCACGTTGTGCACGACGACGAGGACCCGCAGGCACGCGGCCCGGGTGGCCCATCGCGCCGCGTCGTCCCCCACCGGCACGCGCACCCACTCCGCCCGTCCGTACCCCATCCGTCCACTCCCTGCCCGCCCGGCCCGCTCCCGGTATCACGATAGTCAACCGGTGCGACCGCCGGGCACAACGCCCGCTGCGCCCGGCCCGCCGCCGTCCGGACGCGGAGGAGCACCGCTCCATCCGCGAGTCCCTGCCCGGACTTGTCCCGCGGCCCACCTGCGATGCCACTCGCGACCAGGACACCGAGGCGTAAGTCACCTACGGCACAAGGGACTTGATCCTCGTCGAGTACGACGCACGGCTGCCGCCGGGCTTACCCTGGACAACCCCCTGGCCGACGGTGAGAACCAGGGTGTTTCGTACGGACCGAGCCCGGCACGGTCCGAACGAGAGGTCCCGGATCCGCATCCTCACCGCCCCGGCCCCGGCGCCCGCCACCCCCCGAGAACCGACCCACCGACCCTCACAGCTCAGAGCCCAGGCGGCCCGTCGAAGGCGATCGGCCGCCATGAAAGGATTGCCGATGGAGCCTCGCGGCTACCGCATGGTGATATCGACCCGGCAGGACTTCGTCACCACCTCCGCCCACGCCGAGCGCCAGCTCTACACCTGGCTCGAGAGGCAGAAGCGCTACGACGCCTCGGCGCTGGACGAGGGCCGCAACGACATCGCCCCCAACGTCACCCTGGACCGGGATTCGTCGTCCGGCCGGCACGGTGCGTACACCCGTTGGCGTATGCGCGAGACACCCTCGCCGCAGATCGGTACGTGGCAGTCCACTCTCGTCGTCCGGGACGACCCACAGGACGACGAGCGCCGCACCTGGATCCAGGTCGATGTCGAGCACCGGCCCACTGCCGCGGACCAGCAGCCCACACGTGCGAAGACCCCCGGTATCGCGCGTCTGCTTCTGGACTCGCTCGACGCCCGGGACGGCCTCGCCGAGGTGAAGGCCAAGCCCGCCTTCATCGAACCCGAGGACGTCCCCGAGGTCATCGAGGAACTCTGCGACGCGGAGCGCCGGCTGCCGATCGTCGTCGCCAGCGTTCCCTACGGCGCCGACCCCGACGTCTGGGCCGATTCGACGGTGGAGAAGGCGTACGGTCGTCTCTCCGGTCTCGCCGTGCTGTACGTCCTGTCTCCCGAGGCCCAACCCGCCTTCAACCAAGCCCTGGAGTTCCACCCGGTGTTCGGCGGTGGCATCCGCACGTACGTCCCGGGAATCGACCCCGCCTGGAAACCCGACGCACAGCGGCACCCGGTGATGTCCCGGCGGACCATTGAGGCCGATGTACGCCGAGCCGCCTCCACGCTCGCCTCGCTCCCGCAACGGCTGGCCCTGTACCAGCCGTTGCCGGGTGCCCTGGATTCGCTGCCCATCCAGCGGACGAGGCCGCGCCCGCAGGAGCACGGCACGAACGTCGAGAAGCTCACCGGCGAGAACGCGACCCTGAACGCGATGCTTGCCGAGGCCGAGGAGACGGAGAGTGCGCAGGCGCAGAAGATCAGCGAACTCAAATCGGACCTGGGCAAGGCGGACCGTACCGCGCACGAGCTTCGCGGTGAGAACGAGGAGCTGTACGAACAGTTCCGGTCCGCGCAGCGCCAGGTCCGGTTCCTCCAGGACAAGCTTGCGGAAGCCGGACAGTACGACGCCGCCTACTCCACCCCCGAGACTCTTGACCTCGACTATCCGGGGACCTTCTCCGACCTGCTCGACCGGCTCGGCGAGCTGCCGCACCTCTCCTTCACCGGCAAGGCGAAGATCACCCGTGATCTGGACAGCCAGTCCGTGGACAGCTGGCTTCGCGTGGCATGGGACGCTCTGCGCGCCCTGAACTGCTTCGCCGAGGCGTCTGCGAACGGTTCGGCCGGCGGCGACTTTCTCAGCTGGTGCAAGGGGGAGGAATCGCGTGACCACCCCTTCCCGGCGGCCAAGGTGGCGATGCGGGAGTCGGACACCGTAGCCCGCAAGGACAGACTCCGGCGCGAGCGCATGCTTCCCGTGCCCAAGGAGGTACATCCCGACAAGGTGGTCTTCATGCAGGCGCACCTGCGTATCGGCTCCGGCAACACCATCGCGCCCCGGCTGCACTTCTACGACGACGGGCCCCAGACCGGCCTGGTGTACGTCGGATACCTCGGCCCCCATCTGCGTAACACTCTGACCTGAGACCCGATGCCGACCGGCCCGGCCCGCGCTCGGACCGGGCCGGTCCCACGCATCGTCGGGCCTCCGCCGCATACCGTACGAACCGGCGCCGGCCCTCGCATCCGACCGCGAACGCCGGGCGGCTCACGTCTCCGGAGTCCCGGACATGGACGGCCTGATCGGCGACAGCGGCCTCCACGCGGCCGTCGCCCTGGCTGCCGTTGCGGCTGGACTCCCGTGTCCCGCCGCCCCGGTAACGAAGCTCAGGACCCGGCCGAGGATCCTGGTGCGTGTCCACGAAGGAGCGAGGAGGGCAGGTGCGGCAACGCGGATCTCGACACCCGAGTTCCGAGAGCCGGCACATGGCGACACGACACACCCCTGTGCCCCGTGCCTATGGCTGCCCACCCCATGGGAAGGTCCGCCGCACCGTCCTACCGTGGCGGATCTTGACCACCGAGCCCACCCCGGACGGGAGAGCCGCGATGCGCAGAGCAACGAGCACCTTGCTCGGCATGCTCCTCACACTGCTGAGCCTCGGAGCAGCCACCACACCGGCCCAGGCCGCCCCACCCGGCTACCTCAGCCTCGAAGCCACTTACACCACGGTCGCCAACGGCTGGGACCGTGTCGACCGCTACCTCGACACCACCAGCGGCTTCCATGCCGAGCAGTACCCCCAGGACGGCCGTGGCGACCAGGACGGTCAGCGACGCACCTTCTTCGGCGGCGTCAAGCAGCCCTACTCCGGCCGCTTCCTCCTCTACTCCGCCCCCGGCTGGAACAGCGGCAGTCGATCGACGCCCGTCCTCCTCGTCCACGGCGCCAACGACAACGCCGACCGGGCCTGGGCCAACCCCGGTGAAGCCGGTGGCTACGGCTGCGGTACCGTCTCCTGCCCCAGCACCGGACTCATGCAGTACCTCGCCGCCCGCGGATACCGAGTCTTCGCCGTCAACTTCGCCCACAAGCAGGGCGACAACCTGATGCAGGCCCAGCAGGTCGGCGACGCCATCGCCGTCATCAAGGACCGGCTCGGCGTCAGTCAGGTGGACCTCGTCGGCTGGAGCAAGGGGGAGATGTCCACCCGCGCCTACGTCTCCTCGCTGCGCCCGGCCTGGGGACGCCCCTACGCCGGAGACGTACGCCGCCTCATCACCCTCGGCGGCCCCAACGGCGGCTACGACTACCCCTTCGCCCACGGCTGGGCCCACGACTTCAGCATCTGGCCGCAGTGCGGCGGCAGCGTCAACGCACCCTCGCCCCACCTCTACATGACCTGCTACGGCACCTACACCGCCCACCCCGAATTCGCCTTCACCCCCACCGACGGCTACGACGTCTATCCGGGACAGCGCCAGATGCTCGCCCGCTTCGACGCCACCTACGGCATCGACATGACCCAACAGGACTGGTACACCACCTACCATGGCGGCCAGGGCTTCTACACCTCCGGCACCGGTATCCAGACCGCGATCGACGCCGGTTCCCTGATCGCCCCCCTCCACAAGGCAGGCATCCCCGGGACCGTCGCCACCTACCTTCTCGCCGGTGGCTCTCCCAGCGTCCTCGGCATCTACAACGAGAACCGGGGACCCAGCGACGGCGTGGTCTTCGTCGACAGCGCACTCGACCGTACCGGCATCGCCAATGTCGCCGGCACCGCCCTCATCTCCACCGCCAACCACCTCCAACTCGGCTGGCACTCCTCCGCCTGCGCCCAGATCGCCGCCTGGCTCGGCTGACCCCGCCCCACCGAAGGACGTACCATGACCCCGCCCGCACTCCTCCCCGGCATCCACGCCCGACGCATCACCACCCCCCGGCTCACGGTCAATCTCCTCGAACTCGGGGACCGGACCGGCGAACCCGTCCTCTTCGTCCACGGCAACGTCTCCGCCGCCACCTTCTGGCAGCAGACCATGCTCGACCTTCCCCACGCCTACCGGCCCCTCGCCGTCGACCTCCGCGGCTTCGGCGACACCGATCCCCTCCCCGTCGACGCCACCCGCGGCCTGCGGGACTACAGCGACGACCTCAGCGCGCTGCGTGACACCCTCGCGCTCGACCGCGTCCACCTCGTCGGCTGGAGCATGGGGGGCGGCATCGCCCTCCAGTACCTGCGCGATCAGCCCACTGCCGTGCGCAGCCTCACCCTCGTCAACCCCGTCTCCCCCTACGGCTTCGGCGGCACCCACGGTCCGGACGGCCGGCTCAACAACCGGGACGGCGCCGGCTCCGGCGCAGGCACCGTCAACACCGAATTCGTCCAGCGCCTCACCGAAGGCGACCGCAGCGAGGACTCGCCGCTCTCCCCCCGCTCCGTCCTCGGCTCCAGCTACGTCAAACCGCCGCTCCGCCCCGCACTTGAGGACACCTTCGTCGACGCCATGCTCTCCACCCGCACCGGAGACGACCACTACCCCGGCGACACCCGTCCCAGCGACCACTGGCCCGGCACCGCCCCCGGCTCCCGAGGTGTCCTCAACGCCATGGCCCCCACCCACTTCCGCATCGACGACCTGCACGGGATCGACCCCAAACCGCCCATCGGCTGGATCCGCGGCAGCGACGACCTGATCGTCTCCGACACCTCCCTCTTCGACCTCGCGCACCTCGGTGCCCTCGGCGCCGTCCCCGGCTGGCCCGGCGCCGAGCACTGCCCCGCCCAGCCCATGGTCGCCCAGACCCGCCACGCACTCGATCGCTACGCCGCCGCCGGCGGCCCCGTCCGCGAAACCGTCGTCCCCGACGCCGGCCACGCCGTCCACATCGACAGACCCGAGGAGTTCGCCGCCGCCCTCCTCGACACCCTCGCAGCCGGTCGGTGAAGCCGCCGGCAACGGAGCCGGCCCGAACGACGGACGTGGGGACCGTTCGCAGACGGTCCCCACTCCCGCACTCGTCGTCCTGTGCCCGGTGCTATCGGCGGCGCAGAGCGAGGGTGAACCCGCGATCGGTGGACACGGGCGATGTCCTGATCTCCGTGATTCCGGTTGCCGGGTCCGTGTACCAACCGGACGTGGCCGATGCCAGGGCGTCCGAGGAGGCCACGCGGCGCAGACGGTCACCGCCCATGACCACCTGCGTCGGTGTGTCCTTGCCATGAACCGTGAAGCGGTACGAGCGGGCTGACGGCTTGCCCTCGTAACTGCCCACGCTCGCACCGACCTTGATGGTGGTGTCGCCGGAGTCGCCGTGAAGGGGTGCCCGCACCCGCACCTGCTGGGTGGCCGAGGCGCCCTCGGCGAACTTTCTCGTCACACCGTCGTCCTCGTAGAGCGTGTACTCCGTGGTGCCCTGCGGGTAGATGTCGTAGTCGAGCCGGTTCCTGTCCCGCGACTGCCAGGACAGGGTGCCCTTGGGCCACATCGGTACGATCGACCCGCCCTTGACGAACAGCGGCAGGGTGTCGAGCGGTGCCTTGTAGCCGTTGACCGTGGTCGGGCCCTGGTACGTCCTGCCTGTCCAGTAATCGGTCCAGGTGCCCTTCGGCAGGTAGATGCCGTCACGCACGTCCGTGTCGCTGTACACCGGTGCGACCAGGAAGTCCGGTCCGGCCAGGAACTCGTACTTCGCGTTCGGGCCCAGTGCCGCCGGGTCGTCGGGGTACTCCAGCGAGAGCGGCCGGACCGCGCCGACACCGGTCCTCGTGGCGTCCTTCGACAGCGTGTACATGTACGGCAGCAGCCGCTCCTTCAGCTGCAGGTACTTGCGGTTGATGGAGGTGTACGGCTCGCCGTCCAGCCACGGCTGCTGGTCGTGCGGCTTCTTGGTGGTGAGGTCGCTCGCCCAGCCGTCCATGGTCATGATGGCCGGGAGGAACGCCTTCCACTGCAGGTCACGGGTGTACATCTTGGCGTCGTGCCGGTAGATGCTGCCGACGTCACCCGTGTTGTACGCGATGCCGGACAGGGTCGCACCGGCGTAAGTCGGAATCTGCCAGCGGATGTAGTCCCAGGACAGACTCTGGTCACCGCTCCACAGCACACCGCAGCGCTGCGCTCCGGCCCAGGAGACGGGCAGCCACACGAAGCCGCGGGCGTCGCTGTTGTCCTCGATTCCGGCCTTGGCCCGGTCACAGGCGTCCAGCGCGAAGCCGTAGCCACCACCGACCCAGGCCACGTCCAGCTTGCGGACGCGTACGCCGGCCTTGGCCTCCTCGGCCTGGTCCGGCAGACCGTTCTGTGTCCAGAGACCGAGCTGGGCGTGGTTCTTGTTGAGACCCGCGCCCGTCTCGACAAGCTTCTCGTAACCGCAGCCGTAGCCGTCGTTGACGAGCATCCAGCCGAGCGGCATCTGGTTCTGCACATAGCCGTCGGAGACCTTCAGCGCGTCCAGGGTGTGGCGCTCGCCCCGGTTGGCGTTGTGGAGGTAGCAGTCGGCGGATCCGGGCTCCAGCCCGTACACCGGCGGCATGAACGGCTTGCCCACCAGGGAGGTGTACTTGCCGATGACCGTCTTGGTGTCACCGGTGAAGTAGTAGGCGTCCAGCCGTCGTTCCTGCAGTCCGGTCCGTACGGGTGAGCCGAAGTCATAGGTGCCGGGGGTCATGGTGTTGCGGAAGACGCCGTATCCGGCGGTGGAGATGTAGAACGGCTGGGAGTTGTTGTAACCGCCCTCGTTCCAGTTGGTGTTGTTGCCGACGTGTCTGACCTGATCACGGTGCGAGAAGCTGCCGTTCTGCTCACCGCCGCCGAAGAACTGCTCGGTGGCACGGCGCTCCAGACTCTGCCGCATGCCGCCGCCGGTCCAGCGCAGTGGATCGGCCTCCTGCCAGATGGCCGTGCGGTTGTCGGCCTTGTAGAGGCCGAAGCGCAGCGGACTCTTGTAGACGCGCATCACCACGTTCCCGGAGCGGATGCCGTAATAGGTGCCCGCGTCGAAGGACTTGGTGTGCCGTTGGGCCGTGGGCCGCTGCCGGATCATGTGGCTGTCCTCGGGGTCGGCGAGGACGCCGTCCGGGGATGCCTGCAGCCGCAGCGTGCTGTCGGTGAAGAACTCGGCGCGGGCCTTGAGAGCGCCCGCCTCGATCTCGTACCTGCCGTCCGAGCCGCTGAAGCCGGTGAGATCTCCGGCGTCGGTGGCCTCGGGGAGGTACGCCTTTCCGCTGAAGGAATTGTTGTGCACGTCGTAGGGGACGACGACCACGTGATACGTACCGGAGGCCTTCGGGATCACCGTGGACTCGGGGTCGGCCGTGCCCGCGCTGGACGCCACCTGTTTGCCGGCCGAGTCATAGATGTACAGGTCGAAGTCGTCCGTGGGCGTCTCCCATTGGATGGAGACGGGGACACCGCCCTCGGGGTTGTCGTCCCACTGCCCCGCGGGCGGGTTCACGGTCAGGTCGAAGCGGGCGCAGACGGCATTGTCCGGGTCGTCGTCGGGTGCACCGCACTTGGTGGGCGAGTCGACGGTCCCCTTGGCGTAGACCGGGCTCTGCCATGTCACATTCTTCGTGGTGCTGTCGAGGGTGCCGGACGGCGTGGCCGCGGCCTGAGCGTCCGGGGCGGGCACGGTCAACGCGGTGAGCGCGAGGACGATCACCGAGAGCGTGCCGACCGCCGCCTGGCCGGGACGGTTCTGAAGGATCCGCAAGGAGTGTTCTCCGTTCGTACCGAACAGTGAAATAGGTGATGCCTGCGCAGACATGCTTGGAACGCTGGAGATTCGCGCATCAGAATTCACCTTCGGCTGGTACATGTCAACGCTTCACGACTGGCTCGGCGGCCTCACCCCGCACGCCTTCGGCCCGGCCGCCGTGCGTAGTGGACGTCGTGCTGTCGTCCGGACCGTGGCCTGCCCGCTTGCTCCGTCCAGCCGGTGGCCTGCCCGCTTGCTCCATCCGGATCGTGGTCCGCTCGCTTGCTCCGTCCGGCCCGGCGGCCGTTTCTCCCGCCCGTCAGCCCGGCGCGTCCGCCAATGCCTTGTCCGCCGCTGCGCGCGACTCGTGCCACAGGGTGGTGACCGGGATCCATACATGGACTCCCGCGGGCATGCCCACGGTGGTCGCGCGGAAGGTGACGCCCCGGTGGGAGGGGTCGGCCGCCACGGACAGGCTGTCGACGACATGTCCTTCGGTGGCCTCGGGGTCCGCCGTGCGTACGGCGGCGTACGCATGCTCGCCCGCGGAGAGTGTGTAGGCGCCGCTCCCGACGGGTGGCACGGGCTCGGCGGAACCGTCCAGGCTTCTGAAGGTGACCGTCGGGATCCGGTCCACGACGCAGGTCCGGTCGCCGCGGTTGGTGACGCTGATACGGGCGACATTCCGCTGTCCGCCGGGCGCGGCACGCACCTCCAGGGCTCGCTCGGGGCAGGTCCCGGGACGACTGACGGCCTGGGCGGGGGCCGCACCGGTCGTGGCCGACGCCGCGGCGGCGGTCAGTGTCAGGGCGGCCGCGACGGCGAGTGCGGGAGCGGGGGAGGGGCGGAGGCGCATGGTGTTTCTCCTGCGGGATCGACAGCCTGCGGATACGGCCGGACGGCCCGACGGCCGGGTGGGCCGCCATGGACAGTGTGACCTGCGTCTCTCAAATCTCGCGACAGATCGGACATATCGGTTCGATATATCTGGATCGGTTGCTGTCTGGATGTCGGCTGTGGAGCCGATCTCGGAGCCCGCGCCCTCCCCGGCCGCCCTGCCTCGTGCGCCGCTATCGTGCCCGGAGCGTCGCTCTCACCTCGCGGTCGGGCTGGAGCGTCAGTGCCGGTACGGGGTTGACGACGCCCGGGTCCACGTCCAGTCGGAACCGGCGGGCCAGCACGGCCAGGATCAGCACCGCCTCGACCATCGCGAACCGCGTCCCCAGACAGACCCTGGGGCCGCCCCCGAACGGGAACCAGGCGTACTCCGCCGTCTCGTCGCCCGCCTCCGGATCCCAACGCTCGGGGCGGAACTCCTCCGGCTCGGGAAACCAGCGCTCATCACGGTGCGTCGCCCACTGGCTCGTCCACACCCTGGTGCCGCGCGGCATCGGGACACCGCCGATCCGCGCGCCCTCCTTGGCGACGCCGGTGACCAGCCAGATCGTCGGGTAGAGACGCAGGGTCTCCTTGACCACGCACTGGGTGTACGTCAGCCGGGCGTAGTCGTCGAACTCCGGCTCCCGGTCGCCGAGGACCCGGTCCAGTTCCTCGTCGAGCGCGGCGCGCGCCCGGGGATCGCGGGACAGCAGATACCAGGCCCACACCAGCGTGGAACTGGTCGTCTCGTGTCCGCCGATGTACAAGGTGACCGTCTCGTCGCGTATCTCCTGGTCCGTGAGGTGCGCGCCCGTCTCGTCCACCGCGGTCAGGAGCCGGCTCAACAGGTCGGGGCGGTCGTCCCCGCCGTCGCGGTGCCGGGCGACCACCCGGCCCACCTCGGCGTCGATGACCGCGGCGGCCCTCCTGATCCTGGCCCGGCCCGGAGTCGGCACCCAGTCCGGCAGCAGCGCGCCGATACCTGCGAACTCCTTGCCGATCTCCTGCTGTGCCACATCCATGGCCCGGCCCATCGCCTCGGCGTCGGCCGGGGTGTCCACGCCGAAGATCGTGCGGACCGCGATCCGCTGCGTCAGCGCCGCCATCTCCCGCTTGACGTCCACGCGTTCACCGACGGACCAGGTGTCCGCCAGCTCCACCGCGCTGCTCGCCATCGTCGCCGCGTACGAGCGCACCTGCTTGGGCCGTACGGAGGGCTGCACCAGCGACCGCTTCCGCCGCCAGTCCGTACCGCGGGCCACCACCACGCCGTTGCCCATCACCGTGCGGAACGCGATGCCGAGTGCGGGCTGGTCGAAGGTGCGTTCCGTCTCGGTGAGCAGTTCGCCGATGCACTCGGGATCGGCTATGTACACGCACGAGTTGGGGCCGAATCGCCAGCCGACCATGTCCCCGTGACCGCGCAGCCGCTCGAAGAAGGCGAGGGGGTTCTTCGCGAACCACGGCAGGCTGCCGAGGAACGGTAACCCCTTCGGGCCGGGCGCGATCGTGTGGCCTCGCGGTTCGGCGCCGACGGCCGGGCCGGTCTCCGTGGACATGAAAGTCTCCGCTCCCTTGTGACGCACCCGGCGGGGTGCGCAGCGACCTGACGTCAGCTGTATCGCACGGCGTGGAAGGTTTCATCGGCCTTGTGCGGTACGTGAGTTGTCGAGGGTAGCCGTCGTGGTGCCCGGAGCGCGCGGGTGGCGGGGCAGCGGAGGGGGATCTGTAAGCCGTCGCCGGACGGGCTCGGTTCCCGAGCCCGTCCGGCGACACCTGTCGGAGGGCTCCCGGCCCGGAGCCCGACCCGCGACGTGGGTCAGACGCCCGGCGGAACCCGGGACGGGCGGCCGCTGCCGCGGGTGAGGGAGTAGCCGAAGACCGCCGCGAACGCCCCCAGGACGCCGCCGCCGACCGTCCACAGCCAGCGGTCGGTCCACCAGCCGGAGGCCCAGCCGTCCTCGGGCTCGCTGCCGAGCGAGACCTTGGCCGACGTGTCCTCACCACCGGTGGCCGGTGACTCCGACGCGTCCGAGGCCGGTGAGACGACGGACGTACCGGGGACCAGCGGCCGGGCGAGCATGCCGTCGACGTCCGCGGCGCCGCCCTTGTCGGCCGACGTGACCTCGACCTCGGTCTGCACCGGGAGACCGAGGTCCGCGGAGGGCAGATCGACGACCGTGAGGCGCACGTAGTAGCTGCCCGGCAGCGGGTCGTCGGCCCACGGCTCGGACCAGGCGCGGACGGTCCGCAGCACACAGGTCAGCTCGACGGTCGACGCGTCGGCGGCCGCCTTCCCGGTCTGACGGCCGTACATGCAGGCCTGACGGCGCCGCAGCCCGTCGTACACATCGACCTGCCAGGTCGACGCGCCGTGCCGGGTGGCGGTCTCCGGCAGGGTGATCTTGGCCTTGACGGTGGCGCGCTGGCCCGCGTCGGCGGGGAACACCCAGTACAGGTAGTCGCCCGTGGAGGCACCGGCGGTGGCGCGCTGGTTCTGCTGGACCGCCGTGGCCGTGCGGAAAGTGGTGCCGGCCTCGGTGGGGCCGGACGCGCTGTCGGAGGCGCTCGGGTCCGGGCTCGCCGACGGATCGTCGGCCGAGGCGGCGCCCGCCGACGTCAGCAGGGCGAGGCCGGTCAGCAGCGCGCCCGCGAGCACACGTGTCGTACGCATCATCAGTTGGTCCTCCAGACGGCGATGCGCCAGCGCGAGATCCAGCCGGTCAGCAGGCCCGCGACCAGCCCGGTGAGCACCAGTACGCCGAGCAGCCACCAGCCGTGGCCGAGACCGAACGCGGCGACATCGGCCGCTTCGTCCGGGGCGTCCACCAGGTCCACGGTCAGCTCGACCGGCATGCCGGGCTCGGTCTTCACCGAGGCCGGTGCCGAGAAGGAGTTGCTCAGCTGGAGGCACACGGTCTCGGCGGGAGGTTCGGTGCCGTCGTCCGCGGCGTCCTGTTCCGGCTTCGGGTAACGCAGGCCGGAGGATATGGCGTCGGTGCGGCCGGTGCCCGACTCCGAGCCCCGGACGATCTCCCGCCCGTGCACGGTCAGCGCGCGCAGCAGCACACCGTAGTCGTCGTTCACGGCACGGTCCGCCGAGACGCTGACCGAGGCGCGCAGCTCCTGACCGGGGCGCACGTCCACCCGGTACCAGCGGTGCTCGCCGATCTTCTCCCGGTCGGTGTACAGGCCGGCCTTGAGCTCGGGAGCCTTGGAGCAGCGGTCCGCTCCCTCGGTCGCCACCGGCGTGACGACGGGCTCGGCCGCCCGGTCGACCAACTGCTTGACGCGCCCGGAGAGTTCATCGCTGTGCTGGACGGCGGTGTAGGTGCCGCCGGTGGCCTCGGCGATGCAGGTCAGCTGCTCACGGATCTTCGCGTTCGGCACCAGGCCCAGCGTGTCGATGACGAGGTGGATGCCGCGGGCCGCGATGTCACGTGCCACCTCGCACGGGTCGAGCGGGCCGCAGGTGTCCTCGCCGTCGGTGATCAGCACGATCCGGCGGGTGGAGTCACCGCCTTTGAGGTCGTCGGCAGCGCCCAGCAGGGCCGGGCCGATCGGGGTCCAGCCGGTGGGTGCCAGGGTGGCGACCGCGGTCTTCGCCTCGGTGCGGTCCAGCGGGCCGACCGGGTACAGCTGCTTGGTGTCCTTGCAACCGACCTTCCGGTCATTGCCCGGGTAGTCGGCGCCGAGCGTCCGGATACCGAGCTCCACCGGCTCGGGCACCGCGTCCAGGACCTCGTTGAACGCGTGCTTCGCCGCGGCCATCCGGGACTGGCCGTCGATGTCACGGGTCCGCATCGAACCACTGACGTCGAGCACCAGCTCGACCTTGGGAGCGGCTTTGGTGGGGGTCTCATCGGCTGCGGCGGGAAGTGCCGTACCGAGCCCGGCGGTCAGGGTGGCGAGCAGAATACCCACCCCGACCGTCAGCCTTCTTCTTATGATCATCGCCGGATACTATTGAAGATCGCTTCGCTTCCCCAAACCGGTCCGACGGTGACCGCGGGGCCGCCGCCCGGGCGGCTCGGACGAAGTGACAACTGGTCAGCGCACCGTGCCGGGTGTGTCGGGTGTACGGGAGTCAGGCTCCGCCCAGCAAGGGGGTCATGGCCCGATCCAGAACCGATCCGACCCGCTCCCAGGTGGCCGAGTCCCTTTGCATGACGGGGAGTTGAACCTCCTTGCCGGTGTCCCAGCCGGTGGCGATCGCGACCGGGTCGTCACCGGTGGCCGTGGCGGCGGCGAGTGCGGCCGCGCCCAGGGCCACCAGTTCGCCGCTGCCCGGCACGATCACCGGGCGCCCGGAGAGCCGCCGTACCGTCTCCACCCAGGCGCGCCCGCGAGCGCCGCCGCCGATCAGGCGCAGCGGCCGGACCGCGGTCTCGGGATCGGCGGGGTCGAGACCGCAGGCCCGGAGGAGTTCGTCGAGGGCCCGCAGCACGGTGACCACCGCGCCCTCGTAGGCGGCGCCGAGGAGTTGCTGCGGGGTGGTGTCGTGCCGGAGTCCGGTGAGCAGGCCGGCGGCGGTGGGCAGATCGGGGGTCCGTTCGCCGTCGAGGTAGGGGAGGAGCACCGCTTCGCCGCCGGGGGCCGCGTCCTCGCGGTCCAGGCCGAGCAGCGCGGCGATCTTGTCCACGGCGAGAGTGCAGTTGAGGGTGCAGGCCAGCGGGAGATACGTACCGTCGGTGGCGGCGAAGCCGGAGAGCGCCGTCGAGGCGGGCCGGGTCCGGGAGGCGGCGAAGACCGTTCCCGAGGTGCCGAGGCTGAGGACGGGATGGTCCAGCAGTCCGGCGCCGCCGAGTCCGAGGCCGACGGCGGCACTCATGTTGTCCCCGGTGCCCGCTGCCACGGCGATCGAGGCGGGCAGGCCGAGCGCTTCGGCGGCCTCGGCCGTCAGCGAGCCGATGCGGGTCGCTCCCGTCTGTGCCACCTCGGGCAGCAATGAGGCGTCCAGGCCGAGGAGTTCGAGCAGCCCGGGGTCGTAGGCGCCGATCGCCGTGGAGTACCAGCCGGTGCCCGAGGCGTCACCGGGGTCGGTGACGGCGGCGCCCGCGAGCCGTTCGGTCAGGAAGTCGTGGGGGAGACGGACGGCCACGGTCGCGGCGGCGTTCTTCGGCTCGTTCTCCCGCAGCCACTGCCACTTGGACGCGGTGATGGCGGCCACCGGTACCGACCCGGTCCGTGCGGTCCAGGCCGCGGCCCCGCCCAGTGCCGCGGTGAGGGCGGTGGCCTGCGGGGCGGAGCGGGTGTCGTTCCAGAGCATGGCGGGGCGCAGGGGGCGTCCGCCGGGGCCGAGGACCACAAGGCCGTGCTGTTGTCCGGCGACCGCGATGCCGGTCACGGCGGAGGCGGCGACGCCGGACTCCTTCAGGCCGGCGGCGATCGCGTCGCACATCGCCCGCCACCACATCTCCGGGTCGCTCTCCCGGGCCCCCGCCTCGCCGGTGACGACATGCGGTGCGCGGCCGACGGAGAGCAGCCGGCCGGTCCCGGAGTCGACGAAGGCGGCTTTGGTGGACTGCGTGGAGCTGTCCACGCCGATGACGACGGTGCGGGGCGGCATGGGCGACCTCATTCCAGGGCTGCGGGTGACGGGGCGCGGGGGAGACGGCTGCGGCGGGTGCATCGCTTCGGGGACGGCTGCAGAAGCCCACCCCCTGATTTGATCGTACGGAAAACAAATTACGCGATCGGTCCCGCCGGAAACAGTGGCCGGAACAGTGGTCGATCGGCGATTTCGCCGATGAGGGGTTTACGTGTCGAACGGGTCGCGTGCATGATTAGTCATGAGAATGAACAAATAGGGTCTGGTCGCCTCGACCAGCCATGGAACCCCTCGGCACCGAAGGCGGAGACGATGACGGAACGCTTCACGCCCACCCCCGACGACAAGTTCACCTTCGGACTGTGGACCGTGGGCTGGCAGGGTCGTGACCCCTTCGGTGACGCGACCCGTACGGCGATCGACCCGGTCGACTCCGTCCGGCGGCTCGCGGAGCTCGGTGCGTACGGTGTGACATTCCACGACGACGACCTGATTCCGTTCGGCTCCACGGACACCGAGCGCGAAGGGATCGTGAAGCGGTTCCGGCAGGCGCTGGACGCGGCCGGACTCGTCGTCCCCATGGCGACGACGAACCTCTTCACCCACCCGGTGTTCAAGGACGGCGCGTTCACCGCCAACGACCGGGACGTGCGCCGCTACGCCCTGCGCAAGACCCTGCGCAACATCGACCTCGCCGTCGAGCTCGGCGCGACCACCTATGTGGCCTGGGGCGGCCGCGAGGGCTCCGAATCCGGCGCCGCCAAGGACATCCGGGTCGCTCTCGACCGTATGAAGGAAGCCTTCGACCTGCTCGGCGACTACGTCACCGAGCAGGGGTACGACCTGAGGTTCGCCATCGAGCCCAAGCCGAACGAGCCGCGCGGCGACATCCTGCTGCCGACCATCGGACACGCCCTCGCCTTCATCGAGCGTCTCGAGCGCCCGGAGCTGGTCGGCGTCAACCCGGAGACCGGGCATGAGCAGATGGCCGGGCTGAACTTCCCGCACGGCATCGCGCAGGCGCTCTGGGCGGGAAAGCTCTTCCACATCGACCTGAACGGCCAGTCCGGCATCAAGTACGACCAGGACCTGCGCTTCGGCGCGGGCGATCTGCGCCAGGCGTTCTGGCTGGTCGACCTGCTGGAGACGGCCGGATACCAGGGACCGCGGCACTTCGACTTCAAGCCTCCGCGGACCGAGGACAACGACGGTGTCTGGGCGTCCGCCGCGGGCTGCATGCGCAACTACCTGATCCTCAAGGAGCGTGCCGCCGCCTTCCGGGCCGACCCCGAGGTGCGGGAGGCGCTGCGCACGTCCCGGCTCGACGAGTTGGCCCGTCCGACCGCGGAGGACGGCGTGGCCGGGCTGCTGGCCGACCGGACGGCGTTCGAGGAGTTCGACGTGAACGCGGCGGCGGAACGAGGGATGGCGTTCGAGGCCCTGGACCAGCTGGCGATGGACCACCTGCTCGGGGTCCGCTGAGCTCCGCCGCAGCGGCGCGGGTCCATGGGGGTGGGCCGGATGTCCGGCCCACCCCCATGGCACGGCCGGCCGGGACGCAGGGGCGGTCGGACCGGTCGTCCGGCCGCCGATCGGGGAAGGGGGGACGGGTCGGCCAGGTGCCCGTCCCGTCGAGACCCGGGCGGCCCGGGAGGTCGGCCGCTCGACGCCCATCGGGCCGGGCCGGCCGGTCGCCCGTCCGCTCGGTGGCCGGCCGTACGCGCCGAGCGCCCGCGGTCGAAGGCGTATCAGCCGCGTTCCCGGCTCCTCGCGTGCGCCACCGGGTCGGCCAGAACCTCCGTCATCACCAGCGCCGCAGCGCCCCGCGCGGCGTCGCCCGCGACGGACGAGGCGCGCAGCCGGCCGCTCCCGCGGGACCAGAGCCCCGACACCACACGACCGGTCAGCTCCTCGTCGGCGGGCGGTGACAGCCACGGCATCAGGTTCCGGTAGACACCGCCGAGCACCACCGCGTCCGGGTCGAGCAGATTCACCGCCCCGGACAGCACCCGCCCCAGCATCCGGCCGGCCCCCGCGACAGCGGCCACCGCCCGCTCGTCCCCGGCGCGGGCGCGTCGCTCCAGCTCGGCGACGCCGCCCCCCTTGCCGGACTCCGCGACCCCGGAGGCCCGCAGGAGCGCCGCCTGCCCCGCGTACTGTTCCAAACAGCCGCGCGAGCCGCACCGGCACTCCGGACCCGCCGCGTCCACCACCACGTGCCCGATCTCCCCGGCGAATCCGTGTGCCCCACGCAGGAGTTCACCGTCGATGACCAGTGCGCCACCGACACCGATCTCGCCCGTCAGATAGAGGAAGCTGCGGACGGCGTCGAGCCCGCCGAACCAGAGCTCGGCCAGCGCCGCCAGATTCGCCTCGTTCTCCGAACCCACCGGCAGTGCCCGGTGACCGGGGCGTTCGGCGGCGAGCGACGCGGCGAAGAGCTCCTGGGCCGGAACCCGGTTCCAGCCCAGGTTGGGTGCCTGGCGCACGGTACCGCCGGAGACCAGACCGGGAAGCGCGAGGACCACTCCGACCGGGAACAGTTCCTGCTCGCGTGCCGACTCCAGGGTGCGCGCGGCGATTTCGGCCGCCCGCGCCAGCACCTCGGCGGGGGGCGCGCCGCGATTGTCCAGGTGCTCGGTGAGCCGCACCCGGCCGGTGCCCGCCAGATCGACGACACACACCGACACGTAGTCGATGTTGACCTCCACGCCGAGCCCGGCGGGCCCCGTGCGCGCCACCTTGAGCGCGGTCCCGGGGCGCCCCGCCTGTCCACTGAAGGTCTTGCCGGACTCGGTGAGGAATCCGATGTCGAGGAGCTGCTCGACGAGCGAGGACACCGCGGCCCGGGTCAGCCCCACTCGCGCGGCGACCCCGGCCCTGGTCGCCTCGCCCTCGCCCTCGTCGCGGACGGCCCGCAGCACCAGGCTGAGATTGCTCCGACGCACGGTGTCCTTGTCGGCCTTGGGCCCCAGCGGAGTGAGGTTGCTCTTCATATCGGATCCGAGCCTATGCGATGGGCCGTGCGGTCCGTCCGGTGAGCCGGTGCGCCTCCGGGCTCCGGTCCCGGCGGCCGCCCGCCGCGTCCCCCGACCGGGGACGGCCCGCCCGCGGTGGCGGGAAACCACCGCGAACGGGCCGCCGCCGACCCCGTGAGCGCACATGGCCGCACGGGTCGTCGGAACGCCGGATGCTCAGGTCGTCGAACCACGCTCCTTGAGCATGTCCGCCATCAGCCCGATCTCCGACTGCTGGCCCCGGACCATGCCCGCGGCCAGATTCCTGATCTCGTCGGTGCCGGCCGCGTCGGCCGCCGCCTGCGCCATCTCCGCACCGGCGCGGTGATGGGCGGTCATCAGCTTCAGGTACAGCACCTCGGCGGCCTTGCCCTTCGCCGCCCGCAACGCGTCCAGTTCGGTGTCGGTCGCCATGCCCGGCATCAGTGAACCGTCACCCCTGGGCGTGAAGGCGTGCCCCATCCACTTCATGGGGGGAGCACCGGACGACTTCGCCCGGCCCCACATCTCCAGCCAGCCGAGCATCATGCCGCGCTGGTTGGCCTGCGTGTTGATGATGTCGTACGCGAGCCGGCGCACCTCCACGTCGGACGTACGGTCCCGCACGACGAACGACATCTCGACCGCCTGCTGATGGTGGATCGACATGTCGCGGGCGAACCCGACGTCGACCGACGCGTCCGAGGGGGCGGACGCGGGTGAGGCGGAGCCCGCGGACGAGGACGGCCGTACGAGCATCAGCGCGACCAGGCCCAGGGCCAGTAGCAGCACCACCCCGCCCGCCGCCACCATCGCGCGCGAGGAGCGGGTCGCGGACGTCACTGGGCGACCCCGCCGGTGCAGGCCGCGCCCGGCTCGGGGGTCTGCGGCCCCTGCACGTACTTGGTGAAGAACTGCGCCACGCGTGGGTCGGCGGCACTCGTCACCGTCACCTGCTTGCCCCACGCGCTGAGCATCAGCGGGGCGGCCTGGTCCTCGACCGGGCTCATCAGCGAGTAGGGCGTCGTCCTGACCCGCTCACCGAACTTCTCGACGTCGGCAGGCTTCGCCTTGCTCGTGTACGTGACCCAGACCGCGCCGTGTTCGAGGGAGTGGACGGCGTTCTCCTTCGGTATCGCCTTGGTGTAGACATCGGCGTCGCAGTTCATCCACACCGGATTGTGATCGCCGCCGACCGGCGGGTTCATGGGGTAGTCGACCTTCTTCTCGACGTGGTTCTGCGAAAGCTTGTCCCAGGTCCGCTCGCCGCTCACGGGCGAGGACTTGGCCTCGGCGTCGGCCTTCTCCTTCTTGTCGGCGGCGGACATGAGATAGCCGCCGCCTGCGACCAGTGCGGCCACCACGGCGACGGAGGCGGTGAGGACGATGACGCGGCTGCGCCGCTCGCGGGCCCGCTCCTTGCGGCGGGCCTCCTCCAGCTTGGCGCGGCGCGCGGCGGCAGGGGTGTTCTGCTTCTTGGCGGTAGCCATGGAAGTCCTTCGGTTCGACGTGATCGATGGGGTCGAGGGCATGCGGGAGTACGTCCTCGGAGTCCCGAGGAACGGGCCCTGCCTCTAGATCCGTTGAACCTGCAGACGGAGATGGTCGACTTCCCGTACGGCGTCGTTGGACGGACCGCGGATCGCGGCGGCGCCGGTGAGCGGGGCGAGGGGGGCGGTGGCGGTCGTGCGGGGAAGGGCCACGGGTGCGCTCTGGCCGGGCAGTACGACCGGTGTCGTGTGCTCGGAGGTCCCGTGGCAGGTACTGCCCGTGCCCCGGTCGTCCGGGGCATGGGCGATCACGGCCTGAACGGTCACCGGATGGATCGGTGTCATGCCCCGGGCGGCGGCCGCGGCGTGTGTGCCGGCCCCGTGGGCCGTCGAGCCCAGGGCCTCCATCGAGCAGCACGAGACCATGGCCAGCAGTACGAACAGCCATCCGAGAACGGCCGACGCGTGGGCGCCCTGCCGTCGTCGGCGCGTCCCTTCGCTCGGCGTGTTCATCCCGCCATCGTACGTGGTGTGTGAAGTTTCAATGAGGGGTGGGAGGGTTCCGGACGGGGGAGTGCGCCACCCCGGTCGGCGGACGGCACTCGCACGCCGCGGCCAAGGGCGGGGCGGCTCCCCGCACCGTGCGATGATGCGCCCATGCCGTACCTGGTGCCGCCCCATATTCCTCCCGGGCGCCTCGCGGACTCCGTGCAACCGGCCCTTCCCGTCGCCGAGGACCTGCTCCTGCGACCGTGGCGGTACGGGGACGCGCCGGCCGTTCTCGCGGCCTTCGCCGACCCGGCCATCCAGCGCTGGCATCTGCGCCGCGCGGACACCGAGGACGAGGCACGCGACTGGATCGATCAGTGGCGCAACGCCTGGTACTGCGAGACCGGGGCCCATTGGGCCGTCGTCCGCCCCGGGGACACGGCCGACGGTGCCGAGGAGCTGCTCGGCCGGATCTCGCTCCGTTCGCTGACACCGGCCATCGGTCAGGCCGAATGCGCCTACTGGATGCTGCCGGCGGCCCGGGGACGGGGCATCGCGCCCCGGGCCCTCTCGACGCTGACACGCTGGTCCTTCGACGAGATCGGGTTCGAGCGCCTCGAACTCCACCACTCCGTGCTGAACGAGGCGTCCTGCCGGGTGGCGGCCAAGGCGGGCTTCACCCTGGAGGGCACCCTGCGCCGGGGACACCTGCACGCCGACGGCTGGCACGACATGCACGTCCATGCCCGGATCCGCGGGGACGGCGCACAGGGGTGACCCCGGTCGCGGCAGGCCGTTCCCACCTCCGCCCGCCCCTTTTCTCCACCGTCGGGGCCCGTGATGCCCGACACCGTCGGGGCCGGTGATGCCCGACTCTCCACCGTAGAGGCCGGTGACGCCCGACGGACGGACCCGTTCCGCATTCGTCCCCGAGCGGCCCGGACCCAGCGCGGCGGAGGCGCGGCGCCACCGCGTCACGGGCCGCGCGTGAGGTCATCCGCGGTCCAGCGCTCGGTCGGTGAGGGGGCCCGCACAGCCGGTGTACCGGGCGGGCTCGGTCAGCTCGGACAGATCGAGGCCGGAGAGTTCGGGCTCCTCGTCGAGCACATCGGCGAGTACGTCGGCCAGATCCGTGGTCTCCGCACGGGCCCGAGCGGCCGCGTTCACCAGGACCTCCTTGGCACGCTTGCGACCGATCCGCTCGGCGAACACGGCGGCGAGCCGTTCCGAGACGATCAGCCCGTCCGTGAGCTGGAGGTTCTCCCGCATGGCGTACGGGACGACGCGCAGTCCCTCGGTGAGTTCGGCGGCATCGCGCGCGGCCCCGCCGACGAGCCGCAGCAGTTCACGCAGCGGCTCCCACTCGGCGTGCCACGCCCCGGCCGGCCGCTCGTCCCCGGCGGCGAGCGAGCCGTACAGCGTCGCCGCCAGGCCGGGGGCGCGACGGGCCGCCGCCGCGATCAGCGTGGCGCGCACCGGGTTGGCCTTCTGCGGCATGGTGGACGAACCGCCGCCCTGGCCCTCGGTGACCTCGCCGATCTCGGTGCGGGACAGAATGAGCACATCGGCGGCCAGCTTGCCGAGCGCGCCCGCGGTGAAGGCCAGTGCACCCGCCAGGTCGGCGACCGGGGTACGCAGGCTGAGCCACGGCAACAGAGGTTCGGCCAGACCCAGTTCGTTCGCGAACGCCTGGAGCACGGCCAGTCCACGGCGGTCGCCGTCGATGCCGGCGACGGAGTCGTCGGCCGCGTCGGCCTCGTCGACCGGGGTCAAGGCGTTGAAGGCGGCCAGCGTCCCCGCCGCGCCGCCGAGTTGTACGGGCAGCGACTCCCGTACGGCCGACAGCCGGTCCCGTGCGTCGAGGATGAGCGCCCGCCAGCCCGCTGCCTTCAGTCCGAAGGTGATCGGCACGGCGTGCTGGGTGAGTGTGCGGCCGGCCATCGGGGTGCTGCGATGCGCGACGGCGAGCCGTGCCACCGCGTCCGCGGCCCGCACCAGGTCGTCGAGCACCGGGGCCAGGGTCCGCGCGGCGACCAGCATGGCGGCGGTGTCGAGGATGTCCTGGCTGGTGGCGCCCCGGTGGACATAGGGCCGGGCGTCCGGTTCCACGAGGGCGGCCAGGTCGGAGACCAACGGGGTGACCGGATTGCCGCTCGCGCGTGCGCGCAGCGCCAGGTCCCGTACGTCGAATCGGCGCGCATCGGCCGACGCGGTCACCGCCCGCCCGGCCCCGGCGGGGGCGAGCCCGCAGCCCGACTGGGCACGGGTCAGCGCGGCTTCGGCGTCGAGCATCGCCTGCAGAAAGGCGCTGTCGCCGCCGGCCGTCTCGGCGGGGGAGCCTGCCCGCCCGGGGGCGAGCAGTCCGGCATCGCTCTCGTACATCAGCTGAACTCCAGGAAGACCGTTCGCCGTCCCCCTGCGGGCGGCTGTCGAAACACTGGGCACGCCGGGCTCGTGGGTGTCGCGATCGGTGTGATCCGGACGAGCGCCGGTGCTGTGACCGGAAAGGTCTGGTGGGAGGCTCGCGGCGTCCGGTGCGCTGCGTCGCGAGGCGTAGGACCGCCCTCGCGCCGGACACGCTCGGGTGATGCGACAACGCGGCGAGGTGCCGCACCGGACGCCACGAGCCGGTGCACCCTTCCGGTCACAGCACTAGCCCTCGTCGGCCGCCCGGTGGATGCCGAACACCGCGCCCTGCGGATCACGTACCACCGCGATACGCGGCCCGTCCGGAATGCTCGTCGGCGGCATCAGCAGTTCACCCCCCGCCCCCTGCGCGGTGGCCGCCGTCGCGTCCACGTCCGTCACGGCGAAGTACGGCAGCCAGTTCGGCGGCGCGTCCGGCGGGAACTTCTCGTCCATGATCAGCATGCCGCCGAAGTCCTCGCCCGCCACGCCCCACTGCGTGTAGCTCTCCGACACGGCGTTCACCGTCCACCCGAAGACCGCGGGGTAGAAAGCGAGCGCGGGATCGGCCTCGCGGGTGACGAGTTCGACCCAGCCGAGCGCGCCCGGTTCGTTCAGCCGCTCCGCACCGGCGAAGGCGCGCCCCTGCCACAGCGAGAACACCGCACCCGAAGGATCCGCGACCACCGCGAACCTGCCCTGGTCGAACACGTCCATCGGCCCGATCAGGAGCGATCCGCCCGCCGACTTCACCTTCTCGACCGTCGCGTCCGTGTCCGTGCTGGCGAACGAGACCGTCCAGGCGGGCGGCCGGCCCGGCTGGTAGATCGGACTGAGCGCGGCCACGCGGGCGTCGCCGAGGTGCGCCATGGTGTAGCCGCCCGCCTCCTCTCGCGGATCGGTCTCGGAGCGCCAGCCGAAGAGCGCCGCGTAGAACGATTTGGCGGCCGGAATGTCGAGGGTGCTCAGTTCGATCCAGCAGGGACCGCTGGGCACCGGTTCGGTGAGCTTCATTCGGTTTCCTCCGTGGACGCGGGGGCACGTGGGCGCATGTCTGTCCGTCGGTCGGTGCGTCCTCGTGCAGTCGCACGCTATGTCCTCGTGGCCGGGGCGGCCATCCGTGCCGCGACGAGGGTGTGGGCGGAGAGGAACTGTTTTACAGGTGTAATACCTGCTAAAGTATTTGAGTGAGCGATACAACCATCCTGTCCAGGCAGCCCTCCGTCCGCAGACTCCCGCTGGCAGCGCCCCTGCGCCTCGCCCGGCCCTCGGACATGTGGTTCAAGCCGGCACTGAGCGTCGTCGTCGCCACCGCGATACCGGATCTCGTGCTGTTCGCCATGGACCGGCTGGACCTCGTGATGTACACGATGGCCGGTTCGCTCTGCGCGCTGTACGGCCACAATCTGCCCTACGTGCGCCGGGCCCGAGCTGTCGCCGGAGTCGTCGTCTCCATGGTCATCGGAATGGCGGCATCCCTGGTCGCGGCCTCGCTCACCGGCTCGACCGCCGTTCTGATCGCGGTGGGCGCCCTGCTCGCCGCGGTGCAGAAGACGCTGTGCGACGCCACCCGCATCGGCCCGCCCGGACCGGTGATCTTCACGTTCGTCACCTCGGCCGCGCTCTTCGCCCCGCAGCACCTCGGTCAGGTGCCCGGCCATCTCGCGCTGACGCTGGCAGCGGGCGCGATCTCCTGGCTGGTCACGGTCGGTCCCGCGGTGATCCGCAGGGAGGGCCCCGAGCGCCGGGCGACGGCCCGCGCGCTCGACGCGGCCGCGGCCTACGCCGACGCCCCCGGTCACCGCACCCGGCACGCCGCGGTCGCCGCCGTGCACGCGGCCTGGCAGACCCTGCTCGCCGCGGGGCGCCCCACCCCCGCACGGGCGGCGCTCGAACGCCTCGTCGTCCACGCCGAAGCCGTCCTTGCCGGGGGCGCCCCCGGTACCTCTTCGGCCGCCTGTGCCGCCGAGCCCGAACGGCTGCGTGCCTGGGCCCGGCAGGCCCGTGCCCGCGGCCCCGTACCCACCCCGCCGCCCGCCCCGGGCACGTCCGACGAACTGTTCGGCATCGACGCCGAACGGGCCGCCCGGCGCGCGGTGAGCCGTCGCGACGGCCGCCGCGCACTCCTGCGCGGCCTCACCCCCGGCTCCCCGCTCCTGCCCATCGGCGCCCGCGCCCTCATCGGCTGCGCCCTGGCCGGATACGCCTCCCAGGCGGTCGGCGTCGGCCGCCCCTACTGGGCGATCGTCACCGCGGCCTCCCTCTACCAGGCCAATGTGACCCTGTCCTGGAACCGGGCTCTCCAGCGCACCCTGGGCAATCTGATCGGCGTCCTCGTCTTCGCCGCGGTCCTTCCGGTCAGCCGTACCGGGCCACTGGCCCTGATCGGCTTCTGTCTGTTCTTCGGTTTCGCGGCCGAGGCCCTGATCACCCGCAACTACTGGCTCGGCTCGATCGCGGTCACCCCGATGGCCCTGCTGGTCCTGGAGTTCGGCGGCACCCATCCGGCCGGTGAACTCATCGGTGACCGCGTCCTGGACACCCTCATCGGCGCCGGCGTGGGCATGCTCGCCGCCATGCTGGTCACCAACCGGCGGGCCGCCGGACGCCTCGAAAAGGCCCTGGACGCCACCGACCGGGCCCGCGCCCACGCCGTACACGCGCTCGCCGCACCGCAGCCCACCCCCGCCGCCCTCGACGCCGCGCGTCGCAGGCTGACGGGATCGCTCGTCGAGCTGCGCGAGGCCGATGACACCGCGGCGGGCGAATGGTGGCAGCGCGCCCTGCCCCAGGAGCAGGTCCTCGCGGCCGAGCAGGCCGGACACCGTACGCTCGCGGCGACAGCGAAACGGCAGGGGCTGATCGCCTCCGCCCAGGAGAACGGAGCGGTGTGACCGACGACATCGTCGCCTCGGTGGTACGGCAGTGGCAGGCCGTCAACCCGGAGCTGGACACCGGCCCGATGGAACTCATCGGCCGCATCAACCGCTGCGCGGCCCTGCTCCAGCAGGCGGAGGACGCACCCCTGCGAGCCGCCGGCCTGACCCGCGCCGAGTTCGATCTGCTCGGTGCCGTGCGCCGCACCGACCGCGAGCTCACCCCGGGCGAGCTGGCCAGGGAGACCTTCTCCTCCGGTGCCGCCGTCACCAAGCGCCTGCGGGTCCTTCAGGAACGCGGTCTGGTCGACCGCCGCAGCGACGACCGCGACCGTCGTGTCGCCCATGTCCGCCTGACCGAGGAGGGGCGTGAGCTGGTCGACCGGCTGCTGCCGAGGCAGCTGGCGTACGAACGCGCGGTGCTGTCCGGCCTCGACGAGCAGTCCCGCACGCGACTCAGCGCTCAGCTCAGCGAGTTGCTGGTGCAGCTGGAGGGACGTATCGGCGGCGCCCGGCACTGAACCGGGACCGGGGCCCCGGCGGGACGGTCCGGGCGCGGCCCGGCCTGTCCGCGGGACCTGCCCGGACCGGTGCGGCCCGGCCGTCGCCATCCTGCCCGGTGTCGCCGAACCGGTACCGGCCGCCGTCCTGATCGGCGCCGGGACCGGGATGATCGTCGTTCGCCTTCGCCGCCCTGGCCGCCGCCCGTAAACATGGAATTCCGCCTGTATGAGGGGCCTTCCCACGCCGGCCAGGACCGATATCCGGGAAGGCGGAGGTGATTTGCACCGAAATCGGAGATGGGGTAGACAGCGGCTGTTCCGTTGGTCCCCGACGCCGGGGCAGGACGGCGGTGGCGGCGATATGCGGGGAAGCGGGTGGGGGTGATGCGGTCGGCGGGCCGGTTCGCAGGGTGCCTCGGGGGGATGGTGCTGGCAGCGGTCGCCGGCGCGTCCGGCTGCCAGAAGCCGGATGCCTCCCGTACCGATGCGGCCGGCTCGGGCATCGTGATCCGCTACGAGAAGCCGACGGGCTCCGACCGGGACGACGCCGCGTTCCTGCGCAGGCGGAAGGTGGTGGAGGAGGCCGTGTCGGCGGTCGCCGCTCTGGTCGAGGTGGACCGGCCGATTTCCGTCGGCGTGGTCTCGTGCGACGGCGAAGGGTCCTCCTACGATCCCGAGCTGACCCACGTGGAGGTCTGCTACGACGAAGTCTCCGAAACGCGGGAGCTTTTCGGGCGGGCCGGGCCCCGGCGGGCGGACGACGACGTGGCGGCCGTCATGCTGGAAACGCTGTTCCACGAGACGGCGCACGCCCTCGTGGACGTCCTCGAACTGCGCGTGCAGGGCCGGGAAGAGGATTTCGCCGACCAGTTCGCCGCCCTGATGCTGCTGCGCAAGGGCGCCGTCGGTGAAGCGCAGTTGCTCGCGGCCGCCGAGGCCTGGCAGGTGTCCGAGGTCACGAACGAGAATGTCGACGAAGGGCCCGACGAGCACTCCTCGGACGGCCGGCGTGCGGTCAACCACCGCTGCTACGTCTACGGCGCCGCTGCCGGCCGCCACCCGGGTCTGGTGGGCCCGGACACCCTTCCCGTCGAGCGGGCGAAGGGGTGCTCCGAGGAGTGGAAGGCCGTACGCGCCTCGTGGACGACAGCACTCGCGCCGCATCTGCGGAAGGGCTGAACCCTTCGAGGGGTCAGTGAGCCCGGACCGCGTCCAGCAGTGCGGCGGAGCGGCACAGTTCATCGGCGAGGCTGACGAGTTCGGCGTCGTTGCCGCGGTCGGCGGGTGAGGATGCCATCAAGGTGAGCCGGTCCCGCCAGCTCGCCCCGGCCAGCGGGACGGCGACGGTGTTCATGCCCGGGACCGACTCCCCTCGGCTGAGCGCGTATCCGCGCGCACGGATCACGTCGAGCTCCGCGAGCAGGGCGGACCGTGAGGTGAGGGTGTTCGGCGTGAGCGCCGACAGCTCCTCCTGCGGGCACAGGGCGTGGACCTGTTCCGCCGTCATGCGGGAGAGCAGCAGCTTGCCGCCCGAGGTGGCGTGGACGGGGTACGTGCGACACGTCTCCAGCGCGACCCGCACCGGATGAGGCGATTCCCGGCCGTCGGTGACGATGATCCGGTCACCGATCAGCGCGGCACTCTGCACGGTCTCGCCGGTGCGGCGCACCGCGTCGTCCAGTACGGCCCCGAGCCGTTCGCGGACGGCCGTGCCGAAACCCGCCGGGCGGCCGAGCCGGACCAGCTCGGGACCGGCCGCATAGCCGCGGCCGGTGGAGTCCCGGGTCGCGAAGCCGCGCCCCTCCAGGGTGCTGAGCACCCGGTGGGCGGTGGACCGGCCGACGGAGAGAAGCTCGGCGGCCCGGGAGACCGTCAGCGCGTCATGGGTGAGGAACAGCTGCATCATCCGGAGCCCGGTGTCCAGCGATTCGATGGTGTAGTCCCGCGTCGGCCCCATGGAGTGTCCGTTCCTCGTCTTCCGTGCTTCCGGTGCGCCCCACGACGGGACGTACCCGGACATGATCCGGGGTGACGGTCAGGACCGTCGTCGGCTGCCGACGACGACGTGGGCGGCCCCGATGCGCGGGTCCGCGGTGGCACCAGGGGCGATGAGCCGTGCCGCGTCACCGACGTGACCACGCCGTACACCCGCCCTTCAGTCATGAATGTGCACCTTTCGATCCGCTTCGATCACATGTGCGCGTGTTCCATTCTGAGGGACGTTCTGCTGAATGGAACACGTATCGCTTGGTGTTGATCTGTCAGATCCTGCTTGGGCCAAGGCTTTCTTCGAGCGGCGGGAGTGAGGCGTGCCCGTCTCGGTGGCTGTGGTCGTGTACCTCTCTGCGGTACGTGAGAGGGTTCCGGTCGCCCATTCCCCTTGATCGTCACTCCTTGTGCACGTTTGGAGGCGGTGCGTGCAAAAACTCGTGAGTGTATATCCGTGGGATCGCTCGCGCAGGGGGTTGGGTGAATGTGCCGAAGCACTGATTCGATCTGACTAAGCTCACGCGCAGAGCAGTCGAGTTGATATGAATTCGAGCGCTTGTTCCCGAGTGTCTCGTACACGCGTATACCTCCCGAATCAACCGCCAGAGGTTCTAGATGGTTCGTGTTGAATCACCGCCGATCGAACGAGGAATCCCCGTCGTTCGCGCCATGTTGCTGCCCGTGCTGCTGACGGGCGGAGCGACCGCAGCCGCGGTGGCACTGGTCTCCCCGGCCGCGCGGATACCAGTCGTCTGGTGCGGCGCCCTCACCAGCGTCGTGGTCGTCGCGCTCACCGTTCAACTCGCCCGCAGGGCCCGCCATCTGCGCACCCAGCGCACGGTGTACGAGCGGCGCTTCGCCGACCTGGAACGGCGCATCGCCACGCACGACGACGAGACCGTGCGGATCAGCAAGGAGCTCCTGCCTGCCGCCATCCACCGGCTGCGCGTCGGCAATTCGCCCGAAGAGGTGCTCCGGGACGTGGTGGACGCGGACGAGATGTACCGCGACCTGCCGGACGCCCAGCGCACCCTCGTCTACACCGTGCTGAACATCATCGACAACGAAGAGGCGATGCGTGACTCCGCGCAACGCGCCTTCGTCAACGTCGCCCGGCGCGTCCAGGCGATCGTCCACCGACAGGCGAGCGAACTGCGGGAGATGGAGGAGCACCACGGGCGCAACCCCGACGTCTTCGACGACCTGCTCCGCATCGACCACGGAACCGCGCTGATCGGCCGGCTCGCCGACTCCATCGCGGTACTCGGCGGCGCCCGGCCCAGTCGCCAGTGGCCTAAGCCCGTACCGCTGTTCAGCGTCCTGCGCGGCGCCATGTCGCGGATCCTGGAGTACCCGCGGGTCGATCTGCACTCGATCGCCAAGGTCGCCATCATCGGCACGGCCGTCGAACCGCTCATCCACGCCTGCGCCGAACTCCTCGACAACGCCACGCGCTACTCCCCGCCGCAGACCCGGGTGCACGTCACCGCCGTCGAGGTGCAGACCGGCATCGCCATCGAGATCGAGGACGGCGGCGTCTCGCTCAGCGAGGAGGCTCGCGCACGGGCCGAGAACATGCTGGCCAGGGCCCAGGCCGGCTCCAGCATGAACGACCTCGGCGAGTCCCCGCGTCTGGGCATGGCCGTCGTCGGACGGCTCTCGCGGATGTACGACCTCCAGGTCTCGCTGCGGCAGTCCGCGTACGGCGGCGTCCGTGCCGTACTCATCGTGCCCCGCGCCATGATCACCACCGGACCCGCTCCCGGCATCGCCCACGGCATCGGCGCCACGTCGAGGCCCACCAGCGACATCGACCAGGAGGCGATGAAGCACGTCGTGCCCGCACGCCGCAAGCCCCGCCCCGTGGCCGAGCGCCCCGCCACCGGACCGGTCGCACCCGTCACCCGGCCGGTACTCCCCACCGCAGCCATGGAGGACGACGTCCCCGTGGTGACCGAGTGGACCGCGGGCGGGCTCCCGCAACGCCGCAGCCGCGGCCGCGCGCCCCTGGGATCGCACAACCTTCCCGCACAGCCCGCCGCCCCCGCCGCGGGACAGCGCAACGGCTACACCAACGGCCACCCCGTCGGCCACGGCCAGGGGCACGACAGCGGAAAGGAGCAGCCCCCGGGTCTCTGGCTGGAGGCCTTCACCAACGCCGTCAACGGGGTGCCGCAGGAGCCGAAGACCGACGAAGACTCTGATGACGCGTGGGACAAGGGAGACCTGAAGTGATCCAGCAGCGGGGAAACATGGACTGGATGCTCAAGGAACTGGCCGACGACGTGCCGGACATCCATCAGATCGTGGTGCTTTCCGCCGACGGTCTGCGCATCGCCCGGCACGGCGGCGACCCCGATGTCGCCGACCGTCTCGCGGCGGCCTGTGCCGGACTGCAGAGCCTGGCCGCCGCCGTCGCCTCCGAGATCCCGTACAGCGACGGCCTCATGCGGCTGGTCGTCATCGAAGTCACCGGCGGGTTCTTCTACTTGATGGCCGCCGGAACCGGCGCCTACCTCGCGGTCCTGGCCGGTGAGACGGTCGACGCGGGGCTCGTCGGGTCACGGATGCGGGACATGGTCGTCAGGATCGGCGCCCATCTGACGAGTCCGCCCCGCCACGACGGGCAGGCCGGATGAACTCTCCCCGACGAGAACGCCGAGAAGCCGATCCGGCGCCGAACGATCCGGAACGGCTGTACGTGATCACCGGCGATCCCGACGGCAGCGAGCGGGCGCCGCTCGACCTGGTGACCATGGTCGTCGCGAAGGCCCAGCCGTCGCCGACGGTCCAGCCCGAGCAGGCAGTGATCCTGAGGCTCTGCCAGGCGCCGTTATCCGTCGCCGAGATCTCGGCGTACCTGGGTCTGCCCTTCAGCGTGGTGACGTCGCTCCTCACGGAACTCCTCGTGACCGAACTCATCGAATCGCGCGCGCCCGTCGCCCGCGCCACTCTTCCGGACAGGTCCCTTCTCGAAGCGGTGATGCATGGACTTCAGAAACTCTGACACGATCACCGGCCCCCGGCGCGAGGACGTCCTGCCCACCACGGCGACCGCCGCGGTGAAGGTCGTGATCGTCGGTGGCTTCGGGGTCGGCAAGACGACCATGGTCGGTTCCGTCAGCGAGATCCGGCCGCTGACCACCGAAGAGACCATGACCCAGGCCGGTGTCGGCGTGGACGACAACTTCGGGGTGGAGAGCAAGACCGCCACCACCGTCGCCATGGACTTCGGCCGGATCTCCGTCAGTGAGGAACTGATCCTCTATCTGTTCGGCACCCCGGGCCAGGAGCGGTTCTGGTTCCTGTGGAACGGCCTGTTCGAAGGCGCCCTCGGCGCGGTGGTCCTCATCGACACCCGCCGCCTCGAAGTCAGCTTCGACGTCATCGGGCGGCTGGAGGAGCGCGGCGTGCCGTTCGTCGTCGCCGTCAACACCTTTCCCGGCGCACCGAAACACCCTGTCGAGGCGCTCCGGAGCGCCCTGGACCTCCCCGAAGAGGTTCCGATGATCGACTGCGACGCCCGGCTGCGCGCCTCCAGCCGCGACGTACTGATGACCCTGATGCGCTATCTGCACAGTCTGGCCCTGCCGCTCGCCTGACCGCAGTACACACCCCCCCCGCGCGTCCCATCCGTCTGGTCCTTGGAATCCTCATCCTGGAGCGATCATGACAACCCCATTCCCCTACGAGTCCGCAGCGGCCCGGGGGCCGGTTCCGCCCCCCGAGTGCCCGGCCCACGGTCTCGGTACCGGCCCCGGCGGCGTGCGCCGCTTCTACGGCCCGGAGGCCGAGCGCGACCCCCACGGGCTGTACGACAAACTGCGTGCCGAGCACGGCACCGTGGCTCCCGTACTGCTGCACGGCGACGTACCCGCCTGGCTGGTCCTCGGGCACAGCGAGAACCTGCACATGACCCGTACCCCCTCGCAGTTCTCCCGCGACTCCCGGCGGTGGTGGGCCCTGCAGGACGGCACCGTCGCCCCCGACCACCCCCTGGCACCGATCTTCACCTGGCAGCCGATCTGTGTCTTCGCCGACGGCGCCACCCATGAACGCCAGCGCGGCGCGGTCACCGACAGCATGGCCCGCATCGACACCCGCGGGGTGCGCCGCCACGTCAACCGCTACAGCAACCGGCTCGTCAACGACTTCTGCCAGGAAGGCCGCGTCGACCTGGTCAGCCAGTTCGCCGAGCGGCTGCCGATGATGGTGATGTGCGCGATCCTCGGCATGCCGGAGGAGTACAACGACCGGATGGTCCAGGCCGCCCGCGACATGACCCGGGGCACGGCGACCGCCGTCGCGAGCAACGCCTATGTCCTCGAAGCGCTGACCCGGCTCGTCTGCCGCCGCCGCCGCGAACCGGCGGACGACTTCGCCACCTGGCTCGTCGAGCATCCCGCGGCGTTGAACGACCAGGAAGTCAGTGAGCACCTGAGGCTGCTCCTCATCGCCGCCTACGAGTCGACCGCCAACCTGATCGCCAACGTCCTGCGCATGGTGCTCACCGACCCCCGCTTCCGGGCCAGGCTCAGCGGCGGCCATATGACGGTGCCGGAGGCGGTCGAGCAGACGCTGTGGGACGAGCCGCCGTTCACCGCGGTCTTCGGACGCTGGGCGGTCGGCGACACGGAACTGGGCGGCAAGCAGATCAAGGCGGGTGACGCCCTGATCGTGGGCATCGCGCCGGCCAACAGCGATCCGGTCGTACGGCCCGACCTGGGCGCCGACATGGCGGGCAACCGGGCCCACCTCGCCTTCAGCGGCGGCCCCCATGAATGCCCCGGGCAGGACATCGGACGCGCCATCGCGGACGTCGGCGTCGATGCCCTGCTGATGCGGCTGCCCGACCTCGAACTCGCCGTCGACGAGAGCGAACTGAGCTGGATCGGAAACATCATGAGCCGGCATCTGGTGCAGCTCCCGGCGGACTTCGCCGCGCGCCTGCCGCAGGACGACAAGGAACCGCCGTCCATGGGGAGGCCGAACCCGCAGCGCCAGGACCGGGACGTGCAGTCGACGGTCCGGCACACCGCCCCCACGCCCGGACGCGCGCCCGGTCCGGCCCCGGCCCCCGCCACGACCGGCGCGATGTCCATGGCGACGGCCACCGAGGAGTCCCGGGGAACGCCCGCCGATCCGCCCGCCGTCGGCCGGATCCCGCAGCAGCGCGGCAGAACCGCGCCCGCGAGGCTGTGGCGTGTCGTCTCGCGCTGGTGGAGCGGCGACTGATCCGACTCGCCCGTCGGCGCGAGGACGCGACCGGCCGGCGGCCCATCGGCCGTGGCCCGACGGCCCACGCCACCGGGCCGGCCGGACGCCGGCGGGACCGGCCGTGCGGAGTCGCTCGAACCCCGTCCCGGCCGGTCCCCGTACCATGCGGAAGCGTGAAGCTGACAATTCTGGGCGGCGGCGGATTCCGGGTTCCCCTCGTGTACGGAGCACTGCTCGCCGATCACGCCGAGGGCCGCGTGTCCGCGGTCACCCTCTACGACACCGACGCCGACCGGCTCACCGCCGTCGCCCGCGTGCTCGGCGAACAGGCCGAGAACGTGCCGGACGCCCCCGCCGTCACCGCCACCACCGATCTCGACGAGGCACTGCGCGGCGCCGACTTCGTCTTCTCGGCGATCCGCGTCGGCGGTCTCGAAGGCCGGGCCGTCGACGAACGGGTCGCCCTCGACGAAGGTGTGCTCGGCCAGGAGACGGTCGGGGCGGGCGGCATCGCGTACGGGCTGCGCACCGTACCCGTCGCCGTCGACCTCGCACAGCGCATCGCCCGGCTCGCCCCGCGGGCCTGGGTCATCAACTTCACCAACCCGGCCGGCCTGGTCACCGAGGCCATGTCCCGCCACCTGGGCGACCGGGTCATCGGCATCTGCGACTCCCCGGTGGGCCTCGGCCGCCGTATCGCCGGAGTGCTGGGCGCCGACCCCGACCGGGCCCGGATCGACTACGTCGGCCTCAACCACCTGGGCTGGGTCCGCGCACTGTACGTCGACGGCCGGGACGAACTCCCGCGCCTGCTGGCGGACCCGGCCCTGCTCGGCTCCTTCGAGGAAGGCCGGCTCTTCGGAGCCGACTGGCTGCGGTCGCTGGGCGCCATCCCCAACGAGTACCTGCACTACTACTACTTCAACCGGGAAGCCGTACGCGCCTACCAGGAGGCCGAGCAGACCCGCGGCGCCTTCCTCCACGAGCAGCAGGAGGGTTTCTACACCCGGATGAAGGACCCGGCCGCGCCCGCCCTGCAGTCCTGGGACCGCACCCGCGCCGAACGCGAAGCCACCTACATGTCGGAGAACCGGGAGGTCGCCGGGGTCGGCGAACGGGACGAGAGCGATCTGGAATCCGGTGGCTACGAGAAGGTGGCGCTCGCCCTCATGCGGGCCGTGGCCCGGAACGAACGGACCTCGCTCATCCTCAACGTCCGCAACCGCACGACGCTTTCCGTGCTCGACGCGGACGCCGTCATCGAGGTGCCGTGCCTGGTCGACGCCAACGGCGCCCGACCCGTCGCCGTCGACCCCCTTCCGTACCATGCCGTCGGACTGGTCACCGCGGTCAAGGCCGTCGAACGCGCGGTGCTGGACGCGGCGGAAAGCGGCTCGCGCGCCGCCGCCGTGAAGGCCTTCGCGCTCCATCCGCTGGTCGACTCCGTGACGGTGGCCGGGCGCCTCCTCGACGGGTACCTGAAGGTGCATCCCGGCCTCGCCTACCTGAACCGGGCCTGAGGGCCGTTCGTGAAGTCGGTCCGGGAGGACCGCACTTCGCTGCTGACCAGGAGGTGGAGCTGGGCGTCGAGCCGGGCGCCGGAAAGGGCGGCGAGGCCGTCCCTGTCCAGCGCGGCTTTGCCCTCCAGGGTGTCGACGAAGACGCGCAACAACGTGGCCGCACGGGTCGGACCGGTGCGCGAGAGCGCCGTCGCCGCCTCGTCGATACGGGAGCGGGCAGGGGCCGTCAGATGGCGCAGCCCGGAGTGCGGCACGGCCGACATGGCGGACATCGCCTCGTCCAGCACCGCGGACAGCGGATCGGGTCCGTGGTGAGAGCGGGCGCCGTGCCCGTGTCCAATTCCTTCGTGGCTCGCTTGACCAGTCCCCGGTTGGCCAGTGCCGCGAGCGTGTCCGGGGTCAGGGCGAGCAGGTCGGGGCGTGCGACGCCGCCCGGCGTCCCGGTCATCGGCCCAGCCTCTCGGCGACGAACTCGGCGAGGTGACCGGGTGTCATCGCCCCGATGTGCGCGCCGGCCGCGGCGAGCCGCCCGGCCAGCTGACGGTCGTAGTCGGGGTTGGCGTCCTCGTCGAGCACGGCCAGCCCCAGCACGGTGCTGCCCTGCTCCACCAGCCCCCGTACCGTGCGCAGCAGCCGTTAGGGGTCACCGCCCTCGTAGAAGTCGGTGACCAGCGCGACGATCGTGCGCTGCGGATTCTCCACCAGGCCCGCGCCGTACTCCACGGCCCGCGCGATGTCGGTGCCGCCGCCCAGTTGCCCCCGCATCAGCAGCTCCACCGGGCCGGTCACCTCCGAGGTCAGGTCCACCACCTGGGTGTCGAAGGCGACCAGGTGCGTCTTGAGACCGGGCAGGCCCCACAGACACGCGGCGGTCACCGCGGAGTGGATGACCGATCCGGCCATCGAACCCGACTGGTCGACCAGCAGGATCAGCTGCCACTGCGTCACATGGCGCTGCGTACGGGAGTGGAAGTGGGCGCGCTCGATGAGAAGACGGCGTTCGGCGGGCTGGTAGTGCGGCACTGCCCGGCTCGCCACGCAGGAACCAGCCGCGCACACCCACGGCATGGGCGACCGAGACCGCCTCCGCGGTGCTCATCACCGCCGAGGAAACGCCCGAGCCGCCACCCGGCCCGCCCTTCTCACCGGCCCCCGCGCGGAGCTCCCGGAACGTAGCGACCAGGACCTCCAGCACATCCCGGTCCGGCGGCGGTTCCACCCCCGATCGTTGCAGCAGGGCCGTCACCTCCGCCTCGACGAGCGCCAGTTCGGTGTCCAGGTCGGGGATCGGGAACACCGTCTCGAAATTGAACCGCAGCTTGAGCGCCGCGCTCATCTCGTTGACTCCCCGGTCGCGGGTGTTGGCCGTGGCGATGACGTTGAAGCCCTGCCGAGCGAAGACCATGCCGTCCCGTCCGGCGAGCTCGGAGACGGCCACCACCCGTGCGGAGAGCAGCGACAGCAGCGAGTCCTGCACCTCCAGCGGACAGCGGGTGATCTCCTCGAACCGTACGAGCCTGCCCTCGGCCATGCCGCGCAGCATCGGCGCCGGGACCAGCGACCGGGTGGAGGGCCCCTCGGCGACCAGCAGCGCGTAGTTCCAGCCGTACTTGATCTGGTCCTCGGCGGTGGCCGCGCCGCCCTGCACCGTCAGCGTCGAGTCGCCGCTGACGGCGGCCGCGATCAGTTCCGAGAGCAGCGACTTGGCGGTGCCCGGCTCCCCGACCAGCATCAGCCCGCGGTTCGTCGCCAGCGTCACCGGCGCCCGGTCCACCAGCGAGGGGTTGCCGACGAACTTCCGGCCGACCCCCGCTTCCGTGTCGCCGATGACGAAACGGCGGGCCGCGCGCAGGCTCAGCTCCCAGCCCGGCGGTCGCGGATCGCGGTCGTCGGACCGCAGCGCGGCCAGCTCCTCGGCGTACCGCACCTCGGCCGGTGGCCGCTGCACCGCGGCCGGGCCGCCGTCCGGCGTCCCGGCACGTGTTTCGTTCCGTACGGTCATGAGGCGACGCCCTCGGTGAGTTCCTCCAGGTCGGCGAGGAGCTCGGACACGGTCACCGTGTCCAGATCGGTGAATCGGTGCGGGTGGGTGTGGCCGGCCCAGTGATCATTGGGCCGGGCGTCGAGCCAGACCGTTTCGAGGAGCTGCTCGGGGAACATGTCGACCACCCCGACCGCGATGCCCTCGTGCAGCGCGATCACCAGATAACAGTCGTCGGCCAGCCGCTTGGAGATCCAGCGTTCCACTCCGGCGTCCTGCGGTGCCCCGCGCTCCCAGCCGCGCCGCTGCAGCCCGAGGACCTTTCCGGTCGGCACCTTGAGCCCCTCGAACCGGGTGAGCCGGTAACCCGCGCCCTCCTCCTCGGACAGCTCGTACACGGCGCGCCCCAGCTGCGCGAACGGCTGCAGGATCTCGTGGTCGGCGAACACCTCCGACCAGACGGTCAGTTCGTCACCGAGATCCAGCGGGTGCGCGAGCCGCACGGTCGTGTCGTCGGCCAGGGCGAAGGCATCGTCCCGGGCGTCGGCGAACGTACGGTCCTCGGCGACCCGGAAGGCGGTGCGCACACCGTCGTCGGCCTCGCTGAGCCATACCAGCCGGCGCACCAGATGCCACAGCAGCGGATGACCGACGAACAACTCCTGGAACTCCCGGGCCGTCCAGGGACGTCCGGACACCATCGCGGCCTCCAGCCTGCGCACCTGGTCGGAGGCGATCGTCCGGACGTCCTTCTTGAGCGCCATGAATCGCTTGCGCTCGGCCGGGGCGAGCTCCGCGTCGTCCCGGACACCCGGCTGCGGCACATCCTTGCGACGCTTGCCGTCAGCGTCCAGCACATAGGGCCGCAACTGCTCGTCGAAGCCGACCGTGAACGAACGGGTGCCGTAGTCCACGACCGTCGAACCGTCCTCGTCAAGGCCGAGGTCCGGCACCAGACGGTCGGAGAGCTGCTCCCCGGTCAGCCCCAGCCCCGCGGCGACCTCGGCGATCTTCTCCTGGGCCCGTGCCTTCAGCGCCTTGAACTTCACCCGCTGCGAGATGCCGTGCAGATGCAGGAGAGCGACATCGGTGCCGATGGACGCCAGCACATCGAGTCCCTCCACGGCCCGGTGGTGCGCGCCATCGCCGGGCCAGGACCGGATCACGGGGGTGAGCCGGCGGACCGTTCCGTCATCGCCCAGCAGTCCCAGCGCGTGCAGCGCCCACGACTCCTTCGCGGGCAGACTGGCCAGCTGCCACTGCTCGAACACGGCCCAGGCGAAATCGGCGAGCGAGGCGGCATCGGCCGTCTCCACGAGTCGGGCGATCCCCGGGTACACCTCGCCGGGCTTCGACAACGCCAGCATCGTCAGGACATGGCGCACCGACTGCACCGGCAGCGCACCGCCGGACCGGACCGTGATCTGGGGCAGCACGGCGGGTTCCGCCCAGCCCGGCAGCACCGGCATTCTGGCCGGCAGTCCCCGCTCCAGCGGGTCCACGGACAGCAGCACCTCCACCGCGGCCTCCGCCTGGGCCCCGTACACCCGTGCGGCGTCGCGCACCACGGCGTCGCCGTGCACCGTGGCGATCAGCGTCAGTGCCTGCTCGGCGGCGCGCCGCGCGGCGCCCTTCCTGCCCACGGCGTCCGGCACCAGGAGCGGGGCGGCCGCGGCACCGTGCCGGGTGAACCAGGAACGAACCGTCGTGGCGGTGGACTTGAGCCGTACCGCCCAGTCCGCCATGTGCCGGGCGACCTGCACGTCGACGAACGGGAGCAGCAGCGGGGCGAGCGCGCTGGGCTGCCGGGGCACGGCGCGCAACAGCAGCGGCAACGCGGCGAGGCCGAACCGTGCGGCGACCGGCTTGAGGGTGTCCAGGCCGTCCCAGAGGTCGGTCGGATCCCAGGCGGGCAGGAGCGGGGCGACCACCTCCTCGGGCCCGTGGACGAAGATCCGGGCCGGCCGCAGATCGCCCATGCTCACTTCGTGGCGCAGGGCCGCGGTGTCCTTCTCCCAGTCGTCGCGGCCGCGGGCGGCCGTGTACCAGGAGGAGGTGGCCGCCCATGCGGCCCGCTCCTCGGGCAGCCACTCCAGCGAGGGCTCGGACACGGCGGCAGGACCCGTCACGACCACTTCCTTCACCGGGGTGCGGGGCCGGGACCACGGCGGCCTCGTCAGCACGGCGGGCAGGGCGTCGACGGGCGCGTCGGCGATCAGATCCTTCGGGTTGAGCAGAGGCTCGACGACCTCGACGACCTCGGCGTCCAGGCCTTCGAGTGCGAGCGCGACCAGGTCGTGGTGGGCGCCGATGTGACCGTGGAGCAGTTGCAGCGTCCGACCGGACGACGCGGTCGAAGCGCCGTGCAGTTCGGCGGCCAGGAGCCTTACCGCACGCACCGGGTAGCGGCGCATGGCGTCGAGGAGAGCGGGACGGACATGCTTCGAGTCCGCATGGGCCAGCAGTCCGAGGAACGCCTCGTCGGTGGGAAGCTCCACCAGGGAGTTGGCAGCGAGCTTCACCCTGTCGGAGTAGTAGTGGTTGCCGTCGAGTGATTCGGCCAGTGGGGTGGCGATGGCCGGTCCGATGCCCTCGGCGACCGTCGCGATGAACGCGACGCCGTCGGTGAAGTCCGGCCGGTGGGGGAAGCGCTCCATCTGGGCAGCCGAGTTCAGAGAGCTGAGCACCATTGCGAGCAGGGTGTGGTCCCGTTCCGCGCCCACCCCGGGATCCGTGCAGAGGTCCTCGACCCAGTCGGTCTCACTCGGTACCAGATAGGAGACGACGATCTTGCGCAGGGCATCGGTCCGGCATCCGGCCAGCACCTCGACCGTCTGCCGGTACGTCTCCTCGTCGGCCGCGGCGAGCAGCGCGCGGACCCGGTCCATCGCCGGTCGGCGATCCCTCGCCCAGTACGCGTGGCGCGGCCCTGCCAGCGTCTCCAGCCAGGGGTCGCTCCGCCGGCTGCCGCTCTGCTGCCAGTTGGCATCGACCGAGAACAGCTCGACCGCGGCCCGCGCGGCGAACGGCAGACCGTAACGCTCGCACCAGTGGTCCGCCCATGCGGAGTGGGGCACGGGATGGAGCCCGATGACCGCCGCCAGGGTGGCCGCCCCCACCGGCGAGGGACTTCCGGCCACATGCGACCGCAGGTGGTCGGACAGCCCGGCATCCGAGCCCCGCGCGTCCACGAACTCCTGGATCCAGGCGGCCTCTTCGGCGATCCGGTCCGCGACCTTGTCGAGCGCCTCCCGGCGCGCCCTGCCGGGCCCCCGGTGCACGCCGCCGCGCCGGGGGTGGAGCGTTCGCCGCCAGTTGGCGGGGAGCACGAAGGTGTCCTCGTCGGGCAGGACAAGGGCCTCGGCCTCGGGTTGCGCCGAAGGGCCCGCTCCCGGAGCCGTGCCCGCCGCCACAGCCTCTGCGGCGCCCGAAGCCGAGGCCCCCACCTCGCGGTACCCCTTCTTCTCCTTCTCCGCGATCGATGCGCGCACCTGCGCCGACGCGGCCTCGGCCGACGCGTACTCCTTCGTCCGCGTACGCCCGTCGCTCCCGCACCGCCCGTAGCGCACCGTCACCACGACGCCCTCGGCCTCGGTCTCCCAGAACTTCGACGCACTGCCCTCGACGTACTCCCAGCGGCGCACGGTCCCGCCCCCTTCACACCCGGACAGCCCGCGCTGCGGCGGGCTTTTCGATCAGTGGTTCCACAGTAGAAGGGACCACTGACAACGCAGCGTGACCAGGATGTCCGGAGACGGAAACAGCAGGTCAGTCGCTGCGAGAGCTCTTCCCCGGGCACGGGGCGAGCGAGGGGCGGCCCCGGGGACCAGCCGTTCCGCCTCGTCCACCGCCGTTCTCCCGAGCCGTTCCGGCTCACTGCCGGGCCTGATGCGGTGCCAGGAAGACGTCCGGCAGGCCGAGAAGCCGATTGTCCGGCGGCAGGGGTTCCGGATCGGTGACGTCGAGTAAGGCGCCGGTCCGGCCGGCCGCCACCTCGTCCGTCGGCGCCGACGTGTCCTGAGCGGGGCGGGGAGCGGTGATTCCCGAGGGAATCCTGGCCCCTCGCCCGGCCGTGTCAGGGAGCGGAGACGGCGCGCGCGTCGCCCGACGGTGCCCACGACGGCGTCACTCCAGTGATCTGACACACCATCAGGAACAGCGGGATGGGCGGAGTGTACGGCGTGCGGCTGTCGGGCTGGTGGATGAGCCGGGGCCGTACGGCGGGAACGAAGGCCCCCTTCGCGTAGGCGGCCTGCGCGGGCCAGTCCAGATCGAGATCGGAACCCGCCGGCACGATCCACCACCAGCGGTCGGCGTCCGCGAAGACGCAACCGGTACGTGGCAGATGAGACATCAGTCGGAAGCCGTACCGGGAGGGCACGCCCACCGCGTCGCAGCCCAGGCTCGCCGACAGGGCGGGCGGCAGCGGCAGTTGCACCATGCCCGTGTCGGTGGCACCCAGGGGCCGCCGGGAGCGGCGCGCTCCGAGCAGATGGGACATCGCGTTCTTCAGCATGACCGCTCCGAGCCGTGCGGCAGTTCCGCCCAGACGATGCGGCCCGAGCCGTTGCCCGCGTCGCGGGAACCCCAGGAACTGCTCATCGCGTCGACGAGCAGCAGGCCGCGTCCGTGCTCGTCGTCCGAGGTGCGGCAGAGCCGCGGTCCGCCGGGCAGGTGTCCCTGGTCCTGCACGGCTATGCGCAGCCGTCTGTCGAGCCGGTGCAGCTCGCACACGACGCGAGCGCTCATGGTGTGCACCACCGCGTTGGTGACCAGTTCCGAGACGATCAGGATGGCCGCCTCGTGCGTGTCCTCGTCCAGCCGCCACTCGTCGAGCCGGGCTCGTGTCAGCCGCCGTGCACCGGCCACCGATTCGGGGTGCGCCGGCAGCGCGAAGCAGTACCGGAGCGCTTCCGTCCCGGGGCTGAGATCCATGTGCCGGGGGATAAGCGCACTGCCAGGTGCCACAACCGATTCCTTACAGTGGGGGCTGCGTCACAATCCGCGATCTCACGCGAACGAGCACGGTCGTGACTAAGTGAACTGGTTCACTCGCCAACTCTCCCCCTGTCGAGAACACTTGGCAAGGGGCACTCTGAAAATTTCAGAGTGGCTGTGTCTTGGCAGCCCCGCGCATGGCACACTGCTGGCAAACAGCGCATCGGGAGGTCTGAAGTGAGCGAACCGCGGTCCGCCCCGACCGTGGGTCAGGTCGTTCTCGGCAAGCGCCTGCAGGATCTGCGGGAGCGGGTCGGCCTGAGCCGTGACCAGGCTGCGAAGGTGTTGCGGGTCGCACCTGCGACGATACGCAGGATGGAGACCGCCGAGGTCGCTCTCAAGATCCCCTATGTGCAGCTGTTGCTGAAGGCGTACGGGATCGCCGACGACGAGGCCGACGCGTTCGTGGAGCTCGCCGAGGAGGCGAACAAGCCGGGCTGGTGGCAGCGCTACCACGATGTGCTGCCCGACTGGTTCAGCATGTACGTCAGCCTGGAGGGCGCCGCCAGCCTCCTGCGCATGTACGAGCCGCACTTCGTCCCCGGTCTGCTGCAGACCGAGGACTACGCGCGCTCGGTGATGCGCACCGGAGCCGTGGGCCAGACAAGGCCCGAGGACATAGAGCGTCATGTGGCGCTGCGGATGCAGCGCCAGTCGCTGCTCTCCCGGCCGGACGCCCCGAAACTCTGGGTGGTGATGGACGAGACGGTGCTGCGCCGCCCGGTCGGCAGCGTCGACGCCATGCGGGGGCAGATCGACCGGCTGCTGGAAGCGACCGAGATGCCGCATGTGACGCTGCAGGTCGCGGAATTCTCGACCGGACACCACCCGGGAACCTACGGCCCCTTCGTCCTCTTCCGTTTCGGCGTCCCCGAACTCCCCGACATGGTTTACAGCGAGTACCTGACCGGTGCCGTCTACTTCGACGCGCGCCCCGAGGTGGCCTCCTACCTCGAAGTCATGGACCGCATGGCGGCTCAGGCCGCAACTGCACAACGCACGAAGGAAATCCTCCGGGACTTCCGCAAGGAGCTGTGATGGACCCCATATACAACGGCATGCCGGCCGCCGAACTCGGCTCCGAGGGCTGGTACAAGCCGTGGAGCGGCGGAAACGGAGGCAATTGCGTCGAAGCCATGAAGCTGTCCGACGGGAGAGTCGCCGTGCGCCAGTCCGCGGATCCCGACGGCCCCGCCCTGATCTATTCCCACGGTGAGATCGCCGCCTTCATCCAGGGCGCCAAGTCCGGCCAGGCGGATTTCCTCCTCACCTGATTCCACGGCCTTCTCGCCGGATCCGCCCTTCCGGAGCCCGTCCCCGTCCCACACTGTTGTTCGCCGACCTATGGACCCATGGAGCGTGCTATGACCGGGCAGGATCCCCGAGTCGTCGAGATCGACACCAGCAAGCCGCATCCCGCCCGGATGTACGACTGGTTCCTCGGCGGCAAGGACAACTACCCGGTCGACGAACAGATGGCCCGGCAGTTGCTGGCCGTCGATGCCAGGGGGCGCGACATGGCCCGGGTCAACCGGGCCTTCATGCACCGGGCCACCCGGTGGCTGGCCGAGAACGGGGTCCGTCAGTTCCTCGACATCGGCACCGGCATACCCACCGAGCCGAACCTCCATCAGATCGCCCAGCGGACCGCCCCCGAATCACGCGTCGTCTACTGCGACAACGACCCGATCGTTCTCGCGCACGCGGCGGCCCTGCTGCGCTCCACCCCCCAGGGCGCCACGGAGTACATCCAGGCCGACGCCCGCAAACCCGAGGTCATCCTGGAAGAGGCCGGCACGGTCCTCGACTTCGACAAGCCGATCGCGCTGTCGCTGCTGGCCCTGCTGCACTTCCTGGGCGACGAGGACGGCGCCGCCGAGCTCGTCGACCGACTGGTCGAACGGCTCCCCTCCGGCAGCTATCTGGTGCTCTCGCACACCACCGGGGACTTCGATCCCGAGGGCGCGGCGCAGGCATCCGCCATGTACAAGGCGCGCGGGATGACGCTGCGGCTGCGTTCCCACGCCGAAGTCACCACATTCTTCGACGGACTCGAACTCGTCGAGCCGGGTGTCGCGCTCTCCGCGGACTGGCACCCGGAGCTCGGCGAGGTCATCGAGGTGCCGGGCGACGAGCCGATCCCCGGCTACGCGGGCGTCGCCCGCAAGCCCTGACCGTCCGCCCCGCCGTCCAGCGGCGCGTTCAGCTTCCCAGCGCGCCCCGTCGTCTCGCCGCCGTCGGCCCGGCAACCCTGCACCGCCGTTTCCGTGCCCGGCTCGGTACGGCCCCGCACGGCTGGCCGACCGAACGCCGGATCACCCTCGCCTGCCGGATGACGGGGCGCGGCGAGGAGCGCCTCGACGTGGTCGCCCGTGCCGGCGGGCCGGGTACGGCGACGAACCTGTGGACCCGGTTCCGCCGCCGTACCGGACCGACCTCCGGCGAGTACCGTCGCCGCTTCACCCCGACCCGCTGAGCCTCCGGTCCCCGGGTGACAATGGAGGCATGTCACGACGCACCGGACGACCGGGACGGCCCACGCCCACCACCGCCGGCGCACGGAAGTCCGCGTTCCCCGCGGACTCGCCGTGCCCCTGCGGCCTGCCCGCCGTGTACGGGGACTGCTGCGGTCGCCTGCACGCCGGGACCGCCGCCGCGCCGACCTGCGAGGCGCTCATGCGCTCCCGGTACGCCGCGTTCGTCGTCCGGGACGAGGCGTACCTGCTGCGCACCTGGCACCCGGACACCCGGCCGCCGGCCGTCGACTTCGACCCCGGGATGCGATGGGTGCGCCTGGAGATCCTGGAGAAGACGGACGGCAGCCCGTTCCATACGACCGGTACGGTCACCTTCCGCGCGCACTACATGGACCGCGGGCGGCCGGACTCCCTCCACGAGAAGAGCCGCTTCGTGCGTTCCGGGGGAGCCTGGGTCTACTCGACGGCGGACTTCGTCGGCTGAACCGGCGGGCCGGTGACGGGTCCTTCAGAGAGCGGCCCCGACCCGGGCCTTCTCCGGCGAGAGCTCCTGCGCCAGATCCTCCGCCAGCAGCCGTTTGGCGATCGCGTCCACCGCGGCCCGCAGTTGCCGGTCGTCGGGGCGTGACCCGTGCTCGTCCAGGCGTTCGTTGAGCCACCGCGCCCACGCGACACCGATCGCCGCGGCCTCCCGGCTCCCGGCGGCCGTATGTGTGAACAGGTGACCGTCGCCGGTGAGGTATCCCTCCTCGATCATCCGGTCGAAGACCGGAACCAGCACCTCCGGCGGTACCCGGTGCCGGGTCGCGATCAGGCCGAGCCCCGCGTGACCGACCATCCGGGTGAAGAGCTCGACCTGCATCACCGCCCAGGCCCCCGCCATGTCCAGCCGGGTGTCCGACTCCGCGACGATCCGCCGTGCCGTGTCCGGACCCGCGCCACGAAGGATCTTGGCCACGGAGAATTCCAGGAGCCGGGCCGAGTCGCCCGCGCTGGGCTGGGCGAAGCCCTCGCCCATGTCCGTCGAGCCGACCCGCGCGGTGTCCCGCAGCTTCACCTCCTTCAGGAAGAGCGCCACGACGAACCCGAGGGCCGCGACCGGCACCGTCCACAGGAACACGGTGTGCAGCGTGTCGGCATACGCCTGGGCCAGCGGCGCGGACTGCGCGGCGGGCAGACTGTGCAGCCCCTGCGGGCTCTGTGCGGCCTTCGCCAGCACCGCGGGGTCGCCGCCCGCCCGAGCCGCCGCGGCGATGCCGTCGGTCAGATTCGGTTTCAGCGCGTTGGCGTAGATCGTGCCGAAGACCGCGGTGCCGAAGGAACTGCCGAGCGTACGGAAGAACGTCACGCCCGACGTCGCCGTACCGAGGTCCGAGTAGTCGACCGTGTTCTGCACGGCGATGGTCAGCACCTGCATGGACAGCCCGATACCGACGCCGAGCACCAGCATGTAGAGCGATTCCAGCCAGACCCCGCTGTCCGGGCCCATCCGGGAGAGCAGATACAGCCCGACCGCCATGACCAGCGAGCCCACGATGGGGAAGATCCGGTACCGGCCCGTCCTGGAGACCACGTTGCCGCTGAAGACCGAGGCGACGAGCAGCCCGACGACCATCGGCAGCGTCCGTACCCCCGACAGGGTCGCCGAGTCGCCGTCCACGTACTGCAGATACGTCGGCAGGAAGGTCATCGCGCCGAGCATCGCGAATCCCACGACGAAGCTCAGGATCGAGCAGACGGTGAACACCGGATTGCGGAACAGCCGCATCGGCAGCATCGGTTCCTTCGCCCGGAACTCCACCAGGCAGAAGAGCGCCAGCGCCACGACGCCGCTGGCGAACAGAGCGATGATGACGGGGGAGCCCCACGCGTACTCGTTGCCGCCCCAGCTGGTCGCCAGGATCAGCGCGCTCGCGCCGACCGTGACCATGGCGATGCCCAGATAGTCGATCACGGGCCGCCCCACGGCCCTCATCGAAGGAATCGTGCGGGCGGCGGCGATGACCACGACGATCGCGATCGGCACATTGACGTAGAACGCCCAGCGCCAGCTGAGATGATCGGTGAAGAGCCCGCCGAGGAGCGGGCCGATCACCGTCGACACCCCGAAGACGGCACCCAGCGCACCCTGGTACTTGCCCCGCTCGCGCAACGGGATCACATCGGCGATCAGTGCCATCGAGGTGACCATCAGCCCGCCGGCGCCGATTCCCTGCAGCCCGCGCCAGACGATCAGCAACGTCATATTGGTCGCGAGGCCGCACAGGAAGGAGCCGGTGATGAAGATGATCGCGGACAGCTGAAAGATGATCTTCCGGCCGAACAGATCGCCGAACTTGCCCACCAGGACCGTCGCCACCGTCTCGGCGAGCAGATAGGCCGTGACGACCCACGACATGTGGGCGGCGCCGCCCAGATCCGAGACGATCGTCGGCAGTGCGGTGCCGACGATCGTCTGGTCCAGAGCGGCCAGCAGAAGACCCAGCACGATCGTCACGAAGACGATGTTCCGGCGGCGTGGATCGAGTACGGACGGCGCGGCGGCACTCTGCGCGGCGGGGGCTGTCTCGCTGGCAGTGGTCACGCTTGCACCCTCACACCGGGCCCCGGCCGCCGCATGTGGGGGACGGCCGGACGTGTCGTCAGGCCGACAGATCCCGCAGGGACGCCTTCAGCCGGGTCACGAAAGCCTCCCGTACCGGCTCCGCCACCCGGTCCAGCGAGAGATACGGATTGAGATCCTCCAACTCGACGAGCAGCAACTCACCCCGCGCGGTCCGGCAGGCGTCGACCCGCTGGATGCCGTGGTCGAGACTGTTCCACTCCACGAACGAGCCCGCGAATTCCAGATCCGCCGCACTCGGCGCGTACGGCTCCAGCACCCACCGCTGCTCCGGACGCGGCGCGTACAGCGCGTACTGGAAGTCCCGGTCGACGAAGTAGAACGACACCTCGTACCGGAAGTCGATCCGCGGCTGGACGAGCATCAGGCCGTCGTCGCCCTCCGGCAGTGCGGCCTGCGGTACGAACCGCAGACCGACCGAATCCGCTCCCAGCTTCGGCTTGACCACGTACTCCGGGGCCGCGGGCAGCAGCCCCAGATCAGCCGCCCTGTCCACCGTGGGGATCACCGGATGTCCCGCCCGGCTGAGATCGACCAGATACTGCTTGCCGGCCATGTCCCCGCGACCGTGCAGCGGGTTGTAGACGGGTACGCCCAGCTCCAGCGCCCGTGCGCGGAACGCGTCGTACGCCTCCTGGTAGTGCAGCACCGGACCGCTGTTGCGTATGACGACCATGTCGAAGCCGTCGAGCAACGCGGCGGCGTCCCGCGGATGACAGAGCGCGACATCGAACTCCTCCCGCAGCCGCGACGACAGGTGGATGTCCTCGTCGCAGTAGCGGCGGCCACGAGCCTCGTAGGAGAGGTCGGTGACGAAGAGCAGGGACGGGCGCGGGCCCTCGGACATGGTGTTCCCCCAGGGGTGTGTCTGCGGACGGTGGATCAATAACCTTGACGGCGTTGCCCGTCAACGACCCTGGAGCGTCATGACGTCAGCCCCGTACGAGTCGACCGCATCGCAAGCGTCGCCACTCCCGGACATTCTCTCCCCCGCCTTCGCCGCCGATCCCTACGGGGCCTACCGGATCATGCGCGAGAGCGCCCCGCTGATCCGGCACGAGGCCACGAACAGCTACCTCGTCTCCCGGTACGAGGACGTGGAACGGATCTTCAAGGACCGGGCCGGCGAGTTCACCACCGAGAACTACGACTGGCAGCTCGAACCGGTCCATGGCCGGACGATCCTCCAGCTCAGCGGCCGTGAGCACGCCGTGCGCCGGGCCCTGGTCGCCCCCGCCTTCCGGGGCGCGGACCTTCAGGAGAAGGTGCTGCCGGTCATCGAGCGCAACGCGCGCGAGCTGATCGACGCGTTCCGGCACACCGGCGAGGCCGACCTCGTCGACGCGTTCGCAACCCGCTTGCCGGTCCTCGTCATCGCCGACATGCTCGGCCTGGACAGGGCGGACCACGACCGCTTCCACGGCTGGTACACCACCGTCATCGCCTTCCTCGGCAATCTCGCGGGCGACCCGGAGGTGGCGGCGGCCGGTCAGCGGACCCGCCGGGAATTCGCCGAGTACATGATCCCGATCATCCGGCAGCGCCGGAAAACGCCCGGTGACGATCTGCTCTCCGCGCTCTGCGCCGCCGAGGTCGACGGGGTGCGGATGAGCGACGAGGACATCAAGGCGTTCTGCAGTCTGCTGCTCGCGGCGGGCGGCGAGACCACCGACAAGGCCATCGCCTCCCTCTTCGCCAATCTGCTCGCCCACCCCGAACAGCTCGCCGCGGTACGGGAGGACCGCTCCCTCATCGAGAGGGCCTTCGCCGAGACGCTGCGCCACAGCCCGCCGGTCCATATGATCATGCGCCGGGCGGCGACCGAGGTGGAGCTCAGCGGCGGCACGGTGCCCGCCGGAGCCACCGTCACCTGTCTGATCGGTTCCGCCAACCGCGACGAGTCCCGCTACGGGGAGCCCGACCGCTTCGACATCTTCCGTTCCGATCTGACCGGCACCACCGCGTTCTCGGCGGCGGCCGACCACCTGGCGTTCGCGCTCGGCCGGCATTTCTGCGTGGGCGCGCTGCTGGCTCGGGCAGAGGTGGAGACGGGGGTGAACCAGCTGCTCGACGCACTGGGGGAGCTGCGGCTCGCGGACGGTTTCACCCCCTTCGAGCAGGGCGTCTTCACCCGGGGCCCGCGATCGCTGCCGGTACGGTTCACCCCGGTCCCCGGCTGACCGCGGCGAGTGACCGGCCGGAAGCGGTTCGGTGGATGTGACGCTCGGAGATCGCCCGCGCGATCACCGGGCGCCGGATCTCGCTCGTCCCCTCGAAGATCGGGGGGATCTCGGCGTGGCGGTACATCCGCTCCACCGGCTGCTCCCGGCTGTATCCGGCGCCTCCGAGGACCTGGACGGCCTTCTCCGTTGCCGCGACGTCCGGCGCGTCACCAGGAACTGCCGGGGCGCACCGGCAGCCGCGGGTGATGGGCGGCGAGGATCTTGTTCGCGCGCGCCAGCTCGGAGAGTGCCTGCTCGCGGTCGGCCTGGTCCTCGGCGCAGAGCCGTGGGCCCCGGAACCTGCGCACCTCGCGCGCGGCGCATTCGGCGTCGAACTCCGCCTGCAGGATGTGCGGCGGGATGCAGGACCCGATCAGCGCGGCGACCCGGTCCGGGATCGGCACGGGGACGAGGAGGTGTGAGGCGGTCATGAGGGGTGCCCTCTCGGATGGTTGGCCAGGAGGTGATTCTCGGTGCGGCCGCCGGGTGGGCGGCCGACTCCTCCATGTGTACGGGACGCAGTTCCGGGTTTCTCGTCGAGAACGTCTCCGTGTGGCAACCGTTTGAGAGTGACCGGGTATTTCCCCTTACTCGTAAGTAAGTTGACTCGTCGTGATGTACGTGCTGCGTGATCCGGACGAGAGACCCTGAGGGCCGAACTCAGAGGGACACGTCGGTGCCGCGCTCACGCAGCTGGAGTGCCCGCAGTACGGCCTCGGTCGAGAACCGGCTTTCCGGATCGACCAGTTGTGCACCGAAGATGGTTTCCAGATTGCGCATCCGGTACCGGACGGTCTGAGGATGCACATCCAGCAGCTCGCCCATGTGGGCCGCGGTCCCCCTGGTTTCGAGCCAGACACGGAGCGTTTCGATCAGCCGCTCGCGCCGGTTGGCGCTGATCCCCGCGATCGGGGCAAGTTCGCGCCGGGCGAGTTGATCGAGGAGGGCCGTGTCGGAGAGGAGCCACAGCGTGATGAGGTGGTCCTCGCACAGGACGAGCGGCGCGTCCGCGATGATCCCGGCGTCGACGAGTTCGAGGACCCGGCGGGCCCAGCGGATCGAGTCCGAGGCGAGTGCTGTGGGGACGGTCAGTCCGATGGCGACCCGGGTGCCGAGGAGGGCGCGCTCAAGCATGTGTCTTCGCGCCTCGTCGAGCGGCCCCGGGACGAGTAAGTGGGGCTGCGGAGCACTGAGGTCGACCAGGACGTCGCGGTCCAGGCCGGCCCGGTCGAGCCCGGCCGGGGCTCGGGCGGCGACCAGGGTCACCTGTTCCGGCAGCGTCCAGCCGGTCTGCTCGCACAGCTCGGCGATGGCGGTCCGGGGCACCGGCCGCCCGGCGAGGACCAGATGCAGCAGACGGCGGCGCATGGCCTCGCTCTGCTCGCCGGACTGCGACTGCACCTCCAGGAAGCCCTCGCGGGAGAGCGACTCCAGTTCGTCGATGTAGGCGAACAGCGCGTCGGCGAAACTGAGCATCAGAGTGGGGGAGAAGCTGTAGCTCCGGCCGACCTTCTTGGCCCGGCGCAACGCCACCCGGGCGCCGAGCCGATAGGCCCCCTGCAGCGTCTCCATGCTTCGGCCCTCATACGCCTCGAACCGCCCGAAACGACGGCACATGTCGTCGCGAAGGGTGGTGGAGGTGGACGGCTCGGCGACCAGATCGACGAACGACGCGAGGCTCTGTTCCACGCCGACACGAATGGCCTGACCGTTCGGGCCGTCGAGCAGACGCGCGTATTCCGGATAGGCCCGGGTGACCTCGACGCCGATTTCTTTGATCAGGCTGGGCAGTTCGGGCCGCATGATTGCGGCGAATTCCTGGGGGAGCGGGCCCAGTGGGTCTCCGGTGTCCGACGGCTGTACACGTTCTGGCATGACTGTCCCCTTGCTCTCCGGCGCCCGGTGGGGGTGAGGCGGTGGGGGGAAAGCGCTCCCATCAACCGGCAGGTGCGTCCAAGTTCGCGATGAAGATAGACCAAGTCAGCTGCTGTGGACACTACTTGTACAAGATCGGAGTGCAAGGGGCACGTATCTCGGGCGCGTTGCGGTGCTTCCGTGCAGGTGGGGCGGCAATGCTCACTTCCGGACAACATATTTCGGCCGCTTGTTTCTCGACGACAAAAACCGGCGTCGGTGAAGCGGTGCGGTGGGTGGCAGGAGCGGGGCGGTCGAAGGCGCCCTGCTGCCGGCAGATCCCCGCGGAAGCGGCCTCCTGGAGGCGGTCGCGTTTGTGCGCAGGCCGCGGGTGGGGTGGACCAGTGGTCTCGCCGAACGGAGTGGCGCGTTCAGCACGTCCGGGAGTCCGTCGCCGGCCGGGTCTCCTGCATGCGGGAAAGGTCCCGCACCCCGCGAGCCCATCCGTCGCGCCTGTAAATGCGCATCCGATGACAAGCCCTCAGGCTCCGTGTGCTCATTTCTGGATCAAAAATCGGTTATCGCAAAAGATCTTAACCGACAGGATTGTGTCGCCGTGTTTCTCGCAAGTAACATCACGGCTCGGCCAATTAAGACATGCAATTCGCCGGTAAATGGCTGCTCGGTCTCCGGGCCCCGGATCCACCCGCGACGCACTACCGGAACCGGGCCGTCGGCGTTCATCTGACGTGGCCGTGCCCCAGAAAGTCCCGCACACAACGCATGCAGTCACTCTTGGCGCCGATGCCGCCTGCGTTGAAACCGGCCAACTCCATGTACGACGCCGCCCAGAGGCGGCAGTCAAGAGGGGACGACATGAGAATCGCTTCGACCGGAGCGCGCGTGGGGCTGCTCGCAGCCTGTACCGCGTTCGTCGCTGTGCTGTCCACCGGAACGGCCACCGCGGCCACTCAATTGAACGGGCACTGGGCGCCGTTCAACCGGTGCCCGGTGGACGCGCCCGCCATGCTGGCGGCCGACGGCGTGACGAACATCGCGACCTGCATCTCCTCGCATTCGGCCGGCGGCTCGATCAAGCTGGGCAATACGCAGGTGCCGACCGGCAACACCGACCTCCAGCTCGGAGTGATCCAGCACAGCGACGGCACCACATCGCTGATCGCCCCTCCGGAGGGGGCGCTCGTGGCCGACTCCGCGGACCTCCCGGGTGGTCTGCTCGGTCTCATGTGCCCGAGCGGTATCCCGGTCGTCTCGGGAATCTGCAACCAGATCACCAACAGCACCCTCAACAAGGTGACCGCGACGATCGAACCGGCGGGTGCCCCGAGGGACTTCAACATGGCGGCGAGTTTCGGCGCCGGTCAGCCGATCCTGTCGATTCCTGTCCGCATCCATCTGCGGAACCCGTTCCTCGGCGACAAGTGCTACATCGGAACCACCTCGGACCCGATCGTGCTGAAGCCGCAGAACAACACCGCCCCCTCTCTCTCGCTGCAGCAGTTCGACGGCGACGGGACGCCCAGTGACTCGGGCGAGATGGGGCGCTACACCTTCGGGGGTGCCGATCAGGGGGACTCCACCTACGCGGTCCCGGGAGCCAGCGGCTGCGGCGCCGACCTGTTGGACTGGGCGGTCAACCTGAAGACCAGCCTTCCCTCGGCCTCGGGCAAGAACAATGTGGTCCTGAACCAGGCCGCCACGTACTTCGCCAGCCCCTACGACCCTGCGGGCCTGGCCCCGAACGAAGGCAAGGCCTTCTCGCAGTACTGGCACTCCGCCGTCCGGTAGGACAGGGCGCACCGCCACAGGTTTCCGGTCGCCCTGGCGCGCCGCCCCGCAGTGGCACACGGGGGCGGGGTGTCGGGTGGCCGGGGCGCGCGCTGATCCACCGCGGATTACGGGGCAGCCCATAGGCCTTGTGCGCTTGAATTCACCCTTCGGGTATTGCCGGGCGCTGCGGAATTAAGAGAACAGATGAATGGAAGCGCGGACTCTTCTCGATTCCGAATCGATGGAGTAGCGTACCGTCCGGTGGTCGCCCTTACACCACAACGATCAGCACCACGCCCGGATCGCATCGCGTGAATTCCGCGCTCGACAGCATCACGGGCTCAGTTGCAACCCGCCTCGTGCGTCGGCGGGAGTACTTCCCCGAAAGAAATCCGCTGTTGGATCGCGACGGTCGTTTCGTCCGAGTCCAACTCATTCCCCAACGGGACAGGAAAAGGGAGAAGTTCCATGCGCAAGAAGATGAGAATCCTGACCGCAGTCGGTGCCGCGGCCGCCGCGGTGGCCCTCGCCACCCCGTCGGCGTTCGCCGGTCCGACCGCTCCGTGGACCATCACGCCGGCCGGCGACTTCAATGGGACCGCCGGTGTCACGGTGCTGACGGACAACAACGGCAACAAGATCCAGTGCGCCACATCCACCGCGGCGGGGAACGCCCCGACGTCCCCGGTCAGCGGCAGCCCGGCGAAGCTGGCAAACATCACGTCCATCTCGTTCAACTCGCCCTGCACCGGGCCGTTCAGCTCCACCTGGACCGTCACCACCGCGGTCACGCCCCCGTGGGAGATCTGGGGCAACACCTACGCGGCCGGCGCCGGGACCAACTCGACCGGCCAGACCACCGGTCAGATCAAGGCGATCAACGCGACGGTGAGCGGCAGCAGCGTCCTCGGACCCTGCACCTTCAACGTCGCGGGCAGCGTCGCCGCGAAGTACAACAACCCCAGCGCGGGCGGCTCCAACGGCACCCTCGACACCTCGGGCGGCGGCCTCACACTGACCATCACCAACAAGGTCGGCGGCGGCTGCGGAATCGTCGGCACCACGGCGAGCTTCGCGGGTCTGTACACGATCAAGAGCACGGCCGCCGGCACGCCCTCGCCGGTCATCGTCGGCTGACGATCTCCCGGTGGGACCGGAGGAACGTGTACGGGTGCCCAGTCACACTCCTTGTGACTGGGCACCCGTGCGACGCATGACATCCGGCCCCGGCCCCGGTGTCCTTTCGCGCAGGAGGCGATAATTCCACGCCGCCGCCTTGTCATCGAATGACAAGAATCCCCTGCCGTCGCTCGAATCGAAACCCGACTCTTCCCAGCCGTGACCGGTGTGCGTAGCGTACCCATCGGTAGGGACCGATTTCGGCTGCTCGAAGGCCCGCTACCCACCGGTGGACCCACATCCGCAACCATGTGGCATTCATGTCCACGCATGCTGGAAGGACTCATGCGCATGACCGTCGACGCACGCGTCTCAGCACGGCGACCGCTCCACTTTGCCGTGGGTGGGGCACTCGTCGTCGCCACCGCATTCATTCCGGGCGCTGAATCGATGGCGGCCGACCAGAATTCCGAGGTCACGCTCGCCTACGAATGCGAATTCCCCTCGGGCGCCGCGGAAGTCGGTGTCACCGTGTCGGCCTCGCTGCCCGCGTCGGTGGGAACGGGTGAAGCGGTTCGGCCGGACGATGTCTCGGTCGTGGTGAAACTGCCGCAGGCGGCCCTCGAACAATTCACCGGCCAGGAGGCGACGAGTCTGTCGGCCGACGCGCAGCTCACCGTGCGGCATCGCAGCGGTGACCGGTCGGCCGATGCCGCCTGGGCGAATCTCGACGCGCCGCCGGTGCCGATCCCCGCCGAGGGCGGACTGGAGCTGACCGCGACCGGCGACGTGCCCACGGCGACATTCGGCTCCCCGGGGAAGGCCACCCTCGCGCCCGCCGGTCTCGCCCTGGCGTTCACTCCCCGCAAGGCCGACAACTCCCCGACGACGCCGCCGAGTCTGCAGGTCGTGTGCGAGCCCGCACCGGACCAGGACACCACGCTCGCGACCGTGCTCGTCGAGGGCTCCCGCTCCGGTTCCACGCCGGCGCCCGAGGTGAGCACCCCGAAGCCGGACACGACGGACACCAGGCCGGGAGCCGGGTTCTCCTCGGACACCCGCAAGAAGATCAAGGCCCTCACCGACAGGACGCTGGACGGCGAGGACGACCCGGGCGGCAGCTGCCCCATCGTGATCCCGCCCGAATGGGTGATGACGACGGCGGACACCTATGTGGCGGGCTACGCCAACGCCGTCAAGCTGGACGGCGCCGCGGCCCTGGGGCCCGCGCACATGAAGGTGACGCTGAACAAGGTCTACATCAACGACTCGTGCGCCTCCACGGTCGATGTGACGTCCGAGGCGGAATTCGAGTACCAGGGCCGGCGACAGCTGCCGCCGGCCAGATCCACCTTTCTGACGTACGGGTTCATGCCCACCACGGCCGTCATGGAACTGGAACAGGTGGGCCCGCCGGCCGTCGTGCAGACGCACACGGTCACCAACACGCCCGAGTATCCGGAGAGCACGACGGTCACCGCACAGCTCTCCATGCGGATACACGACGTCAAGGTGAACGGCGTCCCGCTGGACGTGGGCGACAACTGCCGGACGGCCGAGCCCTTCGAACAGGTCCTCAAGGCATGGGGCCAGAGCTATCCGCGCTCCGGCTACCTCGTCGCGTACGGCGGAACCCTGTCCGGCTACGCGCACATACCGCCGTTCAAGGGCTGCGGGGTGGACGAGAACCTGGACGCGGTCTTCACCTCCGCGATCTCCAGCGCGGGGAAGACGGCCGACAACTACACGAAGATGACGCAGGCCGCGCTGTGCGTGGCGACGAACCCGGACGGCCCCGACTGCCCGCCGAAGATTCCCACCCCCGAACGGTGAGCGGCACCTGAGGCGTTCGACGTCGGCACATGGGCTCCCCCGGTCCCACGGGACCGGGGGAGCCCATGTGCTTGTGCCGTCCGCGCCCGCGGCCGAGGGGGCGCCGGTCGTGCCGAGGACCGGTCCACGGCCGGGGACCCTGTCCCTGCTTCACCGTCGGCGGAATTCCTCACTTTCCGACAGGTTTATCGCGGCCATTACTCACCTGGAAACAAGGAATCGGGGTCGTACGACCGAGGTGAAGAAAGTTCAGTGTCCAGTATTGCGAAGTCAGGTTACCGAGCCGTAGCGTCCCACCTGAGCAGGTCGGAAACACGTCCGCACCTGGTTGTTCGATGCACCTGGAGTCCTGGTCGCGCTCATTTGCGGCCCGTAATTCCCGCCGGGCGGCCCGTCGCCCGACCCCTCGGTTCCTGGGTGGTGCGCCCCTCGTCGGGATCGCGGTCCGGACCCCGGTCCGCGCACAGGAGTGCTTGCGCAGTTTTCGACAAGGTCGGGGGACGGCTTTGTCAAAGAGTGACAAGTGATCCACATCCAGCACATCGTTCGTCGGTTTCCGCTGTTCAACGGCTTGTCCTGGCGGTTTCGACGGACATACCGTGCGCCTCCTGGTGCATGGGTGACGAGCCGCCATTGGATTTCTCAGAGCCGGAGCGCTGACAGATGACTTCGTTCACAACAACTTCGAAGGAGGGCCGATGGGAATCGAAGTAGTCGTCGAGGGCCTCACGAAGTCCTTCGGCAAGCAGAACATCTGGCAGGACGTCACCCTCACACTGCCCGCCGGCGAGGTGAGCGTCATGCTCGGTCCTTCCGGTACCGGAAAGACCGTGTTCCTGAAATCCATCATCGGCCTGCTGAAGCCCGAGCAGGGGCGCGTTCTCATCAACGGCGTGGACATGGTGAACAGTCCCGAGCGCGACATCATGGAGACCCGGAAGCTTTTCGGGCTCATGTTCCAGGACGGCGCCCTCTTCGGCTCGATGTCGCTCTTCGACAACATTGCCTTCCCGCTGCGCGAGCACACCCGCAAGAAGGAATCAGAAATCCGCCGGATCGTCATGGAACGGATCGACATAGTCGGTCTGCTCGGTGCCGAGGAAAAACTCCCCGGCGAGATATCCGGCGGTATGCGCAAGCGCGCCGGGCTGGCCCGAGCGCTCGTCCTGGACCCGCAGATCATTCTCTGCGACGAACCGGACTCCGGGCTGGACCCGGTCCGTACCGCGTACATCTCCCAGCTGCTCATCGATCTCAATGCGCAGATCGACGCGACGATGCTCATCGTCACCCACAATCTCGACATCGCGGCCACCGTCCCGGACAACATGGGCATGCTCTTCTGCCGCAATCTCGTCACCTTCGGGCCGCGCGAGGTGCTGCTCACCAGCGATGTGCCGGTCGTCTCCCAGTTCCTCGCAGGACGCCGTGAAGGCCCCATCGGGATGGCCGAGGAGAAGGACGCCGCGACGCTCGCCGCCGAAGAGGTGAACGGCTACGGCGTCGGCATCAGTTCCGCCAACGGCCCGCGCACCGTGGTACCGCAGTTGGAGCCGTCGCCCGGCATGCCCGTGCGGCAGGCCGCCCTGCGCCGCCGGGAACGGGTCCTGTCGATGATGGGCCAGCTGCCCGAGGCCGCTCGCACGGCCATCATGAACAGCTACGCCCCGGCCGCGGGCGGTGGACGCCCATGACGGCGCCCATGCCGGTGAGACCCCCCGAGCCGCCCGGGGCCGCCACGGCCGCCACGGCCGGGCCGAAGACACCGGAACAGCGGTCTCCGGCACGGCTGCTCGCGCCGCTGCGCGAGACCGGGAAGCTGTTCTCCCTCGCCGGGACCGTGAGCCGGGAGATCTTCCGCAGGCCCTTCCAGGTGCGGGAGCTCATCGAACAGTTCTGGTTCGTCGCCAGCGTCACCATCCTGCCCGCCGCGCTCGTCTCCATCCCGTTCGGTGCGGTCATCGCCCTCCAGGTCGGCTCGCTGACCCAGCAGCTCGGCGCCCAGTCGTTCACCGGTGGCGCCAGCGTCCTCGCCGTCATCCAGCAGGCCAGCCCGATCATCGTGGCACTGCTGATCTCAGGTGCGGCGGGATCGGCCATCTGCGCGGACCTCGGTTCGCGGAAGATCCGCGAGGAACTCGACGCGATGGAGGTCATGGGCGTCTCGCCCGTCCAGCGGCTCGTCGTTCCGCGTGTGCTGGCCACGATGCTGGTGGCCGTCCTGCTCAACGGCCTGGTCTCCGTCGTCGGGACGCTCGGCGGCTACTTCTTCAACGTGATGCTGCAGCACGGAACCCCCGGGGCCTATCTCGCCAGCTTCTCCGCGCTCGCCCAGCTCCCCGACCTGTACATCAGCGAGGTCAAGGCGCTGATCTTCGGCTTCATCGCGGGCATCGTCGCCGCCTATCGCGGGCTCAACCCGCGCGGCGGCCCCAAGGGTGTCGGTGACGCGGTCAACCAGTCCGTCGTCATCACCTTCATGCTGCTGTTCTTCGTGAACATGGTTCTCACGGCGATCTACCTCCAGATCGTCCCCGCGAAGGGGAGCTGACCGATGTCGATGCTCAGCTGGCTCGATCGCTCGGGCGAGCAACTCACCTTCTACGTACGGGCATTGATCTGGATTCCACGGACGCTGCGCCGCTATCTGCGTGAGGTCCAGCGGCTGCTGGCCGAGGTGGCCTTCGGCAGCGGCGGTCTCGGCGTCGTCGGCGGAACCATCGGCGTGATGATCGCGATGACCCTCGCCACCGGCACGGTCGTCGGCCTCCAGGGGTACGCGGCCCTCAACCAGATCGGCACCTCCGCCTTCACGGGCTTCATCTCCGCCTACTTCAACACCCGCGAGATCGCACCCCTCGTGGCCGGACTCGCGCTTTCTGCGACCGTCGGCGCCGGTTTCACCGCCCAGCTCGGCGCGATGCGGATCAACGAGGAGGTCGACGCACTGGAGGCGATGGGCGTGCGGTCCATGCCCTACCTCGTCACCACCCGGATCATCGCCGGCGTCGTCGCGATCATCCCGCTTTACGCCATCGGGCTGCTCTCCTCGTATCTCGCGTCCCGCTACGTCACCGTCCTGTTCAACGGGCAGTCCGCGGGCACCTACGACCACTACTTCAATCTCTTCCTCTCCCCGGACGATGTGCTGCTCTCGGTGCTCAAGGTGCTGATATTCAGCGTGATGGTGATCCTCGCCCATTGCTACTACGGCTTCCACGCCACGGGCGGGCCCGCCGGGGTGGGCGTGGCGGTCGGCCGGTCGGTGCGCAACGCCATCGTGCTGATCAGCCTCACCGACTTCTTTCTCTCCCTCGCGATCTGGGGCGCCACGACGACGGTGAAGGTGGCCGGCTGATGAACGCTCACCGCACGCAGACCGTCCGCCGCAGAGTCGCCGGAGTCGCCTTCCTGCTCGTACCCGCCGTGCTCGTGTGGGTGTCGGTCTCGGTGTACAGGAAGGACTTCACCCATGACGCCACCGTGACCGTACGCACCGGGAGCGTCGGCAACGAGATGCACGACAACGCGGAGGTGAAGCTCCGCGGCGTCGTCGTCGGACAGGTCCGCGCCATCTCGGCCGACGGGGACGGGGCCCGGCTCACGCTCGCCATCGAACCCGACAAGCTCGACCGCATCCCGGCCGACGTGACCGCCCAGATGCTGCCCACCACGCTCTTCGGGGAACGGTTCGTGGCCCTCGTACCGCCCGCGGTGCCGTCCGCGCAGACACTGCGGGCGGGGGCCGTCATCCCGCAGGACCGTTCCAGCAACGCCATCGAGCTGGAGGAGGTCCTGGACAACGTACTGCCGCTGCTGACCGCGGTGAAGCCGGAGAAGCTCGCCGCCACCCTGGGCGCGGTCTCCCAGGCGCTCGAGGGGCGTGGCGAGAAACTCGGCGACACACTGCGCACCCTTGATGCCCACCTGGCCAGGTTCAACCCCCAACTCCCCACGCTCAACGCCGACATCAAGGAACTCGTCAAGGTGAGCAAGGTGTACGGGGACGCCGCTCCCGACGTTCTCGACGCACTCACCGACTTCACCACCACCAGCGGCACGATCGCCGAACAGCAAGCGGAACTGGCCGACCTGTACGGGGCCACCACCGCTTCCGCGCAGGACCTCACCTCCTTCCTGCGGGAGAACAAGGACAACCTGATCCGGCTCTCCGCCACGAGCAGGCCGACGCTGGAACTGCTCGCGCGGTACTCCGACGAATTCCCCTGCACCCTGCGGACCATGGCCGGCTTCGTCCCGGCCATGGACAAGGCGCTCGGCAAGGGCACCGACCGGCCCGGACTCCACGTCACCGTCAAGAGCGTGAAGTCCAAGGGCAAGTACGTGCCCGGCCGGGACACTCCGGTCTACGACGCGACCGGCGGACCGCACTGCTACTCCGTGCCGTACGTGGGCCGGACCGTTCCGACCGCCGACGCCCGTACGACCGGGGCGGTCGAACCGGCCGCCGGCCGGCCCGGCGGCGAACCCGCCGTCACCGCACCCTCGGACCGGGACACCGCCCTCGGCATGCCCAACTCCCCCCAGGAGAGCCGACTCGTCAACGAACTGGTCGCTCCCTCACTGAAAGTCCAGCCACAGACCCTGCCCGACTGGAGCAGCGTGCTCATCGGTCCGGCCTTCCGCGGTGCGGAGGTGAAGCTCAAGTGAAGCGCCGCTCCCTCGCGGGACCGCTCGCGAAATCGATCGTCTTCATTCTGGTGACCGTGCTGGCCACCACCGTCCTGGCGCTGTCCATCGCCAACACGGGGGTCGGCGACACCACGACGTACAAGGCCAGGTTCACCGACGTCACCGGGCTGATCGTCGGTGACAGCGTGCGGATCGCCGGGGTCAAGGTCGGGCAGGTCGAGTCCATCGAGGTGGCCGACAGGCGGCTGGCCGAGGTCGGCTTCGCCGTCCGCAAGGGACGCAGGCTCCCCGCCTCGGTGACCGCCTCGATCAAGTACCTCAACATGGTCGGTCAGCGGTACATCGACCTCGACCAGGGCGCGGGACCGGTCGGCCGCAGCTTCGCGGCCGGAGCGACCATTCCGCTCTCCCGCACGACCCCGGCGCTCGATCTCACCCAGCTCTTCAACGGCTTCCAGCCGCTCTTCGAAGGACTCTCCCCGCCGGACGTCAACCAGCTCGCGGGCTCCATCGTCCAGGTGCTCCAGGGCGAGGGCGGCACCGTCGACAGCATCCTCCAGCACGTCGGCTCGCTGACCGGAACGGTCGCCGCCAAGGACAAGGTGATCGGCGAGGTGATCAAGAACCTCAACACGGTCCTGAAGACCGTCAACGACCGCGAGGCAGGCTTCGACGACCTCGTCGTCACCCTGCAGAAACTCGTCACCGGATTCTCCGGCGACCGCAAACCGCTCGGCCAGGCGGTGACCGCGATGGGGGCGCTCACCACCGTCACCGCGGACCTCCTCGACGACGGCCGCAAGCCGCTCAAGGACGACATCAAGCAGCTCGGCCGTCTGTCCGGCCAGTTGGACGAGGGAACACCGCAGATCGAGAACTTCCTGCGGAAGACCCCGGCCAAGATGGAGGCGATCGGCCGCCTCGCCTCGTACGGCTCGTGGCTCAACCTCTACCTCTGCGAGGCCAGGGTCAGCGGTGTGACGACCTCGGACGGCAGCGCCCCGCCCACCGGCATCGTGGTCACGAAACCGAGGTGCCGGGCATGAGGATCAAACCCGTACGCGAACGCAACCCCGTCGCCGTGGCCGTCGTCGGACTGATCGTCCTCGCCCTCGTCGGCCTGGCCGCCTACCGCGCCGACTCGCTGCCCTTCATCGGCGGCGGAACCACCTACCACGCCGACTTCACCGAGTCCGCCGGGCTCAGCGAGGGCGACGAGGTACGGGTCGCCGGAGTGAAGGTCGGCGAGGTCACCGGAGTCTCGCTCGACGGCGCCAAGGTGAAGGTCGGCTTCAGGGTGAAGGACGTCTGGATCGGCAACTCCTCGACCGTGGGCATCGCCATCAAGACGCTGCTGGGCGAGAAGTATCTCGCCGTCGACCCGCTGGGCGACGCCCCGCAGGACCCGCACGAGCGCATCACGGTGAGCCGCACCACCTCCCCGTACGACGTCACCCAGGCGTTCAACGGACTCGGCGAGACCATCGGCGAGATCGACACCCAGCAGCTCGCCAAGAGCTTCGAGACGATCTCCGCCACCTTCAAGGACTCTCCGCCGGACGTGAAGAGCGCCGCCGACGGGCTGTCCGCCCTGTCGAAGACGGTCTCCGAACGGGACGCCCAGCTCGCCACTCTCCTCAAGGGCAGCAAGCAGCTCACCAAGACGCTCGCCGACAAGAAGAGCAGCTTCGAAACCCTGCTGGAGGACGGCAATCTGCTGCTCGGCGAGATCCAGGCGCGCCGCGACTCCATCCATCTGCTGCTCACCGGCACCCGGAATCTGGGAACCCAGCTCACCGGGCTCGTCGAGGACAACAACAAGCAGCTGGGGCCCACCCTGGCCTCGCTCGGCCGGGTCACGGCGGTGCTGGTCAAGAACCGCAAGAGCCTCGACAAGGTGCTGTCGCTCGCCGGTTCGTACAACCGCCTCGTCGGCAACACCCTCGGCAACGGACGGTGGTTCGACAACTACGTCTGCGGGGTCGTCCCGAAGAACTACCTGCCCGCCGGCACACCCGCAGGACCCGAATGCAAGCCACCCCAGCAGCAAGGCGGCCGATGAGATGAGAATGACGCGCATCGTCGGCATCGGCGCCGGACTCGTCGTGGTGGCCGTCGCGGCCACCACCGGGGTGAGGGCCATGGACGACGCAGGAACGACGACCATCACCGCCTACTTCGACCAGGCCACCGGTGTGTACGCCGGATCGGACCTGCGGATCCTCGGCGTCAAGGTCGGCAGGGTCGAGTCGGTCACGCCGCGCGGCGAAGAGGTCAGGGTCACCCTGCGGGTCGACAAGGGCGTCAAGGTCCCCAAGGGCGCTCACGCCGTGGTCGTCGCCCCCAGCCTCGTCGCCGACCGGTACGTCCAGCTCGCTCCCGCGTACAACGGGGGAGCGCTGATCGCGGACCACGCCGTGCTCCCCGCCGCGAACAACGCCACACCGGTGGAGGTCGACCAGCTGTACGACTCCATCACGAAGCTGTCCAAGGCCCTCGGCCCCGAGGGAGCCAACGCGGACGGAGCGCTCTCCGGACTCCTGGACACCGGTGCCAAGAACCTCGACGGCAACGGAAAGGCCATCGGGAACTCCATCGAGCAGTTCGGCAAGGCGACCAAGACCCTCGACCGGAGCAGCGGAAACCTCTTCGACACGCTGTCCTACCTGCAGACCTTCACCACCATGCTGAAGGAGAACGACGGCGATGTGCGCGCCGCCGAACAGCAGCTCAACTCGGTCACCGGGTTCCTCGCCGACGACAAGGAGAACCTCGGCGCCGCCCTGAAGGAGCTGGGCACCGCCCTGGGCCAGGTCAAGACCTTCATCCAGAAGAACCGCGGCGCCCTGAAGGCGAACGTGGACGCCCTGGTGCCGCTCACCCAGACCCTGGTGGACCAGCGCGCCTCGCTCGCCGAGTCGATGGACACGCTGCCTCTCGCCGCGGCCAACGTCGTCAACGCCTACGACCCGGTGAACCGCACCCTCAACGGCCGCACGAACCTCAATGAGCTCTCCATGGGCGGACCGCTCACCGAGGGCCCGGCCACCGGACTCGCCGGCCTCGCACCGGTGGACGCCACACGGCAGAAGGCGCTGCCCGCCCTGCCGCTGCCGACCGTCGGCACCGTCTACGGAACCCCGGCCAAGACCACGGACAAGAAGGGGGCGAACCGATGAGCCCGGCCCTGCGCAGACCCGGACCCCGCACGACCGGCGTCGTCGCGGTGCTGGCCGTGGGGGTCGGCCTCGCCCTGGTCGTCACCGGCGCCGGCCTGCCGGCGTTCACCGGCATCGACCAGCTGCCGCTGCCCGGTGGCGCCGACCTCGGTGGCCATCCCTACGAGATCACCGCGGAATTCGCGGATGTGCTCAGCCTCTCCCCGCAGTCCTCGGTCAAGGTCAACGACGTCGCCGTCGGACGCGTCACCAAGATCTCGCTGGGCTCGGACAGCTGGAACGCCAAGGTCACCATGCGGGTCAACGGCAAGGTCGAACTGCCCGGGAACGCCTACGCCCACCTCGAACAGTCCAGCCTCCTCGGCGAGAAGTACATCCAGCTCTCGCCGCCCGCGACCGGCACCGCCCGCGGCCGGCTCGCCGACGGAGACCGGATCCCGCTGACCCGGACCAACCGCAACCCCGAGGTCGAAGAGGTCTTCGGCGCCCTGTCGATGCTCCTCAACGGCGGTGGCATCAACCAGCTCAAGACCATCACCACCGAACTCAACAAGGCACTCGCCGGACAGGAACCCCAGGTCCGCTCCATGCTGAACCGGGTCGACACCCTCGTCACGAACCTGGACGGTCACAAGCAGGACATCACCGACGCACTCGACGGCGTCAACCGGCTGGCCGCCACCCTCGCCACCCGCAAACAGGACGTCGGCACGGTCCTCACCGGGCTCAGCCCCGGCCTGAAGGTCCTGGAGAAGCAGCGCGGTTCGCTCCTCACCATGCTGCGCTCGCTCGACACCCTCTCGACCGTCGCCGTCGACACGATCAACAAGAGCAAGGCCGACATGATCGCCGACCTCAAGGCCATCGCCCCCAGCCTCAAGGCGCTCGCCGACTCCGGCAGGGACCTGCCGGACTCCCTTCAGGTGCTGCTCACCTACCCGTTCACGGACGAGGTGCTGCGCGGCGTGAAGGGCGACTACCTCAATGTCTACCTGGATGTGACGGCCATGCCCGGCACCCAGGTCATCCCCGCACTGGATCCGGACGCCACCCCGGCACCCACGAACGCGAAATCCGGCTCGGCGCTGCCGCTGCCGCTGCCCTCGGTCGCCCCGTCGGGCACGAAGGGAACCAGCTGATGATCACCCTCGCCATCCGGTTGAAGAACATCGCCTTCCTGATCATCGCGGTGCTCGTCCTCGGCTATCTGGGGGTGCGCTACGCGGACCTCGGCCGCTACATCGGCCTGCGGGGCTACTACACCGTCTCGGTGCAACTCCCACGGACCGGCGGGCTGTACACCCACTCCAACGTCACCTACCGAGGCGTGTCGGTGGGCCGGGTCGGGCCGATCGAGCTCACCGACGACGGGGTCGAGGCCGAACTGCGCATCGAGAACGACTCCCCGCCCATCCCGGACAGCCTCAAGGCCGTCGTCGCCAACCTCTCCGCGGTCGGCGAGCAGTACGTGGATCTGCGGCCCACCCGCACCGGGGGCCCGTACCTCGCGAACGGCTCGGTGATCGACCAGGCCGACACCACCGTCCCGGCCCCCGTCACCAACGTCCTCACCAGCGTCAACGACCTGGCGGGATCCGTCGATCCGGAATCCCTGCGCACCGTCGTCGACGAGTTCGGCATCGCGTTCGAGGGGCGCGGCGACGACCTCCAGGTGCTGCTGGACACCGGGAGCGACTTCGTGCAGGCGGCCGACGACGCGCTGCCCGTCAACACCCGGCTGATGGCCGACGGCGAGACCGTGCTGCGCACCCAGGCCGAACAGGGCGAGGCACTCAAGGGCTTCGCCTCGGGCGCCGAGCAACTGGCCGCCGAGCTCAAGGGATCCGACAAAGACCTGCGCAGGCTGATCGCGGTCGCCCCCGACGCCACCGGCCAGATCAGTGGGCTGCTGCGGGACGTGGACCCGAGCTTCGGCGTCGTCGTCGCCAATCTCCTCACCACCTCCGAGGTCGCCGTCACCCGGCAGCGCGGACTGGAGGAACTCCTGGTGAAACTGCCCGCGGTGGCGGCGGCGGGATCGAGCGCGGTGGACGGGAACGGCGCCCGGTTCGGCATGTCGGTCACCTTCTTCGAACCACTGCCCTGCACCGCCGGATACGGCTCCACGCTCTACCGGAGCGGTCTCGACACCTCGGCCGGCCCACCGTTCAACAGCAAGGCCCGCTGCACCTCGTCGCCCGGTACCGGGATCAACGTCCGAGGCAGCGCCAACGCGCCGAAGGGCGGCGCCGTGCCCGCGCCCGCCAAGCCCGGCTCGATGCTCCTCGGGCACGGCTCGGCAAACCGGCTGCCCGGAGCGCTCGGCGTCGCGGGGAACACCTCGACGACCGACGACGGCATGGCCGGTCTGCTCGGACTCGGAGCGGGAGGCGGCGCATGACGTCCCGTACGAAGAGCCTGAGCGTCTGGGCGGCGCTGGTCGCCGCCGCGCTGGTCTGCGCACTCGGCGGCTGGTCCTACGCAGACGCGCGCGGTGACGAGGACCTGGCGTACGCGAAGGCGCGCGATGCCGCGCTGACCGACGGAAAGCACCACCTCGCCCGGCTGAACAGCCTGGACGGCAGGAGTGCCAAGAGCGTCGAGGCGGGCCTCGGCGCCTGGCTCGACTCCTCGACCGGGCCGCTGCACGAACAGTTGAGGCGCACCCGTGCGAAGGACGCGGGCGAACTGACGAAGTCCGGTTCCACCGCACGCGGCAAGGTCACCGACGCGGCGCTCACCGCGCTCGACGAGCGGACCGGCTCGGCGGAGCTGATCGCCACCGTCGACGTCGAGGTCACCCCGCGCACGGGCAGCGGCGGCACCGAGCGCAAACGCTTCGGGGCGACGCTCGAACGGACCCCGGACGGCTGGAAGGTCAAGGCGCTCACCGCCATACCGGTCGGGGGCGGCGCATGAGACAGCACGGAGGGACGGCGGTCGTGAGCACGGACGTGGAGGCGCAGCACTCCGAGGACGTCAAGGACGTCGACGAGGTCGACGAGGTCGACGAGGCCGAGTCCATCGTCGGATCCGACGGATCCGGCGGACCCGAAACGGCCTCTGACGAGGACGGCACGGACACGCCAGGGACGGGCAGCCGTTGGCCGCGCGTCGTGGCCGCGGCACTGATCGTCGTGCTCCTCGCGGCCGGCGGCACACTCTTCGCCCAGGGCAGGCAGTTGAAGGACACTCCGGCCACCTCGAACCGCGCGCTGACCGACAGCGGGGCGACCACCCGGGTCGCCGGCGACGTCAGCAACGCGCTCGGCAAGGTCTTCTCGTACAGCCCGCAGGCCACCGCCGTCACCAAGGAGTCGGCGAAGCAACTCCTGGCGGGCAAGGCGCTCCAGCAGTACGCGACCCTGTTCGGCCAGGTCGAGAAGCAGGCCGCCGACCAGAAGCTGACGCTCACCACCCATGTCGTACGCGCCGGAGTGACCCGGCTGACGGGCGACAGCGCCCATCTGCTCGTCTTCCTCGACCAGGTCTACGAACGCGAGGGCAAGCCGGCCACCACGGCGGCGGCACAGCTCTCCGTCACGGCCCGGCTGAGGGACGGCCACTGGACCGTCGTCGAGATCACCTCCAGATAGCAGAGCCCACACGCGCGAATCGGCACGGATCGGCCGGCAGGGGAGAGACAGCAATGGCACGGGTACGGATGACGGGCAACCCGCTGGTGGCGGTGGCGATCGCGCTGACCGTCGCGGCGGCCGGCGCGGCCGGCTGGGGCGCAGTGGCCCGGTACGACGCCGCGCACGACGAATCGGCGGCGTACGCGCAGGCCCGCGACGACGCACTGGCCGCGGGCGAGCAGGCCGTGCAGAACATGAACACGCTCGACCACCGGAAGCTGGCGAAGGGCCTCGACAGCTGGGAGGACTCCACCACCGGTGATCTGCACAAGCAACTCGTCGACGGGCGGGACGCGTTCGTGAAGCAGATCGAGCAGGCGAAGACCGTCAGCACGGCCCAGGTCCTGTCCGGGGCGGTGACGGAACTCGACGACCGGGCCGGCAAGGCCGGGGTCATGGTGGCGCTCCGGGTCACCGTGACCGCGCCGAAGGGCAAGCCCGCGGTGAAGGAGAGCCGGATGCTGGGGCAGCTCACCCGTACCTCCGAGGGGTGGAAGCTCAGCGCCCTCGGCCAGGCGCCCGTCGGCAACACGGCCGGCTGAGCCACCGACCCCACCCCGCCACCGAGAGGACCCCGGACATGTCGACGACCCGTCACCTCGTCAACCGTCAGCGCCGACTGGCCACCGTCGCCGCGGAACGCGCCGGCGCCACCGCCCCACCGCGCGAGCCCACGGCACCGGACCCCTCGTCCGAGGCGCCCGGGAAGACCCCGGCCGCGGAGCGGAGGCCCACCGACGACGCGGCCACGGACGACACCGGTGCACCGGAGCCGGAGAAGGAGAAGGAGGTGGAACCGCGAGGCGGGCGGACATCCCGCCTGCGTGTGCGGCTGCCCGCCGTCCTCTGCGCACTCACCGTGCTGCTCGGCGCCTTCGCGGCCTGGGCGTTCGGTTCGGCCGCCGGCCTGCGCGACGACCCGGCCCGCCGGAACACGGCCCTCACCGACATCGGCCGCACCAGTGAGGTGAAGGGGCGGATCTCCGAGGCCGTCGGTGCGGTGTTCTCGTACAACTACGCCGCACCCGGCAAGTCCGAGCGCGCGGTGCAGACCTATCTCGTCGGCAAGGCGGTCCGGCAGCACGCGGAGATGCTCGCCCAGGTACGGGCCGAGGGGCAGAAGCAGAAGCTCGTGCTGACCACGACCGTCACGGACAGCGGCGTGGAACTCCTCGACGGCGACCGGGCCCGGCTGCTGATCTTCGCCGACCAGAGCAACACCCGTACCGGCAAGTCGGACGAGACGACCTACGCGGCCGCCATGTTCGCCGTGGACGCCGTGCGCCGCGGTGACACCTGGCGGATCTCCGCCATCGACACGTTCACCCAGTGACCCGGGGAAGAGGGGAGCACGCATGAGGTTCATCGGCACCATGCGCCGCGGACTCGGCGGCACGGCGGCCGCCGTCGCCGCGATGGCCGCGCTCACCGCGTCCCAGGCGCCCGGACACCTCCGCCACGAACAGACCGCGAAGGAACGCCAGGAGGCCGACGAGGTCATCTGGACGCACGTGCCCAACGACGACTCGTACCACACCGAACTGCCACCGCTGGTCTCGCCCGAACCGCCGGAGCGCGGTGTGAAACGGAGTCCGGCCGCCGCCCGCTCGTGGGCCGAGGCGGGCATCCCCGCCACGGTGCTCGCCGCCTACCGCAAGGCGGAGAGCGCGCTGGGGCGCACCGACCCCGGATGCCACCTGCCGTGGCAGTTGCTCGCGGCGATCGGCAAGGTCGAGTCCGGGCAGGCCGGCGGGGGACGGGTCGACGCCCACGGCACGACGCTCAGCCCGATCCTCGGGCCGGTGCTCGACGGCGCGGGCTTCGCCAACATCCCGGACACCGACAACGGCGTGTACGACGGCGACACCACCTACGACCGGGCGGTCGGCCCGATGCAGTTCATCCCGTCCACCTGGGCGCATTGGGGCAGGGACGGCAACGGCGACGGCCGCCGCGATCCGAACAACGTCTACGACGCGGCCCTGGCCGCCGGGTACTACCTCTGTGCCGGCGCGCGCGATCTGTCCGTGAAGGGCGATCTGGACCGGGCGATTCTCAGCTACAACCACTCCGACACCTATCTGCGCACCGTGCTGTCCTGGCTGGAGTTCTACCGCAAGGGCGTCCACCCGGTGGCCGACGGCAAGGGAACCGTGCCGAAGAGCCCCGGCGCGGGCGGACCGAACAGGCCGACGCGACCGGTGGGCGGTCCCGGCGCCCCGGACGGCGGCATCGTCATCGGCCCGCAGCCCGGCGGTACGCCCGGCGCCTCGCCGTCGACGTCGCCGAAGCCCTCCGGCTCTCCCACCGGTTCGCCGCCCCCGAGCGGCTCCCCGCACCCCACCGATCCCGGCAGCGGTTCCCCGGATCCGACCGACAGCGGGTCGGCCACCCCGGACCCCGGGACGAGCCCCGACCCCAGCACCTCGGCCCCCGAACCCGGTACGAGCCCCGGTTGTCCGACGGACTCCGCGTCACCCGACCCGAGCGGCTCGACCGGAGCCACCGAGTCCCCGTCGCCGGACCCGAGTACGAGCGAGGACCCGTGTGCCACGCCGTCGGGTTCAGCGTCGGCCGGCTGACAGCACCTCGCCCAGGTCGTACCGCACCGCCTCCTCCAGCTGCGCGTAGGTGCAGCCGGCAGGGGTGCGGTCCGGCCGCCACCGGCAGAACCGGGCGGTGTGCCGGAAACGGTCGCCCTCCATGTGGTCGTACGCCACCTCGCAGACCCGCTCCGGGCGCAGTGCCACCCACGACCGGTCCTTCTTCCCGGACCAGCGGCTCGGCGCCCCGGGCAGCCGGGCGCGCTCGTGCGCCTCGGCATCCGCCCAGGCCGCCCACGGATGGCCGGCGAAGTCGACGCGCAACGGTTCCAGCTCCGCGGCCAGTTCCGCGCGGCGCTTCATCGGGAAGGCCGCACAGACCCCGACATGCTGCAGGACGCCCTCGGAGTCGAACAGGCCGAGCAGCAGCGAGCCCACGACCGGACCGCTCTTGTGGAAGCGGTAGCCCGCCACCACACAGTCCGCGGTCCGCTCGTGCTTGATCTTGTACATCACCCGGGTGTCGGGGCGGTACGGAAGATCGAGTGGTTTGGCGACCACACCGTCCAGCCCCGCGCCCTCGTACCGTTCGAACCATTCCCGGGCGACCGCCGGGTCCGTGGTCGCGGGTGCGAGATGCACCGGGGCCGACGCACCGGACAGGGCCTCCTCCAGCACGGCACGGCGGACGGACTGCCGGGTGGAGAGCAGTGAATCGTCGCCCATCGCCAGGATGTCGAAGGCGACCAGACTGGCCGGGGTCTGCTCGGCGAGCAGCCGGACCCGGGAATCGGCCGGGTGGATGCGCTCGCTGAGCCGGTCGAAGTCCAGCCGCCCGCCGTACGCGACCACGATCTCGCCGTCGATCACACAGCGCGGCGGCAGATTCTCCCGGACGGCGGCGACCAGCTCGGGGAAGTAGCGGGTGAGCGGCTTTCCGGTGCGACTGCCGATCACCACCTCCTCGCCGTCCCGGTGCACGATCGCACGGAAGCCGTCCCACTTGGCCTCGTACTGCATACCGGGCGGGATCTTCGAGACGGACTTGGCGAGCATCGGCTTCACAGGCGGCATCACCGGCAGATCCATGGCCTCGATTCTTGTCCATGGGCGCCCGTACGTCTCCCGATATGCGGCATATGTGAGCCCGGCCTAGCGTGACCGTCATGGGTGCAGCGGGAAAAGCGGTGGAGCTGGAAGCCGACGGGCGGACCGTACGGCTGTCCAGTCCGGACAAGGTCTATTTCCCCGAGAAGGGCTACACCAAGAGGGACGTGGCCGAGTACTTCCTGGCCGTCGGCCCCGGCATCACCCGCGCCCTGCGCGACCGGCCGACCACCCTCCAGCGCTTCGTGGACGGCGTCGACGGCGAGTTCTTCTACCAGAAGCGGGCCCCGAAGAACCTTCCGGACTGGATCCCGACCGCCCGGATCGCGTTCCCCAGCGGCCGTCCCGCTGACGAGATCTGCCCCACCGAACTCGCCGCCGTCATCTGGGCCGCCAATCTCGGCACGCTCACCTTCCACCCCTGGCCGGTCCGGAGCGCCGACACCGACCATCCGGACGAGCTGCGCATCGACCTCGACCCGCAGCCCGGAACGGAGTACGCGGACGCGGTGCGGGCCGCCCATGAGCTGCGGTCCGTCCTCGACGACCACGGGCTGCGCGGCTGGCCCAAGACCTCCGGCGGCCGGGGCATCCATGTCTTCGTCCCCATCGAGCCGCGCTGGACCTTCACCGAGGTCCGGCGCGCCGCCATCGCTGCCGGGCGCGAACTGGAACGCCGGATGCCGGACCGGGTCACCACCGCGTGGTGGAAGGAGGAGCGCGGCGAGCGGATCTTCGTCGACTTCAACCAGACCGCCCGGGACCGCACGATCGCCTCCGCCTACTCCGTACGCCCGTTTCCGCACGCCCCGGTCTCCGCCCCGCTGCGCTGGTCGGAGATCGACGACGCCGAACCGCGCGACTTCGACATCCGGACCATGCCGAAGCGGTACGCGGACTCGGGCGACGTCCACGCGGACATGGACGAGCACGCCTTCCGGCTCGACGGACTGCTGGAGCTGGCCGACCGGGACGAACGGGAGCGCGGGCTCGGCGACCTGCCCTACCCGCCGGAGTATCCGAAGATGCCGGGCGAACCGAAGCGTGTTCAGCCGAGCCGGGCCCGGCGCGACAAGGACGGCGCTGCATGAGCGCACCCGACCTGGAGCCCTCCGCCCCGCACGGAGCACATGGCCGGCCCCCGGCCCGCGGTGACCGGTGGGCGGCGTTCAAGGCGTCCCCGTATCTGCCCGCCGTCGTGCTCCTGTTCATCATCGCGGCCGCGGCCGGTCTCTTCGCGGGCTCCTACACGTACGCGATGGCCAACCCGACCCCGCGCAACATCCCGGTCGCCGTGGTCGGCCGGCTCGACACCCCGCGCGACAAGGTCTTCCTCGACCGGCTGGAGGGCGCGCTCAACACCTCGCTGGTGCTGCACGAGTACGCGAACGGTGCCGAGGCCCGCACCGCGCTGGAGGAGCAGAAGGTCTTCGCCGTCCTGCGGTCCGCGGACGGCGGGGTCGGCCTGGACGTGGCGAGCGCCTCCGGGGCCTCGGTCGCCCAGTTGCTCACCGAGTCCGCGCTGAAGGTGGGCCAAGCGGTCCGTGTGCCGGTGAAGGTCACGGACGTCAAGCCCCTGCAGCGGGGCGACCCGCGCGGCCTCGCTCTCTTCTACATCTCGCTCGCCGCGGTGATCGTCGGGTTCGTCGGCGCGATCCAGCTGAGCGTGCACGCCAAGGCGCTGCAGCCCCTGGAGCGGATCGGGTTCACCATCGCCTACGCCCTGCTCGGCGGGTTCGCCATCGCCGCCGTGGTGGACTGGCTGCTCGGCTCCGTCGATCTGCCGTTCGTCCAGTCGTGGTTGATCCTCGCCTTCACCATGCTGACCACGGGCATGGTCTTCACCATGTTCAACACCCTGATCGGACGCTGGGCGATGCTTCCCACCTGGGGACTCATGGTGATGCTCGGCAACCCGTCGTCCGGCGGCGCGGTGTCCTGGCCGCTGCTGCCGTCGGTGCTCGGCTTCATCGGCCGCTGGCTCCCTCCGGGTGCCTCGGTCAACGCCCAGCACGCCGCCGTCTACTACCAGGGCCATCAGCGGGCCTTTCCGTATCTGGTGCTCGCCGGATGGCTGCTGGTGTCCTGCACGGTGTTCTGGGTGTGGCGGGACCGGCACCCGGGAGGCCGTGACCACATGCCCCGGCACGCGGTCACGGCCACTTGACACCCGTTCGGGCTACAGCTCCTTGATCCGGATGTCGCGGTACGAGACCACGTCCGTGGCGCTGTGGACCTGGAGTCCGATGTAACCGGAGGCGTACCGCCGGCCGTCGGTTCCCGGGTCGTCACCCCGCGGCGGTTCGAAGACCTGACCGCCGTTGTTGTCGAACTCGTTCAGCAGGACACCGTTGCGGTAGATCGAGTAGTGCTGGTCGACCACCCTGATCTCGTAGTCGTTCCAGGTGCCCTTGGGGGTGACCCCGGCGCCGGCCAGACCGATCCGGTCGAAGCCGTAGATGGAGCCGGTCTTGTACATGTCGCCGTCCGGACGGTCGAGGATCTGCACCTCGTGGCCGTACTTGATGGCGACCCACTCCGGGCGCGACTCCTCCGGGTTGTCATGGACGTTCGGGAAGCGGACGAACACACCGCTGTTGGCGTTGCCGGTGCCGGGGGCGTCGTCCCGCCACTGGAGCTTGAGCGAGAAGTCGCCGTACTGCCGGCCCGGGAACCAGAGCATGCCCATGCCGTCCACCGTGGTGGAGCTGGTGATCGTGCCGTCGGCGTTGAGCCCGAACCTGCCGCCACCGACCTGCTGCCACTTGGCGAAGGACGCCGCCGTGCCGTCGAAGAGCTTCTTGTAGCCCTCGTCCTGGCCCGGCTTGCCGATCCCGGACTGCTTGGCCGCCCGGTAGATCTTCTTGTGCTCGCGGGCGTCGATCACACCGGCCGTGAGCAGCTTGTCCAGGACGGTGTCGACGTGCTTGAGGAACAGCGCGTGCGACGACCAGTCCTTCTCGTCCTCGATCAGTTCGTTGATCGTGCAGCGATTGCCGGTGATGCGGTTGGGCACCCCGGTGTCCACCGTGCCGACGATGACGGTGAGCCGCTCGTCGAACTCCGGGCAGTTCGGCGCCGGTACGCCTCCGCTCTCCGCGACGGTGAACGACACCTGCTTCGCCGGGGAGGTGTTGCCGGCCTTGTCCGTCGCGCGGTGGGCGACGGTGTGATAGCCGACGCGGTCGACGATGACGGTGCCGGTGTACGCGAGGTACGGTCCGCCGTCCAGCGAGTACTCGATCCTGTCCACGCCCGATTCGGTGTCGGTCGCGGTGATGGTCACCTTGGCGCTGGTGATGTAGGCGTTGTCCGAGTTCTTGTCGCCCTCCACCTTGGCCGAGGTCTCCGGCGGCGTCTTGTCCTGCGTCGGCGGCGCCACCACGGTGAACTCGACGGACTTCTCGGCGGCCGTGTTGCCCGCCCGGTCGGTGGCCCGGTAGCGGACCTGGTGCGTCCCGGTCTCGTGCACCATCACCGGTGCGGTGTACGGCTTCCAGGAGCCGTCCGCCCCGATCGCGTACTCGATGGTGTTGACGCCGGAGCCGGTGTCGGAGGCGGTCACGGTGACCGTCGCCATTCCCAGGTACCGCCCCTGGTCGTCCTTCTCACCGGACACCGTCGCCGAGGTCTCCGGCGGCGTCCTGTCGTCCGTCGGCGGTGCGGCGACCGCGAAGTCGACGGACTTCTCGGCGGCCCTGTTGCCCGCCTTGTCGGTGGCGCGGTACCGGATGGTGTGCGTTCCGACCTCGCTCACCACGATCGGTGTGGTGTACGGCTGCCAGGCGCCGTCCGCCCCGACCGCGTACTCGACGGTGTCCACACCCGAGCTGTCGTCGGTCGCCGAGACGGTGACCGTCGCCTGACCGATGTACGCGCCGTCGGCGTTCTTGTCGCCGTCGACCTTCGCCGAGGTCTCGGGCGCGGTGGTGTCCGCACCGCCGCCGTCCGTCACGACGAGGATGCCCTGCATCGCCTCGTGCCCCGGCATGGTGCAGTGGTAGAAGTACCGGCCGGGGGAGAGCGTGACCTCGGCGGTGTGCCTGCCGCCCTGGTCGTCGGCGGGGTTGGCGAGGATGTTCAGCGGGACGTCGTTGTTGAACTCGGGGTCCGAGACGCTGAAGGTGAGGGTGTGCGGCATCCCCGTGGTGTTCCCGGTCGCCGCGCTGTTCTCGAAGACGATGGTCGCCTTGCCGGCCACCGCGGTCTTCGGAGCGGACAGATATCGGTCGATGGGGTTGCCCGCCGTCCAGGTGAGGACCTGGTCGGCCGCCGCGGTGTCGGGAGCCGCGGTGCGGCCGTACGCCGCCGTCGAGGTCAGCCCAAGGACCATCAGGAGCGAACCGAGCAGGGCGAGCCACAACCGGACGGGCCGGTGGCGCCGTCGCGAGAAGACCGAACGGTGTCTCATCCCACTGCCGCCTTCCTGGCCAGGTCCGCGGCGGCCGGGGTCGGACCGCCGCCCTTGTACGTCACACGCCACAGCGCGGACTTGGAGTCGGAGGTGAAGAAGCCGCGCCCGTAGTCCAGGACGTACAGGGAACCGTCCGGGGCGAACTTCCAGTCCATCAGGTTGCGGATGCCGTCGGCCCCGACCGGGATGATCTTCTTCAGGGATTCTGCGTGGGTGGGCAGACCGCCCTTGCCGGCCGTCTTCGGGTCGGTGAGCACGGCGTGCCGCGGCTGGGTGTCGTCGTAGAAGTCACCGACGAACCACTTGCCGTCCCAGTAGGAGGGCCACTTGTCGGCGCTGGTGCTCGCCGCGTCGTACCGGTAGACCGGACCGTTCATCGTGGCCTGACCGCCGCCCTTGAGCCACGGCAGCAGCTGCTTCTGCTCCTCCGCCTTGTAGCTCGGGACGCCGTTCGCGTCGCGCGGGTAGTCCACGCCGCCGCCCTGCGGCGAGTACCAGATGGTGTTGGAGGTGATCGGCGGCAGATTCACCAGGCCGTCGTTGTTCGGGGACTCGTTCTTGGGGTGGTCGCAGTCGTACCAGCCGAGCGGCTTGCTCGGGTCCGGCAGATTGCGGTCCCGGTAGGGCTGCTTGTTGCCCATGCAGTACGGCCAGCCGTGGTTCCCCGCCTTGGTGATCGCGGCGAACGTGTCGTACTTGGCCGGACCCCAGGTGGTGGACGGCGAGCCCGCGTCGGGGCCGACCCAGCCCGCGTACAGCGTGTCGGTCGTCTTGTCGACGGAGATACGGGCCGGGTTGCGGACCCCCATCACATAGATCTCGCCGCGGGTCCTGCCGCCGCCCTCGTCCGGCTCCTTGCCGGTGAACAGGTTGCCCTCGGGCAGCGTGTACGTACCGTCGTCCTCGGGGTGGATCCGCAGGATCTTGCCGTTGAGGTTGTTGGTGTTGCCCGCGGTGCGTCGGGCATCGGCGAACGAGACGCCCTTGTAGTTCGGCGCCGGGTTGTTGCCGGAGTAACCGTCGCTGAAGCCGGAGGAGTTGTTGTCACCGGTGGCGATGTACAGGTTGCCCTTGGAGTCCCAGGCCATCCCGCCGCCCGCGTGGCAGCAGCTGTGGATCTGGACCGGCCAGTGCAACAGCACCTTCTCGGACGACAGATCGAGCTTGTTGGTGGCCAGGTCCAGGGTGAAGCGGGAGACCTGACGCACCGCCATCTGCTTGTCGCGGTCGATCTTCGAATGGGGTGTGTAATGCAGATACACCCAGCCGTTCTTCTCGAAGTCAGGGTCCAGCTCGATTCCGAGCAAGCCCTCCTCGACCTTGATCAGCTCGTCGCCGCCGCCCTTGTTGCCGAAGATCGTCAGCGCGCCGGCGAGGGTGACCTTCCCGGTCTTCGGGTCGTAGACATGGATCTGTCCGAGGCCCTTGCCGATGTCGGGGTTGTTCCAGTCGGTGACGACGGGCTTGCTGTTGTCGGCGCCGCCGCGACCGATGTACAGCACCCGCCCGTCGGGGGCGACGACCAGGCCGTGCGGTTCGCCGATCTGGTCGTTCTGGCCCGGCTGATTGGGCTGGGTGACGCGCTCCGCCTTGTAGTTGGAGGTGATCGTCGCCCTGCAGTCGGCCTGCGAGATCCGCGTCGTCCAGTTCAGCGCGCCGCGCAGATGGTCGCGGAAGTCGGTCTCCGCGAAGCTGTCGACCGTACCGCCCATGGCCGTGTAGAAGGACCTGCCGCCGTCGTAGTCCCGGCACCAGGAGACCGGGTGGTCCCAGCCGTTGGCGCTCGCGCCGGGCTTGTACGTGATCTCCCGGACGCGGGCCACGGTGTGCACGTCGCCGGACGGGTTCTTCGTCCAGTTCAGCCACTTGTCCGGGCGCCTCCACTCCAGCGGCAGGTTCCTGGTCGCCGGATGCTGCCGGTCTCCGACCTCAACCGTCGCACGCTGTACGCCGGTTGGGCTTCCGGCTGCCGGACGGGCTCCGATCAGACCGGTGAACCAGTCCGAGTACGGCTCGGTGCGTGCCGCGTCATGGATGCCGAGGAAGCCACCGCCGGCCTCCATGTACGCCTCCAGGCCGGCCTCCTGCTCCGGGTCGAGCACATCGCCGCCGCCCGTGAGGAAGACCACGGCGTTGTACTTGCCGAGCTGCTTTCCGTTGGTGAAGACGGCCGGGTCGTCGGTGGCGACGGTACGGAACCGGCCCGCCTCGGGCCCGGTGAGCCCGATCTTCTCGATCGCCGCGATTCCGGCGTCGACGGTCGGGGACTCCTCGGTGGCGGAGGCGTGGAACACCAGCACCTTGACATTGGCGCCGCCCGGCGGCGACGGGAGGGACAACGTTGTCGCCATACTCCGCGGCGGCTCCGGATAGGGCCTGGCCGTGGCGGTGTTGGCGCCGAGTAAGGAGGCGGTCAGTGCGCCGGCCGCCAGGGCCGCCGCAAGTCCGCGTCGCGATCTGGACCTGTGATGTGGTGTGCGCTGCATGTGGTCACCCACCCCTCTTTGGTCACTGCAACAGCGGATGAAGCTAGACCTCTTTTCGCGACTCGCCAATAGCTATGGCAGTAATGGCACGAACTTTGTCCTGGGTGTGGATAAACGAAGATCCCCCGGCTACGGTGTGGGCCGTCCGGGGGGCGCCCGCGCCCCGCCCACCCCGGCGCCCGCTGAAGTCGCCGTGATCCCCGTAACCTCCGTATCTCCGCAGTCCCCGAGAGCCGGGCACGTTCGCAAAGACTCCGTAAATTCCTTAGTGCAGTGGGGAGTTCGACATGGACAGAAGGAGCTTCAATCGGCGATTGCTGGTAGGCGGTGGAGTGGCGGCCGCGACCGGCTTGACATCGTTGTCGCTCGGTGCGATCGAGGCCAGTTCGGCAGAGCCTCCACCGAAGACCGCCCCGGCGGGCGGCGTCGTCCGCCATCTCAAGCTGTACGCGGAGAAGCTGGCGGACGGCCGGATGGGGTACGGCCTGGAGAAGGGCAAGGCGTCGGTTCCCGGACCCCTCATCGAGATCAACGAGGGCGACACCCTGCACATCGAGTTCGAGAACGCGATGGACGTGCCGGCCAGTCTTCACGCGCACGGTGTCGACTACGACATCGCCAGCGACGGCACCCGGATGAACAAGAGCATCGTCGAGCCGGGCGACACCCGCACCTACACCTGGCGCACCCATGCGCCGGGCCGGCGCAAGGACGGCACCTGGCAGCCGGGCAGCGCGGGCTACTGGCACTACCACGACCATGTCGTCGGCACGGACCACGGCACCGGCGGCATCCGGAAGGGCCTGTACGGTCCGGTGATCGTCCGGCGCAAGGGAGACATCCTGCCGGACAAGACGATCACGATCGTCTTCAACGACATGACGATCAACAACAAGGCGGCCCATGAGAGCCCCAACTTCGAGGCCACGGTGGGGGACCGGCTCGAAGTGGTCATGATCACCCACGGCGAGTACTACCACACGTTCCACATCCACGGCCATCGCTGGGCGGACAACCGGACCGGACTGCTCACCGGCCCCGACGATCCGAGCCGGGTCATCGACACGAAGATCGTGGGCCCGGCGGACTCCTTCGGTTTCCAGGTCATCGCGGGCGAACACGTGGGTGCCGGTGCCTGGATGTATCACTGCCATGTGCAGAGCCACTCCGACATGGGCATGGCCGGACTGCTGCTGGTCGCCAAGCCGGACGGCACCGTGCCGGGGTACGACCCGCACGACATGACGACCCACACGGCCGCTCCGGACAAGTCCGCTCCGGACGAGACCGCTCCGGACAAGACCGGTAAGGAGACCGGTAAGGACAAGACCGGTATGGATATGGACATGACCGGTACGGACGGAACGGCCTCCGGGAAGAGCGCTGCTGGGGGCGCCTGATCCGGACGAGAGCCCCCGGTCGGCCGGGGGCTCGATGTCCTCGGGCGAGACGAGCGGCGCGGCCGGTGGGCAGCGGCCGGGCGGTGCCGGACTGCCGGTGAAACCGCTCGGCCGTCCCGCTCCGGCGGTGATCCTGCCGTGCCCGGTCGCCGGATACGGGTCCTCGATGTGCTCCGTCGCATGCCCGGCGGGGCGGGCACCTGACCGGGACGGATCGCACGGAGAGGCATCCCCGGTGGGCGGGTGGAGGGGGTGTCGCTACGGGATCAGCCGTTCTGCTGGGCTGCGGCGCGGCGCTGTCGTTTGCCCAGTGGCGCCTGGGAGAGGTCCTCGGCGTTGCTCCTGAGGTTCTTGTGGCCGTAGCCGCGTTCGGCCAGCCATGCCTTCGCCGCGTCTTCGGCGCGTTCGGTCGCTTCCAGGATGTCCTCTTCCTCTTCCCCCGAGTCCAGGAAGCGGAAGGTGAAGGCGGGGCGCGCGGCCACGTCGTAGCTGAGGTGCCCCTCGGGGGTGAAGGCCGCGCGCAGGATGTCGTGCTCCGCGGCGCGGGCCAGGAGTTCGGCGCGCTGATCGGCGTCGAGTCCGTCGAAGACACCGCGGACGGTGATACGGAAGGTGCGAATACTCATCCCGCGAGCCTAGTGCTGCGACCGGAAAGGTTCACCGGCTCGCGACGCCCGGCACGGCACCTCGCCGCGTTGTCGCATCACCCGAGTACGTCCCGTACGAGGGCGATCCTCCGCCTTGCGACGCACCGCACCGGACGCCGCGAGCTTCCCGGCAAACCTTTCTGGCCACAGCACTAGCCAGCGTGATCGGCTCGGCTCCACCGCGTTTCCCGCGGCGCACGGTGGTGGTGAGGGGGGCCGGTTCGTCCGGGAGAACCGGGGCCGCGGCCGACGTCATGGGAGGCGGTTGCGGACGCCCGCCGGGAGAGCGCGAGAGGTGGGCGACGGTCCGCGAGCCCTCTCGTGCGGCCCGCATTTCCTTTGTCAGGGCCGGTAGATGCTACGTGAAGGCCGGCCGGCAGCTACCCGGCAGCCGGGCGGGCCTCGCGCGCCCGGATCGGCGAACGCCCGGCTCGGCCCCTCCCGCCGGAGGAGCCGCACCCCACGCCGTTGGGGTGCGGCCGCCCATGACCCGGTGGCGTCGGCTCCCGACAGGTCAGTTCTCCGGTGCCGCCGCGACCGTTCTGTCCGCTCCGGTGGCCAGGCGCAGCTGTTCCTCCTCGACGATGCGTCGGGCGAGAGCCCCGTCCGACACGTCCACGGCGTCCGGCGTCGTCTCGGCGACGGCGCTGCGCCGTGCGTACAGGTCGAACAGCCGCTCCTTGCGGGCCAGGATGTCGAGCATCCGTTCGTCGACGCTGTCGGCGGCGAGGAGCCGGTGCACCCGGACGGTCCGTATCTGCCCCATCCGATGGGCACGGGCCACCGCCTGGTGCTCCATCGTCGGCTTGATCTGAGGTTCGCAGATGATGACGACCGAGGCGGCCTGCATGTTCAGCCCGACACCGCCGGCCTGGATCTGACTCAACAGGACGGCATGGCCCTCCACGGCGGCGAAGTCGTCGATGATCTCCTGGCGCCGCGCGGCCGGGAGACTCCCCGCGAGAGGCCCGAACGCGCTCTCTTCCAGGGCCTGTTCGACGGTGAGGAGTACCTCGCGGAAGTACGAGAACACGACGACCTTGAGGCCGTTGTCCGCGGCCTCCGCGACGAGTTCGCGCAGCCGGTGCAGCTTGGCGGACGTGGCGGGCCGGGCGTACGCGGCCCGGCGCATCCGCATGAAGTGCCCGGCGCCCACCGCCTCGCGGTAGGCGTCGAGGTCGCCCTCGCTGAACTCCACCGACTCGTCCACCTGCACCAGCGCCGGGAGTTCCGTCAGGACGTCCTGCTGGTTGCGCCGCAGATAGGCCGGGGCGACGGCCTTGCGGAAGGCATGCGAACCCGCGGCTCCATGGGTGGTGTGGATCGAGGGCGCCAGTTCGGGCTGGAGGTGGCGGACGAGGCTGCGGAACTCCTCGACACGGTTCTCCATCGGCGTACCCGTCAGGAACAGCACGCGTTCGGTGCGTTGCGTCCAGCCGGACACCGCCCGGGACCGGCGGGTGGCGGGGTTCTTCACATAGTGGGCCTCGTCGACCACGAGCATGCCGGGTGTTATTCCGCAGTCCCGGGCGGCCGGCAGGGTGTGCAGCGCGTCGAACGTGGTGAGGGCGACACCGCCGGACTCCCGCCACTCGGTGAACGCGCCCTGCCGCTCGGGGCCGTGCACCGGCAACGCGCGCAGGGTGGACCGGGCACGGACCTCGCGCGCCCAGTTGATCAGTACGCTCGCCGGGCAGACCACCAGGAAATGGGTCTCGCCCCGTGCGGAGAGATGCGCGAGCGCGGCAATGGCCTGGACGGTCTTGCCGAGCCCCATCTCGTCGCCGAGGATCACCCGCTTCTGCGCGAGCGCGAACCGTGCGCCGAACGACTGGTAGCCGCGCAGGGAGACACGCAGATGAGCGTCGTCGAGCCGCAGGCCGCGCACCCGGTCCGCGATCCCGGTCGGGAGGAACCCCTCGGCCGCGGCCCGGTCGGGGCCGGTGCCCGACAGCTCGGCGAGCAGGCTGTAGTACTCGGCGGACCGCAGTTCGAAGTCGACCCATGCCGTGACGTCCGACTCCGCCTCCCGCAGCAGATCGACGGACACCTGCCCGAACAGCAGGAGAAGCTCGCGCGCGACAGCTTCGGCGACGACGGTACGTACCGCGGCGACGGCCGCCAGTGCCTCGGCGCGGGCCGGACGCCGGGCGAACAGCATGCGCAGCCGTCCCCGAGCCGGTCCCGCCGCGGTCAGCAGCGGCTCAAGAGTCCCGATGAGCCGGACCGCCGCGTCCACCGCCCGGCGGACGTCGGGGCCGGCCTCGACCAGCCGGTGCAACGCGGTGACCAGCGCGGTCGTGGAGTCGTCCGGGGTGTCCACGTCTATCCGGACCGCGACCGTGTCCCGTACCGCGTGGGCGATCTGCCCGGCCGCTGCCAGCGCCTGATCGGCGGTCTGCGCGCCGACTCCCGGGATCTGGCGGAGTTCGTAGCGATTGGCCTCGTGGACCTGGCCGACGTTCGTGAAGCCGGCCTGTTCGACCGCGCCGAGGCGCAGTCTGCCCTCGGTGACGTCCTTGAGCCGGGAGACGGGGATCGCCGACAGTTCGCGACGGATGAGGGAGTCGAGCAGCGGAGCCAGCGCCGTGTGCACGGCTTCGACGGCGCGGGCGTGATCGGCCCGCACCGCGCGCGCCGTGTCCAGCAGGCGCTCGGCCTGCGCCAGCAGTTCCCGGGCCGCCTTTCCCGTGGGTGCCCCGGCCTCCGTCGGTCCGGCCTCTGTCATGTACGTTCCTCTGTCCGCGCAGCCCGGCTGCCGTCCCGCCCGGCACCTGCCCCGGGCGATTCATATCGTGCCACGCGGTGCCGACAGCGCCTTCGGGTCAGGGCGCCGGAGGACGGCGTTCCGCCGGGGACAGCAGCAGGATCTCCAGGGCTCGCGCACAGGAGCGGGCCTGCGACAGGAACCACTCGGTGCGCGCGTCCGTGATCACGGACGGCGTGGCCCGGACCGCGAGGGCGAAGCGCGCGTACCCGGACCCGTCCAGCACCGGGACCGCCAGGGTCCGTACCCCGTACGCCGACTCGCCGTCGTTGAGTGCGTAGCGGTCGGACCTGACCTTCGCCAATTCGGCCTCCAGCGCGGCAGGTTCGACGATCGTGCGGTCGGTGAACGCGGGGAGCGGGGGAAGGGAGGAGGGTCCGCCCTCGCCCGGCCGGGCCCAGGCCAGCAGTACCTTGCCGAGAGCCGTGGAGTGCAGCGGCCTGCGCAGCCCCGTCCTCGGGGTGACCGAACCACCCGCGACGATCACCGCATGGGGCCCGCTGCGCAGCGCCAGGTCCGCGGTGGCCCCCGTGCGTTCGGCGAGATCCGCCAGCTCCGGGGCGGCCAGATGCAGACCGCGCTGGTGGTACGAGAGCCGGCCCAGCTCGGTCACGGCGGGACCGAGCCGGTAGCGGGAGGTGCGGGCGTCCTGTTCCAGGAAGCCGGCGCCGACCAGTGTCCGGGCCAGCCGGTGCGCCGTGGAGACCGAGAGTTCGAGGCGGCGGGCGAGGTCGGACGCGCTGAGGTCGGGGCCGTTGTCGTGGAAACAGTGCAGCACGTCCAGAGCACGCCGAACCGCCTGCGCTCCGCCGGGAGCACGCGCCGTCGCGGCCTCGGTCATATCGGGTCACTCTCCGCTCGTGAGGGGGATGGTGGGGCATGCAGTTGCCACATTACGGGAGTTGACAGCGCGGACAACGCTCTCAAGAAACACTCCGTTCATATCCAATCCCACATCATGGGAAGCGAGTTGTGGGTCGACGCATGTGCGTGGCAGGCTGCTGCCCGTCACCACCGACGAGCAGAAGGGAGCAGTGCCGTGACCGGCCGCCGAACCGCGACCTCCGCACCCGCCGCTCCGGCCCTGCTCGCCCTCACGCTGCGCCGTCACATCGACCTGGCGCGGGTCTCCAGCGCCGTCTGTCGCTGACCCTCCTTTCTTCCCCGCGCTTCTTCTCCCATGGCCCGCCGCGCCCTCGACGCGGCCCGGGTCCTGTCGCCGTACGCGGTGCCCACATCCCCGACGTACCTGCCGCACGCCCTGACTCCATCCCCTTCACCGACCTCTCGGGAAGACTCCATGACGCATGCCGTCCCGCCCAGGACGCTCTGGTTCACCCGCTGTCCCGTCCCCACCGCGACCGGCATCGCCGCCGACCGGCAGTGGCTCACCGAGGAGTTCGCCCCCGACGGCATCACGGTGCGCTCCCTCCAGGACGCCGCGCCCGACGCCGACCGGGCCGCCCACTTCACCCATGCTCTGCCGGGCCTCTTCCGTGAGGGCGGCAACGTTCCCGCCCTGTGGGCCCGTTCGCGCGGCGAGCGGACCCGGCTGATCGGTCTCACCTGGATCGAGGAACGGCAGACCGTTCTGGTCGGGCCCGGCTCGGGAATCCGGGGTGTCGAGGCCCTGCGCGGGCTACGGCTCGCCGTCCCCGTGCACGACATCGCCATCGACTTCTGGCGGGCCATGGCCCTGCGCGGATTCGAGGGCGCGCTCGCCGGTGCCGGACTCGCACTGGACGACGCCACACTCGTCGACGTACCCGCGGCGGAACACCAGGGCCAGTGGGCGGCGGAGCTGGCGGCGCTGCGACGCGGTGACGTCGACGCCGTGTACGTGAAGGGCGCACTGGCCGTCGAGGCCGCACGGCGGGCGGGCGCCGAGATCGCCGTCGAACTCGACGAACTGCCCGACCGCCGGTTCCGGATCAACAACGGCACCCCGCGCCCCATCACCGTCCATCAGCGGCTCCTCGACGACCACCCCGATCTCGTCGACCGCTTCCTCGCCGTCCTGCTCCGGGCCGCCGACTGGGCCGCCGGACAGCCCCGCGAGGTCGCCCGGATCCTCGGCGCCGAGACCGGGGCGGGCGCCGAGGGCGTCGCCGGGGCCTACCGGCCGGGCACGCACCTGGCCCTCCACCCCGATCTCTCCCCGGAACGCCTCGCCCTGCTCGCCGGACAGGAGGCCGCGCTGCGCGCCCACGGCTTCCTGCCCGAACCCGTCGACGTCATGGACTGGGCCGACCCCGAACCGCTGCGTCGCGCCACCGCGCTCGCCCGCAGGCACCCCGCCGCCTCCGCACGCCCTACCCCCTGAGCCACGAGGACCCCCAACGCCATGAAGCTTCCCCGACCACTGCGTACGGCCGTCGCCCGCGCGCTCCTCGCCACCACCGCACTCCTCGCCCTGACCGCGTGCGGAACCTCCGGGGCCGACAACGGCAGCGGAGGGTCCGGTGCCGGGGGCACGGTGGACATCCGCATCCCCGACCCCGGCAACTCCGGCGTGCTCGCCCTCGGCAAGAAGGACGGCAGCCTCGACAAGGCGCTCGCCGAGGTCGGTGCCAAGGTGCGGTGGACCGGCAGCGCCGGGCCCTTCGCCCCGGCCGCCCAGGCGATGAACGCCGACCAGCTCGACATCGCCACCGGCTCCATCACCTCGGGCATCACCTCGCTCGCCCAGCGCCCCGGATTCAAGTTCTTCACCGCCGCCGACCCGGACGCGGCGGGCGAGGGAATCCTCGTCAAGAACGGCTCCGGCATCGAATCGGTCGCCGACCTGGTCGGCAGGAAGGTCGCCGTCAACCAGGGGGGAACCGGTGAATACCTGCTGCTGAAGGCGCTCGCCGAGGCCGGTGTCCCCGCCGACAAGGTCAAGCGGGTCTATCTGCGCCCCGACCAGACAGCCGCCGTCTTCAACGCGGGCAAGGTCGACGCCTGGGCCGTCTGGGCGACCTACGCCGTCGCCGAAATCGGCACCGGCAAGGCGCACTTCGTCGCCGACGGCGCCGCGATCGGCTCCGACAACTACAGCCTCAACGCCGTACGCACGGGCTTCGCGGAGCAGCACCCGAAGGTTGTGAAGGCGTTCTACCGGTACCTCCGCGACGCCAGTGCCAAGGAGAAGCAGGACCCCGCCGCGTACCTCAATGTCTTCACCGACGTGGGACCGACCGCCGTCACCGGCAGGGCGAAGCAGGTCCAGACCGACTTCACCCGCAAGGGGGGCACGGTCGGACCCATCGGCCCCGAGGACATCAAGCGCTTCGAGGCCGTCGCCGCCTTCTACGCCGAACAGAAGGTCACCACGACCGAGGTCGACATCGCCGCCCACCTCCTCGACATCGAGAAGCTGACATGAGCGACGCCGCCCTGCATCCGGGCCTCGTCCGACCGCGCCCCGAGCGGCGCCGGGCACGCAGCCGGACCTGCTCCCTGACCGTCCGGGCGCTCGGCCCGATCGCCCTCCTCGCACTCTGGTGGGCGGCATCGGCCACCGGGCTCCTCACCCCCGACGTACTGGCATCCCCCGTCGAAGTGCTGCACGCCGTGGGGGAGTTGTGGGGCAACGGGCAGCTGCCCGACGCGCTCAGCACCTCCCTCACCCGCTCCGGACTCGGCCTGCTCATCGGGCTCGCCGCCGGGCTGACCCTCGGGATCACCACCGGATTCACCCGCCTCGGCGACGAACTTCTCGACTCCTCCCTGCAGACCCTGCGCACCATTCCCTTTCTCTCCCTGGTTCCCCTGTTCATGGTCTGGTTCGGGATCAACGAGACGGCGAAGATCCTGCTCATCGCCGTCGCCACCACCTTCCCGATGTACGTGTCGACATCGAGCGGAGTGCGCAACACCGACCCCAAGCTCGTCGAGGCCATGCGCAGCTTCGGCATGGGCCGGCTCGCCCTCGTACGCGAAGTCGTCCTTCCCGGAGCCCTGCCCTCCCTGCTCGCCGGACTGCGGCTCTCCATGACGCTCAGTGTCATCGCGTTGATCGCCGCCGAGGAGATCAACGCGACGGCCGGCATCGGCTATCTGATGTCCCAGGCACAGAGTTACGCCCGCACCGACATCCTCGCCGTCTGCATCCTCGTCTACGGGCTGCTCGGCCTCACCGCCGACATCGTCGTGCGGCTGCTGGAGCGTGTGCTGATGCCCTGGCGCACCACGCAAGGAGCCCGCCGATGACCGACCCGACCCCTGCACCGGCGGTACGGGTACGCGCACTGCGCCGCGTGTTCGGCGACCGTGCCGTGCTCGACGGACTCGGACTGGACATCGCGCGGGGCGAGTTCGTCGCCCTGCTCGGCGCCAGCGGTAGCGGCAAGACGACGCTGCTGCGCATCCTGGGCGCACTCGACGGCGCCGACGAGGGAGAGGTCCTCGTCCCCCGGGCGCGCACCGTCGTCTTCCAGGAGCCCCGGCTCGTGCCGTCGAAGAAGGTCCTCGCCAATGTGACGGTGGCGCTGCCGCGCGGCCGCTCTGGGCACGGGCTGCGGGCCCTGGCCGAAGTCGGTCTGGAACGGCACGCCGACGCCTGGCCCGCCACCCTCTCCGGCGGCGAGGCCCAGCGGGTCGCACTCGCCCGCGCCCTGGTCCGTGAACCCGAACTGCTCCTGCTGGACGAGCCGTTCGCCGCACTCGACGCCCTGACCCGGCTGAAGATGCAGGACCTGGTGGGGGAGCTGTGCCGCAGACACCGGCCCGCCGTCCTCCTCGTCACCCACGACGTCGACGAAGCGGTACGGCTCGCCGACCGGGTCGCCGTCCTGCGCGATGGCCGGCTCGTCACCGACGAGCCCGTCACCGTCGACCGGCCGCGCGACCCCGGCGACCCCGCGTTCTCGGCCCTGCGCCGACGGCTCCTCGACGATCTCGGGGTCGAGACGACCCCGCGCCCCTCACATCCCTCGACCGCCCCCGAACGCACCGAAGCCGGAGTGATCTGAATGACCATCACCATCGGAGTGCACAGCAGCAATCCGTCCCTCTACCACCTGTACCACCTCTCCCGGCTGGGCCTGGCCCAGGAGGAACTGGCCCCGCTCGGCGAGAGCGTCGTCTTCCACCCGTACACCAACGGCGTCCGCACCGGCGAACTCCTCAGTCAGGGCGTCATCGACTTCGGCGGCACCGGCTCCACGCCGCCCGTCACCGCCCAGGCGGCGGGCCACGACATCGTGTACACCGCCGTCTCCGCCCCGCGTCCCGAACACGGCGCGCTCCTCGTCCCCGAGGACAGTCCCGTACGGACCGTCGCCGACCTCGAGGGTGCCACCGTCCACCTCGCGATCGGCTCCTGGCAGACCCATCTGATCGCCAAGGCGCTCGACGACGCCGGGCTCTCCTACGCCGACGACATCACCGCCGCCCGCAGCGGCGACGACAGCGAGGAACTGCTGCGCACCGGTGCCATCGCCGCCTGGGTCGCGCAGGGCGCCCAGCTCGCCGCGGCCCGTCGCACCGGAGGGCTGCGCACCCTGATCCGTACCGGCGACGTCATCACCGACCGTTCCGTCTTCTTCGCCCGCCGGGACCTGGCCGAAAGCCGGCCCGAGATCATCGAGGCGCTCACCCGCGCCCTGCGGCGCGCCGACGACTGGGCGGCGGCCCATCCCCGACAGGCCGCCGAGATCGCCGCCGCCGACCTCGGCGGATCCGCCGACGACTGGGAGACCGCGCTGCGCACCCTGCCCTGGAGGATCGAGCCCGTCACCGACGCCTTCATCGCCGAGCAGCAGGAGGCGGCGGACATCTTCCACCGCACCGGCTTCATCGACCGGCCGGTCACTGTCGCCCACGCCCGCGCCGGTGCCCTCGCCGACAAGGCGGCGTGACGACATGGCGACCGAAGTCCTCTGGTACGTCATCCCGCGCGAAGGCGCCTACCCCTGGGAGCCCGAAGGGCGGCGGCCGGTGGATCTCGGCTACCTCGCCCAGCTCGCCGGCACGGTCGAACGCCTCGGCTACAGCGGTGCGCTGCTCGCCACCGACCTGTACGACGTCTGGCCGCTCGGCAGCGCGCTCGCCGCCTCCACCAGCACCAGGTTCAAGCCCCTGCTGGCCGTCCACCCCGGCCTGATCTCGCCCACCCTGCTCGCCAAGATGGCCCTCAGCTTCGACACCCTCTTCGGCGGCCGACTCCGCTTCAACGTCGTCAACGGCTCGACCAGATCGCTCCAGGAGTACGGACTCCACGTGGAGCACGACGAGCGGTACGAGCTGAGCGCCGAGTACTGGTCGATCGTGAAGCGGCTGACGGCCGGCGAGGTCTTCGACCACAAGGGGCGCTTCTACGATCTGAAGAACGCGGGCGCGTCCTTCGGGGAGCTGAAACCGGTCCAGGAATCGCACATCCCGCTCTGGTTCGGCGGCTCCTCCGACCCCGGTATCGAGATGGCGGCCGAGCACGTCGATGTCTTCCTGACCTGGGGCGAACCGCCGCACCTGCTCAAGGAGAAGCTGGAGAAGGTCAGGGCCCGCGCCGCCGCCCACGGCCGCACGCTCAGGATCGGTCTGCGCCTGCACCTGATCGTCCGCGACACGGAGGACGAGGCCTGGGCGGCGGCCGACCGTCTCCTCGACGTCACGAGTGACGCGACGTACGCACGCATGCTCGGCGACCGCGCGGGCGAGGACGGCGTGGGCTGGCAGCGCCAGTTCCGCCAGCACGGCGGCAGGGTCCCCGCCCGCGCCCGGGAACTGGAGACTCACCCCAACATGTGGCCGGGCATGAGTCTCTTCCGTCCCGGCCCCGGCACCGCGGTCGTCGGCTCGACGGCCCAGGTGATCGAGCGCCTCAAGGAGTTCGAGGACCTGGGCGTCGACACCTTCATCCTCTCCGGCAACCCGCTGCTGGAGGAGGCCTACCGGGTGGCGGAGACCGTGCTTCCGGCACTGGGGGTGAAGAGCTGAGGCACGGCGGCCGACGCCCCGTACGGTGGCCGGCGGGCCACCGTACGGCGTAAGGCGCCGCGGCAGGTCTGGCGGGCGCGGGCTGCGGTCGCCGGTGCCCGGTGCGAGACTCGGAACGTCGGGGACGACGCGCCTGCACCGCGCGACGGGCCGCACCGAAGGAGCTCGCCATGCTCACCACCCGTTTTGTCATCGGAGCGCCCAACTGGATCGATCTGGCCACGCCCGACCTCGCCGGGGCCATCGCGTTCTACACCGGTCTGTTCGGCTGGGAGTTCCTGGCCGGGGGTCCGGAGACCGGCGGTCACGGCATGTTCACCCTGGACGGGAGGACGGTCGGCGGCGCGAAGGAGATCAGCGAGGAGCAGGCGAAGCCGTCCTGGTCGGTGTATTTCCGGTCACCGGACGCCGATGCCACGGCGCAGGCGGTCGAGCGGGCCGGCGGCAGCGTTCCGTTCGCCCCGAGAGATGTTCCGGACTTCGGCAGGACGGCCGGTTTCAAGGACCGGGCTGGGGCGTTCTTCGGTGTCTGGCAGCCGAAGGAGAATCCCGGCCTCGGCGCCGTGGGGGTCGCGGGCTCCCTGTGCTGGGTCGAGCTGTACACCCCGGACGTCCCGGCGGCCGCCGCGTTCTACGGCGCCGTGTTCGGATGGGAGACCGGACTGACACCGTTCCCGGGAGGCGGCGGGTCCTATACGGTGATCCGGGCCGGGGGCGGCGGGCAGGAGGCCGGTTTCGGCGGCCTGGTGCCGCTCGACGCCGTTGCGACACGCGCGGTCGCCGGACCGCACTGGCTGCCGTACTTCGAGGTCGACGACTGCGACGCCGCCGTCGCGGACGTGGAGCGGCTGGGCGGCAAACCGACACTGGAGCCGCTGGAGATGGAAGGCGTGGGCACTTTCGCCGATGTCGCCGATCCGGACGGTGCGGAATTCGCCCTGATCAAGAGTGCGCCCACGCCGGGAGACTGACCGGAAGCCACCGGCGCGCCGTATTGATGAGGCGTTGATCAGTCGTTTATCGCGACCGGGCACGGTTGGTTCCATGCTGATCAACACCGCGGCCGACCCCGCGCTCGCCTGGCAGGAGACGGCGCTGTGCGCGCAGGCGGGGCCCGAGTTCTTCTTTCCTGCTCCCGGCAGCTCCACACGTGAGGCCAAGCAGCTCTGCAACGCCTGCGAGGGGCGCGAGGCGTGCCTGGAGTACGCCCTCGCCAACGACGAGCGCTTCGGCGTATGGGGCGGCCTCTCCGAGAAGGAGCGGGAGCGGCTGCGCAGAACGGGTCGCGACCGGGCCTGAACCCGACCCGACCGCGCGACGGGCCGCCGCGACCGGCGCACCGGCCGCTCGCACGCGTGCGGGCCGCCGGTCCCCGCAGCCCGACAGGCCGCGGCGGCCTGGGAGGATGTCCGCATGAACGATCACGACAGGGACGCTCTGCTCGCGACGGCCGTACGCCTGCGCACCGAAGGGCGCGCGGAAGAAGCCCGACAGCGACTGCTCGCCCTCTGCGCCGCCTTCCCCACGGATGCCGAAGTGGCCTACCAGACGGCCTGGGCCCACGATGTGCTCGGTCTGGAAGCGGAGGCCGTGCCGTTCTACGAGCGCTGTCTGGACGGGACCGGGCTGTCGGAGGAGGACCGCAGGGGCGCGCTGCTCGGTCTCGGGAGTACGCATCGGGTGCTCGGACACCATCGCAGAGCCGTCGAGGTGCTGCGCGGCGGTGTCGAGGAGTTCCCCGACGACGGGGCGTTGCGGACCTTCCTCGCCATGGCCCTCTTCAACACCGGCGAGCATCATGAATCCAGCCGGCTGCTGCTGGAACTGCTCGCCGCCACCAGCGAGGATCCGCACGTGCGCCAGTACCGACGCGCTATCGAGCACTACGCGCAGGATCTGCACGCGACGATGTGAGCCGGACGGGGGCGCCCGGCCCCGGCCGCCGGACAGGACGGCCGACATGTGGCCCGTCCGGCGGCCCGGGAGCAACGGACGGGGCGTCAGGCCCCGGCGCGCGCGGCCATCCGTGCCTTGCGGGCAGCGAGCTTCTCGTCGAACTTCGCCGCCTCGCTGTCCAGACCGCCCATGTACAGGCCCAGCTCCTCCTGCGCCCGCAGCCCCTCGGGGCCCAGACCGTCGATGCTGAGGACCTTCAGGTAGCGAAGCACCGGCTGGATCACGTCGTCGTGATGGATGCGCATGTTGTAGATCTCGCCGATCGCCATCTGTGCCGCGGCCCGCTCGAAGCCCGGCATGCCGTGACCGGGCATCCGGAAGTTGACGACGACGTCACGCACGGCCTGCATGGTCAGATCCGGGGCGAGTTCGAAGGCCGCGCCGAGGAGGTTGCGGTAGAAGACCATGTGCAGGTTCTCGTCGGTCGCGATCCGCGCCAGCATGCGGTCGCAGACCGGGTCGCCCGACTGATGGCCGGTGTTGCGGTGCGAGACGCGGGTGGCCAGCTCCTGGAAGGCGACGTACGCCACGGAGTGCAGCATCGAGTGACGGTTGTCGGACTCGAAGCCGTCCGCCATGTGCGCCATCCGGAACTGCTCCAGCTTGTCCGGGTCGACGGCGCGCGAGGTGAGCAGATAGTCGCGCATCACGATGCCGTGCCGGCCCTCTTCCGCGGTCCAGCGGTGCACCCAGGTGCCCCAGGCGCCGTCACGGCCGAAGAGGGAGGCGATCTCGTGGTGGTAGCTGGGGAGGTTGTCCTCGGTCAGCAGATTCACGACCAGCGCGACCTTGCCGATGTCGGTGACCTTGGACTGGTCGGCCCGCCAGGCCTCACCGTCCTCGAAGACGCCCGGGAAGTTCCGCCCGTCGGAGAACGGCACGTACTCGTGGGGCATCCAGTCCTTGGCGACCTTGAGATGGCGGTTGAGCTCCTTCTCCACCACCTCTTCCAGGGCGTGGAGCAGCTGGGCGTCGGTCCACGCCCGGGGACTGCCGAGGTGGGGAGCGGTGATCGTCACGGGGACTCCTGGGGACGGGAGAAGTACCTACGGGAACGTAGGTTACGAGACCGTAGGTTAAAGCGGCAGTAAGGCCACCGCCAAGCCGGCCCCCGCGATGCCCGATTACGTATCGTTATGTACGCAGGTCGTGAGCGGCGGAGGCTGTCACTCCGCCCGACTGTGGAACGTGCCGGACCTCCCTCGGATGCACGGATGAAGGGGCGCGTCGGGGCGGCCGGATCCGCGAAGGCGCTCTCACCCGCCGTCGCCCGGGTGCGCCGACCCCAGGTCCCGGCGCAGGTGTTCGGCCGTGAAGGAGGTGCGATTGGCGAGCAGCGCCGTCGGGGTCCCCTCGAAGACCAGCTCGCCGCCGTTCCTGCCGCCCTCCGGGCCGAGGTCGATCACCCAGTCCGCGCGTTTGAGCACATCGAGGTTGTGCTCCACGCAGATCACGCTGTTGCCGCTGTCGACCAGACGGTCCAGCAGTTCGACGAGCGTGCCGGTGTCCGCCATGTGCAGTCCGGTCGTCGGCTCGTCCAGGACGTAGACACTGCCCGTGCGGTGGAGCCGGGTGGCGAGCTTGATGCGCTGGCGCTCACCGCCGGAGAGCGTGCTGAGCGGTTGTCCCAGCGTCAGATAGGTCAGGCCGACGTCGTCGAGCGTGCGCAGCTTCCGCAGCAGCGCCGGGTCGTCGAAGAGCTCGGCCGCCCGCGCGGCCGTCATCTCCAGGACATCGACGATGGACGCGCCACCGACCCGGTGCTTCAGCACGTCGTCGTGGAAGCGCCGCCCCTCGCACACCTGGCAGGTGGTGGTCACCGGGTCCATGAAGGCGAGATCGGTGCAGATGATGCCGCGGCCCGCGCACTGCCCGCACGCCCCGGCGGAGTTGAAGCTGAACAGACCCGGATCGACACCGTTCTCCCTGGCGAAGATCTTGCGGATGGCGTTCAGCGCGCCGATGTACGAGGCCGGGGTGGAGCGGGACGACGCGGTGATCGCGCCCTGGTCGATCACCACCGTGTCCGGGTACGCCGCCGTGAACACCCGGGAGACCAGCGTCGACTTCCCGGATCCGGCGACCCCCGTCACGACTGTCAGCACACCCTCGGGGAACGCCACGTCCACCCCTTTGAGGTTGTGCAGCGCGGCGCCCGTCACCGGCAGCCACCCGGTGGGGGAGCGGACGGTCTCCTTCAGCGGCATCCGGCGGCGCAGGCATCGGCCGGTGAGGGTGTCCGCCTCGCGCAACCGGTTCACCGGGCCTTCGAACACGACGTGTCCGCCGTCGCTGCCCGCTCCCGGCCCCATGTCGACGATGTGGTCCGCGACAGCCATCACGTCCGGGTCGTGCTCGACGACGACGACCGTGTTGCCCCGGTCGCGCAGCCGTACCAGGAGATCGTTCAGCCTGCCGACGTCGCGCGGATGCAGGCCCACGCTCGGCTCGTCGAAGACGAACGTCAGCCCGGTCAGCGAACTGCCCAGGTGCCGGACCATCTTGAGCCGCTGCCCCTCCCCGCCCGACAGGGTGGTGGTCTCCCGGTCCAGGCTGAGATAGCCGAGGCCGATGCCCACCAGACGCTCCAGCCGTTCGCGTGCGGCCGAGGCGATCGGACCGGCCACCGGATCGTCGATCCGGGCCAGTACCTCCACCAGATCGGCCACCTCCATGCGCCCGTAGTCGGCCACGGTGAGCCCGTCGACACGGGTGGCGAGTGCCGCCGCGTTCAACCGCGCGCCACCGCAGGACGCGCAGACCGACTCCGTGGTGAATCGCAGGGCGGCCTCGCGCCGCCGCTCGGAGAGTGCCTCCGTGTCCCGTTTCAGATGGAGCCGGGTGAACCGCTCGACGATCCCCTCGAACCGCATCTCGGCGGATTTCGACTTCAGCTGCAGTTGTACGGTGAATCCTCCTCCGTGGAGCAGGAGCCGGAGCTCCTCCTCGGTGAACTCGGCGAGCGGCTTGTCGTTGTCGAAGCGCCCCGAGCCCGCGTACAACTGCCATTCCCAGCTGCCCACCGAGAGCCCCGGCAGCAGCAGCGCGCCCTCGTTGAGCGACTTCGTGACGTCGATCGCCCGGTCGATGTCGAGACGGACCGTGCGCCCCACACCGTCGCACTCCGGGCACATTCCCGCGGGATCGTTGAAGGAGTACGCGGTCGCGGGGCCCGCACTCGGTGTCCCGTACCGCGAGAACAGCACCCGGATCACGGACCAGATGTCGGTCGTTGTGCCGACGGTGGAGCGGGCGTTGCCGCCGATCGGCTTCTGGTCGACGACCACCGCCACGGAGAGGTCGTCGATGGAATTGGCATGGGGCCGCTCGTACTTCGGCAGCCTGTTGCGGATGAACCAGGTGAAGGTCTCGTTCAGTTGGCGCTGCGACTCCACGGCGATCGTGTCGAAGACGATCGACGACTTGCCCGACCCGGAGACTCCGGTGAAGACGGTGATCCGCTCCTTGGGGACGGTGAGGGAGACATTGCGCAGATTGTTCGCGCGTGCTCCGGTGATGACGATGCTCCGGTCCTGTTTCCGATCCATGCGCCCGAAGCTAACGGCGATACCCGACAGCTTCTGTCCGGATTTTCCGGGCGGGTGGGATCTTCTCCAGGACCGGACGCGCCGGCCCCGCCGGTGGGGCGCTCGGAGTTGTCGGCGTACTCGGAGCGAACGCGTGCGGGGGCGGAGGCACGGTGGGGCGGGACGGTCAGAGCAGATGGTCCGCCGCGCCGGACTTCACCGCGGAGATCAGCGCCCGCAGCGCCTCCATGGAGTCGCTGACATAGGCTCCGGTGTCCGTGGTGCTGCCGATGTACGCCCTGCCCTGGTCGTCGAGTCCGAAGCGGAAGCAATTGGCGCCTTCGCTGCAGAAGGCCTCGTCCCAGCAGATGTCGGTCATGTTCTCTCTCCTCAGAGGTCCTGGGCTATGGATCGGATGAAGTCGCGCGATTCCTCGACCGGCAGCGCCAGCGTACGCAGACGCTCCAACAGGCCCCGGTACCGCCGCAGTTGCATGTCCGAGTCCAGCAGCATCGAACCGTGCGAGGAGTCGAGCTGCACGGTGTCGAGCTGGGGTATCGCGGCGCCCACATAGGTGAACGACTGGCCGGCGCCCGGGAAGCCGCCGGCGGTGAACGGGATCACCCGGACCGTGATCCGGTCCCGCTCGGACTGGTCGACGATGTGGTCCAGCTGCGCCCTGGCCACCTTGGGCCCGCCGAACTGCATGCGCAGCGCCGCCTCGTGGACGATCGATTCGTACAGCGGTGGCCGGTCCCGCCTCAGCACCTCCTTGCGGCGCAGCCGCAGGGAGAGCCGGGCCATCAGGTCCGGGCCGGGCAGTTGCGGATCGGCCGTGTCGAACACCGCTCGGGCGTGTTCCTCGGTCTGCAGCAGGCCGGGGATGTGCGTGGTGGTCGATGTCGTCAACTCCACCGCGTGATATTCGAGTTCGGCGATGTCGAGCAGTCCGGGCAGCAGCAGTCCGCGATGCTCCTCCCACCATCCCCGGGCCCGCTCCTGGGCGATCTCGGCGAGCAGGTCGACCAGACCGGTGTCCGGGCAGCCGTAGTTGAAGGCGAGGGTGCGGACCCGCTCGGCGCTGATGCCGAAGCGGCCGGATTCGATGTTCGGGATGCGGGTGCGGTCGACGCCCAGCAGGGCGGCGGCCTGCTGCACCGACATTCCCGACTGCTCGCGCAGCTTGCGCAGTTCGTGCCCGAGGCGCTGCTGCCGGGCGGTCGGGGTGCTTCTGGGCGGCACGGCAAATGTCCTTCCGAGGGGGCGGGTTGAGCGAAACGACCGGAACGGCACAAGTAGTAGCACTGTGCTCCGGTGTGCGCTACGGTCGGTAGCGCAAGTCTCACACGGGGCGACCGCGCCTATGTGTGATCGTTAACACAATTACCGGAAATGTGAGCATCTTGATGAAGGGCGCACTGCGTTGTCTTCCGGCCCTCACGCCGGCCGGCCCCCATCCTCCGGTGGCGGACAACCTCAGCTATTCGTTCGCACTGCCGGGCGGCGCCTTCTGCGCCGGTCTCGCACGAAGTGCCGTGGGTGAGCTCCTCACCCGGCACGGGCTCGCGGAATTCCGCGAAACGGCCGTCCTCGCCGCTTCCGAACTGGTCGCGGCCGCCTACCGGTTCACCCCCGACCGGGAGATGCTGCTACGGGTGCACTGGCAGTTCGACGCGCTGCGCGTCACCCTCTACGACCAGCATCCGTCCCACGGCTCGACCGAGAAGTCCGAGACCTGCCGGGAACGCCGGAGCGAAAGCATGTGGCTGCTGGCGGCCGCGGTCGATGCGCACGGCGGGGACTGGGGACTGGCCCCGGCGCTGACCCCGTCCGGCGGCTGCAAGACCTGGGCCTTACTCCACCACTGACCCCGTCGCCGACCGTTCCTCACCGTGCATGCCCGCCGCCCCTCGGCCGCGATGTGTCACCACAAATCCCGCCGGGCGAGAGCGCCATCGGCGCCGCGTGACAACACCTCCCCGCCCGACGCCCGGTCAGCAGGACCCGCCGAGCAGATGGGTCAGACCCCGGTCGAGGTCCAGGAACCGGTGCTCGTCGCCGGCCGGCACCAGTTCCTGCGCCCGCTCAAGGAAACGACGCAGCTCCGCGGTGCGGACGTGGACCATCGCGATTCCCTCGTCGGCATGGAACTCCAGGACGGTGCGGTCGTATCCGAACGGCCTGATGCGCACGTCCCCGACACCGGCGGCCGCGTCCATTCCGGCCGCGAGCAGTTCGCGGGAGAACTCCCACGACACCTCGGTGCCTTCCAGGGTCGCCGTCGCGGGGAACGCCATGCGCACGGCGAACGGATCCCTCCGGTCGTACTGCAGAGTGGCGGGAAGGGTCTCCATCCGCGGTGCGGATGCGACCATGCGGGCCTGCACGGACTGCTCGATGACGGTGGACAAGACCTGCTCCCTTTCTCGGCCGGACGAACGGCTCACGGCACTGATGGAGACGACGCAATCGCCTCATCCGTGCACCGGAGGGCGGCGTGAGTTGCATCACCGCGTGCCGTCGCACCGGTCGCGTGCCCGAATCCGGCCGACGCACGCTGGACGGCGCGCGGCTCGTGGGCTAGCTTCCAGCGCCATGAGGGCCAAGGGAAAGACGAGACGACTGATGTCATGGGGGCTCAGTGCGGTGGCGCTGGCCACCGCGCTGGCCACGCCGGCAGCCGCGGCGACACCGGGGCAGTGGCACCGGCCGGGCGAACCGGCGACCTGGCAGCTCACCGTGACCGGGACCGACGCCCGCTTCCGCGGACTCGCCGCCGTCAGCCGTCGTACCGCCTGGGTCGCCGGCTCGAAGGGGACGGTGCTGCGCACCACCGACGGCGGCCACCACTGGCGCGATGTGTCACCGCCGGGCGCGCCCCAGGAGGCGCTGGAGTTCCGCGACATCGAGGCGTTCGACGCCCGCCGCGCGGTGGCGCTGGCCATCGGGGAGGGCGAGGCCTCCAGGGTGCTGCGCACGGACGACGGGGGAGCGACCTGGACGGAGTCGTTCCGTAACACCGACGCCCGCGCCTTCTACGACTGCCTCACCTTCTTCGACAGCAGGCACGGACTCGCGATGAGCGACCCCGTGGACGGCAAGTACCGCATCCTGTCGACCGAGGACGGCGGCCGGAGCTGGCGGGTGCTGCCCAGCGCGGGCATGCCGGACGCCCAGGCCGATGAGGCGTCGTTCGCCGCCAGTGGTCAGTGCCTGGTCGCATCGGGGCCCAAGGATGTCTGGCTGGCGACCGGGGGCGCCGCCACCGCCCGGGTGCTGCACTCCGCCGACCGCGGGTTGACCTGGACCGCGACCGAATCGACGATCCCCGCCGGCGCCCCGGCACGCGGTGTCTTCGGACTGGCCTTCCGCGACCGCCGCCACGGCATCGCGGTCGGCGGCGACTACGGGGCCGGCCTGCCGTCCCCGCACGCCTCGGCGGTGACGGTCGACGGCGGTCGCAGCTGGCAGCCGTCCGCCAACCCGACGGCCGCCTATCGCTCGGGCGTCGCCTGGCTGCCGCACAGCAGGTCGGGTGCGCTGGCGGTCGGTCCGACCGGCACGGACCTCACCGCCGACGGTGGCCGCACCTGGCGCACGGTCGACACGGGGTCGTACGACACGGTCGACTGCACACCGGACGGCGGCTGCTGGGCCGCAGGCGAGAAGGGACGAGTGGCGCGCGGGGGGATCCGGGACGCCGACGGCTGAACGGGGCCGGCCGGGTCGCGGCAGTGACCTGTTCGGTGATCGAAGGAGGCGGGGCCCGGGTATCCGTTACCCGGGCAACTGCTCCCGGTACGGGGCGAGTTCGTCCGAGGTCTTCGTCGCGGTGAACTCCGTGATCCGGTAGGCGCACACGCCCTGCGCGGTGAACGGGTCCTGCGCCACGATCCGCTCGATCCGCGCGCGATCACCCCCCACCGCCAGGATCACCCCGCCGTCGCGCGGGTTCTTGCGGCCCGACGCGATGAACACCCCCTGCGCGTACTGTGCGTCCAGCCAGGCGACATGGTCCGGCAGCAGCGCGTCGACGCGCTCGACGGGTGCGGTGTAGGTCAGCTCCAGTACGAACATGATCGTCAGGCTACGGCACGAGCGCGAGGCCGGCCCGGCCGCGCTCCCGACGGGCCCGTCACCGAACCGCCGGTCCGGCCGTGATCCGCCGGACCCGCGGAACGGGGCCGGACCATCGGGTCGGCCGCCCCAAGGACCGTCCCGTAATCCCTGGTGGACCGGCGCGCGGCGTCGGATGCGGGTGCATCGCGAGGCGGAGGGACTTCCGCGTACGTCCAGAACCGCGCCCGCCAGGGGTTTCGGGGCAGCCATTAGACTCGACAGCACTATGGCAACCCTCCAGACGCCCGCCGACGAGGTCGAAGCCCGCGCGATCCAGGACTTGCTGCGCCCGCGGGTGGTGCTCGACGAGATGGGCCCGCCGCCCGGTACCGGCAGGGTCACCGGGGTCGATGTCGCCTATGACGACGAGCGCGATGTCGTCGTGGCGGCAGCGGTCGTGCTCGACGCGGCGACGCTCGACGTGGTGGCCGAGGCCACCGCGGTCGGCCGGGTCACCTTCCCGTACGTTCCCGGACTCCTCGCCTTCCGCGAGATCCCCACCGTGCTGGACGCGTTGGAATCGCTTCCCGTCGACCCCGGACTCGTGGTCTGCGACGGCTACGGGCAGGCGCACCCGCGCCGTCTCGGACTCGCCAGCCATCTCGGGGTGCTCACCGGACTCCCGGTGATCGGCGTCGCCAAGAACCCGTTCACCTTCTCGTACGAGCAGCCGGGCAGCCGCCGGGGCGACTGGTCGCCGCTGCTCGACGGCGAGGAGGTGGTGGGCCGGGCGCTGCGCACCCAGGACGGCGTCAAGCCGGTCTTCGTGTCCGTCGGACACCGGACCGGGCTCGACAACGCCTGCGCCCACACCCTGCGCCTGGCCCGCGACTTCCGCCAGCCGGAGACCACCCGGAGGGCCGACGCGCTGTGCCGCCGGGCCCTTGGGGAAGCGACCGCCTGAGTATCTGAGTATGTGTACGGATAACACCCGCCGATCATGACGGGCAGACTGGTACACATGACCGAACATCGAACGCCCACACGACCAGGCACCGTCTACCTCGCCCAGCGCCGGGTGGCGGTCGGGATGACCCTCGGCATGCTCGCGGGAGCGGTCTGGGCCGTGTCGATGATCTGCACGCTGGTGGCCTGGGCGCTCTGACCCGTCCCTGGGCGCCGGCGCCCCCCGGCCGCCCGGACCGCCCCGTCCCGCTCAGCGGGCCGCCGCGACCCGGAAGCGCAGTCCGGCCGCGCGCAGCCGCCCCAGCAGCGCGTCACCCATCGCGACGGCCGTCGTGACCTGCCCGGATGTCGACGGCAACTCGTCCAGGGCGAGGCAGAGCGCGGACTGTGCGAGCATCTTCGCCGTCTCGTCGTAACCGGGGTCGCCGCCCGACACCTCGGTGAACACCCGGTGCCCGCCGCCTTCGCCGACGAAGCGCACGGTGAACCAACTACGCCGCCTGCGCTCCGCGTCCGGCCCCCGCCCCGGCTCATAGCGGTCCATCAGCCAGGACCGTGCCGCCGGAATCTGCGCCGCACCCAGGAGAGCGGCGAGCGCGGCCGTACCGCCCAGCGCCACCGGCAGATGCTTCACGGAGGCGAAGTGGCGGTAGCGGAAATCGGGGCCGTAATGGGAGAGCAGCCGCGCCGAACGCCTGACGACCTGTGGGTCCAGTGTCGGCAGCGGCAGCGCCCATGTACCGGTCTCCGGACTGAAGTGCGGCGTGCCGAGCGGGGCGCGGGCACGGCGGGCGACCAGGCGGGGTTCGTGCAATCCGCGCTCCCGCGCGGCGCGCAGCATCCGGGGGCCGCGGCCCATCGCCGTGAGCGCGGAGGCGAATGTGCCGCCGGAGAAGACGGCGTTGCTGCGGACGAATCCGTCGATCGTCAGCGGAACGTCCCGCGGCAGTTGCCGGACGGTGAAGTACACCCCGAGGTCGTGCGGTACCGAGTCGAATCCGCAGGCGTGCACGATCCGGGCCCCGGTCTCGCGGGCCCGCGCGTCGTGCCGCAGATACATCCGGTCCACGAACTCCGCCTCGCCGGTGAGGTCCGCGTAGTCCGTCCCGGCCTCGGCGCAGGCCGCGACCAGCTGCTCGCCGTACCAGACATAGGGGCCCACGGTCGTGGCCACCACATGGGTGGATTCGGCCAGTTCGCGCAGTGAGTGAGCGTCGTCCGCGTCGGCGTGCAGCAGCGGGAGGTCCGCGCAACGCGGGTCGACGGCGGTGAGGCGTTCGCGCAGCCGTTCCAGCTTGGCCCGGTCGCGACCGGCCACGGCCCAGCGGCAGCCGGCGGGCGCGTGGGCGGCGAGATGTTCGGCGGTGAGGGCGCCCACGAAGCCGGTGGCACCGAAGAGGACGACGTCGTAGGGGCGTTGCGCCCCGTTCTGCCTGTTCATGAGTGCCTCCGCAGGGCTCGGCGCCGGTGTGGCAGGTAGAGGTTAGTGCTGTGGCCGGAGAGGTGTGCCGGGAGGCTCGCGGTGTCCGGTGCGGTGCGTCGCAAGGCGGAGGATCGCCCTCGTGCCGGCCGCACTCGGGTGATGCGACAACGCGGCGAGGCGCCGTGCCGGGCGTCGCGAGCCGGTGAACCTCTCCGGTTACAGCACTAAGGGCCGTCCCGTGATCCGCGGTGGATCAGCGCGCGGCGTCGGATGCGGTGCATCGCAAGGCGGAGGGGCGTCCGCATACTGGGTGTATGTGGACGTTCCGACAACGCGGCGAGGTGCCGTAGCTGTCGTCGCGTGCTCGCCGGGGATCACGGGACAGCCCTTAGCGGAGGTGTTCGTGGCGGTGTGCCGCCGGGAGGCGATCGTGGGGGAGGATCCCGGGGAAGGAACCAGGACCGACCGGCACAGGGAGGGCGGTGTCGTGGAGCCGATCACGCACTCTCCCCGGGCCTGGAGGGTCAGGGGCCGTCGGCCCTTCAGGCCCTGTCGTCGGCCGGCGAGGCTCCGCGGTGCCTTCCCGCTGTGCCCTGCAACCACGAGTACCGGTCCCGCTCCCTCTCCTGCCCCGTCCGCCGGTCGGTCTAAGCGCTTGCTCGGCCAAAGGGGTTGTGCGGAGCGTGACGCGTTCTTAGCATCATCGCTGTTACATCAGTTGTGTCATACCGCTGGGGGCTAGATGGCAACACTGGAGCACGGCCCGCTCGCAGGCGTGCGCGTGGTCGAGCTGGCAGGCATCGGACCCGGCCCGTTCGCCGCGATGCTCCTGGCAGACCTCGGCGCCGATGTCGTCAGGGTCGACCGGCCCGGCGGCCCGGGGCTCGGCATCGACCCCGCGTACGACCTCACCAACCGCAACAAACGCTCCGTGCTCGTCGACCTCAAGGCCGGGGACGGCCCGGCGAAAGTGCTCGATCTGGTCGAGCGCGCCGACATCCTGATCGAGGGTTACCGGCCGGGCGTCGCCGAGCGCCTCGGTGTCGGGCCGGACGCCGCGCTGGCCCGCAATCCACAGCTCGTCTACGGACGGATGACCGGCTGGGGCCAGGACGGACCGCTCGCCGAACGGGCCGGGCACGACATCGCCTACATCGCCCTCACCGGCACCCTCTCCATGATCGGCAGGCCCGGGGAGCCGCCCACCGTCCCGGCCAATCTGGTCGGCGACTACGCGGGCGGTTCGCTCTATCTCGTCGTCGGTGTCCTGGCCGCCCTCCAGCACGCCCGCACCCCGGGCGGCCGGGGTCAGGTCGTGGACGCGGCGATCGTCGACGGCGCGGCCCATCTCGCCACGATGATCCACGGGATGCTGGCGGCCGGGGGCTGGCAGGACCGGCGCGGCTCCAATCTCCTGGACGGCGGCTGCCCGTTCTACGGCACGTACGAGACCGCCGACGGGCAGTACATGGCGGTCGGTCCGCTGGAGCAGCGGTTCTACGAGGAGTTCAGCAGGCTCCTCGGGATCGAGGACGAGGCCCCGGACCGGGGGGACGTCGCCCGCTGGGACGAACTGCGCACGCTCGTCGCCGATCGCTTCAGGACCCGTACGCGCGCCGAGTGGACCGAGGTGTTCGAGGGCACGGACGCCTGCGTCGCCCCCGTCCTCTCGCTCCGTGAAGCGCCCCGTCATCCGCATGTCGCGGCCCGTGCCACCTTCGTCGAGCACGACGGGCTCACCCAGCCCGCCCCCGCGCCCCGTTTCTCCGCCACCCCCGTCTCCGTACGCAGCGGGCCCGCGCGGCCCGGCGCGGACACCGGGACCGTCGCCGCCGACTGGGACGTACCCGGCCTCGCCGAGCCCCGGAAGGACACCACCGGCTGATGGCGACCACCTCGCCGCCCAACCCCACGGGCGGCCCGCGCGAAGCCTGTGACCGGGGCGCGACCGGTGCGGCCGTCCGCGCCCCGTACTCCCGCACCCCCGCCCTCGTCGCCCGGACCGGCGCGGGACCCGACGTCAGGAACTGACTCCAGGAGGCCCGCAGTGCAGCGGCAGATCTTCACCGAAGAGCACGAAGCGTTCCGCGGGACCGTCCGCACCTTCCTCACCAAGGAGGTCCTCCCGCACTACGAGCAGTGGGAGAAGGACGGCATCGTCTCGCGCGAGGCGTGGCTCGCGGCCGGCCGGCAGGGACTGCTCGGCCTCGCCGTCCCCGAGGAGTACGGGGGCGGCGGCACCACCGACTACCGCTACAGCGCCGTGCTCGCCGAGGAGTTCACCCGCGCCGGTGCCCCCGGACTCGCACTCGGGCTGCACAACGACATCATCGGCCCCTACCTCACCGGCCTCGGCACCGAGGAGCAGAAGCGGCGCTGGCTGCCCGGCTTCTGCAGCGGCGAGACCATCACCGCCATCGCCATGACCGAGCCCGGCGCGGGCTCCGACCTCCAGGCCATCCGCACCACCGCCGAGGACAAGGGCGATCACTGGCTGCTCAACGGCTCCAAGACGTTCATCTCCAACGGCATCCTCGCCGACCTGGTGGTCGTGGTCGTCAGGACCACCCCCGAGGGCGGCGCGAAGGGCCTGTCGCTGATCGTCGTCGAACGCGGCGCGGAGGGCTTCGAGCGGGGCCGCAACCTCGACAAGATCGGCCAGAAGTCCCAGGACACCGCCGAACTGTTCTTCCATGACGTCCGCGTCCCCAAGGAGAACCTGCTCGGCGAGCGGGACGGTGCCTTCATCCATCTGATGACCAATCTGGCGCAGGAACGGATGGGCATAGCCGTCGCCGGAATCGCCGCCGCCGAACACCTGCTGGAGATCACCACGCGGTACGTGAAGGAGCGCGAGGCCTTCGGACGGCCGCTGTCCAAGCTTCAGCACATCCGGTTCGAGATCGCCGAGATGGCCACCGAGTGCACGGTCACCCGCACCTTCATCGACCGCTGCATCGTCGAGCACTCCGACGGCGGGCTCGACGCCGTCCATGCCTCGATGGCCAAGTGGTGGGCCACCGAACTGCAAAAGCGCGTCGCCGACCGCTGTCTCCAACTCCACGGTGGATACGGGTACATGACGGAATACCCGGTCGCGAAGGCTTTCACCGACGGCCGTATCCAGACCATCTACGGCGGCACGACCGAGATCATGAAGGAGATCATCGGCCGCTCGCTGCTCGCCTGACCTTTTTCGCACGACCACCCTCGAAAGGCTGCTGACTTGAGTACCGAAGCGTTTGTCTACGACGCGATCCGCACCCCGCGCGGCCGTGGCAAGGCCAATGGCGCCCTGCACGGCACCAAGCCGATCGACCTCGTCGTCGGCCTCATCCACGAGATCCGCGACCGCTTCCCCGGCCTGGACCCGGCGGCCATCGACGACATCGTGCTCGGCGTGGTCAGTCCGCTCGGTGACCAGGGATCCGACATCGCCCGGATCGCCGCCATCGCGGCGGGCCTCCCGGACACCGTCGCGGGCGTCCAGGAGAACCGCTTCTGCGCCTCGGGCCTGGAGGCCGTCAACCTGGCGGCGGCCAAGGTCCGTTCGGGCTGGGAGGACCTCGTTCTCGCGGGAGGTGTCGAGTCGATGTCCCGCGTCCCGATGGGATCCGACGGCGGCGCCTGGGCGATGGACCCGATGACCAACTTCGACACCGGCTTCGCGCCGCAGGGCGTCGGCGCCGACCTCATCGCCACCATCGAGGGCTTCACCCGCCGCGACGTGGACGAGTTCGCCGCACTCTCCCAGGAACGCGCCGCCGAGGCATGGAAGGACGGCCGTTTCGCGCGCTCCGTCGTCCCCGTCAAGGACCGCAACGGCCTCGTCGTCCTCGACCACGACGAGCACATGCGGCCCGGCACGACCGCCGACTCGCTCGCCGCGCTCAAGCCCTCCTTCGCGGCGATCGGCGAGATGGGCGGCTTCGACGCGGTGGCCCTGCAGAAGTACCACTGGGTCGAGGAGATCGACCACGTCCACCACGCGGGCAACTCCTCCGGCATCGTCGACGGCGCCGCGCTCGTGGCGATCGGCAACCAGGAGATCGGCGAGCGGTACGGACTCACGCCGCGCGCCCGGATCGTCTCCGCCGCCGTCTCCGGCTCCGAGCCCACCATCATGCTCACCGGCCCCGCGCCCGCCACCCGCAAGGCCCTCGCCAAGGCCGGACTCACCATCGACGACATCGATCTCGTCGAGATCAACGAGGCGTTCGCCGGAGTCGTGCTCCGCTTCGCCAGGGACATGGGACTCCCCCTCGACAAGATCAACGTCAATGGCGGCGCCATCGCGCTCGGCCACCCGCTCGGCGCCACCGGCGCGATGATCCTCGGCACCCTCATCGACGAACTGGAACGGCGCGACCGGCGCTACGGCCTCGTCACCCTCTGCGTCGGCGGCGGCATGGGCGTCGCCACCGTCGTCGAGCGTCTCTGACCGTCCCCCGGCCACCCGGGAGGGGCCGGCCCCTCACTTACGGAGAAGAACAGCAATGACCGAGAGCACGACCATCCGCTGGGAACAGGACGAGACCGGCGTCGTCACCCTCGTACTCGACGACCCCGACCAGTCCGCCAACACGATGAATCAGGCCTTCAAGGACTCCATCGCGGCCATCGCCGACCGCGCCGAGGCCGAGAAGGACTCCATCCGCGGCATCATCTACACCTCCGCCAAGAAGACCTTCTTCGCGGGCGGCGACCTCAAGGACATGATCAAGGTCGGTCCCGAGAACGCCCAGCAGGCCTTCGACACCGGTACCGCCATCAAGAACTCGCTGCGCCGCATCGAGACCCTCGGCAAGCCCGTCGTCGCCGCCATCAACGGCGCCGCGCTCGGCGGCGGCTACGAGATCGCGCTCGCCTCCCACCACCGCATCGCCCTCGACGCCCCCGGCTCCCGGATCGGTCTGCCCGAGGTCACCCTCGGCCTGCTGCCCGCGGGCGGCGGCGTCACCCGCACCGTACGCCTCATGGGCATCGCCGACGCCCTGCTGAAGGTCCTCCTCCAGGGCACCCAGTACCCCCCGCGGCGCGCCCAGGAGAACGGCCTCGTCCACGAGGTCGCCGCCACCCGGGAGGAGATGCTCGAAAAGGCCCGCGCCTTCATCGACGCGAACCCCGAGTCCCAGCAGCCCTGGGACGTCAAGGGATACAAGATCCCCGGCGGAACCCCCTCCCACCCGAAGTTCGCCGCCAATCTGCCCGCCTTCCCGGCCAATCTGAAGAAGCAGATCGCGGGCGCCCCGATGCCCGCGCCGCGCAACATCCTGGCCGCCGCCGTCGAGGGCTCGCAGGTCGACTTCGAGACCGCGCTGACCATCGAGGCCCGCTACTTCACCGAACTGGTCACCGGCCAGGTCGCGAAGAACATGATCCAGGCGTTCTTCTTCGACCTCCAGGCCGTCAACTCCGGCGCCGGCCGCCCCAAGGGCATCGAGGAGCGCCAGGTCCGCAAGGTCGCCGTCCTCGGCGCCGGGATGATGGGCGCGGGCATCGCCTACTCCTGCGCCCGTGCGGGTATCGACGTCGTCCTGAAGGACATCTCCGCGGAGGCAGCCGCCAAGGGCAAGGCGTACAGCGAGAAGCTCCTGCACAAGGCTCTCTCCCGGGGCCGTACCACCGAGGCCGAGCGTGACGCGCTGCTGGCCCGCATCACCCCGACCGGTGACCCGGCCGACCTGGCGGGCTGTGACGCCGTCATCGAGGCCGTCTTCGAGGACACCGAGCTCAAGCACAAGGTGTTCCAGGAGATCCAGGACATCATCGAGCCGGACGCCCTGCTCTGCTCCAACACCTCGACCCTGCCCATCACCGTCCTCGCCGAGGGCGTCTCGCGCCCCGCCGACTTCATCGGGCTGCACTTCTTCTCGCCCGTGGACAAGATGCCGCTGGTCGAGATCATCAAGGGTGAGAAGACCGGCGACGAGGCACTGGCCCGCGCCTTCGACCTGGTCCGACGGATCAAGAAGACGCCGATCGTCGTCAACGACTCCCGCGGCTTCTTCACCTCGCGTGTCATCGGCCAGTTCATCAACGAGGGCGTCGCCATGGTCGGCGAGGGCGTCGAGCCCGCGTCGGTCGAGCAGGCCGCGGCGCAGTCCGGCTACCCGGCCAAGGTGCTCTCCCTGATGGACGAGCTGACCCTCACCCTCCCCCGCAAGATCCGCGACGAGACCAGGCGGGCCGTCGAGGAGGCCGGCGGCAGCTGGGCCGGACACCCGGCGGACGCGGTCATCGACCGGATGGTCGACGAGTTCGGCCGCCCGGGACGCAGCGGCGGCGCCGGCTTCTACGACTACGACGAGGACGGCAGGCGCACCCGTCTCTGGCCCGGCCTGCGGGAGCATTTCGGGGGTGCGGGGGGCCGTCCCCCGGGCGTGCACGGCGCGAAGCCGGGCACCGACATCCCCTTCGTCGACATGAAGGAGCGGATGCTGTTCTCCGAGGCGCTGGACAGCGTCCGCTGCCTGGAGGAGAACGTGCTCGTCTCCGTCGCCGACGCCAACATCGGCTCCATCATGGGCATCGGCTTCCCGCCGTGGACCGGCGGCGTCCTCCAGTACATCAACGGGTACGAGGGCGGCCTGCCCGGCTTCGTGGCCCGTGCCCGGGAACTCGCCGAGAAGTACGGCGACCGCTTCCTGCCGCCCGCGCTGCTGGTGGAGAAGGCCGAGAAGGGCGAGACCTTCCACGACTGACCGTGGCTCCGCGGGCCGCGCTCACTCCGCTGTGAACGCGGCCCGCAGTTCTTCCTTCAACGACCGCTGGAACGCGGTCACCAGCGCCTGGAGCACCATCGGCTGCATGTGGGCCGACAGCGACTTCATCGCCGCCAGGTGCTCCGGGTCCGACTCCCGCTCCCGGTACGGACCCCAGACCTCGTCCCGGAAGAGCCGGGTCAGCTCCTGCGCGGCGGACCGGGAGTGCTCCAGCAGAACCGTGCGGGCGGCCAGAATCGTCTCGTGCGCGATCGGTACGTCGAGCAGTTCGACCCCGAGCCGGAGCAGTCCCGGGTCCACCCGATAGCTGCCGTCGGCCGGCTCGGCGCGTTCCAGCACGCCCATCGCGGCCAGCCGCGCCATGTCCTGTTCGGTCAACGCCCGGCCGGCGCGGCGCTCCAGCTCCGCCCGCGTCGCGTCCTCCGGCGAGTCGGGTGCCCAGGCGGCCACCAGAGCCCGGTGGATCGCCAGATCGTGCGCGCTCAGGTCCGGCGGCAACTGCTCCAGATAGCGTTCGATCGCGGCGAGCGTCATGCCCTGGTGCTGGAGCTCCTCGATGAGCGCGAGCCGGGACAGGTGTTCATGGCCGTAGTGCCCGACGCGTCGCGGCCCGATCACGGGCGGCGGCAGCAGACCCCTGGTGCTGTAGAAACGCACGGTGCGTACGGTGACACCGGCGCGTGCCGCCAGTTCGTCGACGGTGAGCGTCGGGTCCTCGGTCCCGGTCGCCATGTCTGCTCCTCGCGTTCCGACCCAGCGGCGAACTGCTGCGTCTGCATCAACCAGGTTCAACAGTATTGCTGTCTCACCATTGTTGTGAAAGTGCCCGGTGGCACCCGGCCCGGTCCCGCCGACAACCCCGCAGGGTGTCAGTCGGTGGCGGAGCCACGACCACCGGAACCCGCTACGAGTATCAATGTCAGTGGTGGCTCCTACGCTGGTGTCATGTCGGAGATCACGTACGTACGGGGCGACGCGACCACCCCACAGGGCAAGGGTGTCAAGCTGATCGCCCATGTCTGCAACGATCTGGGCGGCTGGGGCAAGGGCTTCGTCCTGGCGATCTCGCGCCGCTGGCCCGAACCGGAGAAGGCCTACCGTGACTGGCACCGGGAGCGCGCGAGCAACGACTTCGGCCTCGGCGCGGCTCAGTTCGTCCAGGTGGGTCCGTACCTCTGGGTGGCGAACATGGTGGGCCAGCGGGGGATGCGTACGGGCAGCAAGGGTGTACCCGTGCGCTACGAGGCGATCGACACGGCTCTGGGAGCCGTGGCCGACCGGGCCGTCGAGCTGGGGGCCTCGGTCCACATGCCGCGGATCGGCTGCGGGCTGGCGGGCGGCACATGGTCCCGGATCGAGCCGCTGATAGAGAAGCGGCTGCTGAGCCGGGGCATAGCGGTGACGGTGTACGACTACGACTGAGGGCTGTCCCGTAGTCCCTGGTGGAGCGGCGCGCGGCGCCGGATGCGGTGCATCGCACGGCGGAGGGACGTCCGCACACTGGATGCATGTGGACGTTCCGGCAACGCGGCGAGGTGCCGTAGCTGTCGTCGCGCGCCCGCCAGGGGTTACGGGACAGCCCTCGGCGTCCTTCGTTCGGATCAGACCGCCGGCCGCGGGAGCCGCCGGGCGGGTGATGCCGGCCGGGCGGCCCCGTCCGCGCCACCGTCAGGGCGCCCCGGAACGTGGTTGCCGCGCTCCGCGCGGAATTGGCCGGATAATCTGACTCCCGTCGACGATGCACCAGGAAGGGGTGGGCCCGGTGGCGGGTGTCCAGGCAGCGCGCAAGGCGTGCGAGCGTTACGGCGCGGACGGTGACGGCTGCACGGCGGTGACCGCGGCGGTCAACGGTGCCCGGGACTCCGGCAACGACCGGCCCGCGTCGCCCGACGCGTTCGCACCCCGCCCGAACAGGGTCTGAGCCCTGCACCCCGATGACCGGCCGCACGACCCGATGGACGCGTCCCTGCTCACCCTGCTCGGTCTCGGACCGGACGAGGACGCGGTCTACCGGCTGCTCGTGGACCGTCCCGACAGCGAACCGGCCGCGCTCGCCGGCCCATTGAGCGACCACGCGGTGGCGAGCGCCCTCGATGCGCTCGTCGAACGCGGGCTCGCCAGCGCCGACCGGCCGGACGCCGACAGCCCCTTCCGGTACCGTGCCGCCTCGCCCGTCCTCGCGCTCGGGCCGCTCCTCGAAGCCCGCCGGTCCGCGCTGCACCGGGTCGAGTCGCTCGTGGGGGACCTCACCGAGCGGCACCGTTCCGCGCAGGCGCACGCGTCGGGAGCGCCCGTGGAGGTGCTGTCCGGTCCGGCGGCGATCCGGCGACGCCTGCTGACCATGCAGCGTCAGGCCAGGAGCGAGGTGTGCACCCTGGTGCCGACCAGACACGTGCCCGCGGTGCTCTCCTTCGCGGACAACCATGAGGAGGCGGACTTCGAACTCATGCGCCGCGGTGTGACCGTGCGCAGTGTCGTCGAACGCGCGTGGCTGGAACACCCGGAGACCGCGACCGTGCTGGCGTCCTGCGTGGCCCAGGGCCAGCAGATCTCCGTCACGGACCGGCTGCCGATCAAGCTCGTCATCGTGGACCGCCGAATCGCGCTGCTGCCCCTGGACCCGGAGCGTGAGAGCGAACCCGTGGCGCTCGTGGTGCACCGTACCGGCCTGCTCACCGCTCTCGGTTCTCTCTTCGACGAGCACTTCGAGAAGGGATGGCGGCTGAGCGTGTCCGGCGTCGCCGTGGAGGACGAGTCCCCGGTCGCGGCGGTCGACCGGGAGATCGTCGCCCTCCTCCACGTCGGGCTGACCGATGCCGCCATCGCCCGTCAACTGGGCATGGGCCATCGCACCGTTCAGCGGCGCCTGCACGCGCTGATGGACGAGGTCGGCGCCGCGACCCGCTTCCAACTCGGCTGGTACGCGGCGCGCGCGGGCTGGCTGGACGAGGAATCCGGCAACTCGGTTCCGTCGCAGGTGCCTTGAGGCGTATTTACGCCACGGCATATTCGCGCCATGTCCAGCTCTTGTTAGCGGAACCCCGCGTACCGAAGCATCGACCCCGTCAACCGGACGGGGCGTGCGCGTCCCTCCGGAGAGGTGTGCGATGGGGAGGGTTCTGTGAAGAGAACGACGATACGGCGGATGCTGGCGACCGGTGTGGTCGTCGCCGCCACCGGATCGGCACTGCTGACCGCGCCGGCCTGGGCGGACGACACCGCCGCCGCGGCCGCCACGGCGACGAGCCCGGTGCCGGTCGCTCCCGCGATGACACAGGGGCTGGACAAGTCCGCCCGCGCGGGCACACCCGCCGAGGCCGCCCGGGCCCATCTGAAGGCCCACAAGGACACGTACAAGGTGCCCGTCTCCGACCTGAAGACGGTGCGGACGACCAAGGACGGCAAGCAGTCCTCGGTCCGCTTCCAGCAGAGGCACGACGGCGTCCCGGTGTTCGGCGCCGAGTACGCGGTGCAGACGGAGGCGGCCGACGGCGGCCAGCAGGTCACCTCCGCGACCGGCACGCTCTACACGGACCTCACGGTCTCCACCACGCCGAAGGTGACCGAAGCGACAGCGAAGCAGCGGATGTTCACGCTCGACCGCGGCCTGTCCGGCGTGCAGGGCGCGAAGACCGAGACGCACGGCCTGTCCGTGCTGCCCGACGCCCACGGCGGCAGGCTGGCCTGGCACTTCACCGTCACCGGCGGCAAGGCGGACGGCAGCCCGGTGCGCCAGGAGGTGTACGTCGACGCGCGCGTGGGCGGCATCGCGCTCTCGTACAACAACATCGACGCGGCCGACGCGTCGCCCGCACAGGGGACGGGCGTACGCGTCGACGGCGGCGAGGCGAAGCTGGACGTCAACAAGGAGGCGGACGGCTCGTACACGCTCGTCGACTCCACCCGCTCCATGTACGCGCAGACCGGCGGGCAGATCCGCACGTACGACGCGCAGCGCAAGGACTACAAGCTCGTCGCGGGCGGCCCGGTCACCGACGACATCCCGCTGGGCACATCGGCGAGCGACCGCTTCGACGGCGCGAACACCTCGTCGGGCGCCGTCGACGCGCACCTGAACGCGGCGAAGGTCTACGAGTACTACAAGAACCAGATCGGCCGCGACGGTGTCGACGGCAAGGGCGGCACGATCTACTCCGTCGTCAACGTCGCCTCGAACGGCAAGGACTACGCCAATGCCTTCTGGGACGGTTCCAAGATGGTCTACGGCCACATGGACGGCGTGCCGCTGTCCGTGGGCCTGGACGTCGTCGGCCACGAGATGACGCACGGTGTCACCGAGCACTCCGCCGGGCTCGTCTACCTGAACCAGTCGGGTGCGCTCAACGAGGCGATATCCGACTACTTCGGCAACGCCATGGAGACCGCCGACAAGGGCATCGCGATGAGCGACCCCACGTCCGGCCTCATCGGGGAGTACCTCTGCAACGGCACGAAGCCGCTGGAGGAGTGCGCCCTGCGCGACCTGAACGACGGACGCAACGCGCAGAAGGACTACGAGCCCATCACGCTCGACATCGACAACGGCGGGGTGCACTACAACTCCACCATTGTCGGCGGCGCACTGTGGGACATGCGCAAGAACCTCGACAGCAAGCTCGCCGACCGGATCATCTACCGGTCCGCGCAGAACTACCTCACACCGCTGTCCGGCTTCACCGACATGCGTGACGCGGTCACCCTCGCGGCCAAGTCCCTGAACGTCTCGAAGGCGGATCTCGCCGTCATCGCCAAGGCCTTCGACGACCACGGCATCGAGACCGGCTGGGAGCAGAAGGGCGGCACGCACGACGGCACCACCATCGGCGCCGACATCCTGCCCGCGTACGAGGTCTACGGCGGGGTCGACGAGCAGGCCGCCCAGATCAACGGCGACGTCTACGCGATCAGCCACGGCGACGCCATCGCCTGGGACCAGGGCAGCGCCGCCTTCGGAATCACCGTGGGCCGCTTCGACAAGAAGCCGACGCACGAACTGGCCCAGAAGGACGCCTACCTGCTCGACCCGTCCCTGGACGACGACCGGATCGTCTTCACCCGGATCGCCGCCGACGGCATCGGCATCTACCAGTCCGGCAACAAGGGCCAGGGCGGGATCAAGAAGCTGGTCGACGAGCCGGGCGTGGACGAGACCGAGCCGGTCACCGATCACGGCGCCCTCGCCTACATCAGCACGAGCGCCGACGGCGAGCAGGACGTCATCCTCCGCAAGGCCGACGGTACGACGGTCAACGTGACCCCGGAGGCAGGCACCAAGGCCGCGCACCTCACGATGAAGCACGGCACGATCGCCTGGGCCGGCGGCGACGGCACGTACGTCTACGTCCACGACATCGCGAAGGGCACCACGCAGACCAAGCGGATCAGCGGCTTCCTCTTCAACTGGGTCTCCGACATCCAGATCACCTCGGACCGCGTCTTCTGGCGCGAGACGGGCGGCTTCCTGATCCCGAGCACGACGTTCATGTCGGCGCCGCTCGGCGACCTGTCCAAGGCCGCGAAGCTGCGCTACCCGTCGAGCACCTACGTGGCCCAGTTCTCGGTGAACGACGACTACTTCGCGTACTCCACGTACGACATCTGGGGCGGGCTCGGCGCCTGGAACGGTCCGATGAAGGCGATGGTCTCCAAGACCGCCGACGTGCTCGCCGGTCTCAACAACTACAGCCGGGTCTCCTGCTCCTCCGGAGCCCAGCTGGCTCCGTCCCTCGGTGACGGCCAGCGCGTCGCGTGGCTCGACACGAGCGCCGCGGCCACCGATGTGGTGACCCGCGAGACGTTCGCCGGGACCTGCGAGTAGTCCCGGGCCGTACCGCCCGGCCGCGTGCCGGGCACGCGGACCCGGCGTGATCCACAGCAGGGGCCCCGGGCTTCCCGGGGCCCCTGCGCGCCCGTCCGGCAGCGATCGCATACTGGATCACACAAGGGACGGGAACATGGGCCTCTCGTGTTCGGGCCGGGCTCGCGTGCCCCGGCGCTCGGATCCGGCCCGATCCGGGCGAAGGACCCCGGCCGCACGTCCCGCCGACCGCCGGGAGCGTCATGAGTACCGAAACAGACAGAGGCGACACCCCCGTCCCGCCGCCGCCCGGCGGTGTGCTCTGGAGCATCTCCGGCGACATCCGTGCCCTGCTGATGCTGCCCGCCGCCCTCACTCTCCAGGTCGCCCACCCCGCCGTCGGCGCGGGTGTGGACGAGCACTCCGTCTTCCGGACGGATCCGTGGGGGCGCGGCGAGAGGTCCCTGCGCTCGCTCCAGCTCTGGGTGTACGGGGGCGAGGAGGCCGCCGAGGAGGGGCGCCGGCTCCGCAGACTGCACCACACCATCCAGGGCACCGATGTCCACGGTCATCGCTACCATGCGCTGTCGCCCGCGAACTACGCGTGGGTGCATGCCACGGGATTTCCCGTCTACCAGCACGCCGCGCGCTATCTCGTCCGGCCGCTCACCGGGGCGCAGGAGCGGGCGCTGTACCGGGAGTGGCTGCAGGTCGGCCGAGTGCTCGGCATCCATGACCGGGACATGCCGCAGACGATCGAGGAGTTCTGGCCGTACTTCCGAAAGGTGCTCGCCGAGGAGGTCGGGCTGAACGTCGTCGTCGAGGATCTGACAGCCATCGACCGCCCCGTGCCGCCGCCGGACCGGGGACCGCTGCCGCTGCGGCTGCTGCTGAAGACTTTGTGGCCGGTGCTGTTCCCGCCGCTGGCCAGGTTCCGCCGGTTCATCACCATCGGGCTGATGCCGCCGGAGGCACGGGCGGCGATCGGCCTGGAGTGGACGGACGCACAGGAGCGGAGGCTGCGGAGGTTCTGCGGGGTGGTGCGGCGTGTCGTGCCCGTGCTCCCGGAGCGGCTGCGCTATCTGCCGTACGCGCGCAGGGCCCGTGCCGCGCATCGCAGGGCGGTCCGGGGCGGCGGGAGGCTCAGGCGGAGGCCCGGCGTACCAGTTCGGTCGGCGTGATCAGCGACTCGGGCTCGTCGTCCCCGCCCTCGCCGTTCAGCTGCCGCATCAGCATCCGTACCATCAACCGGCCCATTCCCTCGACGTCCTGACGGATCGTCGTCAACGGGGGTTCGGTGGACTCGGCGATCGACACCATGTCGTCGAAGCCGACCAGCGCCACCTCCTGAGGCACCCTGCGGCCGTGCTCGTTCAGCACCCGCAGGGCGCCCGAGGCCATCAGGTCGTTGGCGGCGAAGACCGCGTCCAGGTCGGGACGGCGTTCAAGGAGCCGTGTCATCGCCCGTGCGCCGCCCTCGACCGTGAAGTCGCCCTCCACGAGCAGTGCCGGATCCGAGCCGGGCAGCACATCGCGGTAGCCGTCGACCCGGTCGAGTGCCGAGGTCTGGTCGCGCGGTCCGGCGATGTGCGCGATCCGCCGCCGGCCGAGGGAGACGAGATGGCGTACGGCCTCGGCCGCGCCGCCCCGGTTGTCGCAGTCGACGTACGGGACGGCCAGTTCGGACGCCGCGCCCGGCCGACCGGGGCGTCCGCCGTAGACCGTGGGCACCTGGAACCGGCGGATGATCGCGGGGAGTTCGTCGTCCGTGTGCAGCGAGAACGCCAGCGCGCCGTCCACATGGCCGCCGGCCAGATAGCGGGCGACGCGGTCGAAATCTCCGCTGCCCTCCACCAGGAGAAGTACCAACTGGGAGTCGTACGCGTTCAGTTCGCGGCTGATTCCGCGGATCTGCTGGGAGAAGAACGGGTCGGAGAAGATCCGGAACTCCGGCTCGTCGATGATCACGGCGACCGCACCGTTGCGCCGGGTGACCAGGGTCCGCGCGGCGTGGTTCGGAACGTAGCCGAGTTCCTCGATCGCTTTGCGCACCTGCTCCACGAGCGGCTGCCGCACACCCGCCCCGCCGTTCACCACCCGGGAGGCCGTCGCCCGGGAGACCCCGGCGAGAGCCGCCACCGCTTCCAGCGTGGGGCGGGCATCGCGTGGGGAGTCGGGGGTCGGACCGGACACGGGACGCTCCTCGTACGCGCGGGATCGGCCGGAACCGGCCGGGCCGGCAGGACGGCACCGACGCCCTCAGCCTATCCGGCGCCACCGGCCGTCCGCCGGGCCCCGCCGCCCCACCGGGGAGTGGGGGGGCGACGGGGCCCGAACGGGTCCGCGGACGCGTCAGTGGTGGTCGTGAATCGTGTTCGTCGCCGCGATCTGCTTCCACGACGCGGGCTCGGCGGGTGCGCGCAGCGCGCGTGCCCCGGCCGCCGCGGGGGCCTCGGGCCGCGTCGGCCGGTACAGCCAGGTGTCGAAGAAGCCGGCGAGCGGCTTGCCCGAGACCCGCTCCGCGTACGACACGAAGTCCGCCACGCTCGCGTTGCCGTACGCGTGCTCGGTCGGCCAGCCCTTCAGCAACTCGAAGAACGTCTCGTCGCCCAGCTTCTCGCGCAGCGCCTGGATCGCCAGCGCGCCCCGGTCGTAGACGGCCGCGTCGAACTGGTTGTCGGGGCCCGGGTCGCCGGGCTTCACCGTCCAGAAGGCGTCGTCGGCCGGATGCTGGGCGTAGGTGTAGTCCGCCAGTTCCTGCGCGGTTCCCTCGCCCTCCTTCTCCGACCACAGCCACTGGCTGTAGCGGGCGAATCCCTCGTTGATCCAGATGTCCTTCCACCCCTTGAGGGACACGCTGTCGCCGTACCACTGGTGCGCCAGCTCATGGACGACGACCGAGACGTTCGCGCCGTTCGCGAACTGCTTCGGGCTGTAGAACGGCCTGGTCTGCGTCTCCAGCGCGAACCCGCTCTTCACATTGGGGGAGTATCCGCCGAGCGCGTCGAAGGGATACGGCCCGAAGACCTCCGTCAGCCACTCGGCGACCTCGGTGCTCCGCTCGATGCTGGCGCGTGCCGCGCCGCCGTTGGCGCCGAGGTCCTTGCTGTAGGCGTTGACGACCGGCAGCCCGTCCGACGTGGTGTCCGTCGTGATGTCGAACTTCCCGATCGCCAGCGTCGTCAGATACGTGGCCTGGGGCTTGCTCGAACGCCAGTTGAAGCGGGTCCAGCCGAGCTTCGAACTCTGCGACTGGAGAACGCCGTTGCTGATCGCCTGGGTGCCGTCCGGTACCGACACGGAGATGTCGTAGGTGGCCTTGTCCAGCGGGTGGTCATTGCTGGGGAACCACCAGGCGGCCGACTCCGGCTCCTGCGCGGCCACCGCGCCGTCCGGGGTGCGGACCCAGGAGGTCCAGCCGTTGATCTCGACCTCGGACGGCTTTCCGGCGTACCGCACGACCACGGAGACGGCCTTGCCCTTCGGCAGCGCCGCCGCCGGGGTGATCTCCAGTTCCTGGTCGCCGGTCCTGACATGTCCGGCCTTCTTGCCGTTCACCCGCACCTCGGAGACGTCCAGCCCGAAGTCGAGGTTGAAGCGGGAGAGTTGCTGGGTGGTCGTGGCGAGGATCGTCGCCGTGCCCTCCAGCAGATCGGTCGCGGGCTGATACTTCAGCCGCAGGTCGTAGTGGGACACGTCGTAGCCGCCGTTGCCACTGGCCGGGTAGTAGGGGTCGCCGATGCCCGGGGCGCCCACGGTGCCTTCGGCGGCCGAGGCCGGGATCGCCAGCAGCAGGGAGGCCGCCAGTGCGCTCGGGACGATGAATCTGCGGTGCACGAATGCTCCAAGTCGTAGGACGAATGATCTTTCGAGCCGTCACTTCGACACTATTCAGCGACTGCCGCGACAGTCGTGTCCATGGCCAGAACTGTCACATGATCGCCATTCGGCCGACATGCCGCGTCATTCATGAACATGGCATGCTCGCGCCATAATGCTCGGTGATCGCCCTCTGTTGCACGGGAGTTGACCGGGGTACCTTCCGCCCATGCCGACACGCGCGCGGGATACCCGCTTGACGTACAGATCGCTGGTGGTGGCTGCCGTGGCCGCCCTGATGGCCGTCCTGCTCTCGCCGGCGGGCGCGCAGGGTGCCGGTCCTCGCGAGAGCGGACCCCCGGAGAGCAGGCCCGTCTACTCGTACGAGAACGCCGTCCGCGAATCCGTCTGGGTCGACACCGGACTGGACGGCGACGGCGATGGGAGGAGCGACCGGGTCGCGGTCGACATCGTCCGGCCGGGCGAACCCGCCCGACAGGGCCGCAAGATCCCTGTGATCATGGACGCCAGCCCCTACTACTCCTGCTGCGGCCGGGGCAACGAGAGCCAGCTGAAGACGTACGACGCCCATGGCCGACCCGTCCAGTTCCCCCTCTACTACGACAACTACTTCGTGCCGCGCGGCTATGCCTTCGTCGCCGTCGATCTGGCCGGAACCAATCGCTCCGACGGCTGTGTCGACGTCGGAGGGCGCTTTGACGTGCAGTCCGCCAAGGCGGTCGTCGACTGGCTGAACGGCCGTGCCCGCGGCTACACCACCCGAACCGGCGGCGAACGCGCCACGGCCGGCTGGTCCGACGGCCGCACGGGGATGATCGGCAAGAGCTACGACGGCACCGTCGCCAACGGTGTCGCGGCCACGGGAGTGGACGGACTGCGGACCATAGTGCCGATCGGCGCCATCTCCTCCTGGTACGACTACTACTTCGCCCAGGGCGCGCCGCTCTACGACAGCGGCCCCGACTGGCTCTCCGGCTACGTGGAGAGCCCCGAGGCGCGCGGGCGCTGTGCCGCGGTCCAGCGCCGGCTCGTCGACCAGGCGCCGCGCACCGGTGACTGGACGAAGCTGTGGAGCGAGCGCGACTACGTGAAGAACGCCGACAAGGTGAAGGCCAGCGTCTTCGCCGTCCACGGCATGCAGGACCTCAACGTCCGCACCAAGCACCTCGGCCAGTGGTGGGACGCACTCGCGGACCGAGGCGTGGAGCGCAAGATCTGGCTCTCGCAGACCGGACACGTCGACCCGTTCGACTACCGGCGCGCCACGTGGGTGGACACGTTGCACCGCTGGTTCGACCACTACCTCCTCGGTTACGACAACGGCATCGACCGTGAGCCGATGGCCGACATCGAACGCCACCCCGACCAGTGGTCCACCGACAAGGTCTGGCCGCCCCGCACCACGCACCGCACCACCGTGCGCCCCGGCCCCGGCCAGGAACCCGGCGTCGGCACCCTCGCTCTGAAGTCCGCCCGCCCCGGCACCACCGAGACGTTCACCGACGATCCGGCACAGAGCGAGACGGAGTGGGCCGCCGATCTGGACCGGACCACGGGCGCCAAGGCCGGATTCCGCACCGCGCCGCTCGCCCGGGACCTGCGCCTGGCCGGATCGTCCACAGTGACCGTCACCGCCACCCCGACCACATCGACCGCCCATCTCTCCGCGGTCCTCGTGGACATCGGCCCCGACACCATCCGCGACTACGGCTCGTCCGGCGAAGGCATCACCACCCTCGCCGACCGCACCTGCTGGGGCGCGAGCACGACCGGCGACAGCTCCTGCTTCAAGGAGACCCGGGCCCGAACGGCCGCGGTCGACCGGACCGTCCTCAGCCGCGGCTGGGCAGACCTCGGCACCTACGCCTCGGCCGGACACGGCCGCCCCCTCACTCCGGGCAGGGCCTACACGATCACCATCGACCTGGCGGCCACCGACCACGTCGTTCCGGCCGGACACCGGCTCGCCCTGATCGTCGCCGGCACCGACCGGGACCTCATCGACCCGCCGGACTCCACGCCCACGCTCACCCTCGACCTGGCCCGTACGTCCGCGAAGCTGCCGCTCACCGGCGGCGCCGGAGCCTTCGTACGCGCCACCGCGGGTTCCGCACCCGCGACAGCCACCCCCCGCGCAGTCCACTCCGAGGGCGTGACGTCGCCGCGTCCCGCCCGCCGCATCCCGGGAGGCAGCCACTCATGACAGCCCGCACACCGGCCGCACGCCGGCCCGTCCGCCGCAACCTGATCCTGACGGCGGCCGCCGCCGCCCTGGCCGTGCCCCTGATCACCGTGCCCGCCGAGGCCGCGCACACCCCGCCCCGTACCGGCTTCGAGAGCAGCCACGGGGCCCGATGGACCGGCCAGCCGGAGGAACAGTCCTTCCTGGCCGCCGTCGACCGGGGCAGCGACCGGGTCTCCGTCGACCGGATCGGCACGACGAAACAGGGCCGCCCGCTCCAACTCGTCCGGATCGGCGACCACCGTCCCACCGCGAACACGATGCTGCTGATCTGCAGTCAGCACGGCGACGAACCGGCCGGCCGCGAGGCATGTCTGACGACCATCCGCGATCTGGCCTACGCGCAGGACCGGTCGACCCGCGCCTTTCTCTCCCGTACGAGCGTCCTCGTCGTGCCCACCGCCAACCCCGACGGGCGTGCCGCCGACACCCGAGGCAACTCCGACGGCGTGGACATCAACCGCGACCACATCGCGCTGCGGACCGCCGAGGCCCGTGCCATGGCGGCGGTCATCCGTGACCGTGAACCCGATGTGATCTACGACCTGCACGAGTACGGGGCCACCCCGCCGTACTACGACAAGGACCTCTTCGTCCTGTGGCCGCGCAACCTCAACGCGTCCGACCGGGTGCACGACGAATCGCAGACCCTGGCCGAACGCTTTGTGCGGCCCACCGCCGAGGAGGCCGGCTACAGCAGCGGCCTCTACGGCATCTGGACCGACCCGGTCACCGGTGATCCGATCAAGCAGACCGCGGGCGACGGACAGGAACGCATCCTGCGCAACGCCTCCGGCATCAAGCACGCCGTCGGCCTGCTCATCGAATCCCGGGTCGACGCGCTCTCCGGTGCCGAGCAGGCGGACCCGGCGCTCAACAACCGACGCCGTGTCGACTCCCAGCTCACGGCGCTCGACGGCCTGTTCGCCTTCACCGACGCACGGCGAGGCCGGATCGAGGCCGCCACGTCCGCGTCCCGCGCCGCCGGATTCAAGGACCGCGGTCCGATCCATCTCGGCGGCGCCGACAACCAGGCACCCGAGCCCGGACAGGTCCTCCGGAACCCGCCGTGCGGATACCGGCTCACGAAGGCCCAGTTCGACGAAGTCAAGGACGAACTCGCCCTGCACGGCGTCACCTCCCGGCGTGACGGCGACGGAGCGTACGTACCGCTGCGGCAGTCCGCCCGGAAACTGATCCCGCTGCTCCTGGACGAGAGGGCGACCTATCACCTCACGGAAGGGCAGGCCGATACAGTCTGCTGATCCCATGGGATGAGCGCGGCGTGCGGTCGCGGCCACGGAGAGCGAAGTCACGGCTTCCGTGAAAGACGTCATGCGTGACGCGGGACGGACGGAGCACGGATGGCCGGGGGATCCGCCGGTGACGGCGGACCTCCCGGTCTCCGCCCGCGTCCCCGGCGGGCCGGGCCGGGCCGGGACCGGTCCGACCGCCGATTAGGATCGGCACCCTGATGACTGCCACTCTCGTCGCCAAGGACCTCGCCGCCGGACACGGCGACCGCACACTCTTCACCGGGCTCGACCTCGTCGTCGCACCCGGTGATGTGATCGGTCTCGTCGGAGTCAACGGGGCCGGTAAATCGTCCCTGCTCCGGCTGCTCGCCGGACTCGACCGGCCGGAGGAGGGCGAGCTCCGGCTCTCCCCGCCCACCGCCACCGTCGGCCACCTCCCGCAGGAGCCGGAGCGGCGGCCGGGGGAGACCGTGCGGGAGTTCCTGGCCCGCCGTACCGGAGTCGCCGAAGCCCAGGCCGCGATGGACGCCGCGACGCAGGCCCTCGTCGACGGGGCGCCCGGCGCGGACGACGCGTACTCCGAGACGCTCGAACGCTGGCTGGCGCTCGGCGGTGCCGACCTGGAGGAGCGCGCCGAGGAGGTCGCCGCCGACCTCGGCCTGACCGTCGGCCTCGACCTGCCGATGGCCGCGCTCTCCGGCGGCCAGGCGGCCCGCGCCGGCCTGGCCTCCCTCCTGCTCTCCCGCTACGACGTCTTCCTGCTCGACGAGCCCACCAACGATCTCGACCTGGACGGTCTGGAGCGCCTGGAGCGCTACGTCTCCGGGCTGCGCGCCGGCACGGTCGTCATCAGCCACGACCGGGAATTCCTGATGCGGACGGTCACCAAGGTCCTGGAACTGGACCTGGCCCAGCAGCAGATCAACCTGTACGGCGGCGGGTACGAGGCCTACCTGGAGGAGCGCGAGCGGGCTCGCAGGCATGCCCGCGAGGAGTACGAGGAGTACGCCGACAAGCGCGCCTCCCTCGAAGGGCGTGCACACATGCAGCGCTCCTGGATGGACAAGGGCGTCAAGAACGCCCGCCGCAAGGCGACCGACAACGACAAGATCGGCCGCAAGCTCCGCAGCGAGGCCAGCGAGAAGCAGGCTGCGAAGGCCCGGCAGACCCAGCGCATGATCGAACGCCTCGACGTCGTCGACGAGCCGCGCAAGGAATGGGAACTGCGGATGGAGATCGCCGCCGCACCCCGCTCGGGTTCGGTCGTCGCGACCTTGCGCGAAGCGCGAGTGGTACGGGGCGACTTCAGCTTCGGTCCGGCGTCCCTGCAGATCGACTGGGCGGACCGGGTCGCCATCACCGGCGCCAACGGAGCGGGCAAGTCCACTCTCCTCGCCGCGCTCCTCGGCCGCCTCCCGCTGGATGCCGGACACACGACGCTCGGCTCGGGCGTGGTGGTCGGAGAGGTCGACCAGGCGCGCAAGCTGTTCCACGGCTCGGAGTCGCTCCTGGAGGCCTTCTGTGCCGCCGTCCCCGACACCGAACCGGCCGAAGTCCGCACGCTGCTGGCCAAGTTCGGTCTGCGCGCGGACCATGTGATGCGTGCCGCAACCACGCTCTCCCCGGGCGAACGCACCCGGGCGGCACTCGCCCTGCTCCAGGGCAGGGGCGTCAACCTCCTCGTCCTCGACGAACCGACGAACCACCTCGATCTGCCCGCGATCGAGCAGCTGGAATCGGCGCTGGAGTCGTACCCGGGGACGTTGCTGCTGGTCACCCACGACCGGCGCATGCTGGAGGCGGTGAGGACGACGAGGCGCGTCGAGGTGGTGGACGGCAGGGTGAAGGAGCTCTGAGGGACTCCGCAGGGCAGAACCGGCGGCCATCGCCCGAGGAACGGGTCCGGGTCCGGCCTCGGACCCGGGACCCGGGAAGGGACCGGAGGGGAGGGGCGGCTCCACGCAGTGGACCGCACCCCGCCCCACCCGCTGGTGACGTCGGCCCCAGGGCCTCTCGTTCGGATCACGCCGGGCCGATCCGAACGAAAGACCCCAGGGCCTCTCGTTCGGATCACGCCGGGCCGGCGGGGGCCGGTCCGAACGAAAGTCCCTAGGTGTTCTGCTTCGGATCCGCGAGCCCGGCCCGACGCAACGCGTCCGCCATCGCACTGTTCACCGGAGCCGGCGCCGGACGGGCGGAACCGCCGGCACCACCGCGCCGGTCTCGGCCCTGACCGCCCTGACCGCCCTGACCGCCCTGACCGCCCTGACCGCCCTGACCCTGGCGCTGCCGCGGCGGTCGGCCGCCCTGGCCACCGCGCTCGCTCCGCTCACGCCTCGGCCCGCCGCCCTGGCTCCCCGCCGACGCCTCGTCGTCCAGCCGCAGCGTCAACGAGATCCGCTTCCGCGGGATGTCGACGTCCATGACCTTGACCTTCACGATGTCGCCCGGCTTCACGACATCCCTCGGGTCCTTCACGAAGGTGCGGGACATCGCCGACACATGCACCAGGCCGTCCTGGTGCACACCGATGTCCACGAACGCGCCGAAGGCCGCGACATTGGTGACGACGCCCTCCAGCACCATCCCGGACGCCAGGTCGCCGATCTTCTCGACGCCCTCCTTGAAGGTGGCCGTCCTGAACGCGGGGCGCGGGTCGCGCCCGGGCTTCTCCAGCTCCTTCAGGATGTCGGTGACCGTCGGCAGGCCGAACTTCTCGTCCACGAAGTCGTCGGCCCGCAGCGAGCGCAGCACACCCGTGTTGCCGATCAGCGAGGCGACGTCACCGCCCGTCCGCTTCACCATCGCCCGCACCACCGGGTACGCCTCGGGGTGCACGCTCGACGCGTCCAGCGGGTCGTCGCCCCGGATGCGCAGGAAGCCCGCACACTGCTCGTACGCCTTCGGGCCCAGCCGCGCCACGTCCTTGAGCGCCCTGCGCGTACGGAACGGCCCGTTCGCGTCACGGTGCGCGACGATGTTCTCCGCGAGCCCCGAGCCGATCCCGGACACCCGTGAAAGCAGCGGTGCCGACGCGGTGTTGACGTCGACACCGACACCGTTCACACAGTCCTCGACGACCGCGTCCAGCGAGCGCGACAGCTTCACCTCGGACAGGTCGTGCTGGTACTGGCCGACGCCGATCGACTTCGGGTCGATCTTCACCAGTTCCGCGAGGGGGTCCTGGAGGCGGCGTGCGATCGAGACGGCGCCGCGCAACGACACGTCCATGTCGGGGAGTTCCTGGGAGGCGAAGGCAGAAGCCGAGTACACCGAAGCGCCGGCCTCCGAAACCATGACCTTGGTGAGCTTCAACTCGGGGTGCTTGTCGATGAGTTCACCGGCGAGCTTGTCGGTCTCACGGGACGCCGTGCCGTTGCCGATCGCGATCAGGTCGACGTCGTGCGCCTTCGCCAACCGCTCCAACGCGGCCAGCGACTGGTCCCACTTGTTCGCCGGGACGTGCGGGTGGATGACATCCGTCGCGACGACCTTGCCGGTCGCGTCGACCACGGCGACCTTCACCCCCGTGCGGAAGCCCGGGTCGAGCCCCAGCGTGGCCCGCGTCCCGGCCGGCGCGGCGAGCAGCAGATCGCGCAGGTTCGACGCGAAGACCCGTACCGCCTCGTCCTCCGCCGCCGTGCGCAGCCGCAGTCGCAGATCGATGCCGAGGTGCACCAGGATCCGGGTCCGCCAGGCCCAGCGCACGGTGTCGCCGAGCCACTTGTCGCCGGGACGGCCGCGGTCGCCGACCCCGAAGCGCCGGGCGACCATGTTCTCGTACGTCGAGGGGCCGGGCGTCTCGGAAGGCTCCTCCGGCTCCAGGACCAGGTCGAGCACCTCCTCCTTCTCGCCGCGCAGCATGGCGAGCACCCGGTGCGAGGGGAGTGCGGTGAACGGTTCCGCGAAATCGAAGTAGTCGGCGAACTTCGCCCCCGCCTCCTCCTTGCCGTCGCGCACCCTGGCGGCCAGCCGCCCGCGCGACCACATGCGCTCACGCAGCTCACCGATCAGATCGGCGTCCTCCGAGAAGCGCTCCGCGAGGATGGCACGGGCCCCCTCCAGCGCGGCGGCACCGTCCGCGACGCCCTTGTCCGCGTCGACGAAGGCGGCAGCGGCGGCGAGCGGCTCCACCGAGGGGTCGCCGAGCAGGCCGTCGGCGAGCGGTTCGAGCCCGGCCTCCCGGGCGATCTGTGCCTTCGTGCGCCGCTTGGGCTTGAACGGCAGATAGATGTCCTCAAGGCGCGCCTTGGTCTCGGCGGCCCGGATCTGCGCCTCCAGCGCCTCGTCCAGCTTGCCCTGCTCGCGCACGGAGTCGAGGATCGCCGTACGACGGTCCTCCAGCTCCCGCAGGTAGCGCAGCCGCTCCTCGAGGGTGCGCAGCTGCGCATCGTCGAGCATCTCGGTCGCTTCCTTGCGGTAGCGGGCGATGAACGGCACGGTCGACCCGCCGTCGAGCAGCTCGACGGCCGCCCTCACCTGCCGCTCGCGTACGCCGAGCTCCTCGGCGATCCTGCCTTCGATGGACGTCGTCACGGTTCTACCGACTCGCCTTCTCGTACGGGCTGTACTGGCTGTGCTTACCGGGGCGGACCCCTTCGTCTGCATTGTGCCGGGTGGCCAGGCGCCGTGTCGCCCGACCACCCCAGTCGCCGCGGTCCGGAGTGCTCAGCCCTTGCCCATCAGATCGGTGGGGAACGCGCCGGCCGACGCCGCCGTGAACAGGAATCCGCGCCCCAGCTCGGTGAGCCGCGCCACGCCCTGTTCACCCAGATGCTCGTACGGGGCCAGATCCATCCGGTCCGTGACGTCCTCCAGCTCCGCCCGCAGGGCGACGCCCGCGTCCGTCAACTCGCCCTCACCGTCGAGGATTCCGCGCCCCCGCAGCCGTTCGGTCGCCTCCTCCCAGTCGCTGCGGCGCCAGCCGCGGGTGGTGAGGATCCAGCGCGGGTTCATGCCCTTGCCGGTCGCGGTGTGGCTGACCAGGGCCTCCACCGGATCGAGACCGGCGGCGAGGAGAGCCGCGACATGACCGTCACCGCGGTGTTCGCGCAACAGCGTGCCCGCGTGCCAGTACGCCAGGTGCGGCTGCTCGGGCACCGGAAGATCGGCGTGGGCGGCGTAGAGCGGCCGGGCGTGTCGGGTGCACGCCTCGGCGGCACGCAGCGCCAGCCCGGCGGCCTCGGCCAGTTCGGGGGAGGCGATGATCTCCTCGCCGAGCAGCCGGCGCAGCGTCGTGTCGGCGGCACGCAGCCGGGCGTCCAGGGCCGCCTGCGGCGAGGCGACGGACCACACGGCGGGGAGGTGTCGGGCGACGAGGTCGTGGTTGAAGTTGTAGAAGGCCGCGGTGACCGTGCCGGGGCCGACGGCGCCCAGTGCCGCGCCGCGCGCGGCGAAGTAGGCGGCGTTCGGGTCGTCGATGCCGAGCTCCGCGAACTCCTTGCCGAGGTCGGGGGAGAAGTAGACCGTCGAGTGCAGTGGGTTGAGGGCGTTGTGACAGCGGCGTCCGGCGCGCGCCGGGAGAGTGCTCATGCAGGTACGTTACCGACTGGTCGGTACGACCCGTAACCCCTGGGGGAGCCCCGGTTCCCGGGGGCCGTGTGGCTGGAAAGGTGGGTTTTTCGTCATTGCGGCCATGCCGTCGGCCGCCCAGGATGGCGGACATGACGCAGCGATCCGTACTCGTCGTCCTCTTCGACGGCGTCCAGAGCCTCGATGTGACGGGTCCGGTGGAGGTGTTCGCCGGGGCCTCCCATCTCACCGGTGCCGCGTACGAACTGCGCACGGCCTCCCTCGACGGAGCCCCGGTCCGCACGAGCAGCGGACTGACCCTCGTCCCGGACGGCGCTCTCACCGACGCCGGCCCGGTGCACACCCTCCTCGTCCCCGGCGGCGAGGGCACCCGTACCCCCGACCCCGCGCTCGTCGACTGGCTGCGGGACCGTGCCCCGCACGCCGAAAGGCTCGTGTCGGTCTGTACGGGGGCGCTGCTGCTGGCGGCGGCGGGGCTGCTGGACGGGCACCGGGTGACCACGCACTGGACGGTCTGCGACCACCTCGCCCGCAGCCACCCGGCCGTCGAGGTCGACCCCGACCCGATCTTCGTGCGCGACGGCAGGCTGGCCACCTCCGCCGGAGTCACCGCCGGTATCGACCTCGCCCTCGCACTCGTCGAGGAGGACCACGGCCGGGACATCGCGCTCACGATCGCCCGTCACCTCGTGGTCTTTCTGCGCCGGCCCGGCAACCAGGCCCAGTTCAGCGCCCAGCTCACCGCGCAGACCGCCCGGCGCGAACCGCTGCGGGAGGTCCAGCACTGGATCACGGAGCACCTGGAGGACGACCTCACCGTCGAGGCGCTCGCCGCCCGTGCCCGCCTCTCGCCCCGTCACTTCGCCCGTGCCTTCCAGGCCGAGACGGGGCTCACGCCGGGCCGCTACGTCGACCGCGTACGTATCGAGCACGCCCGTCGGCTGCTGGAGGACACCACCGACGGCGTCACCGGCATCTCGCGCGCCTGCGGCTACGGCACCCCGGAGGCCATGCGCCGCGCCTTCATCAAGACCCTCGGCACGGCACCCGCCGAATACCGCCGTCGCTTCCGCGCCCGGCCCGTCACCCACTGACCGAACGAACCGCCACCCGCCACGACGACCGACCGAAAGGCCACGCCATGCAGATCGCCATCGTCCTCTTCGACCGCTTCACCTCGCTCGATGCCGTGGGCCCCTACGAAATGCTCGCCCGCATCCCCGGCGCGGAGACCGTGTTCGTCGCCGAACGGAGCGGCCCCGTGCACAACGACAACGGCAGCCTCGCGCTCGTCGCCGAGAAGACCATCGCCGACGTGCCGGCGCCGGACGTGGTGGTCGTCCCCGGCGGCCCCGGCCAGAGCAACCAGATGGAGAACGAGACCCTGCTCGACTGGCTGCGCACCGCCGATGCCACCAGCACCTGGACCACCTCCGTCTGCACCGGTTCCCTGTTGCTCGCCGCCGCCGGACTGCTGACGGGCCGCCGCGCCACCTCGCACTGGCTCGCGCTGGACTCCCTCAAGGACTTCGGCGCCGAGCCGACCGGTGAACGCGTCGTCGTGGACGGCAAGTACGTCACGGCGGCCGGTGTCTCCTCCGGCATCGACATGGGACTCACCCTGCTCGGCCGGATCGCCGGCGACGAGCACGCCATGGCCGTACAGCTGCTGAGCGAGTACGACCCGCAGCCGCCGTACGACGCGGGCTCACCCGCGAAGGCGCCGGCGGCACTGGTCGAGAAGTTCCGCGCCGACAGTCGTTTCATCCTCCAGTAGCCATAGCGGCGTCACAGCCCTCTCGGCCAGGTGAAGCGCGGCGCGCGCCGTTCCAGGAAGGCGGCGACACCCTCCGCGGTGTCGCCGCTGCGGCGCGCCTGCTCCGCCCAGTACGCGTCCCGGTCCTCGCGGCCCGTGGCGAACTCCTTGGCCGCCGCCTGCGTCAGCTGCGAGCGCGCCGCCAGGGTCCGTGCGTATGCGTCGACCCGCTTGCCCAGCTCACCGGGCGGCAGCACCTCGTCCACCAGACCGGTCCGCAGCGCCCGTGCGGTGTCGATCAGCTCGCCCGAGAACAGCAGGTGTTTCGCCGTTGCCGGGCCGGTCAGCGCCACCAGCCGCCGGGTCGACGACGCGGCGTACACGATCCCGAGCCGGGCCGGCGTGACCCCGAACGAGGCACCCTCTTCGGCGAACCGCAGATCGCAGGCGGCGGCGAGCTGGCTGCCGCCGCCGACGCAGTAGCCGCGGATCGCCGCGAGCGTCGGCCGGGGGAACGCGGCGAGGGCCTCCTCCGCCGCCACGGCGAGGGCCTGCGGATCGACCGCCGGATCCCGGAGCGAGGAGATGTCCGCGCCGGCGCAGAAGGTGTCCCCGGCGCCCGTCAGCACCAGCACCCGGACCGCGGCGTCGGCGGCCAGCCGCTCCAGCAGTCCGGGCAGCGCGCCCCACATCGCCGCCGTCATCGCATTGCGCTTCGCGGGGTTGTCGATGACGACAGTCGCGACACCGTCCGCGACGGCGTGCTCCAGCCGGGATTCCGTACGGTCCATGCGCCGGATGCTATCCGTACGGTTCGAACCTGTGATCAAGAAGGGGTCGCCGAACAGACACGCACCGTGAGGAGCCTCCCGTGGCCGGTCCCGCCGTCGAGGGCAGGAAGCTGAGCCGGAGCTTCGGCCGGCTGGCGCTGCTCGGCACCCTTCTCGTCGTGGCCGGTCTGGTCGGCCTCGTGTACACCGGCGTCGCGACGCTCACCTCGATGCTCCTCTTCGGCCGGCTGCTGCTGCTCGGCGGCCTCGTCGGTCTGCTCCACGCGATCGAGTCCCGCGGCACCAACTACTTCTGGCTGGGCCTCGTGGTGGCCGCGCTGAACATCGCCGCCGGGGTCGTCGTCATCCGTCATCCGCACGGCACGGCCGAGGCGCTGACCATGTTCGCCGCGCTGCTCTTCCTCACCGGCGGGCTGTTCCGGCTGGTCGGCAGCGTGGTCGCGCGAGGTCCGCAGTTCGGCTGGACGCTGCTGCAGGGAGCGTTCGGCCTGCTGCTCGGGCTGCTGGTGCTCTTCGACCGGCCGCACAGCAGCCTCTACGTTCTCGGCCTCTTCTTCTCCTTGGCGCTGCTCTTCGACGGGCTCGGCCTGATCGCGATCGGGGTCGGCGGCCGCCGTATCGTCTCGATGGTCGAGGACCGACGGACGACTGGAGAACTGCCGGGCGCGCCCACAGGAGAGGACCAGAGTCGGTCCAAGGACTGATGCTTTCGTGCAGGTTCAGCCAGAAACTGTCGATAGAAGTCGACTTCTGTTCAGCGGCACGGTCCGGGCCGACTACGCCCCGCACTCTGTACTCGACGTGCAGTCACCACCGAGTCGAGAGCGGGTACCGCACTATGGAGAGCCGCGGGAGTGTCCCCGCCCGGCCCGTGTCGTACGAGGGTGTCTGGCGGTTCACCGCCCCGGCCGTGGACGTCTCCGTACCGCAGGCCAGGCGAGCGGTGCGCGATCTGCTGAACCGCCAGGGCGTGCCGGTGGACGACGACATCGCCGAAGGGCTGCTGCTCATCGTGTCCGAGCTGGTCACCAACGCGGTGAAGCACGCGGCGCTGCTCTCGCCGGAGCTGGCCGTCGAGGTGGCCGTCGGCGCGGAGTGGATCAGGGTGTCCGTCGAGGACAACCACCCCTACCGTCCCACGGCCCTGGAGACGGACCACGCACAGACCGGCGGACGCGGTCTGCTGCTGGTCAGGGAGATCACCCGGGAGGCCGGCGGCGCCTGCGATGTGGAACACACCGCAGGCGGTGGCAAGATCATCTGGGCGGCGTTGCCACTGAAGCCGCTGGCCTGACCGGGCCCGCGTGCCGCGGCAGCCGGGCCGTCACCAGCCGGCGGACGGTCCGGTCAGTTCCCTGATCGCGGGCCGGGCGGCATCCAGCACCGTCATGAACCAGGCGGAGAACGGTGCCTGCGCATGTCGCCGGGCCAGCTCGTCGGCCGTCACGAACGCGGTCTCGCCGACCTCCTCCGGGTCCGGGCGGAGCCGGTCCTGCGCCATTCCCACGAAGAGGTGATTGAACTCCTGCTCCACCAGGCCGGAGGCCGGATCGGGGTGGTTGTAGCGCACCGTGCCCGCCTCGGCCAGCAGGGAGGGCGAGATCCCCAGCTCCTCGTACGTGCGCCGGGCGGCGGCGGCGAAGGGCGCCTCACCCGGGTAGGGGTGGCCGCAGCAGGTGTTCGACCAGACACCGGGGGAGTGGTACTTGCCGAGCGCCCGACGCTGCAGCAGCAGCCTGCCCTGCTCGTCGAAGAGGAACACCGAGAAGGCCCGGTGCAGTTGACCGGGCGGCTGATGGGCGGCGAGCTTCTCCGCCGTACCGATGGTGGTGCCGTCTTCGTCGACCAGTTCGAGCATGATCGCTTCTGCTGTGCCGTTCGACGAGCTGTTCGCCGCGGTGGCTGGTGTGGTCGGCATACCCATCCTTCGCTATGGTCCCGGCCTTGTGCGCCGGTCCCGTCGAGTCCGCTCAAGTCTGCCGTACAAAAGCCGCTTGTCCGTACTTCGGGTGCTGGCATGTCCGGCCCCGCCGCGCCACGGGGCGCGACGGGACCGGACGGCGCGTCAGACGCCGAAAGCCGCCGGGTAGCGGATCGTGCCCCGCGGCACCGGCACGGAGTCGTCGAGCACCAGGGCCATCATCGCCTCGTCCGGGACGTCGAAGCCCGGCCGGATTCCGTACCGGGACGCCGGTACGAAGCCGAACCGCGGGTAGTACTCGGGATGGCCGAGCACCAGGACGAGGGACTCGCCCCGCAGCCGGGCCGCGTCGAGCGCCGCCCGCACCGCGGCCTGGCCGGCACCCTGCCGCTGACGGTCCGGGACCGTCGCCACCGGGGCCAGTGCCAGAGCGGGCGTGTCCCCGACCCGGCACCCGGTCAGCAGCGCGTACGCGGCGATGTCGCCGCCCGGACCGTCGAGCGCCACGTGACCGAGGCCGGGCAGCCAGGCCGCCGGGTCGGCGCGCAGCTCGTCGACGAGACGGGCCTCGTCCGGCGTCGGGAACGCGGCGGCGACGACGGCGTGCACCGCGGTCCCGTCCGCCGCCGTCTCCGGCCGGGTCCTCCAGCGCGGGTCGGCGGGGCGCAGCGCGTAGCAGGCGTAGCCGTACTCCGTACCGTGCTCGCGCCGCATGGCCAGCTCCTCACGGGTCGCCGCGAGCGCCCACTCCATGCCGGGAGCCGACGCGTCCGCGGCCTCGACGCGCTCGGCGAGCGGGATGTAGTACTCGTCCCAGTCGCTGTCGGGCTGCACCCGAACCCCGAGGACGTGGTAGCCCGCCGTGACCGCCGCCGCGATGTCGGCCGCCACGGGGCGCAGCGAGGCCTCCCGTTCCCAGAAGGCGCGGGCCACGGCCGACGGAGTGTCCGTCGTCCAGACGCACCCGGAGACGACGAGGGAGCCGCCTGGGGCGAGCAGCCGCTTCCAGTCACGCAGCGCGGTGTCGAAACCGATGATGTACGCGGAGCCCTCGGCCCAGACGAGGTCGAACGACCCGTCAGGGAAGTCGGGTCCGGAGAGATCGGCCATGTCGGCCCGGACCGGTCGGATGCGGTCGCCGAGCCCGCGGGCCCCGGCCGCTTCGCGCAGTTCGTCGAGGAACGGTTCGTGGAGATCGACGGCGGTCACCTCGGCACCCGCCTCGGCGGCGAGCAGCAGTGCGGCGCGGCCGGGGCCGCAGCCCAGGTCCAGGACGCGCGGACGGTGCGGCAACGGGCCGACGAGCTCCAGCAGCTGCCGGGTGGTGGCGTCGGAGCCCGGGCTCTGCCGGGGCAGGCGGTGATGCAGGGAGAAGAACGCCTCGTAACGGACGGCGTGATCGTTGTCGGTCAACGTGGGAAACCCTTGTGTGCGAGGGCTCCGGCCAACGTGTCGACCCGGTGGGAGTCGGGGTGCTAGCCGAGGGCCCGGAGGTTGAGGAAGGACCGGATGCTGCGCCGGGCGGGCGCCGTCGCGACGGTCATCAACCTCAGCTCCTCTCGTGCACGGGGAGGCCGACATGCCTCGCCGGACACCATACACCGCCCCCTGAACGGCGGTTCAGTGGCAGAGCTTGGCCTCGTGCTCGGCATGGCCGCTCGGCTCCAGCTGGAATGTGCAGTGCTCCACATCGAAGTGGACGCCGAGGCAGCCCTGCAGTTCGTGGAGGAGCTTCTCGTGACCGATCGAGTCGAGCATGTCCTGGCGCACCACCACATGGGCGGAGAGGACCGGCATTCCCGAGGTGATCGTCCAGGCGTGCAGGTCGTGGACGTCCAGCACTCCGGGCAGGGCGGTGATGTGGGCCCGTACCTCCCCCATGTCGACGCCCTTGGGCGCCGCCTCCAGCAGCACGTTGAGCGTCTCCCTGAGCAGCTTCACCGTACGGGGGACGATCATCAGGCCGATCACCAGCGAGGCGATCGGGTCGGCGGCCTGCCATCCGGTGGCCAGGATGACTCCTGCCGAGATCAGCACGGCGAACGAGCCGAGCGTGTCCGCGAGCACCTCCAGGTAGGCGCCGCGCACATTGAGACTGTCCTTCTGCCCGCGGATCAGCAGCGACAGCGAGACCATGTTGGCGACCATGCCGACCAGGGCGAAGACGATCGTCAGTCCGCCCCTGGTCTCGGCCGGGGTGATGAAGCGCTGGATCGCCTCGAAGAGCAGAAAGCCGCCCACGCCGAGCAGCAGCAGACAGTTCGCCAGGGCGGCGAGGATCTCGGCTCGGGCGAAACCGAAGGTGCGGTTGAGCCCGGCCGGCCGGTTGGCGAAGTGGATCGCCAGCAGCGCCATGCCCAGGCCCAGGGCGTCGGTCGCCATGTGGGCCGCGTCGGCGATCAGCGCGAGGGATCCGGAGAGCAGTCCGCCGACGATCTCCATGACCATCACGGTGAGCGTGATGGACAGCGCGATCCGCAGCCGGCCCTTGTACGCGGCAGCCGCTGTGCCGGTGGGCGGTGGCCCGCCGTGTGTGTGGCCGTGGTCGTGCCCTGCCCCCATGGGGACGCCTCCCGGTCGTCTCGCGGACTCGGACGCGATCGGCCCGAGCACTGCCAGTGAACTACGGGTGGGGGGTATCGGGCAACACGGTACTGAACACCGTTGTCATATGCCCTGACCTGCGGAAATGCCTGCAGGTCAGGGCTGTGGGACGTTCCTTGACGGGTCAGACCGACCGGCACATGGGGGACGGCGTCGCGGGGCTGGACGCACATCCGCGGCGTTGTCGTCGGTCACCGACGCTCCGCGTCGACTCCCTCCTCCGCATTGCAGCCGCACGCACCCGGCCCCGCTCCTTCTCCCACCCCCCCATGTGCCGGTCGGTCTTACGGCCTCCCCCACGATAGGGAGCGGGCTCCCGGCGTCATGCGACTCCGCTTGCGGTGTTGTCGTCAGTCACCGACGCTCCGCGTCGATTCCTTCCTTCGCCTTGCAATCGAAGCCGCATGACGCCGCTCGCTGATCCACTCCCTATCGTGGGGGAGGCCGTTAGTCTCCGCGTGCCTCGGGGTGGCGCAGGCACCAGCCCTCCCAGGCGGATTCGACCATCTCGCGTACCCCCTGCCGGGGTGTCCAGCCCAGCTCCTCGGACGCCCGGACCGCGGACGCGACGGCCTTGGCCGCGTCGCCGGGACGGCGTGGGTGGACCTCCGGCTTCCGGTCCAGGCCGCTGACCTCGCCCACCACGTCGGCCAGCTCGCGCACCGAGACGCCCTCGCCGCGGCCGATGTTCACGGTCAGGTCGCCGGTGCCCGGTCCGGCCAGCTTCCGGGCGAGGGCGAGATGCGCGTCGGCGAGATCCGCGACGTGGATGTAGTCGCGGACGCAGGTGCCGTCGGGGGTCGGGTAGTCGTCGCCGAAGATCCGGGGGGCCTCGCCCCGGGTCAGCCGGTCGAAGAACATCGGAATCACATTGAAGACACCCGTGTCCGACAGTTCCGGCGTCGCCGCTCCGGCCACGTTGAAGTAGCGCAGGCAGCCGGTGGACAAAGCGTGTGCCCTTCCGGTCGCCCGGACCAGCCACTCCCCGGCGAGCTTGGTTTCACCGTACGGATTGATCGGAACGCACGGGGTGTCCTCGGTGATGAGCTCCACATCCGGCACCCCGTACACCGCGGCCGATGACGAGAACAGGAAGCGCCGCACACCGGCGGCGACGACGGCCTCCAGGAGGACGGTCAGCCCCGCCACGTTCTCCCGGTAGTAGAGCAGCGGCTTCTCGACGGACTCGCCGACCTGCTTCTGCGCTGCGAGATGCACCACACCCGTTATGCCGTGCCGCGCCAGCACGCGGTCGAGCAGCGCACGGTCGGAGACCGATCCCCGGACCAGCGGCACATCGGCCGGGAGCCGCTCGGCGATACCGGTCGAAAGGTCGTCGAGAACGACCACCTGCTCTCCGGAGCCCGTCATGGACCGCACCACGTGTGCGCCGATGTACCCAGCTCCGCCTGTGATCAGCCATGTCATGCGGGCCAGCCTAAGGGCTGTCCCGTGATCCCCGGCGGGCACGCGACGACAGCTGCGGCACCTCACCACGTTGTCGGAACGTCCATATAAATGCAGTATGCGGACGTCTCTCCGCCTTGCGACGCACCGCATCCGACGCCGCGCGCTGCTCCACCACGGATCACGGGACGGCCCTTGAAGCCTCGCTCCCGGAGCGGGTCCGGCCCGATCCGGCAGCGGGACCGCACTCCGTGGCACCGCGTTTTGTCAGGCGAGGCGGGGATCGACGATGATGATCGCGGGCGGCGCCGCATGATGCCGGTCCACCCCGAACGGAGCACAAACGGGCAGTGAACTCCCGCTTCCGTTCATCCGATAGCCTCTGCCGACGTGCCGCCGGCCCGCTTGTGGGCCGCGCTGTCGCGCGCCGACCCCGTCAGCACCAAGGAGTGAGTTCGTCTGTCGACCGCCATCCTCACCGGTGCGCCGGTACCCGGGTCGTCGCTCGCGGACGATCTGCGGTCACTGGGCTTCGACGTACAGATCGCCGCCGATGTGTCCGAGGCCGCACGGCTGCTCTCGGCCGTCCCCGCCGACCGCCGCGTCGCACTGGTCGACCCCCGATTCGTCGGCCATGTCCATGCTCTCCGGCTCGGACTCACCGACCCGCGCTTTCCCGCCGCCACCGTGCCCGGCGCGCTCACCGCGCAGCCCGAGGCACGCCCCGCGCTCGTGCGGGCTCTGAGCACCACGGCCGCGGCCGTCGGTGCCGGCGTCCCCACGGGCTCGGGCGCGACCGCGGTGACGGTCACCGACCGCACCGTGCCGGGCCGCCTCGCCGTCACCATGGACGCCGAGGGCACCGCCGTGCAGCGTCCCGAGCTCGGCTCGCTGGTCGCCACCGTGCCGGCCGACGAGTCCGCGCGCACGACCGCGCGGAACGCCGTCGCCGCGGTCGACGACGAGGCGGTACGGCTGCGCAGCGCCGTGAAGGCCCACGACGGCTTCTTCACCACGTTCTTCATCAGCCCGTACTCCCGTTACATCGCCCGCTGGTGCGCCCGCCGCGGCCTGACGCCGAACCAGGTCACCACCGCGTCCCTGCTCACCGCGCTGATCGCGGCGGGCAGCGCGGCGACCGGCACACGCGGCGGCTACATCGCCGCCGGGGTGCTGCTGCTCCTCTCCTTCGTCCTGGACTGCACCGACGGGCAGCTCGCCCGCTACTCGCTGCAGTACTCGACGATGGGTGCCTGGCTGGACGCCACCTTCGACCGGGCCAAGGAGTACGCGTACTACGCCGGCCTCGCGCTCGGCGCCGCCCGTGGCGGGGACGACGTATGGGCGCTGGCCCTCGGCGCGATGGTGCTCCAGGCCTGCCGCCATGTCATCGACTTCTCGTTCAACGAGGCCAACCACGACGCGGTGGCCAATTCGAGCCCCACGGCGGCTCTCTCCGACCGGCTCGACAGCGTCGGCTGGACGGTCTGGGCGCGCCGGATGATAGTGCTGCCGATCGGTGAGCGCTGGGCGATGATCGCGGTGCTCACCGCGGTGACCACCCCCCGGATCGTCTTCTACGCCCTGCTCATCGGCTGCGCCTTCGCAGCCTGCTACACCACGGCCGGCCGCCTGCTGCGCTCGCTGACCCGCAAGGCCCGGCGCACCGACCGCGCCGCCCGTGCACTGGCGGACCTCGCCGACTCCGGTCCCCTCGCACAGCTCGTCTCGGCGATCGGGTCCCGGACGAAGGGACCCTGGACCGCTCCCGCCATGGCCCTGCTCGCCGGACTGCTCATGGTCGCGTCGGCCCTCTCGCAGCCCTTCGGCAGCTGGCACACCATCCTCGCGGCGGTCGTCTACGCGATCTTCTCCGGGCTGGCCGTCTGCCGCCCCCTCAAGGGCGCCCTCGACTGGCTCGTACCGCCCATATTCAGGGCGGCGGAGTACTGCACCGTCCTCGTTCTCGCCGCCCGCAGCGATGTCGCGGGAGCCCTTCCCGCGGCTTTCGGGCTGGTGTCGGCCGTCGCCTACCATCACTACGACACCGTGTACCGCATTCGTGGCGGCACCGGCGCGCCGCCCCAGTGGCTGGTCCGCACGATCGGTGGGCACGAGGGCCGCACCCTGGTGGTGGCCGTACTCGCCGCCGTATTCACCCGGCATTCAGCTTTCACCGTGGCACTCACCGCTCTCGCAGCGGCTGTGGCACTGGTGGTGCTCGTGGAGTCCATCCGCTTCTGGGTGTCGTCCGGAGCACCCGCCGTTCACGACGAAGGAGAACCCGCATGATCGGCCTCGTACTGGCAGCCGGTGCAGGACGGCGTCTGCGCCCCTACACCGACACGCTCCCGAAGGCGCTCGTGCCCGTGGGTCCTGAACAGGACGGCGCTGCGAAGACGGTCCTGGACCTGACGCTGGCCAACTTCGCGGAGATCGGCCTCACCGAGGTCGCCGTCGTCGTCGGCTACCGCAAGGAAGCGGTGTACGACCGCAAGGCCGAACTGGAGGCCAAGTACGGCGTCACCCTCACCCTGATTGACAACGACAAGGCCGAGGAGTGGAACAACGCCTACTCCCTGTGGTGCGCCCGTGACGTCCTGACGCGCGGCGTCATCCTGGCCAACGGCGACACCGTGCACCCGGTCTCCGTCGAGAAGACCCTGCTCGCCGCCCGCGGCGACGGCCGGCGGATCATCCTCGCCCTCGACACGGTGAAGCACCTCGCCGACGAGGAGATGAAGGTCGTCACCGAAGGCGACAAGGGTGTGCGGCGCATCACCAAGCTGATGGACCCGGCCACCGCGACCGGCGAGTACATCGGCGTCACCCTCATCGAGCCGGAGGCCGCCGCGGAGCTCGCCGACGCACTCAAGGCCACGTTCGAGCGCGACCCCGACCTCTACTACGAGGACGGCTACCAGGAGCTGGTGAACCGAGGCTTCACGGTCGACGTGGCCCCCATCGGCGACGTGACGTGGGTCGAGATCGACAACCACGACGACCTCGCGAAGGGCCGTGAGATCGCGTGCCAGTACTGACCCGGCTCATTCCGTCCCCGGTCGTCGTCGACATCCGTCGCGGCGCCCTGGACGATCTGGCCGGTCTCCTCGCCGACCAGCGGATCTCCTCCTCCGGCAAGCTGGCGGTCGCGATCAGCGACGGTTCGGGACGTGCCCTGCGCGAGCGGCTCGCCCCCGCGCTGCCCGGCGCCCACTGGTACCCGGTCACCGACGGCACCCTCGACTCGGCGGTCAAGCTCGCCGACGACATCAAGGGCAACCGCTACGACGCCGTGGTCGGCCTCGGCGGCGGCAAGATCGTCGACGTGGCGAAGTACGCGGCCGCGCGCGTCGGCCTGCCCATGGTCGCGGTGGCGACGAACCTCGCCCACGACGGTCTCTGCTCGCCGGTCGCCACGTTGGACAACGACAACGGCCGGGGCTCCTACGGGGTACCCACCCCCATCGCCGTCGTCATCGACCTCGACATCGTCCGCGAGGCACCGGCCCGCTTCGTACGGTCCGGCATCGGTGACGCGGTCTCCAACATCTCCTGCGTGGCCGACTGGGAGCTCGCCCACGAGGTCAGGGGGGAGGAGATCGACGGACTGGCCGCGGCCATGGCCAGGCAGGCCGGCGAGGCCGTGCTCCGCCACCCCGGCGGGATCGGCGACGACGCCTTCCTCAAGGTGCTGGCCGAGGGACTGGTACTGACCGGCATCTCCATGTCGGTCGCCGGCGACTCCCGGCCGGCCTCGGGCGCCTGCCACGAGATCAACCACGCCTTCGACCTGCTGTACCCCAGGCGTGCGGCGAGCCACGGCGAACAGGTCGGCCTCGGCGCCTGCTTCGCCATGCACCTGCGTGGTGCGCGCGAGGACGCACTGCTCATGGCGGTCGCCCTGCGGCGCCACGGTCTGCCCGTCCGGCCCGAAGAGATCGGTTTCACCGCCGACGAGTTCGTCAGGGCCGTCGACTACGCCCCGCAGACCCGCCCGGGACGCTTCACGATCCTGGAACACCTCAACCTGTCCACCGACCAGATCAGGGACGCGTACGCCGACTATGCAAAAGCCATCGATAGCTGAACTCCGTCCGGTCGTGCACCCTCCGGGTGTCAAGGACCGGCGCAGCGGTGAGCACTGGGCGGGTCGGCTCTACATGCGCGAGATCTCGCTGCGCGTGGACCGTCACCTGGTGAACACCAAGGTCACGCCGAACCAGCTGACCTATGTGATGACCGTCGCGGGTGTGCTCTCCGCGCCGGCCCTGCTCGTCCCGGGCATTCCCGGTGCGCTGCTCGGGGTTCTCATGGTCCAGCTCTACCTCCTGCTCGACTGTGTCGACGGCGAGGTGGCCCGCTGGAAGAAGCAGTTCTCGCTGGGCGGGGTCTACCTGGACCGGGTCGGCGCGTATCTGTGTGACGCGGCCGTACTGGTCGGCTTCGGTCTGCGTGCCGCCGATCTGTGGGGCTCCGGACGGATCGACTGGCTCTGGGCGTTCCTCGGCACTCTCGCGGCCCTGGGCGCCATCCTGATCAAGGCCGAGACCGACCTGGTCGGGGTGGCCCGCCACCAGGGCGGGCTGCCGCCGGTCAAGGAGGCCGCCTCCGAGCCGCGCTCGTCCGGCATGGCACTCGCCCGCCGGGCCGCCGGCGCACTCAAGTTCCACCGGCTGATCCTCGGCGTCGAGGCGTCGTTGGTGATCCTGGTGGCGGCCGTTCTCGACGCGGTCAGGGACGATCTGTTCTTCAGCCGTCTCATGGTCGCGGTCCTGGCCGGTATCGCATTGCTGCAGACCCTCCTGCACCTGGTGTCGATCCTGGCGTCGAGCAGGCTGAAATGAGCACACCCATGAAGCTCGGCGCGGTCATCATCACGATGGGCAACCGCCCCGCGGAGCTGCGCGCCCTGCTCGATTCGGTCGCCGGGCAGGAAGGCGACCGGATCGAGGTGGTCGTCGTCGGAAACGGCGCCCCCGTGCCGGACGTCCCGGCGGGAGTGCGCACCGTCGAGCTGCCCGAGAACCTGGGCATCCCCGGCGGCCGCAACGTCGGGATCGAGGCCTTCGGCCCGTCGGGTGCCGACGTGGACGCCCTGCTCTTCCTCGACGACGACGGACTGCTCCCGCTCAGCGACACCGCCGAGCTGTGCCGGCGGGCGTTCGACGCCGACCCCGAGCTGGGCATCATCAGCTTCCGGATCGCCGATCCCGACACCGGTGTCACCCAGCGCCGACACGTGCCGCGGCTGCGCGCCGCCGATCCGATGCGTTCCTCGCGGGTGACGACCTTCCTCGGCGGCGCCAACGCCGTGCGCACCAAGGTCATCGCCGAGGTCGGTCCGCTGCCCGGCCAGTTCTTCTACGCGCACGAGGAGACCGATCTGGCCTGGCGGGCACTGGACGCCGGCTGGATGATCGACTACCGCGCGGACATGGTCCTCAACCACCCGACGACCGCCCCGTCGCGGCATGCGGTGTACCACCGCATGGTGGCCCGCAACCGGGTGTGGCTGGCACGGCGCAATCTGCCCGCGCCGCTGGTCCCCGTGTACCTCGGCGTGTGGCTGCTGCTGACCCTGCTGCGCAAGCCTTCCGGCCCGGCCCTGAAGGCCTGGTTCGGCGGCTTCCGCGAAGGCTGGTCCACGCCGTGCGGACCCCGCCGTCCGATGAGGTGGCGCACGGTGTGGCGGCTGACCAGACTCGGCCGACCTCCCGTGATCTGAGAGGCTCTCCTCTGAGAGCATGAGACGTACTTCTTCTCCACGGGACCTGTCCGCTCCGAGCCGCGCCCGCGACTGGCCGCGCATCTTGAATACGAGAGTTTCATCTGGTGAGTGACACAACCCATGATGGTGCGGTCGCCCTGAGCACCCCACCATCCGCCGACGACGGCCTGAGCTCGGCCGAGATGGCCGCCAAGTACGGCCTGACGGTGAGCGGCGCCCGGCCGGGGCTCTTCGAGTACATCCGGCAGCTCTGGGGCCGCCGCCACTTCATCATGGCGTTCTCCAGGGCGAAGCTGACCGCTCAGTACAGCCAGGCCAAGCTGGGCCAGCTGTGGCAGGTGGCCACGCCCCTGCTCAACGCCCTGGTCTACTACCTGATCTTCGGGCTGATCCTCGGCACCAGGAAGGGGATGACCCAGGACGTCTTCATCCCGTTCCTGGTGACCGGCGTCTTCGTCTTCACCTTCACCCAGAGCTCGGTGATGGCGGGCGTGCGGGCCATCTCCGGCAACCTGGGACTGGTCCGGGCCCTGCACTTCCCGCGGGCCTCGCTGCCCGTCTCGTTCTCGCTGCAGCAGCTCCAGCAACTGCTGTTCTCGATGATCGTGCTCGCGGTCGTGGCCGTCGCCTTCGGCAGCTACCCCTCTCTCTCGTGGCTGCTGATCGTCCCGGCACTGGCCATGCAGTTCCTCTTCAACACCGGACTGGCGCTGATCATGGCCAGGCTCGGCAGCAAGACCCCCGACCTCGCCCAGCTGATGCCGTTCGTGATGCGGACCTGGATGTACGCGTCGGGCGTCATGTTCTCCATCCCGGTGATGCTCAAGGACAAGCCGGACTGGATCGCCGATGTGCTGCAGTACAACCCGGCGGCCATCTACATGGACCTGATCCGTTTCGCGCTGATCGACGGCTACGGCGCGGGCAACCTGCCGGCGCACGTCTGGATCGTGGCGCTCGCCTGGGCGGTCCTCGTCGGGGTCGTGGGCTTCGTGTACTTCTGGAAGGCAGAGGAACGGTACGGCCGTGGCTGACGACAACACTTCGGGGCGCGTCCCCACCGTCATCGCCGACGATGTGCACATCGTGTACCGGGTCAACGGCGGCGGAGGCAAGGGCAGCGCCACCGCGGCGCTGAGCCGGATACTGCGCCGCGGCAAGGGCGAGTCGCGCGGAGTGCGGAAGGTGCACGCCGTCCGCGGTGTCTCCTTCACCGCCTACCGCGGCGAGGCCATCGGTCTCATCGGGACCAACGGCTCCGGCAAGTCGACCCTGCTGCGGGCCATCGCCGGTCTGCTTCCGACCGAGCACGGCAAGGTGTACACGGACGGCCAGCCGTCGCTGCTCGGGGTGAACGCGGCGCTGATGAGCGATCTGACCGGTGAGCGCAACGTCGTGCTCGGCGGCCTCGCGATGGGCATGTCGCGCGAGGAGATCCGGGAGCGTTATCAGGGCATCGTCGACTTCTCCGGCATCAACGAGAAGGGCGACTTCATCACCCTGCCGATGCGGACGTACTCCTCCGGAATGGCCGCGCGGCTGCGGTTCTCGATCGCCGCCGCGAAGAACCACGACGTCCTCATGATCGACGAGGCGCTGGCGACCGGTGACCGCAAGTTCCAGATCCGCTCCGAGAAGCGCATCAGGGAGCTCCGGAAGGAAGCGGGCACCGTCTTCCTGGTCAGCCACAGCAACAAGTCCATCAGGGACACCTGCGACCGGGTGCTGTGGCTGGAAAAGGGCGAGCTTCTGATGGACGGTCCGACCGACGAGGTCCTCAAGGCGTACGAGCGCGAGACCGGCAAATAGACGCTCCGCCGGTCCCCCGGCACCGACGCGGCCTCCGCCGGAACTCCCGGCCGGAGGCCGCGCCGGTGTCCGGATCGTGGACGCCCCGGGGCGTCCACCACCCCCGGCGGTACGCCAGGGACAAGATCTCCTCCCGACGGATGACGTCAATTTCCTTGCGCACGGGGAAGGTTGGCGGGGCAGGGTGCGGTGTTCCGCTGCGCGTAACACCCCGACGTATCGATGAGGGTTGTACAACGTAAGCTGTACCGGTGCTGATTCGTTGCAAGTGGGGCGATACCGCCTGGCCAAACGGCCCGCAGGCGTGCTCCGCACTCGGCAGAGCGGGCGGCGTGTCCGGAATGGGATGTTTTGGGTCAGCAGTGTAGAACGGGAGATGTGACGGCAATGACGGAAGATCTCCAGCTCCGAGGTGCTCACGCCGTCCCAGCGCCGGGCGGTCGGCGGTGACCCGTACCCGGCAGGCACGCACCGATGCCGCCGTGCCCAGCACCCTCGACAAGGCCGCGGACGAGAATTTCCCCGTCGCGCCGTTCTTCCTGCCGCGCGCCTGGCGCGACGACCTGATGGCGGTGTACGGCTATGCCCGCCTCGTCGACGACATCGGCGACGGTGATCTCGCCCCCGGCGGCGCGGACGCCCGCCACCTCGGCCTCGACCCCGCGCAGACCGACGACCGGCTCGCCATGCTCGACGCCTTCGAGGTCGATCTGCACCGGGTCTTCGACGCCGTCGGCGACGGCCCGCACCACCCCCTGCTGCGCGCACTGCGCCCCACCGTGCGGCGCTGCGGGCTCACCCCCGAGCCCTTCCTGGGCCTCATCGAGGCCAACCGGCAGGATCAGAAGGTCCGCCGCTACGGGACCTACGAGGAACTCGTCGCCTACTGCGAGCTCTCCGCCAACCCCGTGGGCCGGCTGGTTCTGCAGATCACCGGAACCGCCAGCCCCGAACGTGTACGCCGCTCCGATGCCGTCTGCACGGCCCTGCAGATCGTCGAGCACCTCCAGGACGTCGCCGAGGACCTCGGCCGCGACCGGATCTATCTTCCCGCGGACGACATGGCGCGATTCCACGTCCGTGAAACCGATCTGGCCGCCCCTTCGGGGGGCGCGTCGGTGCGTTCGCTGGTTGCGTACGAAGCGGAACGCGCTCGGGAACTGCTGAATGAAGGCACCCCCCTGGTGGGTAGCGTCCACGGCAGGCTCAAGGTGCTTCTCGCCGGATTCGTGGGCGGGGGGCGTGCCGCCCTCACCGCGATCGCGGCCGCCGGGTTCGACGTACTGCCCGGACCGCCCAAGCCCACCAAGCCCAGCCTGCTGCGCGAGGTGGGAGTTGTCTTGCGAAGAGCGCGGAGAGAGGGGTGAGCCGGACCGTGGAGGGACAGACGACCTACATGTCGGCACCGGTACAGGCCGCATACAGGTACTGCGAGGCGGTCACCGGACAGCAGGCGCGTAACTTCGCGTACGGGATCAGGTTGTTGCCGGCCGAGAAGCGACAGGCCATGTCGGCGCTGTACGCCTTCTCCCGTCGTGTCGACGACATCGGTGACGGCGCGCTGGAGCCGGAGACCAAGCGGATCCGCCTGGAGAGCACCCGCGCGGTCCTGGACCGGATCCGTGGCGGCGCGGTCGACGAGGACGACACCGATCCGGTGGCCGTCGCGCTCGCCGATGCCGCGCGCCGATTCCCGATCCCGCTCGGCGGGCTCGACGAACTCATCGACGGCGTGCTGATGGATGTCCGCGGTGCGACGTACGAGACCTGGGACGACCTCAAGGTCTACTGCCGCTGCGTCGCGGGTGCGATCGGCCGCCTCAGCCTGGGTGTCTTCGGTACGGAACCAGGCGCTCCGGGTGTCGACCGGGCCGCGGAGTACGCCGACACGCTGGGCCTCGCGCTCCAGCTGACCAACATCCTGCGGGACGTGCGCGAGGACGCGGGCAACGGACGTACGTACCTGCCCGCCGACGACCTGGCCAAGTTCGGCTGCTCGGCCGGCTTCCACCGGGCCACCCCGCCGTCCGGCGCCGACTTCGCGGGCCTGGTGCACTTCGAGGTCCGGCGTGCCCGCGCGCTGTTCGCCGAGGGGTACCGGCTGCTGCCGATGCTGGACCGGCGCAGCGGCGCCTGTGTCGCGGCCATGGCAGGGATCTACCGGCGGCTGCTCGACCGGATCGAGCGCGATCCCGAGGCGGTGCTGCGCGGTCGCGTCTCGCTGCCGGGCCACGAGAAGGCGTACGTCGCGGTGCGCGGACTCTCCGGTCTCGACGCGCGCTACATCTCCCGTCGGACGTCCGGGAGGCGTGTCTGATGCGCCGTACGGACATCTCGCGCACCATGTGCATCACGGAAACACGTTGCGATCAGTGGTCAACCCTCTGGTGTACTGACGCGTCCCTGACTGAAGTGACCCGGCGAAAGGAGGACGCATGACGGACGCCGGCCCGCGTTCCTCTCGCGCGGTGGTGATCGGCGGCGGGCTCGCCGGCATCACCGCGGCCCTGCGTCTCGCCGACGCCGGGCTTGACGTGACCCTGCTCGAAGGGCGGCCCAGGCTCGGCGGACTCGCGTTCTCCTTCCGGCGCGGCGAACTGACGGTCGACAACGGACAGCACGTCTACCTGCGTTGCTGCACCGCGTACCGCTGGTTCCTCGACCGTGTCGACGGGACCCGCCTGGCCCCCCTGCAAAACCGTTTGGACGTGCCCGTTCTCGATGTCGGGCGCCCCTCGGGCCCCCGGCTGGGACGGCTGCGCCGCAACGCGTTGCCGGTGCCGTTCCACCTTGCCGCGGGCCTCGCCGGCTATCCGCACCTCTCGCTCGCCGAGCGGGCGGGCGTCGGACGCGCCGCATTGGCGCTGGGCCGCCTGGACCCGGACGACCCGGCGCTCGACGCCGTGGACTTCGGCAGCTGGCTCGCCCGGCACGGCCAGTCGCCGCGCACCATCGAGGCCCTCTGGGACCTGGTCGGCGTCGCCACGCTCAACGCCACCGCGCCGAACTCCTCGCTGGCCCTCGCCGCGAAGGTCTTCAAGACCGGACTCCTCTCCGAGCCCGGCGCCGCCGACATCGGCTGGGCGAGCGTGCCGCTCGGTGAGGTGCACGACACGCTGGCCCGCAAGGCCCTCGATTCCGCCGGAGTGCGCACCGAACTCCGCACGAAGGCCTCCTCCCTCACCCGTTCGGAGGATGGCTGCTGGATCGTCGACACCGGCGGCGAACGGATCGAGGCGGACACCGTCGTCCTCGCCGTTCCCCAGCGCGAGACCCGTGAACTGCTGCCCGAGGGCGCGCTCGACGAGCCGGATCGGCTGCTCGACATCGGCACGTCGCCGATCCTCAATGTGCACGTCGTCTACGACCGCAAGGTGCTGCGTCGCCCGTTCTTCGCCGCGCTCGGCTCCCCGGTCCAGTGGGTCTTCGACCGTACGGACGCCTCGGGGCTCACCGGACCCGGACAGTACCTCGCGGTGTCCCAGTCCGCCGCCGACGAGGAGATCGACCTGCCCGTCGCCGAGCTGCGGGAGCGTTATCTGCCGGAGCTGGAGCGGCTCCTTCCGGCCGCCCGCACCGCCGGGATCAGGGACTTCTTCGTCACCCGGGAGCGCACGGCGACCTTCGCCCCCGCCCCCGGCGTCGGCCGGCTGCGGCCCGGAGCCCGCACCCGGATCCCCGGCCTCAGCCTGGCCGGAGCTTGGACGGCCACCGGCTGGCCCGCGACGATGGAGGGTGCCGTCCGCAGCGGGTTCAGCGCGGCGGACGTCGCGCTCCGGGCGCTCGGCCGCTCCCATGAACATCCGCTGCAGGAGGCGGCATGAGCAGTACCACCGGAACAAGAGGAGAGTCAGTGACCCCGGCGAATCCGGCTTACGACCCCGTGGCCGACACCACGGACGTCACCGCGCTTCTGGAGCGCGGACGGGCCCTTTCCGCGCCGGTGCTCCGGGCCGCCGTCGACCGGCTCGCACCGCCCATGGACACCGTCGCCGCCTACCACTTCGGCTGGATCGACGCCCAGGGACAGCCCGCCGACGGCGACGGCGGCAAGGCCGTCCGCCCGGCGCTCGCCCTGCTGTCCGCGGAGGCGGCCGGGGCCGCGGCGGAGGCCGGCGTCCCCGGCGCCGTGGCCGTCGAACTCGTGCACAACTTCTCGCTGCTGCACGACGACCTGATGGACGGCGACGAACAGCGCCGCCATCGCGACACCGTCTGGAAGGTGCACGGCCCCGCCCAGGCGATCCTGGTCGGCGACGCGCTCTTCGCGCTCGCCAACGAGATCCTGCTGGAGCTCGGCACCGTCGAGGCGGGCCGCGCGGCCCGTCGGCTGACCGTCGCCACCCGCAAGCTCATCGACGGGCAGGCCCAGGACATCTCCTACGAGCACCGGGAGCGGGTCACCGTCGAGGAGTGCCTGGAGATGGAGGGCAACAAGACCGGCGCCCTGCTGGCCTGCGCCTGTTCCATCGGTGCGGTACTCGGCGGCGCCGACGACCGTACCGCCGACACCCTGGAGGCGTACGGCTACCACCTCGGCCTCGCCTTCCAGGCCGTCGACGATCTGCTCGGCATCTGGGGCGACCCCGAGTCCACCGGCAAGCAGACCTGGAGCGACCTGCGTCAGCGCAAGAAGTCCCTGCCGGTCGTCGCCGCGCTCGCCGCGGGCGGTCCGGCTTCGGAGCGCCTCGGTGAACTGCTCGCCGCCGACGCGAAGAGCAGCGATTTCGACAGCTTCTCCGAAGAGGAGTTCGCCGCCCGCGCGGCGCTCATCGAGGAGGCGGGCGGCCGCGAATGGACCGCCCAGGAGGCCCGTCGACAGCATGCGGTCGCCATCGAGGCACTGCACCGGGTCGACATGCCGCACACCGTGCGGGCGCAGCTCACAGCGCTCGCGGACTTCGTGGTCGTACGAAAGAGATGATCACCATCTGCTCCATATGACTCGCAGTCGCCGGCCGGTGCCCGTCCCGGGCACCGGCCGACGGAGACCCCAGCACAGCAGAGGACCAAACTGCAAGAAGGGGAAGCCATGACAGCGACGACCGACGGAAGCCACGGGGCTGTGAACCCCCGCGCAGCCTCGGCCACCGATCCGACCGACACAACCATCGTCGCGGACGACGTACTCGCCGCCGCGCGGCGGGCCGCGGAACGCTCGGTGGAGCACCTCCTCGGCAGACAGGACGAGCAGGGCTGGTGGAAGGGCGACCTCGCCACCAACGTCACCATGGACGCCGAAGACCTGCTGCTCCGTCAATTCCTCGGCGTCCAGGACCAGGCCGTCGTCCAGGCCGCCGGCCGCTTCATCCGCAGCGAACAGCTCGGTGACGGCACCTGGGCCACCTTCCACGGCGGCCCCGGCGAGCTCTCCACCACCATCGAGGCGTATGTGGCACTGCGTCTGGCCGGAGACGGGCCGGACGAACCGCACATGGCGCGCGCCTCTGGATGGATCAGGGAACAGGGCGGCATCGCTCAGAGCCGCGTGTTCACCCGGATCTGGCTCGCCCTCTTCGGCTGGTGGAAATGGGACGACCTGCCGGAACTCCCGCCCGAGCTGATGTTCTTCCCCAAGTGGGCCCCGCTCAACATCTATGACTTCGGCTGCTGGGCACGCCAGACCATCGTGCCGCTCACCATCGTCTCGGCCAAGCGGCCGGTCCGCCCGGCTCCCTTCGCGCTCGACGAACTCCACGCCGACCCGCGCCTGCCGAACCCGCCCCGGCGTGTTGCCCCGGCGGCGAGCTGGGACGGAGTGTTCCAGCGCCTCGACAAGGCACTGCACGCCTATCACAAGATCGCACCGCGCAAGCTGCGCCGGGCCGCCATGAACGCCGCGGCCCGCTGGATCATCGAGCGCCAGGAGAACGACGGCTGCTGGGGCGGCATCCAGCCACCCGCCGTGTACTCCGTCATCGCCCTGCATCTGCTCGGCTACGACCTGGACCACCCGGTGATGCGGGCCGGACTCGAATCGCTCGACCGGTTCGCCGTCTGGCGCGAGGACGGCGCCCGGATGATCGAGGCCTGTCAGTCCCCGGTCTGGGACACCTGCCTCGCGACCATCGCGCTCGCCGACGCCGGGGTCGGCGCCGACCACCCGGCTCTCGTGAGGGCCGCGGACTGGATGCTCGGCGAGGAGGTCGTCCGTCCCGGCGACTGGTCCGTGCGCCGCCCCCGGCTCAACCCCGGCGGCTGGGCGTTCGAGTTCCACAACGACAACTACCCGGACATCGACGACACCGCGGAGGTGGTCCTCGCGCTGCGCCGGGTCCGCCACCCCGACCAGGCACGTGTCGAAGCCGCCATCCGGCGCGGGGTGCGCTGGAACCTCGGCATGCAGTCCCGCAACGGCGCCTGGGGCGCGTTCGACGCGGACAACACCAGTGCCTTCCCCAACCGGCTGCCCTTCTGCGACTTCGGTGAGGTCATCGATCCGCCGTCCGCCGATGTCACCGGACATGTGGTGGAGATGCTCGCCGTCGAAGGCCGGTCCGGACACCCCGCCACCCGGCGCGGCGTCGAGTGGCTGCTCGCCGAACAGGACGTGGAGGGCGGCTGGTTCGGCCGCTGGGGCGTCAACTACGTGTACGGCACGGGGTCGGTGGTGCCCGCCCTGGTGGCCGCCGGACTGCCCGTCACCCACCCGGCGATCCGCCGGGCGGTCGGCTGGCTGGAGTCCGTGCAGAACGACGACGGCGGCTGGGGCGAGGACCTGCGCTCGTACCAGGAGGACAAGTGGATCGGGCGGGGCGCCTCGACCGCCTCCCAGACCGCGTGGGCCCTGCTCGCGCTGCTCGCCGCGGGCCGGCGGGACACCCCGGCCGTGCGGCGGGGGGTGTCCTGGCTCACCGAGACCCAGCACGCCGACGGTTCCTGGGACGAGCCGCACTTCACCGGCACCGGCTTCCCGTGGGACTTCTCCATCAACTACCACCTCTACCGGCAGGTCTTCCCGCTCACCGCACTCGGGCGGTACGTGCACGGCGAACCGTTCGCCGACCGCGCGGCCACCCGCAAGGGGGCCTGATGGGCGATGGTCCGGGGCCGGCCCGCCCCGCAGCGCCGCTGCTGATCGCCTGCGCGCTCGGCATCGAGCAATTCGCACTGCGCAGCGGCATGGGCGGGGCCGGTGACGCCCCGGGCCCGGTGACCGTGCTCCGTACCGGCATGGGGCCCAGGGCGGCCGAGGCCGCGGTGTCTCGGGCGCTCGGCGCGGACCGGGCGCCCGGCACCGCGGTCCTCGCCTCCGGGTTCTGCGCCGGGCTGTCACCCGGAATGCACCCCGGGGACCTGGTGGTCGCCGACGAGACCCGGGGAGCCGGGGACTCGACGGTATGCACCGGCACGGGCCTGCTCGCCGAGGCCCTTGCCCGGACGGTGCCCGGCCGCACCGTCCACACCGGTCCGCTGACCGGTTCCGCCCATGTCGTACGTGGACATGAGCGGGCCGACCTGCGGGCCACCGGAGCGATCGCGGTGGACATGGAGTCCGCCGCCACCCTGCGCGCAGCCCTGCGGTCCGGGCCCCGCCCGGTTGCGGCCGTACGGGTGGTCGTGGACGCTCCGGAGTACGAGCTCGTCCGCATCGGGACGATACGCGGTGGAATATCGGCTTTCCGTGTTCTCCGTGCCGTCCTGCCGGCTTTCTATGAATGGCACCGATCTTTGCTGCTCCCCAGGAGGTGAGCCAGATGGCCATGCCGCTGCGTCAGTCCATCAAGGTTGCGACGTATCTCGCCGAACAGAAGCTCCGTAGAAGGGACAAGTTTCCGCTCATCGTGGAACTGGAGCCGTTGTTCGCCTGCAATCTCGCGTGCGAGGGCTGTGGAAAGATCCAGCATCCGGCGGGAGTGCTCAAGCAGCGCATGCCGGTCGCCCAGGCTGTGGGCGCCGTGCTCGAATCGGGTGCTCCGATGGTTTCCATCGCGGGTGGTGAGCCGCTGATGCATCCGCAGATCGATGAGATCGTGCGGCAGCTGGTCGCGCGGAAGAAGTACGTCTTCCTCTGCACCAACGCGATGCTGCTGCGGAAGAAGATCGAGAAATTCACGCCCTCGCCGTACTTCGCGTTCGCCGTGCACATCGACGGGCTGCGGAAGCGGCACGATGAATCGGTTGCGAAGGAAGGCGTGTTCGACGAGGCGGTTGCGGCGATCAAGGAGGCCAAGCGGCGCGGCTTCCGGGTCACCACGAACTCCACCTTCTTCAACACCGACACCCCGCAGACCGTCATCGAGGTCCTCAACTACCTCAATGACGATCTGAAGGTCGACGAGATGATGATCTCGCCCGCCTACGCGTACGAGAAGGCACCCGACCAGGAGCACTTCCTCGGCGTCGAACAGACCCGCGAACTGTTCAAGAAGTCGTTCGCGGGCGGCAACCGGGGCCGCTGGCGGCTGAACCACTCGCCGCTCTTCCTGGACTTCCTGGAGGGCAAGGCGGACTTCCCGTGCACCGCGTGGGCGATTCCGAACTACTCGCTCTTCGGCTGGCAGCGGCCCTGCTACCTGATGGCCGACGGGTACGTCCCCACGTACCGCGAACTCATCGAGGAGACCGACTGGGACAAGTACGGCCGCGGCAAGGACCCGCGCTGTGCCAACTGCATGGCGCACTGCGGCTACGAGCCCACCGCCGTCCTCGCCACCATGGGGTCGCTGAAGGAATCCCTGCGCGCCGCGCGCGAGACCGTCTCCGGGAACCGGTGACCTCATGACCGCTGGAGAGCCGGTCGCTCTGGGTCTCCCCGAGCTGCCGGCCCGGCCGATCGCGAGGCGCCGCCACTCGCGGCGCATCCAGGTCGGGTCGGTGGCGGTGGGCGGGGATGCGCCGGTGTCGGTGCAGTCGATGACCACGACGCGTACGTCGGACGTGGGTGCGACGTTGCA
>NZ_JBIVON010000013.1:0-116770 GCF_044754145.1 Streptomyces sp. NPDC093149
GAGGTCTTCCGCGGAGCCGTGTGCGACAACGGCGCCCCCATCGCCACCGTCGGCCGCTACAGCTCCGCCAACAACATCCGCCCCGGCAAGGACGAAGACGAAGACTTCGACAAGGGCGAGCACCACGAGAAGAAGCACCACGACAAGAAGCACCACGAGAAGATGAACGACGGCGTCAAGGTCAAGAACGGCGTCGTCGCCAGCTTCCGCGTCATCAAGCGCCACCACGGCGAAGGCGGCGGCTACGGCGACTTCGGCGAGGGCGGCGGCTACGGCGAGGGCGGCTACGGCGACTACTAAAACCAGCAACCACCCACACACACCCAACAACCCCGGCCCGCCGTAATCGGGCCGGGACCCCCGCTCAAGCACAACACAGAATCCCGGCCCGCCGTAATCGGGCCGGGATTCCCGCCTGACCACCCAACAATATCCCCTCCCGAAACATCCAGCCCAAGACCACAGAAACAGACACAAATACCCACAAAAATTGGAAAAAAATCACACAAGTCGCAGCGAAAGCGAACCCGCACCCACCACCCCCGACATCACCGCAGCCCACGAAACAAACACCCACCCAGCCACAACTTCACCCGAACACCAGCAGATCACACCAGGGACCCGCTCCCTACACAACGACCGGCACCCAGCACCACCGGTCCCCCATGAACCAAACCGGCCGGAGCTACCGCAGGTATCACCACGGCACCGACCGGACCACACACGCCCCGCCCAGGCCGACACCACCCGCCGGACCCGCCAGAGACCCACAACCTCCAATCGCCACCCGAATAGGGGCGCCGCCGGAACGGCACCGACCCGGAGGATCTGCCCCGCCCCAACATCGCCGCCCACTTGGGCGAGCGCGGTGCGGTCGATGGACGGATGAGCGCCCGCCGCGTAGACGTCCAGGCATGACGCGACGTCCTCGGCAAGGGCCCCGCGGTCCGCCACAACCTGCCGGGCCGGCGTGAGCCGAGCCCCGGTCGGCACCACGGCCCCCGCCGCGCGCAGCGGCATCTCGTCACCCCGTCCCGGGTACTGAAGGCGGACCGCGGCCATCAAGCCGTCGGGCCAGGGAACTGCCGCCCCTTCGATGGGCAGGCCTGGTTGAGCATGCGGTCCTCCGAGTCGGCCCCGTCGCAGAACCACCCGCCGACGAGCGGGTCCCAGAAGAGCACGTGCGTGCCGCTCAGGCCGATACAGAGCGCCACCTCCGTGTCGGTCACGTACCGGTCCGGCCAGGTGAACCCGCTCGTGGATCCGGCATCCGGGCCGAGCACGGCCACCACCGCGCGAAGACAGGCATGTGTCGCCACAGTAACGGCCACAAAAGCACGGCTGCCGGCGCCAAGCCGAGCCTCCTCGCCTTCACCCGGATCACGGATCGACAGGACCAAGTCCGAACGCTCCAAGAATCCTGAAGTTACGTCATCAGTTCGAAGAACGCCCCAAGGAGACAGAACACCCTGGCCATGGGGGCAAGGACCCAGCAGGGCTCAGGGGAACTCGCGGGATGTCGCACAGTACCTGGGCTGGGCCTGATCGAGGCCACTCACGACGAGGTCACGCTGCGGGTCTGGCGCCTGCTGATGAACCCGCACCGCACTCCCCGGCCCCTGTTCCTGCCAGGGGTGCCTACGCCCCCGCGTGGACGTACGCCGCCCAGACGCGCGGCCTCTCCGGGATACAGCGCCGCAACTGACGAACGGTGTCGTGCAGGGCGCGCGACACCTGGGCTGTCGGGAGCAGTCGTACGGCGATAGAAGTCCCGCGTCATGTGGTCAGCGTGCGTGCTGTCGATCTTCCACAGCGTGCCGACCGCCGTCGGGAAGCCTGCCGGCAGGAACGAACTCGTGATGTGAATGGCCTCGTCCATGAGGCATTCGGCGGTGCCACGTGGTCGTCCGCGCGTACGGACTCGAGAGCGGCGTCCGACCGGACGAGCGCGCGGTCGAGCGCCACCGTCCGCTCCCGAGGTGCTCCGTTCACCGCGACATCGGCATGCACCGAGCACACCAGGTGCGCGAACCGCGCCTCGTGCGACGGGTCGGCGGGGTCGAAGTTCTCCTTCAAGGATTCGGGGAGCCCGGCCTCCTCGGGGAGGCGCGGGCACAGAAAGCCGAAGGCGGCGACGCCGACCCGTGTTCTGTGCGCCCTCCGGGTCCTCCGCGCCTTGGTGACGGCCTCAGAACGTCCAGAACACGGCGGCCACCGCCTTGGGATCGATCGAACCCTCGGGCTACGGCGCCGCCTCACCCAACAAAGCCAGCGCGTCGGCCACCGCCTCCTGGTCGCGCAGAGGTGCGGCATCGCCGGTGCTGTGCGCCGCGGTCAGGCGTTCGACCACTCGTTCCCGAAGCTCGGGCATCGCCGCCTGCAGGAGACTGATCGACTGTCAGAAAGCAATGGCTATCGGACTTCGAGGGAGACAGCGGTGGGAGGCGGGGCGAAGGCGTGCGGTGTGTACGAGGACGCCGTGGAATACCTGTGCCGCAACGTCGAGGATCGCGCCCGCTTGTCTCCTCCGCCGTCCGGGAGTCGGCCCTCCCGGTCGTACGGGACGCCGATCCGGCCGGTGTCGAGTGGCGGGACGCCGTACGCGCGCTGCACAACGCGGTCGAGTCGGCCGGCGTTCCGAACCGGCTCGGACTGCCCGCCACCATGGGTGTCGGAGACTGGCCCGGCGCCCCACCCCGCAGTCGGTGGGCTGGGTCCGCCCCATGAGTCGCTGCGCCCGGGGCGAACTGCGCGACGGGGCGGCGACCGCCACACCGGCCTGCGAGCTGGCCGGAGGGCCGATGCGCTTGGTGGACGGCTGACCGCGGTGGGCGTGCTCATCGAGCTGCAGAAGCGCATCCTCGACGGCTGGTTCCTGCGGCGGCTGCTGCCCGCCGCGCCGTTCGTCGTCGCGGTCGTCGACGGCGGGGAGTTGGGCCATGCCCGCTGGAACGACATCTCCCTCGCGCGCGAGCGGATCGCCGACGCACTGCGGGCGGGCAGTGGCCTGTCCGCGAACGCCGTCGCCTCGCTCGTGCTCGTCGCGGTTCCGGAGGTGGGGACCACGTTCGCGGTCCCCTATGATGCAGCCGCGATCGGCTCTCCAGCGTCCGGGGCCTGGCCGTGGTGGCTGATGTCGGTGGGCCGACGGGTGCCCAAGTGGCGCACACGGCGCTCGAAAGCCGGCGCGGCGTTTGCGGAGTTCTCGGTACAGCGTGGGGGCTGATGCCGCTCCTGAAGGCGCTACGCGTCTGCGGTGGTGGCCGGCATCCACTGGCCACCACCGCAGACGCGTGGGGCGATGGACTAAACGGTGATGTGGACGGGACCCCCGGTGTGGGAGATCCCGTCGAGGACCGAGGACGGGATACGGAAGACCCGGCCCGGGGCCGCAGGCCAGGCGAGGGACCGGCGGGCGACGATACGGCCGTCCTGGCGGACCGTCACCTTGGGGAAGCGGACGAACTCGTCCGTCCAGAGCAGGAGCCGGTCGCGGGCCGGAGCCGGATCTCCGGGGCGGAGGATCTGCGGTGCGATCCAGCGGAACGGGGCATCGGCGATCAGGCGGACCCCCTCGGTCGGCTTGCGCCTTCCGTCCAGGTGGCTGATGACCTGCTGGGCGACGTGCTTACCGTCGAGGGCGGCCACGTCGGCGGTGTCGACGGGATGGAGCATGTTGCCGGCGGCGAAGACTCCGGGTCGGCTGGTCCGCAGCGCGGTGTCCGTGAGAGGGCCGAGGGTGCGTTCGTCGAGGGTGATGCCCGCGGAGCGCACGAGTTCGTGGTCGGGGATCCAGTCGCCGGTGAAGACGACGGTGTCGCATTCGACGGTTCGGCGCTTGCCCGTGTCGAGGTGCTCGATCTCGACAGCCTCGCAGCGGCCCTTGCCCATGACCTGAGTGACACGGCTGCGGGTGGCGACCGGAACGCGGAGGATGGTGCGGCCGGCGGCGTTGAAGGCGCCGTAGGACTCTGCCTTCGGGTACTTGCTGATCATGAGCGCGGGGGTGCAGCCGGCTTCGCGGAGGGTCATGGCCGCGGACCAACTGACCAGTTCGCCGCCGACGATGACGGCCCGCTTGCCGACGGGCTGGTGGTGGAGGTGGACGAGGTTTTGAAGTTGTCCGGTGGTATAGACCCCGTGGGGGCGATCTCCGGGGATGCGGCGTGCGGTGCGGGGCCTCTCGCGGGCGCCGGTCGCCAGGACGATCGCCCGGGCGCGGATCCGGTAGCGGCCCTCGGGGCTGGTGACGTCAACGGTGTGCTGGTCGGACCAGCCGGTGACCATGGTGCTGGTGCGGAGCTCCGCTCCGGCCCGTGCGGCCCGGTCGGCCAAGTGGCGGGCGTACGCGGGGCCGGTCATCACACGGTGCAGGTCTCGCAGACCGTATCCGGTGTGGTCGCTGTGCCGGGGAATGCCGCCGGCCTGCTTCTCCCGGTCGACGACCAGGACCCGCCCGGCGCCGCGGTCGGCGAGTTCGGCGGCTGCGGTGAGCCCTGCGGGGCCGCCTCCGATGATGAGGACATCGGGCTCGATGAGGGGCAGCTGGTGGGTCATCGGTTGTCCTTGTGCTGGCTGCAGCAGCCGTCGTTGGTCTGGTGCCGGGTGCGCAGGGCTGCGACGGCCGCGCCGCAGAAGAAACCCTGGCAGCGGCCGTTCATCGCCCGGGTGCGTCGGCGCAGCCCTTCCAGACTGCGCGCGGGCACCGGGGCGTGGCAGGCGTCGCGGATCTCACCCTCGGTGACCCGTTCGCAGAAGCAGACGATGGTGCCGTAGGCGGTGTCCTCGGCAATCAGGTCGGCGTCCTGGTAGGGGCGTGTGGTGGCTTCGCCGATGTTCGGCATCCGGGGCGGAGCGGGCAGGTCGCTGCGGCTGCGGAGCTCGGGACCGGCTTCCGACAGGAGCCCGGCGACGTGCTCGGCGATGGCGATGCCCGCTGTGAGTCCGGTGGAGCGAATGCCGCCCACGAGGAGGTACCGCTGCTCGGGGGTGGCTTCGATGAGGTAGTCGTCGCGGTCGATCGCGGCGCGCAGTCCGGCGTAGCTGGCGGTGACCTCCTCGGTGAGCAGGCTCGGCATGAGCCGCGCGCCCTTGCTGAGGAGGAAGTCGTAGCCGTCCTCGGACGTGGAGGTGTCGGTGCGGTCGGTGAGGTCCTCGGCGGTGGGGCCGAGCATGACGTTGCCGTAGATCGTCGGGGAGATGAGCACGCCCTTGCCGCGGGAGGAGGGCACCGGCAGGACGATCTTGTCGGCCTTGGGCCGTGCCAGCTTGTCGAACACGAACAGCTCGCCGCGGCGGGGGGTGACCGTGAAGCGGTCGTGGCCGAAGAGCCGGTCGATCGTGTCGGCGCCGAGGCCTGCCGCGTTGACGACCCAGCGGGCTCGCACGTCGCCCTGGGCGGTGTGCAACGTCGTCGCGTCGTCGCCCACGTCGATGCCGGTCACGGCGTGTTCGAGCAGGATCGTCGTCCCGCGTTGCCTGGCGTCCGTGGCCAGGGCGAGGTTGGTGGTCCATGTGCAGATGATGGACTCGTCGGGAACGGTCAGGCCTCCGAGCACGCCCTCGCCCAGATCGGGCAGGACCTGGTACACCTCGTCCACGTCCACGATGCAGCAGTGCTCGTACCCGTTGGCCTCGGCCTTTTCCTTCAGGCCGGGCAGGGCGTCGAGCTCTTCCTGGTTCCAGGCCACCAGCACGGCGCCGGTGTGCTCGACGGGGATGCCGGTGGCCTTGGCGTAGTCGCTCAGCAGGTGGTAGCCGCGAGCCACGAGCCGGGACTCCAGGGTGCCCGGTTTCGCGTCGAAGCCCGTGTGCAGGATGGCGGTGTTGGCCTTGCTGGTTCCGTCTCCGACGTCGTCGCGGGCTTCGAGCAGTGCCACGGAGACGTCGTAGCCGGACAGTTCGCGTGCGATGGCCGAGCCGACAATGCCTCCTCCGATCACCACGATGTCGAAGACGTCGGGGTGAGGACGGTGGGGGGTGGGGGTCATGAGTGGTCTCCCTTGGTGGCACACGCCTCGGCGGCCTGTGCCCATGTGGTGCGGAACTCCTGGGCCCGGTCTTCGGACCAGCGGGGTTCGTAGACGGTCGCCGGCTGCCAGTCGCAGACGGCCTCTTCGAGGCTGATGGCGGGGTCGAGAGCGCAGCGGGCGAGCGCGGCAGCGCCGAGGGGGGTGGCGTGCGCGTTGGGGTAGATGTCGACGGGGAGCTGGGCGATGTCGGCCTGGGCCTGCATGAGGGCGGCGGAGTTGGTCAGTCCGCCGTCGGCGCGCAGCCGGTTCAGGGGCCGGCCGAGGTCTCGGCCGACAAGGGCCGTCAGCTCGGTGACCTGGGCGGCTATGCCCTGGAGCACGGCCAGGATGAGGTGCTCACGGCGGGTGGCCAGCGTGATGCCGGTGAGGGAGGCCGTGGCCTCGGAAGCCCACCATGGAGCGGCGAGTCCGGCGAATGCCGGGACGCACATCACGCCGTCGCTGTCCTTCGCGACCAGCGCGTCGATTTCGGTGGCGGACTGGAGAAGACCGAGGTCCTGCAGCCAGCGCACGGCCGAGGCCACGGTGTAGACCTGGCCGTCCACGCAATACAGGGTCTGCCCCCCGGCCTGCCAGGCCACCGACGTCGTCAGGCCCGCGCTGGAGCGCACCGGGTCGGATCCCGTGTTCGCCAGCAGGAACGCGCCCGTGCCATAGGTGCACTTGGCCGTGCCCTGCTCCAGGCATGCCTCGGCGACCAGAGCGGCCTGCTGGTCGACGATCAGGCCGGCCACAGGCGTCTCCTGTCCGAAGGCGCGCGTGGTGCCGACCACCTCGTCGCTGCCGACGATACGGGGCAGCCGCTCGTCGCCGAGGGAGAACAGCTCAGCGAGACGCCCGTCCCACGCCGCACCGTCCAGGTCGAAGATCAGAGAACGACTGGCGGTGGAGGCGTCGGTGACGAATTCTCCTGTCAGGTGGTGCACGAGCCAGGTGTCGGTGGTGGTCACCACCCCGTCACGGGTGAGGTTGCGGCGCAGCCACGCCATCTTGGGCGCGGAGAAGTAGGGGTCGAGAACGAGACCGGTGCGTTGCGCGATGGCCTCGCGGTGCTCGGCCAGCTCGGCACAGATACTCTCCGCACGGCTGTCCTGCCAGACGATCGCCGGGGACAGCGGCGTTCCCGTGGCTTCGTCCCAGGCCAGGACGGTCTCTCCCTGGTTGGCCAGGGCCACGCCGTCAATGGGCCGGCCGGCCATGCTCACGGCCCGGCGGCCGGCGGTGAGGACGGAATCGAGCAGTTCGTGCGGATTCTGTTCGACACCTCCCCCGGGCAGGTAGGTGGGGCGGATGGCCTCCTCGGCTATGGCGACCGTTCCGTCCTCGGCGTCGACGACGATGGCTTTGGTGCCTGAGGTGCCCTGGTCGATGGCGAGGATCGTGGTCATCGCAGGGCCCCTTCCGTGTCGGCCGCGGAGGGTGCGGTGGCGTTGTCCAGGGCGCGGTCGACGTCGGCCATGTCCGGCATGGTCAGGGCGGCGCGGCCGCGCCGGACGAGGAGCGCCGCCAGGTAGACGGCGCCGATCCCGCACAGCACCAGGACGTAGGCCCAGGGGCCGCGGAAGGAAGCGTCCCGGAAGATGAGCAGCTCGTACACCAGCCAGACCGCGGCCAGAAGCAGGACCGGGACCTCCCACCGCCCCAGGGAGAAGCCGCGCGACGGCGGCAGGGAGGAGCGCTTGGCCGCGTACATCGCGACCGTGCCGGCGTAGATGACGGCGGGCAGCAGGGTGGCGGCGGAGAACAGCTGGAACAGGGCGTCGGTGGAACGGGAGAAGACCGCGAGGACGATCTGCGCGATGAGCATCATGAACACCGTGGCGTTCAGCGGCGTCGCCGTCCGGGGGTGGATGCGCTTGAGCAGGCGCCATCCGGGGAAGCGCTCGTCCCTGGACATCGCGTAGACCAGGCGGGTTCCGCTGAGGGTGATCACCAGCCCGCAGGAGAAGATCGAGACCACGACGAGGACCAGGAGGATCTTCCCCACCACGGACCCGAGCACGGCGGTGATCACGGTGGCCACCGGGGTGGCCGACTCGGCGGCGCCGTTGACCCGGCCGACGGCGGCGGTCACGGCGACCAGGAAGAGAAAGCCGAGAACGCCCAGGGAGAGGACGGCCTGGACCATCGCCTTGGGGATGACGCGGGCGGGGTCCTTGGTCTCCTCCGCCAGGTTTGCCGCGGACTCGAATCCGACGATGGTGAACGCGCCGAGCAGGAACGCCAGGGCGAAGGGTCCGGCGTGGGTTGCGCCGCCCAGACCGTAGTAGCCGCTCTCCGGGATGGTCGCGGTGTCGAACAGGTGGGCGAAGTCGAGCTTGCCGGTGAAGTAGCCCACCGCGAACAGCAGCACCGTCAGCGTGATCATGCCGATGAGCTGCGCTGTCACCGCCGCACTGTTGACCTTGTGCGTGATGCGCGTGGACGCGGCGACCAGCAGGGCCTGCAGCAACACCACGCCGGCCGTGATGACCCAGGCGTTCTGTGTCGTGCCTACGTACTGGAACAGCTCGGGAAGAATCGTGGAGGCGATCGTGTAGTCCACTGCGACCACGACGACCCCGAGGAAGGCGAACGAGATCCAGCCCATGATCCAGCCCCACACGGGCCCGACGATCCGCGACACCCACTGGTAGGAGTAGCCGCTGATCGGGATGCGCGCCGCCAGCGCTCCGAAGACGAGGGCGACGCAGAGCTGGCCGATCACCGAGATCGGCCAGGCCCAGATGCCGCGCGGGCCCGAGGTGGCGAGCACCGAGCCGTAGGCCGTGAAGATCCCTGTCGCGATCGACACGAACCCGAACGCCACGGAGAACGAGGCGTACCAGCCCAGCTCTCGCGCCATTACCTGGTTCGCCCCGCCCTGCTGTCCCTCAGCCGTTCTTGGCGCCTGAGCACCTGCTTCTGATTTGGCCATGACCTCGTTCCCTGCTTCAGAGTGCCCCGCCGTCGCCGCGGAAGCCAGTGAGTGATCGAAGAACCGAATGCGATCGGCATCAAGGCCCGCCTCACAGGGATGCGCTGGAGCCTGTCCGTGGGGATGGCCGCGAGGATTCGCGGTCCGCGCCACCTCGACGCCGGTCGACAGCCCACTCGTGACCGTTTGTGTGGACTATTGACTGCTGAGAGTGTGGACCCTTGCCCGTTTGCCGTCAAGGGTTAGCGCTCCCGACCTGGCGAACGATCGCTGATCACCTAGCGGAGAACGCTTTGAGCTGCGGAGAAGAACGGAATTTTGAGGCCGTCGGCGATGCGCTCCGCACGTCACATGAGCCCTAGAATGCAGTCAGGCTTCCACAGAAACAGTCAATCAGAGAGGGCCGGACGTGCTAGCAGCCGAGCGTCACCGCAGGATCGTCGCCGAGATCGCTCGGCTCAAGTTCATCACGACGGACGACCTGACCAGCCTGCTGAGCGTCTCCCACGAGACGATCCGCAGAGACCTCGCCCTCCTCGAGCGCCGCGGCGAGCTGGCGCGTGTCCACGGAGGGGCCACCGCCGTCCGGTCACCCGTCGGGGAGGAGGCGTCCTTCAACGAGCGCAGGGGCGCTTTCCTCGCCGAGAAGCAGGCCATCGGCCGAGCCGCAGCAGCCCTGATCGAACCCAACCAGACGGTCGTCATCGACGTCGGTACCACGGCCCTGGAGGTGGCCCGCGCTCTGCCCGCCGATCACGTCGGTGTCGTCGCCACCCCTTCCCTGCTCGTGGCCGCCGAAGTCAGCTCCCGCCCGCAGGTCGAGGTCCTGGTCAGCGGCGGGCGGCTGCGCGGTGGCGACCTGGCCTGCTCCAACGCCCAGGCCGTCGAGTTCTTCGACAATCTGCGCGCGGACGCTGTCTTCCTGGGCTCCGGAGGCATCGCCTCCTACGGACTGACCGATTTCCACCTCGACGAAGTCGCGACGAAGCGCACCATGCTCGCCAACGCGTCCCACCGCTACGTGCTCGCCGATTCCAGCAAGTTCGGACGCACGGCCGCCCATCGCGTCTGTGAACTCGACGGCTTCGACACCCTCATCACCGACAGCCCTTGCCCGGACGGCCTGAGCGACGCCCTCGCCGCGGCAGGCGACAACATCGTCGTGGCCTGAAGGCGGTACAGCCAACCACTCCCTTCGGCGCCTGGCAGTCCCCCTCGACTCCGGCGCGGCAGCGGTCCTGCCCCTCCGGGGAGCGTCGCGCGGAATCCGGCCGTTCCGCCTCAGTTGTGCGGACGATCCATCGGCGCACCCGCCTGGACCTCCCCTTGACTCCCACCGGCCACCGCATCCACAATCACAGACCGAAACGGTCAACTTTCCACATGTTCGGGCAATCGAAGTGGCAGCGCATCATGGCAGGACCGGGGCGCCGCAACCGGCCTTCCGCAGCCGAAGGCGCCGGCGCAGCAGCGCAGGCGCGCGAGATCTTCAGCCGTATCGACGTCGGCCTCGCCCCGGTGAACGCTGTCCACGTCGAGAGCTCCCCTGTCACGATGGTCGCCGAAGTGAGCGCGCTCGCTGCCGCAGACCTTCTCGTCCAGATGAAAGCCGACGCCTTCCCACAGTGAACCCGGCCAACGAAATCACCTCGATCTTCGACCTCGATGGCGTCCTGACCAGTGAGGACACGATGTCCTCGCTGGTCAGGGCTCGTCTGGCAGCCCGTCCTCTCCGGTTCGCCGCTGCAATCCCACCGTTCTTGCTCGCCTCGGCAGCACCTCCCGACGGCGCGCTGAAGCCCGCGATGAACCGGGCGATCGTGGCTTTGGCCCTGCGCGGAACGACCCGTAGCCAGTACGAGGAACTGGCAGCCGTGACGGGCCGGGCCATGGCAGCCCGGACAGCGGTCGGACAGGCCGTGGCAAGCTGCCGGCGCGCCCGCGGTCGTGGTCCGACCGTCGTGGCGACAGCCTCGGAGGAGAATCTCGCGCGTGCGTTTCTGGACGGCGTCGGGTTGCACGGCATCCCTCTGGCCGCTTCGCGGCTCGACTTCACCCCACGAGGGCCCCGACTCATCGCCCACAACGTGGGCGAAGCAAAGGTCGACGCCGTCCGGGCGCTGGGGTTCGCCCCGGAGGACGCACTCCTGTACACCGACTCGGCCAGCGACCTCCCGCTCGCTCGTATCGCCCGCCGGACCATCACTGTCAACGCCGCCCGCCGCTCGATCGCGAAGCTCACCGCCGCTTCCGCAGACATCCGCCACGAGCGCTGGCGCTGAGGCGGCACAAGCTGTCACAGGTGCCCTTTCCCATGACCACCACTGCCGCATCCAGCAGCGAGATGGCCATACAACCGCCGCCCGGCCCACCAGGAAACCGAGATGCATTGCTGGATGCGACAGCCCCGGCCGGCTGCGGAATGGCGCCTCTCCTGCGCGCCGGAGCCGATCACGCGGCAGTCCGGGCCTGTGAATGCGGCGGTCCTGCCGCTACGAGCGGCAGCCGACGTCATCCCGATGGCCGCATGGGGCCCGGAACGGCGCCTTTCGCCGGCCCCCGGTGCCGGGCGCCGAGCCGATGTCCGCCGTCGTACAGGCCGGTGGCTCAGGAGGAGCCGTCGGACCGGCACCGGCACGCACCCCGATTCAGGCCCGTGCGGAATCAGGCCATCAGTGAGGGCGTGGTGCTGACCAGCATCTCCCCCACTCGTACCGGGGCAGCGTCAGCGGTGGCCCAGCACGTTGACCACAAGGCCGTTGGGGTCGCGGACGAAGAACCGCCGCACGCCCCACTCCTCGTCCTGCAAGGGGCGGACGATCTCCGCACCGCTGCCCTGCACGGCCGCATAGGCCGCGTCCACGTCGTCCACTTCGACACTCATGTCGGGGGTGACCGGGGCAGTCTTGTCGCTGGTCATGACGCTGACCTGCGCCGCCGGACAGGTCGGGGAGGCGAGCGTCATGATCCAGCCGTGATTCATGACTTCCTCGAAGCCCAGCAGGCCGTAGAACTCCCGGCTCTCCTGCGCAGCCTCTGACTGAATGTTGGGCACGACACGGCGAACTGCCATCGACGACTCCAGATGAGAACAGACATGACTCCGAGACCCACAACAAGTACTACGCCACACCCACCGCCGCACATACTTGCGCAACAGGCCCTGGCTTGACCTCTGACGATCGTGTTCGTGGCACGACGGGCTGTACGTGGCGCCAACTGCCGCCGAGCCTCTGCCCGTTCGGGCCGTACACACACCAGCGGTTCACGGAGTGGAGCCGGGCCCGGGTGTGGGGCAAGCCCCACCACTACGGAACGTTCCAGGCAGCGATGAAGGGCTGCTCGTCCTCGGTGGCCAGGAAGCTGAGCGTGCCGGGATGCGGGTGGCCGAGCAGTCGACCGGCGGACGCGTCGAGGCCGAGCCAGCGTACGGTGAGCACGCGCGCCAGATGACCGTGGGCCACGATGGCGACGTCGCCATCGTCCAACAGTGGCCGGACCCGGTCCAGCACCGCGTCCGTGCGCGCGGCCACCTGTAGGAGCTGCTCGCCAGGATGGGCTGCGTCGCCGGGAATCACGCCGTCCCGCCACAGGTCCCAACCTGGCGTTGTCTCCTGGATCTGCGCCGCGGTCAGGCCCTCATACCCTCCGTAGTCCCACTCCATCAGATCGGGATCGGGCTGGACGCCGGTCAGGCCGGCCAACTCGGCCGTCCGCATGGCGCGGCTCAGCGGGCTGCTGAACACGGCGACCAGATGGTGTTGGGCAAGCCTCGAAGCGAGCGACTTGGCCGCGGCCTCGCCCGCGTCAGTCAGCGGGATGTCGGTGCGGCCGGCGTGTTGGCCCGACAGGCTCCATTCGGTCTGGCCATGCCTGATCAATATCAGTTCACCCATGGCTGCGCACGATATCTGATCACGCGAAACCTCCGAACACTCTCGCCGCCATCGGCTGCACCCTCGTCTACTACAGCCGACTCACCGAATGAGATGACTTCTAAGGGCTCGCAGAAAAACAACACGCCGATTTCAGGATCTGCTCGAGCCTTGGTGATGACAGACGCCGACCTGCAGCGATGTCCCGAGCGATAAGGAGTGAGGCCCCTGGACCTACTTGAGACACATCCCTGTGACCTGCGGGTTCAGCGTCCGATATCACAAGGACAGGTCCCAGCAACGAAATCGGCGTGTTGTTTTTCTGCGAGCCCTTACACGGAAGCGGCCTTCGTCTGAACATGTGCTCCGACCAAGGAACACACACGTCCAGCGCGAAGGCCGTGAGGATGAGTCTGCTGCATTGCGATGCCGGAAGAGTACCGTTGGCGGAACTGTCATGCTTTCGGGGTGAGTTCCACTCCTGTCTCACTGCTCGTTCGGACGCGTTGTTCGAGCTGGCCAGGGTGCCGCTGCCACGGGCTGCTGAGGACCGGCTGGTCCTGGTCGTCGACGTCACCTGCCGGCTCCGGCCCGACGCCCGCACCTCACCGGAACGGATCCTGTGTCACATCTACGGCCGGGCAAGGGCCAGCACGTCCCTGTCCCCCGCCCGCCGTACTCGATCGTCTGCGCGCTCGACCCAGGCCGCAGCTCATGGACGGCACCACTGGGCGCGCTTCGTCCGGCACCCGGGGACGACACCGCCACCATCAGTACCCGGCAGCTGCACGATCTGGTCGAGCGAATGATCGCGGCGCGGCAGTGACGGGCGGGAGATCCGGACATTCTGATCGTCGCGGACGCCGGATACGACGCACCTCGCCTCGCGTTCCTCCGAAAGCCCCACATCTCGTCGAGGGTGAAGCCCTCGGCCTGTGCCAGCCGTCGCCGGAAGTCGTTGAAGTGCGCACAGGACGAGCCTACGTCCGGACTGCTGACGTCTCCATCTCCCGGGGAAAGGATCAATCCCACGCCGTCCTCCTCGCTCAATGAGTCGACAGGATCGCCGAGAAGCAACGACATCGGCAACGCAGATGATGGCAGAGGCGTCCGGATGCCCGCCGTCGGCGATCTGGGCCAGGTGGTCCTTCCTCATTGCGTCGTAGTCCCCTTCCCCTCGGCTGCGGCCCGGGCTCGGGCGCAGGCCGCAGGTGTGGCGGAGGGCACAGCGGCAGCGGGGACGCCGACGGCAAGCATCAGGATCATCCCGGTGCCGGGCCGCCGCCACGAGCATTCGGACGTACATCGTGAGCACACCTCCGAAGGTGGATCGACGAGCGCTGCGACCGGCAGGCCCGTAGCGTCGACAGGCGTCTCGATCAGGACGTCAGCGTGACCCACCGACCGGTGCCGCCTGTCTCGACGCATTCCTGATACGGATTCAGCGGACCCGGCCGTTCCCGACAGCTCCAGACGGATCCTGCGGCGTGGACGGTCGCGGCCCCTTCGCCGCCGCTGTTCCAGCTCCGCGTGTAGGCGCTCGCGACCTGGAGTGCTGCGGCACAGTCCCTTGCGCGGGCCGTCCCCACCGTGAGCCCCGATCTGTCATCGGTGCCGCAGATGACGCTGGCTGCCTCGCCGGCCACGCCGAGATCCGCGAGCAGCTCGCGGGCCTTCGCAGCGTCAGACCGCTCCGCGAGGTCGCGGACGGCCGGGGCCCTGCCGACGAGGCTGTGGAAGGTGGCGGCCGTGGCAGGAGCGGCGGTGACCGCGAGACCGGCAACCACCGAAACGGCCACGAAGAAGGAGGTGGTACGGCGCAGATGACGAATCATGCCCCCATGCTCGGGCACGCGAATGCTGGAGATTCGTTCCTGCATAGCAGGCGTCACCCGGCCGGGTGGGAAGTCGTACCGAGCGACCCGGCGGCGGGACGTCAGCCGGGCCCGGCTCCGTCGCAGCAAAGGCTGCTACGGAACGGGGCAGCACCCGATGAGCCGCCCCGCCGGCCGGAAGAGCTACCGCTCGCTGCATGGGAGTCCGAGGAGGTGGTCGAGGAAGCTCTTGCAGGTATCAGCCTCCTCATATGCGAAATGAGCTCCTCTTCCGTGCCCCACGGGTCGGAGGCGAGCTCGGTCTTCATCAGGAAGTCACGCACATGCTTCCCGCCCATTCAGCGGCCGAGGTCCTTGATGACGGAGGCCTGGTCGCTGGAAGCCCCGATCCCGCCTTCCCGCTGCATGTTCTGCAGGAGCTTCCGCCGCGGCCTTGAACTGGAGCCGACCGGGGTCCAGGTACCCGGCTGGTCGTAGTCCCGGCTGACGGCGGCGATGCTGTCGACATCCGACTGCTTGACTCTGGCGTCGGCGTACAGCGTTTGCCGGAACATCTTGCTCTGCTCCATACCGAGGCTCTCGCGCATGATGGCCCTGTCGGCCGACAGTGCCTCGGAGGTGCTCTGGTTGCCGGTCGTCATCACAATCGGCTCGCTCGCCTTGATCAGTACCGGCATGTTGCCGTGCCGAACCCGCTCGGTCGTGATCGAGCACATTGCCTTGCCGACGCCACCGGTGTCCTGGACCGTAAGCCGACACCGCTGCCCCGACGGCGTCGGTCCGCCTGAGTGCACCCGCCCATCGTCCCTTCCTACCCTCTTCTCCAAGGAAGAGGGCTGCAGGATGCGCTGAGAAGGAATGTCCGGCACCCCACCACGCCTCTACGCGGCCTGGCGGGGTGCGCGTGAGTACGCGTGCTCATGCGTGATGGCGGACTGTTCCATGAGCGTGTGCTCATGACGCTGAACAGAGTTCTTACGGGCACGGGGGCGGTAGCGCTCGCGATGGTGGCGCTGGCTGCGTGCGGCAACGAGCAGGCCGGGGGATGGCAGCGGAACACCGCGAACAGCGTGGGCGCGCAGGCGCCGGCTGCCGGCCCGAGCCCGGATGCGCAGGTCGCGTTCATGGAAATGCTGGAGCGGATGGGTGCGCCGTGCGTACCGGATACCCCGGCAGCGGCAGAGTCGGATGATCCGGGCCCGGGTGAGCATCCGCCCGCGCGGCCGAGTGAGCTGCTGCTGGTGGACAAGAAGCCGCCCACGGACGCACCGTCCCCCACCGCTACGTATGAGCAGCCCAAGCTGAACGGGGTGGAGGTGTGTGAGGGGCGTGAGCATGGCAAACGCATAACCGAGGCTCTGGCTGGCCTGAACAAACCGACCACAATTCAGGTGAGGCAGGAGCTCAACAATCTCGGCTACATCGACTCCCGCATTCATGTCCTGACCACTGAGCGGGGCGTGGTGCGCTTCTACCTGGACTTGCGGGTGATGGGCGGGCAGCTCGCGCTCAAGGGGGCCGCGGCCGGGAAGAAGACCGCGGTGGGGGCTTTCGCGCACCGGGCGGAAGGCACGTTCAAACCGGGCAGGTAACAGCGCTCAGCGGGGCACCGGCACCGGCAGCTTCGGCTTGCCTGGGCTGATGCCCCTTCCGACGTGCGCGAGTGACGGTACGCGGGCCGGACCTCCGACCCGCGTGCCGCATTCCGGACCGAGGCGTGTCATCGGGAGCGGGCGGCCTCCTGTCTGGAGGCTCGTAATCCGTGTCTCGGGGGCGACGAAGTCAGGATCGCCGCCGCAGATAGGCCCAGCCGAAGATGCTGGCGGTGTCGTGGAGTTCGCCGGCCTGTGCGGTCGGCCGCGTGAGCTGGTCCCTGCAGGCCGTGATCCGTTGGGCGAGCGGGGTCGTGACCGGTGTGGACTCTTCAGGTACGTGCACGTTCGGCATGGCGCAGGATTCCTTCCATGAGATTGATCTTGCTGGTTTGGCAATAAGTGGTCTCGGTGCTGTCCAGACGGCCGGTTTCGAAGTACTTGTTGGCCACTTGGCCGCCGCGGCAGTAAGTGAAGTAATCACAGTGTTTGCGGCAGTTGGTCACGCCTGCCAGGGCCTCAGCGACCCAGGGCACCTCTGTGGCGCGGGCCGCCAGGACGGTCAGAGGGGTGTCCAGGACGTTACCCGCAGCGAAGGGGCCATGCCGTGCGGAGCGGAAGCCCGCCAGCTCAGCCCCGACCGGGAGGAAGTCGCCGTCCCAGGTCACCAGGGGAAGCGGCATGACAGGGCGGTCGGCACGCTGTGCCGCTGCGCCGGACAGTTCCTCGCGGATGTAGGTGTACGCGTGGTCGAGCTCTCTGACCTGGATGCGCGGATCGGCCTGCCAGCAGGCCGCCAGTTCCTCCCAGAAGGCCACGACTGAGTGCCTGGGCTCGTGTCCTCCTGCATACACACCCTTCTTCTCGGCAAGGTTTACTCCGAGGTTGTCACAGCCGAGCTCACAGGCGAACCGGTACAGGTCGGTGGCGGCTCCCGGGGACACGTCGGCCACCACCGCGATCAGGCCGAAGCGGATGCCCGCCTGGCGCAGGGCATCGATGCCGCTCAGGGCCCGCTGGGTGCTTGGGCCTCCCGCCCAGTCCACTCGCGAGGCGTTCGCTCCGTCCGGGCCGTCGAGGCTGACGGTGACGCGGACGGGAACGGTGGCGAACACCTCGCACCACGCTTCATCGATGAGTGTGGCGTTGGTCTGTACGGCCTGAATCACCGGATGTTCCTCACCCGGCCCGAATGGTTCCATGAGGGAACGGAAGTAGGCCGGGCCGACCGCGAGGGGTTCGCCGCCGTGCCACACCACCGCCACCGGGCGTCGCCTGGACCACTCCCCGACGCCGGCCGCCACTGCCTGCGCGACCTCAAGGCTCATGCGCCGCGAGACCTTCCGGTCCGGCAGATAGCAATACGTGCAGTCGAGATTGCACAGCGTAGTCGGCTGCATCAGCATCACCGAGGACGCCTCGGCCAGCTGTGCAGCACCCGTTCGCGGGGATTCCCCGTCACCGGATCCGGCTTGGGCAGCACTCACTCGTTGAGCGTAGATCCGGGTCCTCGATGCCGGGCCCGGTCTCCCCTCGATCCACTCGTTCGAGCGAGCGCAATCAGGCAGCGCGCCCCACTCACTACCCGTACGGACCCGGCGACAGAGCAGATGGCGATCCAGGGCACACCGTGCGCGAGCCGGTGCGTGACGAGGGCGATACCGACATTCTGCCCGGCGTGATGGTCCATGGCGTGGACATCGACCAGTGGCTCCAGAAGCAGCGTCAGCACGTCATGTGGGCCGGGCCGTTGGACAGGCAGCGCCAGCGCCTGGACTCCTCGCCCGTCTGGTGGAGGTGGGGGCCCGGGCCGCTCGCGGGGCGGGTTCACCAGCAAGATCTACTTGAGCTCAGACGGCCGCTGCCGCCCGCTCTCTGATCGTCACGCCAGGGCAGCGGGCGGACTGCACACAGTTCGAGCGCGTGCTGGGGAAGATCCGCGTTCCGAAGCGTGGGCCGGGCCGGCCTCGAATTGAGCCAGACAGCCTCGAGGTGGACAAGGCATGGAGCAACGGGCCCTGCCGCGAATGCCTGAGGCGACGCGGTGTCCGGCACACCATGCCGGAGAAGGCCGACAGCCAGGCTGTTGTTGCACCAGCCTGCGGCACCAGCAACCGTGCGCCGCCTGGGTCGTGCGAATGCTGCACGACGGTCCGGATTCCCGCGTAGCAGACGGCCTTGCACGCACCTGCGAAGAAGATGCAGCAACGGCTACTGCATCGGTGCAGGCCACGACGCCCTGTGCAGATCACAGGGTGCCTGGTGGCGGCGCGACTTCGTCCAGGCGCCGCCTGCGACCCCTGGACAAAAGAGAAGTCCAGGGGCCGCATGCGGGGTTACAGGCGCTGGGCGAGGGTCTCGCAGCAGGTCAGGGGGCTGATGCGAGACCCTCGGCTGCGTTCCGAGAGGCCGGCCCCGTCCTGGGGTCGTGAGAGGAGCGTCGTGGTCGGCGGGCGGCCGAGCCGGGCGCCACGGGCCCGGGCGGCATCCAAGCCGTCGCTGGTGCCCTGGACGATGAGTTCGCGGATGAACTCGGCGGGAGCGGCGAAGGCGTGGAAGACCAGGCGCCCGCCGGGCGTGGCGGACTGCGTGCCGTGCGCCCAGCTCTCCTGTGGTCATCAGGTGGCGACGGCCTCGGCGGCTTCTGTCTCGTCCACAACGGCGGGGGCCGGGCATTTCGGGCTGAGGAGGGATATGTAGAGAAAGAGGGCGCCCGTGACGGCGACGCCTGCCCACATGGCCTGCTGCCAGCCGTCGATGAAGGACTGCTGGGCGGCGTGGACCAGGTCGTGCGCGTGCGGGCCCGTACTGCCCGCCGCTTCCACGGCGTTGGCGATGCCCTCCCGGGCAGTGTCCGCGGCTCCTCGGGGGATGCCGTGGAGCCTGTTGTCGATGGCGTTGCGGTAGCCGGCGGACAGGAGTGCGCCGAGCAGTGCGACGCCGAGTGCGGTGCCGAACTCGCGGGTGACGTCGTTGAGCGCGGAGGCGACGCCCTGCTTCTCGCGCGGCAGGGAACCGGTGATGGCCTCGGTGGAGGGTGTCATCGAAAGGCCCATGCCGATGCCCATGGCAAGCATGCCGGGAAGGATGGTCAGGTAGCCGCCGTCGGCGGAGACGAATAGCGCCATGAGTGCAAGTCCGATAGCGGCCAGAGCGATGCCCACGGCCATGGTCGGGCGGGAGCCGATGTGTGCGGCGAGTTTGGGTGCCAGGCCGGAGGTCGCCATCATCATGACGGCCATGGGCATCAGTGCCACCGTGGACAGCAGGCCCGACCAGCCGAGGACGGCCTGGAAGAACGGGAAGAGGACCACAGCGATACCCGCCTGGACGCCGAAGACCACGAGCAGAGTGATCGAGCCGTCGGCCAGGCCGCGCTCACGGAACAGGCGGACGTCCAGCAGTGAGGCGTCGCGGCGGTGCAGTTCCCAGACCACGAAGCCGACGGAGGCAGCGAGACCGACGGTGAGGCTGATGAGCGTCGCCTGGGCGGTCCAGCCGCGTTCGGGGCCTTCCTGCAGGGCGGAGATGAGGCCGATGACGGCGATGGTGGAGACCAGCGCGCCGACGGTGTCGAAGCGATGGGCCGTGGTCTCGCGGGAGTTGGGAACCGACTTCAGCGTCATGGTCAGGGCCACGAGGACCAGGACCACCGGTAGGAGGAACAGCCGACGCCAGTCGGCGACGTCGACGAGGAGTGCGGAGAGGAACATGCCCAGGATGCCGCCGCCTCCGGCGACGCCGGTCCACACGCCGATCGCCTTGCCGCGCTGCTCTTCTGGGAAGGTGGAGGTGATGACGGCGAGGGTGATGGGCATGATTGTCGCGGCGCCGATGCCGCCGGCCACGCGCGCGGCGAGCATGACCTCGGCCGACGGGGCCAGGCCCGCGACAACGCTCGCGGCGCCGAAGACACCCAGCCCCGTGATGAGCGTGGGCTTGCGGCCCAGGCCGTTGCCGACGGCGCCGAGAGGCAGTAGCAGCGCCGCCAGAGCGAGTGTGTAGATGTTGATGATCCACAGGATGGTGGTCTGCGAGGCGCCGAACTCGACGGCCATGTGGGTCTGCGCGACGTTCAGCCCGGACACCGACGCGATGACGGCCATCAGCGCGATGGAGACGGCGATCAGGATCATGCGCAGCCGACGCGCATCAGGTACGTCCCCGCCGCTGGCTTTCGCGGCCTGTACGGGCTGGTTCGTACACATGGATTCCTCCGGACTCCTCTCAGAAGGGCACGCTGAAGTCAGCGGCGGAGCGGGGCCGGTCGCCGAGCCGGGGGCGGGGACCGGCCGCCGCACGCGTCGCCGGGTGTGGTCGAACGGTGGGCCGGTGCTGCGCGGGGATGTCAGGAGACGGGTGTCTCGCCCTGGGTTGCGGCAAGGGCCGCGTCGGTGTCCGCGGTGGCCAGCAGGGCGTTGATATGGGATCCGGCCAGGGCGCCGGCCGCTGCGGAGGCACCCACCTGGGCGGTGAGGTCGGTGGCGTTGCCGGCCACCCACACGCCCGGCACCTCGGTGCTGCCGGCCCTACCGGAGGCGAAGCGGCGGCCCATGTTGTCGGGCAGGTCCTCCATCGGCAGCTTCAGACTCTCCAGACCCTCGGTGCGGGCTTGCATCTGCGTGGCGACGGCGAGGACGCGGCGGGCCACGACCTGGCCGTCGGTCAGGCGCACCCCGGCGAGGGTGCCGTCCTCGTTGTTGATGACTTCCCGCACCGGGGTGTCGACGATGCGGATGCTGCGGGCGGCGAAACGCGCGCGGGTGTCCTCGTCCAGGTGAGTGCCGTGGGTGAAGTACGTCAGGTCCTCGGTCAGTTGGCGGAAGAGGAGTGCGTGGTGGATGGAGGCGGGGCCAGTGGCGAGGATGCCGATGGGCTCGTCGCGCACCTCCCAGCCGTGGCAGTACGGGCAGTGCACCACGCCGTGTCCCCAGTGCTCGGCGAGCCCGGGAACCTCGGGCAGTACGTCCCGCAGGCCGGTGGCCACCAGGACGCGGCGCGCGGTTACGCTCCGGCCGTCGGCCAGGGTGATGGTGAAACGGAGATCTCCGTCGGTCGACGGGGCGGCGGGCTCGGTCGAGGCCACTTCGCCGAAGACGATGCGGCCGCCGTACCGGCGCACCTGTTCGCGGCCCCGCCGAAGGATCTCGGGGGGCGGGGTGCCGTCCAGGACGATGAAGCCGTGCATGGCCTCGGCCGGCGCGTTGCGCGGGGTGCCGCTGTCTATCACGACGACCGAGCGGCGGGAGCGGGCGAGCATCAGCGCACCGTTCAGCCCTGCGGCGCCGCCGCCGATCACCACCGTGTCGACGGTCCCGCCGGGCAGTGTGTCGCTCGGGTACGGAGAAGTCATCACAGCCATGTCCTCCTACCCCTTCCTTGTACGTGGTCCCAGACGTTCCGGGCCATCTGCACTCGACGCTAACCCCGCATTGCACATAAGGCATACGATGTTGCTCATGACGCAAGAAGATGCAGACCTGGACGGCCTCGTACGCAAACGCATCCGCGCTCTGCGGGTGGCGCAGGGCTGGTCCCTGGAGGAACTGGCCACCCGCGCCCGCCTCAGCCAGTCGTCGCTGAGCCGCATCGAGAACGGCCGACGCCGCCTCGCGCTGGATCAGTTGGTCACTCTTGCCCGGGCCCTGGACACCACGTTGGATCAGCTCGTGGAGACCGCCGCTGACGACGTAGTCACCAGCCCGATGATCGACGGCGCCCACGGCCTGATGCGCTGGCCCGTGAAGAGTGACCCCGGCATGAGCGTGATGCGCCAGCGCATGACCGAACCGCCGCCGGAGAACCCGGCGCGCATGCGTGCCCACCCGGGGCGCGAATGGCTCGTCGTCCTGTCCGGCACCGCGGTCCTCATGCTCGGCCACCGCCGCTTCCGCATCGAGACCAACCAGGCCGCCGAGTTCCCGACGATGATGCCTCATGCGATCGGAGCCGAGGGCGGACCCTGCGAGATCCTGGGCATCTTCGACCGCGACGCCCGCCGCGGCCACCAGCGTGAGGGCAGCGACAGCGACGTCCAGGGCACGGCTGAATGACAGCGCGGGCCGCGCGACGGCCCCGAAGTGGTGACATCTTGCGCGTCGGGCATCACAGCCGACCATCGCCTTGCGTAAACAGGAAGTGGCTGTGCCGCAGGCGCATGGCTGTCCTAGCGTGAAGGCATGAACCGAGCTCACCCGCACACCCTTCATCACGGTGCTCCGCACGGCCGCCACCAGGAGCACGGAACCGACGGCCAGGCGGAGATTCTCGACCTGGACGCCGAGGTCCTCGCCGAGCACATCGCCTCCATCACTGCATGGCTGCCGCTGAAGACCGGACCGCGCCAGATCGTGGATCTGGGCTGCGGCACGGGCGCGGGCACCTTCGCCCTTCTCGACCGCTTCCCCGACGCACACGTCACCGCCGTCGACGCATCCGCCGGATACCTCCAGCGCCTGCGCGAAAAGGCATGCACCCGCAGCTTGGAGGAGCGCGTGCGCACCGTGCAGGCCGATCTCGACGATTCCGCCTGGCCCGACCTCGGATCACCGGACCTGGTGTGGGCGTCGGCCTCGATGCACCACATGGCCCACCCCGATCGCGCACTGCGCAACGTCCACGACCTGCTCGCGCCCGGCGGCCTGTTCAGCGTTGTCGAACTGGCCGGCTTCCCACGCTTCCTGCCCGAAACCGCCCCCCAGGACCGGCCCGGTCTGGAAGAGCGCTGCCACGCCGCGACCGACCGCTTCCACGCCGAACACGTGCCCCATCGCGGCGCCGACTGGGGTCCGATGCTCACCGCCGCCGGATTCACGGTCGAGGGCGAACGCACCGTCGCCGTGAACATCGAGGGCACCCGCAGCGAAGCGATCGGCCGCTACGCCCTCGGCAGCCTGCAACGCATCCGAAGCGCCGCCGTCGGCGCGCTCTCCACCGAGGACCTCACCGCGCTCGACGAGCTCCTCGATACCGGAAGCCCGAACAGCATCCTGCGCCGCGACGACCTTGCGGTACGCACCGAACGCACCGTGTGGGCCGCACGCCGCACCTGATCCCGAGCACCCTCGTTGCCCGCCGGGCGGCGCCAGCGCCCCATGACCTGCCCTATATGCGGCAAGATCACCGACCGCTTACGCACGACCACATCCCGCCCCGTGGCAGCCTCGCCAACGCCCACCAACGGCACGGCGGTAGGTTCCCGGGGCGACCTACCTGGCGGAGGTCAGGTGATGCTTGGCGGCGGAGACGACATGGTGATGGGTCGCCCGAGCGCACTCGTGCCAGAACGGTGCGGCGGTCAGGTACGCGCCGAGTACGGAAAGGATGCCGAGGGAGACATCCACACTGAGGCGTCCTTGCTTGGCCCAGTAGACGTCCTGCAGATCGAGGAGCAGGGCGAATTCGTCGGCGATGAGGGCGGTTCCTGCGCCGTAGGCAGCGGCGACGGCCGGGTGGCCGACGGCGCGCTCGTCGCCGCGTACGGCGATGAGCCCTATGCCGGCAAGGGTGCCGATGCCGAAGTTGTAGTGGTGCAGGTGCTGACCGCCGGCGGAGATGTTCCCCCAGGGCAGCCATCCGCCGCGAATACCGTGGGTGATGGTCCGCACGGTTCCCCACGTGACACCGAAGGCGATCCACGTCACGATCAGTGATCTTTTCGTGGGGGTGAGGTGCTGACCTGCCGATTCGCGCCAGCGTGCGATGAGCGTCGGCCGAGACGGGTTCAGCTCTTGGGACGTGTCAGTGACCACGAGGGTGACCTCCCGGGTTCGGCGCGACGAGGTCCGCGTCTGCTGCGTGGCGTCGTCGACCGGAGTGGGTGAATCCGCCGTGACAGGAGGGGCTGAACTACCTGGGCAACGAAGTTCATGCGACTGCGGCAGTGGTCATCACGGTCGCACACGCCGTCTGGTGTCGACGCTGTTTTGCCGCTGAAGATCCGAGCACACAGGTCGTTGCCCCCGCGGTCGACGCCATGCCACAAAAGTCCGGTGGCATTGTCCGTCACTACGCGTTCGGCGCGCACGTTGCACATCCGCCACCTCCCCCGAACGCCATTGCGGTGCAACTCCATGGAAAACCCGCATCATTCAAGGTGGCGACTCAAATGCTCCAATCGGGTGAGACCTCTCCAACGGTGTGAAGCAAACGGCGAGGCGGATACCCGTGCCCCGGCCCGGTGGGAGATGGATGGCTGACAATCGCGCCCCACGCAGGCGAGACGGAGTCAACCGAACCACTCCGAACTTGAGCCCATCCCCCACACCCTGGAACAGCCCCGTTCCTCCGTCAGTAACCGAATGACGCCGAACTGTAACTAGGATGACCAAGTGACGAGCAAAAACGGCGGGCCTACCCGCCGCCCCCGCAACCGCAAGGCGCAGATCGTCGCTGCGGCCCTGGAGCGCTTCCACCAGTCCGGCTAGACGGCAGTGTGGGAGACGGAGGAAGGCAACCTGTCCCCCGAGTGCCGCACAGAAGTTCAAGAACGCAACAAAAAGATCGCAGACATCGTCTCCTCAGCCATTCGCGATGCGCGCGCCGACCTCGGGACCGACGACGCCGAACTCCTCGGCTGGGCTGTGCTCGGTGTGCTGGCCAGCCCGTCTTTCCATACGGTCGGCCTTCCCCGGCCCCGCTTCGACGAGTTGCTGTGCGAACTGGGCGCTGCCGTGTCCCGGGCGCAGGAACTGCCCACGGCGGCCGCATCTGCCGCATCCTCCTCGGCTCCCCGTCTCACCCACGCCTCACGCCGCGAGGCACTGCTCTCCGCAGCGGTCCAGCTCTTCGCCGAGCGCGGCTTCCAAGCGGTGAGTATGGACGACATCGGCGCGGCTGTCGGCGTATCCGGTCCGGCTGTGTACAACCACTTCGCCGCGAAGACCGACCTGCTCAGTGCGGCGCTCCACCGCGGTACTGGTGCCCTCTACTTCGACCTCGACCAGGCGCTGAACCACAGCGCATCCGCCCGCGATGCGCTGGAGCGCACCCTGCGCACCTTCTGCACCGTGAACCTTGCCTCGGGCGGCACCGCGACGCTGGTGGGCGCACTGTCCCATCTGCCTGCTGCCGACCGCGAGTCGCTCCACCGCGCCCAGGTCGAGTACGCGGCTGAGCTGGTCGGCCTGCTTCGAGCATGCCGACCCGATATGGACCGGACCGAGGCCCAGATCGCGGTCCACGCCGTGTTCACCGTGATCAGGGCGCTCTCCCGGAGACCTGTGCTCAAACGCCGCACGGATCCAGTGCAATCGCTCGTCACGCTGGGCCTCCTGGCCCTCCGCCTCCGCCCTGGCACCTGACCGCGACGTTGCACGCCTCAGGGGTTGCGCGAGCGGGGCCCGATACGAGGACGCAGTGGCCGCTGTTCCGGGGAGTTCCGCCGAGGCGGTGCCCCCTGTGGCGAGCAGTCCGATTGCCGCGACTGCCACAGCGGCAGTCCCGACGGCGGTCCGACGCGCAATGCACGCGGCCTGGTCAAAAGGCTTGCTCATGGTGCTGTTTGCTGTTTCTTCTCTCTTGGGTGCTCAAAGAGCACCATCGCAACTCAGCGCGGGCCTCTGCGGCCCTGCGTGGCCAGCGGCCCTTGCAGTGGTCGCATGCCTGCTCCAGCCAGGCGGCGGGCTCCAGAGACCCGAACCCGAGCCGGGGAACGGGCTGCCGGTGAACAGGACACTCTGGTCCACGACGAATCGGATCGTGCAGCGCGGCACTCCCCCGACCTCCAGGCGTACCGTTACGCGGTCGTCGCGCTCCTCGCGCAGTGTCTCGGCGGCATACAGCCCGGCAAGAGACGTACCAACGACGACGATCCGGCTGTCGCGCAGTTCATCGGACACCACGGCCGGCCGCCTCCCCGACGGGGATGACCTGCTGTGCCGTGGCATTGACGGAGGAGTACAGGTGTAATGGTCCAGGCACCAGGCGGCGGCAACCGGGTGCCGCCACTGACGGGCCAGGACGACCCGACCGAGTTTCACAGCGCGGCCGCTCGCGGTGACGAGGGCTGTGGAGGCTGCGGAGGCGTAGCCGACAGCGACCACGGTCACGATGTACGGACCGGGGATGACGGGGCACGCATGGTGCACGGCGCCCTGTTCATAGCGGCGACCCCGGCCGTGCTCCGACCCGTACCCAGAGCCAGCGGCTCGTCCGAACCATCCTCGGCATGGTCGAGGTAGTTGCCGGCGACGGGAGCCATGACGACATCGTGACCGGCAGCCAGGACGGGGTGGGCGTTGCGCTCGGCGCGCCAGACCATGACGACGCTGTCGGGGCGCAGTCCGCCCGCTCGCGCGGCTTCCTCCCACACCACGGCACGGCGGCCCAGCCGGGCGCAGACTTCGACAACGTAGGTGGTGAGGTCGGCGCGCAGCTCCTCGACGGAGTCCAGCCCGCGACCCTTGGCGTAGGCGCGGACGTCGGCCGATCGTTCCCAGCCGGAGAGGTCGGCCTCGTCGCCGCCGATGTGGAGGTAGGGCGAGTCCACCGCGTCGGCGATCTCTTCAAGCAGGGTGGCCAGGACGGCGCGAGTCTCGGGCAGTGGGCTTGACCACCCGGCCGCTCGGCAGAAAGGACGTGACGGGGGCGCTGGAGACCGGCGCGCCATGGATGATGAGTTCGGGCACGGCGGCCAGGAGTGCGCTCGTACGCCAAGGGTATCCATCAAAGCGGAACCAGCTCGGCTCGGACCCCGCTTGTCGCCCGAGGGTCGCCGAGCGCTTGCGCGCACGTGCGCTGTGTTGCGCTCAGCGGTGTGGCGACCGTCGGACGGAAAGGACCGCGACGTCGTCGTGCTGGCCGCCCTCTCCGGCGAACGCACGCGCATCGTCGTAGAGGGCGTGCGGCAGCTCGGTGGGAGAGAGTGACGCGCGCTCGGCAAGGCGTTCGGTGACAGGGTAGAACGTGCCGTCGGCGGCGCGGGTCTCGGTGAGCCCATCGGTGGTCAGCAGCAGCGTTGCGCCGGGCGGGAAGGCGAACCAGTCGACGGTCGCGGGTTCGGCTGCGAGTTCGGCGAGACCGAGGGGGACGCCGGATTCGAGAGCCGGTGTGATGACAGTGGCGTCGTGCAGCAGCTGCGGCGGAATGTGCCCGCAGTTGATGACCTGTACTTCGTCGTGCGCGTCGATGTTGACGATGAGCGCTGTGACGAACCGTTCGTCGTCGCCGGTCTGTGCGGCGTAGGAGTTGTGCCGTACGACAGAGGCGTCGAGGGCATCGACGAGCGCGGTCAGGGTGGGCTCCCGGTGGGCCGCCTCACGGAAGGCGCCGATGACGGCGAACGCGGCGCCGACCGCGGGCAGGCCCTTGCCCTGGACGTCGCCGATCAGAACCCGGGACCCCCATGGAGAGACGACGACGTCGTAGATGTCGCCGCCGACGAGACGGTCCTCCTGCAGAGGCTCGTACACGCCGTCGACCAGGACGTCGTCGGTGAGCAGCGGGAGAGGACGCAGGATGTGGCGCTGCATCGCCGCGGCGGTGGAGCGAAGCCGCAGCATCGCATGCTCGCGGTGGATACGACGGTGGCAGGCGTACACGGAGGCCGCGCCCAGGGCCAGGGTGAGCAGCACCATCAGGATCGTGTTGAGCCATGAACGCCCGCCATCTTGAATCACCAGCACGCTGACGGTGACCACGAGCGTGGTCCACGCAGACACAAACTCCGTCTGGCGTACGGTGCACAGCGCCGACGCCGTCCCCGGCAGGAACACGAGCAGCCCCAGAAGCCATACCGGGGATGGCGACAGGACACCGAGGGCCATCACCAGAACCGTCACTGACACCACGCCGATCACGACCTCGGCGTTGCGCGGCGGTTCGATGGCCTCGAAGTGACGCGTGAATCTCTTCGGACGAGTACGGGGCACGGAACCTCCCGGGCAAGTGGTCTGCTTCCCGTACGTTAGGCGGGCTCCGCCGCCCGGGGCCCGCGCCCCGCCGGACGATGGCCTCCGCGCGGTAAGCACCACTGTAGGCAGGGCACGGCCCCTGCACTCCCTTGGCCCCGCCGGGCGCGATGCCTCTGGATGACATCCCCCCGGCCGCTCTCACCGGCGACACACCCGTCCACGCCGGGAACCCCGGCCACGAACTGCAAAACGAACGGGGCGCGCCCCCGGTCGTGATCCCGACTCCCCGCTCAGCGCCCTGACCGACCTCGTGGCCCGTGACACCATGGCCCTCACCGAACCGTCCCGGGCCTGGGCCGCGCAACCGCTCGTCGGCCCCGTCGCGGTGTCGCGGGCGACCCTGGTCCTCCGCTCTTCCGACGTCGTCGGCGTGGCACCCTCCGGCTACCTCCACCAGTGGCGCATGAACCTCACCTCGCAGCGGCCCCGCGGGACCGGCGACCCGGCCGAGAACGTGGCACGCGCAGTCGGCTACACCTCGGTCGCCGCCTTCACAAGGGCGTTCACGCGCGCTCGCTCCCGTTCCCCGGGTTCGTTTCGCCAGGCGTTTGCCGAGGTGGCCAACCGATCAGCGTAGGCCCGGAGTTGACCCTCGCGCCGCTCGTCGCAGGACTCCATGGACGCGCGGGCCATCCGACCGCAGTCGACGTGCGAGCCAACCGCACTCGACGTACGAGCCAGTCGGTGCCTGACCCCTGCCGAAGACCACATCGGCAGGTGACACCCGGGCCACCGCCCTCGCGGCGTGCACCGGCTTCAACGGCTCCTCGGAGCGGTCGGCGTCGAGGTCGTTGGTGCAGCCGCTCCTCATCGCCGTGCGCCACGGCGAAGGCCCGCTTTCCCGGGCCTTCGGCCGGCCTTCGTCTGTTGGCTTCGTTCACTTTCAGCAACAGCGCATATCGAAGTGGCGGCACTGCGATGTGGCCGGACGGGGAGGGCCCGCCGTCGTCAGCGCAGATACTCGATCAGTCGGTCGACCAGGCCGACCGGGCGCGACAGCGCGACCAGGTGACCGCCGGGGACCTCGTCGGTGTCGATCCCGAGGCGGTCGCGGGCCACTCGGCGCTGGAACTCCGCAGGGAAGAAACGGTCTTCGGCTGCGGCAAGCACGCGAGTGGTCACGTCCGGCCATCGTTCGATGCCGCAAGGCTGACTGAACGCGGCTTCGGTCTCAGGCCGGTCGTGTGCCGCGCCGGCGGCGGCGACCTCGGTCGGCACGTCGTGCAGGAAGTAGGTGGACAAGTCGAACTCCGTGCTGTACCCGCCTGCTTCGGCAGCTGCGACACGGGCTGCCGGCGATCCGGTGTTGTCCCACCACTGTCCGGGCGTCTCGCCCGGCAACGGGATCATCGCGTTGACCAGCACCAGCAGGTCGACTGGCACGCGAGCGCAGACCATCGGAGCGGTGAAGCCGCCCATCGACTGGGCCACCAACACAACGTCGTCGTGATCGCCGATCGCGGCAACCACCGCGTCGGTGTACTCGGGCAGCCCTGCGGATTCGTCGGCGCCGGGCAGCTCGACAGCGACCGCCTCATACCCCCTGGCGTGCAACTCGGGCACCACACGATGCCAGTACCAGGCCGCACCCCCGGCCCCAGGAATCAGCACAAACATTCCCATTCCTCTCACTGCCCACTTCGCTCTTGGAACATTGAGACCGCCGGGAACGACAAGAATCATCGGTCACGATGAGAGTCATTCGTCACGACTGTGTCAGCAACCGTTTCGCAACCGAGGCACGGACAGCGCCACGTTCGACTGAGCGCGGGATGACCAGCCTCTTTGGCGAAGAGCATCCCGATGCAGCGGTGGCGCAGCCGACGGCGATCAAGACCCGCGAACAGCACCGAGCCGGGGATCGGGGCCCCTCCCCAACCGGTGAGCAACCGCTGCTGCGAGTCGGTTCTGGCACACACCCCGCGAGCGATCTCGAGTCCGGCCTGACCGGACCCCGGTGACACGTGGCCCGCGCAGCTCACACGACGGGCGCGCCTCCTGCCGGCGAGAGGCAGCAAGATCTTTCACGGAATGCGTGCCAGAACCTCACCCGTGCGTCTGCGGGCCTGTGAGGTCATTTCTCATGGCTGCACCTGCTCCGGCAAGGTGAGGATTTCGGCTCCGTCGTCGGTGATGGCGATCGTGTGCTCGCTGTGTGCCGTCCGGCAGCCTGTCGCACTTCGGAGCGTCCACCCGTCGGCATCAGTGACCAGTTCAGCGGTGTCCGCCATGACCCACGGCTCCAGCGCCAGCAGCAGCCCGGGGCGCAGTTTGTATCCACGGCCGGGCCGTCCGGTGTTCGCAACGTGAGGGTCCTGGTGCATCGTCGATCCGATGCCATGCCCTCCGAACTCGGTGTTGATCGGGTACCCCGCCTCCCTGAGGACCGTGCCGATGGCATGGGAGACGTCGCCGATGCGGGCCCCGGGCCCGGCAGCGGCGATCCCGGCGGCCAGCGCGCGTTCGGTTGCACTGATCATCGCAACGCTCTCCGGGGGCTGTGCGTCGCCCACGATGAAACTGATCGCGGCGTCTGCAGCGATTCCGCCTTTGGAGACGGCGAGGTCGAGTGTCAGCAGATCGCCGTCGGCAAGCGTGTAGTCGTACGGCCGTCCGTGGAGCACGGCGTCGTTGACGGCCGTGCAGATGTAGTGGCCGAACGGGCCGCGTCCGAAGGAGGGCTCATAGTCGACGTAGCAGGACGACGCTCCCGCCTCGACGATCATCTTCTCGGCCCACCGGTCGATGTCCAGAAGGTTCGTGCCGATCGTGCTACGGCTCTTCAGTGTCTGCAGGATGTCACCGACCAGGGCGCCGGTGGTTTTCGCCCTGACCAGCAGGGTGGAGTTGAGGATCTCGATCATGTGACGCCCTTCTCGCGCAAGCAATAACTATACCGGCCTTACTATACCGGTATTAGAATTGGTGTCGCCGGACGGGGCGAAGCCCGGGTCGACGCGCTGGCCCGAGCGCCTGTCCCCGCCGCCCCTTGCCGCGCTCTGCGACATCCTCGACTGCTCTCCGGCCGACCTCATCGAGCCCTGCAACGATGCGGACCGTCGCAAACGCACCGTCGGCGAAGCCGCCTCCGATCGAGGCCCAGCGCGAGCGATGCCGACGGCCGGGACCTGACCGATCACTGACCAGGCCAACCGCCGAGGTCTTCGCCGCACGCGGGCTCCTGGCCGCCGAGGCTCGAAGCAAGGGAACAGCCGTCTTGGGCCCGGAGGCCGGCATGGCTCGCTCTGCGGGCGGGACAGCGAACAGGTCCGAGTCGCTCATCAGCCACTTGTTGACGGCCACGTATGCGGCCCGCTGCTTCGCGGTGGCCGTCGGCCACTCCCCGGCGAGGTGGTGGACGTCGGGGCGCCGGTTCGACATGGGCGGTGCTGGAGGCCGTGGCACCGCGTTGGGCAGGACTCGGTTCCTGACCGGTAAGGGCACAGCGCCCCTGGTGCGCACCCGGAACCGGGGAATGACGCCGTGGTTCTCCAGGTCGTCCCACTGCCGTGACAGGGGCCGGGAAGGGCATGCTCCTGCCCGAGGATTCGGTGGCTCACTCCGCGAAAGGCAGTCCACACGTCCTCCAGGGAGAGGCGTGTCCTGCGGATGCCGTTCCAGCCCTCTGCCGTCCCTACGGTGAATGACTCGCATCCGTTCCGCCCCGTCCGCGAGTCGGCGGATCTCAGGAACAGCCCTCAGGCCGACGCGATATGCTGATGCAGATTGTGCAAGCGGTTTGCAAAATGAGGAGGGTCATGGCTACTCGGGCGAGCGACGCCGGGACGAACCAGAGCGTCGAACGAGCGGTCTCGGTGCTGCGCGCACTCGACTCCGGCCGCGCCGAACTGCGCGTCTCCGACGTCGCCGAACTCACCGGGCTGGGCTCCTCCACCACCTCCCGCCTCCTCTCCACCCTCGAACGCCTCGACATGGTCGAACGTGACCCCGTCAGCAACCTGTACCGGCTCAGCCTCGGCATCCTCCCGCTCGCCGCCACCGCCACCAATCGCCACCCCGTCCACCGCGCCGCCCGCATGGTCCTCCAGGACCTCGCCACCCGCACCGGGCTGGGAGCCAACGTCGCCATCCGCCGCGGCGCCGAGCTGATGTTCCTGTGCAATTTCGAGGGAGCCCGCGCCCCGAAGTCCTACACGCAGGCCGGACACACCGCCCCGCTGCACGCCACGAGCATCGGCAAGTGCCTCCTCACCGGCCTCACGCCCAAAGAGCGCCGCAAGCTGCTTCCCGAGCCGCTCGCGGCACACACCGACTACACGACCACCAGTCACGACCTCCTCGACGCCGAGATCGACACCGTCCGCCGCACCGGCTACGCCATCGAAGCCGAAGAACGCGCCCTGGGCCGCGCTTCCCTCGCCGCGCCCGTCCGCGACGCCTCGGGGGACGTCGTCGCCGCCATTTCCCTGTGGGGCCCCGCTTCCCTCCTCGGCAACCGCACCGAAGCCGAAGGGCAGCGCCTCACCCTCATCCGCGAGGTCATCGAAGCCGCCGACGTCGTCAGCCAAGCACTCGGCGCCCTCTGAATCACGTGACGAAGGGGCCGGGGGAAGACCGTTCGGTCTTCCCCCGGCCCCTTCGCCGCGTGGCTATGCGCCGTACGCCTTGAACGCGATCACGTGCGCGTGCCGCGCCCCGTGCGTCGCGTCCACCACGAGCCGCAGCGCGTCGGTGCGCACGGGTCCGCCGTCCGCACCGTTCAGCTCGTGCACGCGGTGGCGGCGGCGGTTGCCCGTGACCGTCAGCAGCGTGCGCCAGGTGCCGTCGGACTCGCGGCTCTGGATGCGGTAGTCGCGGACCAGTTCCGGCATGACCTCGAACGGGGTGCGGTGGCGGTGCAGGTTGTTGAGGTACTCGTCGACGTCGTCGTCGAACACCACACGCGTTTCGCCGAGCTGCTGCTCCTGGTCCCAGTCGAGGCGCAGCCACTGCGTGGCCCGCTCCGGGTCGGGCAGCAGCTCGGACGACCACATCTGCGGGCCCCCGTAGGCGCGTTGGAATCCTCCGACGGCCCGTTCGGGCAGGAACGCAGCGGTGTCCGGAGTCGCGCGGAAGCCGAAGGTCCGGCGACGCAGGCCGCGAGCCTGCCATTCCAGGACCAGCTGGCCGTCCTCCTCCGGGATGTCGTGGTCGACCGCCGCGTCCCCCTCGACCCTGCTGCGCAGGGCGAGGACGCCGTCGGTGCGCTCGGGAACGAGGACGAGCGCGGCGCCCGGGCAGGCGCGCACGATCAGGACGACGTTCTCAGGGGTGTCCGGGTGGTGGTCGAGGCGGGCCGTGACCCAGTGGGGGCCTGCGGCCGGAACGGTCACGGTGGTGGTGAGCAGGTGGTCGACGGGGACCGCGTTCTCGGGGCGGCCGGTGCTCCACAGTTCCACGGTGAGTTCGCTCGGCCGCTCGCCCGCGGCGCCGTGGACGAGCAGGTCGACCGTGTCGAGTGCGGGGTCCACCGGCATCAGCAGTGCGAGGTCGCGGGTGAGCGGGTACGGCTCGCCGGGCGCGGCCTCCGTGGGCTCGGCGGCCAGGCGGCTCAGGTGCGAGGAGGCACTGACGCGGGCCGTGCGCGCCAGGTTGTCGGGGTCGTCGTCGGCGAGGCCGATGACCGAGGCGTCCTGGCGCAGCAGGGTGCGGCGCACCAGCTCGGGACGCTTGGCGGCGAGTTCGCGCGGGCCGATCCCCTCGGCGACGCACAGCGCGGCGGCCGTACCCGCGGCCTCACCGAGCGTTGCGCAGGTGGCCATGACGCGGGTGGCGCCGAAGGCGATGTGGGTGGCGGAGATGTTGCGCCCGGCGAACAGGAGGTTCGCGACGTTCGCCGAGTACAGGGAGCGCAGCGGGATGTGGAAGATGCCGTCCGCGTAGCGCTGGCGGGCGCCGGGCTCGTCGGCGTACATGCCCTGCACCGGGTGGAGGTCGACGGACCAGCCGCCGAATGCGACGCGGTCGTCGAACTGCCGCTGCTCCAGGATGTCCTGCTGGGTCAGCATGTGGTCGCCGAGGAAGCGGCGGTACTCGCGCTTGCCGGGGAGGCTGCCGACCCACTCCAGAGTCAGGTTCTCGGCGTCCGGGAACTCGCCGGAGTTCTTGATGTGGTCCCAGATGCCCATGATCACGGCCTGGAGTTCGTCGCGGATGCGCTCGTTGTCGTGGACGGTGTCGAGCTCGCCGCCCCACTCGATCCACCAGTAGTCGCAGCCGTTGTCGCCGGTGCGCAGCACGCGGTTGCGCAGGATGGGCGTGGTGGTGAGGTCCCGGGCGGAGGCGGGCGGTACGAACTTCACCGGTCGGCCCGTGTCCTTGGTGTGGAACAGGATCGTCGATCCGAGCAGCGCCTCGTCCTGTTCCTCGGGCGCCCAGGGTTCGCCGAACTCCGACCGGGACTCGCGGCCGATGCGGTAGCGGGCGCCGGCGAGGTGGCCGAGCAGGCCGTCGCCGGTGCAGTCGAGGAACTGTTTCGCGTGGAAGGTGATGCGCCGCTCGGAGCCCATCATCCAGCCGGTGCAGGAGTGCACCTCGCGTGCGTCGTCCGGGCCGCTCGCGTCGACCTCCCGTACGTCGGTGTTGAGGTACAGGTCGATGCCCGGCTCGGCACGGACGGCGTCGAGGACCACCTGGTCCCAGTAGTACGGGTTGCCCTCGGGATTGCGGTACTGGTTCTCGGTGTACAGCTCGCCCATGATGCCGGTCTCCCGGGCCCAGCGGTGCACGCCGTGGGCGGTGGCGCCGCAGACCCAGACGCGGATCTCGCTGCTGGCGTTGCCGCCCAGGACGGGCCGGTTGTTGACCAGGGCGACGCGTCGGCCGAGCCGGGCCGCGGCAATGGCCGCACAGGTCCCCGCCAGGCCACCGCCGATGACGGCGATGTCGTAATGGACCTCTTCTTCCCGCACGGTGCGGCCTCCTTGGTGTGAAGCTCGGATACTCTCCGCCGCAGCGGAGCCGCCATGAACGTACATCACATCCACATTGTGCAACCACTGTTCATCCAGTGGGATGTGTTGTAAATTTCCGGCGCAGCCGACGACACCGCCGCCGTGGGCCGACGGTCGAGTCCGGCCTGTTCGGCGATGCCGCCGGTCCTGCGCAGAACCGGCGATTCACCGACCAAAAGGGTTGACGCCGTCGCAAGATATGGAGAACGATCCCGCATGCTGCAACTTGCGTTCAATGGAGCATGCATGGCATTCACACAGGGCCTCGGTCGGAGCAGGGGACGGAACGGCTCACCGCTCACGCCCGGCCGCGTCGCATCCGTCTGCCGGCGCACGGCGCCCCGTGCCATGCCCCGCACCAACGCTCCCGCCCCGTTCGAGAGGACACACCCATGAGTACGGCCGCACCTCCGCAGAAGGCCGCTCCACGCCGTGAGCGGTCCGGCGGACGGCTCTCCAACGGCGCGTTCGCACTGCTGCTGACCGCACCGGGGCTCGCCCTGTTCGCGACGATCATCATCTACCCGCTGGTATCTGCGCTGTTCACCGGCTTCTTCAAGCAGGATCTGCGGCTTCCGGGCCGGGAGTTCGTCGGCCTGGACAACTTCGCCTACTGGCTGGACGGCGAATTCCTCACGATCCTCAAGCAGACGGTCGTCTTCACCGTCGGTGCGACGCTCGTCCCCTTCGTGGTCGGCTTCGCGCTCGCGCTCGCGCTGAACTCGGGCCTGAAGGGCAGCGGCTTCCTGCGCGGTCTGTTCCTGTTCCCGTGGGTGATCCCGGGCGTGGTGGTCTCCTTCCTGTGGATGTGGATCTTCAACGCGAACTACGGCGTGCTGAACGGCATCCTCATGAAAGCCGGAATCATCGAGGAGTCCGTCTCCTGGCTCGGCCAGCCCGGTACCGCCATGCTCGCCGTCATCGTCACCAAGACCTGGGCGAGCTTCCCCTGGATGATGGTGATGCTCCTGGCCGGCCTGCAGACCGTGCCCAAGGAACTGCACGAGGCGGCCTCGATGGACGGGGCCGGCTCCATCCGGCGCTTCTTCGCCGTCACCTGGCCACAGGTCCGCGGCGTCGCCTCGATCGTGCTGCTCCTGGAGTTCATCTGGAACTTCCAGCACTTCGACACCATCTACGTGCTCACCGGCGGCGGCCCGGCCGGCACCACCGAGACCTTCGCGACCGCCGTATACCAGACCGCCTTCAAGGGCTTCGACATCGGCCGGGCGACCGCGCTGGGCGGTCTGTGGATGCTGCTCCTGCTCATCCTGGTCGCCGTCTATCTCAGGATCACCGAGCGGAAGGGCGACGCCCGATGACCTCCACGACCTCCACCCCGCTGACCGGCACCGACCGGCCGGCACCGTCCGTCACATCCGCCGGACACACCTCGCGGCGCAGAATGCGCAAGGACCTGCTGCGCTCACGGATCGCCGCCTGGACCGCGGTCCTGGTGATCGGCGCCTTCGGCATGCTGCCGGTCTACTGGTTGCTGGCCACCGCCCTGAGCAGCCCCGAGCAGACCTTCCAGTTCCCGCCGAAGCTCATACCCACCGACATCACCTTCAGCAACTTCACGGCCCTGGCCGAGAACGACCAGCTGATCACGTACCTGGTCAACTCCCTCATCGTCGCCTCGATCACCGCCGTGCTGAGCGTGGTCGTCGCCACGTACATGGGCTACTCGTTCTCCAAGTTCCGCTACCGCGGGCGACGCTCGCTGATGCACCTGGTGCTGGCATCCCAGATGTTCCCGCAGGCGCTCCTGCTGGTGACGCTGTATGCCGTGTTCTCCAGCTTCGGCCTGCTGAACACGTACACCGCCCTGGTGCTGTCCTTCACCACGTTCACGATGCCGCTGTGCGTCTGGATGCTGAAGGGCATCTTCGACACCATCCCGGACGCCCTGCTGGAGGCGGCGTCCATCGACGGCGCGTCCCGATGGCGGACGCTGCACTCCATCGTGGCGCCGCTGGCCGCGCCCGGAATGATCGCCGCCGGCCTGTTCGCCTTCGTCCGCGGCTGGAACGACTTCATCTTCGCGGTGACGCTGGCCGACAAGGAGAAGCAGACCCTGCCGCCCGGCCTCGTCTCCACGTACATCGGCGAGTTCCAGACCGCCTGGCCCGAGTTGATGGCCGCCTCGCTGGTGGTGTCCGTCCCGGTGGTCGTCGCCTTCATGTTCCTGCAGCGCTACCTCGTCGGCGGCATGACCGCCGGCTCGGTCAAGAGCTGAGCCCGCGGGCTCCGTCCGCACCCTCCCCCACGCACTTCCCCCCTTTCCGCCCACTCCCCCATGGAGACACCATGACCACCTCTGGCATCAGCCGGCGCGGCGCGCTGCGCATGTTCGGCATCGGCGCGCTCGGCGCGGCCGGCGTCGGCGTGCTGGGCGCCTGCGCACCCTCCGGCGCCGGCACCTCCTCCAACGGAGGCGACACGAAGTCCAAGAACTTCGACTTCACCTCCTGGTCGCTCAACGAGGAGGCCGCCAAGCCCGCGATCGAGAAGATCATCACGGCGTGGGAGAAGGCCGAGAGCTCCAAGATCCGCGCGGTCTCGTACCCGTACAACGAGTACCTGAGCCAGCTCACCCTCAAGCTCGGCGGCGGGGAGACGACCGGCGCGGTGCACCTCGACATCGCCTGGCTCGCCGCGGTCGCGCAGATGGGCAAGCTCGCCGACCTCGGTTCCGTGGCGCTGAAGGGCGGCTACACGAACGTGGCGCTGGACAGCGGCATGTACGACGGCAAGCAGTACGGCCTGCCGTGGAACACCGGCTCGATCGGCGTGATCGCCAACTCCAAGCTCCTGGAGAAGGCCGGGATCAAGAAGCACCCCACCACCGTCGAGGAGTTCGAGGACGCGCTGCGGGAGCTGAAGGGGCTCGGCGGCGGCATCGTGCCCTACGCCGCAGCCACCAAGGTCGCGCAGCTCAAGGACATCTTCCCGTGGATGCAGACCTTCGGCTGCACGCTCCTGGAGGACGACAAGGTGACCATCGGCGACGACGCCTCCGTCGACGCGGTCACCTGGTACAAGAAACTGCACGACGCGAAGCTGATCGCCGCGGACGTGGACCGCTTCGACGCACGTGCCCTGTTCGGACAGGGCAAGGCCGCCTTCTACGACGACGCCATCATCGGCAAGGGCGTGACCGCGGCCCAGTCCAAGGACAAGACACTGGCCGACGCGATGCAGCCGATGCAGCGCCCGGTGCTGCGCTCCGGCGACACGCCGCAGGCGCTGCTCTGGGGCGGCGTGATCGCAGTCGTCAAGGGCAAGGGACAGGAGGCCGCGACACAGTTCGCACTGCACGCCACCTCCGACCGCGCCACCGTCACCGAGTACTTCGCCTCCCGCGCCCTGCCACCGTCCACCACGGCGGGCCTGGCCGACCCGAAGGTCGCGAAGGACACCTTCACCACCGAGTGGACCGACAAGATCACCAAGACGGCGACCGGCAGCCCGTTCTGGCAGTTCGCGCAGAACGCCCAGATCGAGGAGGCCGTGGCCAAGCAGGTCCAGGCCGTCCTGGTCGGCAAGTCGAAGCCGAAGGACGCGATGAAGAAGGCCGGCGAGGAGATCACCGCCCTCATCAAGCGCTGAGCCCGCGCGCGGCAGCTCAAGGGTCCGGTGAAGGCCGTTCGGCCTCACCGGACCCTTCGCCATGCCGCACACGCCTTCCCCAAGACGTATCTCGAATCCGTATTGTGCAATCTCTATTCATGATCCGGGATCTGCTGTAAGTTTCCGGCGCAGCGCAGGGGGGGTGGACCGACCCACGGAGCCGCTCCCGTTCGCCTCATCATCACGCCCGCGAAGGAGTTCACCTTGCGACGTCCCACGGCACGCGCGTACGCCGCCTCGACCGCGGCCCTGGCCGCCCTGCTCACGCCCGTCCCGGCCGCCCAGGCCGACAGCACGGACCTCACGGCAGCCGCGACGGTGATCGAGAAGGTCCCCTACGCGATGGACTCGTCGAACCAGGCCGCCTGGTGGACGCCCGTCGCCACGTACAAGGGCCGCGGCCAGTACACGTACTTCGCCTTCAACGAGCCCGGCTCGACGGCCGCCACGCACCGCCCTGCCATCGCGCGGCGCGACCCGGACGGGGTCTGGAGCCGTCTGCCGCTGCTCGACAAGAGCGGACAGCAGGCCGAGTTCCCCGACGACAACGGTCACAACCAGCCGTCCGTGGCACGCGACGGCAGCGGCCGCCTGCACGTGTTCACCTCCATGCACGCCGATGCCTGGCGCTACTTCCGCACCGAAGCCCCCGGCGGGGACGTCACGGACCACGCGGCCGAACTGCCCGATCAGGGCGAGGCCATCACCTACCCGATCGTGACCACCGCGCCCAACGGCGATCTGTACCTGGCCGCCCGCGTCGGCGCCGGCTCCGACCAGCGCCCCGGCAGGCTGTACCGCTGGGACGACGCCGCCGCACGCTGGAGCGTGGTCGCCACCTTCGCCGGCGCACTGAACCGCTCCGTGTACCCCGATGACCTGACGGTGGACACCGCCGGGCGCGTGCACCTTCTGTACGAGTGGGCCAAGGCCCCGGCGACCGCGTTCCGGCACCAGCTGTCCTACCTGCGCTACGACCCGGCGACCGGCGCCTTCACGGACAGCGCGGGCGCGGCCGTCACCACCCCGGTCACGCCCGGCACGTCCGACGTGATCCAGGAGCTCACTACGGGTGAGGAGTGGAGCATCGACAACGCCTACACGGGCCCGGCGGTACAGAGCGCCAAGCTCACCCTCGACGGCTCCACCCCGAAGGTGGCCTACCGCTACCGCTCGGCCGACAGCGGCGGCAACTTCCGCGTTTACTACGCGTATCCGAGCGGCGGCGACTGGGCCCGCCAGACCGTGTACGCCGGCGGCCAGACCGCCGCGGCCCTCGGCATCACCTGGGACCAGACGGACGCCAAGCGGGTCTACTACGTGACCGGCTCCGGCACCGACCGCGTGTTCGCCGCGACCGAGTCGGGCGGCACCTGGACCTCGGAGTCCGCCGCGCCGGGCGTGAGCGCGGACCGGCTCGCGGTGCGGAGGGACTCGGACGGGGACGACGTGCTGTACCTGCCGGACACCGCGCACAACTCGCTCTACTACGCACGCCGCTGACACCCCCTCGTCGACGGACCTCGGGCCTCAGGGCGCGCAGATCCTCTACCTGGCTTCTCGATCTTGATTTGAGCAGGGCTGGCCGCCGCTGCGCAGAAGGAAGCGCAGTTGTGAATGCTGAGCGCGCTGGAGCCGGGGCAGGCCCCGGCGCACGGCCGGGCGGCGGAGACGGTCGGGGCCTTTGTGCGTTCGGTGGCCGCGCGGTGGCGGACCAGCCGCAAGTGGTGGGCAGGCGCCGCTCGACGCGGTCCGCCGAGCCGCGACCACGGGGCCCTCACACCCGCCGAGTTGAGCCCGGACGACAGGACGTATCGGTCGGTGTCGCCCCGGTACGGCGACATCCGGTGCGCGGACGTCGCCCGGCTCTCCCTACCCAAGGACCAGCACATCAAGGTCCCGGGCCGCTTCCGGTTCGACATCCGGGCCACCGGCCTCAACGCGGGTCTGCGCCTGCTGCGTAACCCGGATGCCCCCGAGGGAGCCGACGAGCGGGCGCGTCATCCGGCCGACGCCGGCCGGCCACACCTGACTGATGCCTTCTTCTGCCCGCCGCGTCTTTCACCGAGGCGGCTGAGCGCTGTCGTCACCGTGTGCGCTCTCTGCCCCTCCGGGCGGGTTGACGGTCCGATGCATCGAACACCGCCAGGGCGCGTGCCCCAGGCAGAAGCGCTCGTTCCAAAGGGCGCAGGAATATATCCTCCAGGCCTCCCAGCGCTTCGGCAAGCTCTTCCGAGACGTCCCGGGTGATCTCCTCCGCCACAGCGTCCACCGGAGTGTGGGGGCCCAGCTTACTGACCACCGCGGCCGCGCGAGCGGGCGTGAGAAGTGCCGACGCCTGGGACAGGAGCCAGGCGGGAACTCCGGCCGCCCCCTGCGGCGGTGGCAGATAGGGACGTGCGCCGTCGAACCGCTCGTCCTCGGCGAAAGCCTTCTGCTTCACCTTGACCACAGGACGCATGCCCGCGGAATCCGCCTCGGTCCATTCGCCGGCCGGCTTGAGGACGTAGCCTTCGGCGAGATTGCCCGCCAGTTCAGGCAGCCCGAAAAGAGCCGGGACTCCTGTGGGGAAAGCGCACGGCAGCTCCTGGAGCTTGTTCAGCGCGCCGTACCCGACAGCGGGAGGGCACAGGAGCCCCGCAGCCGCAGCGGCTCCACGCAGAGCACGGTCGGAGATCCACCAGCTTCCCTCAGCCTTCTCGACCGACGCGTCGAACGGCAGCCAGTGCAGGCCCGGCGCGTACCACACGCCCGTCTGCACCGGCTCGACCCCGGCAACGGCAGGAACATCCGGGTGTGGGTAGCAACCGCCGGCCAGCTCACCGTAGATCGTCACCACCGCAGCGCCACCCCACACACTGCGCAGTTCCGAGGCGAACCGGGCCGCCGCCACCGACAGCACCGGCCAGACCCTGCTCACGCCGAAGAAACCATCCAGCGCATCGTCGCCCAACAACTCACGCCGCTTCGCCGGATGAACCCCCGCGCCGTCGCACACCACCGCAAAGTGCGCTCCGTGCACCTTTTCCACCGCGACCCACTCCCGGCCCCCGGACACGCCGAACCGTCCCTTGGCAGGGATCTTGGGGTACGGCTGTAGCGAGGAACCCGCAGACGCAGCGTCAGACATGAGGAGGATCATCGCTGTCGGTCGCGCCCCGGGCAACCGGGATTCACTGACAACTCCGGAGGGCCGGCACGCGCAAGGCAGAAGTGCCGCTCCTCGCACGGAGGCCGGTCATGAATGCCCCGACTCAGTGGGCTGCTCGGCCACGGTCCGGCACGACAGCCGCGACCGCGTACGCCACATGTGGCGCCGTACAGGCACCCCAGCACCCCAGGGCCACTCCTGTACCGGCCGGATCGCGCCCTACCGCGCCTGACGTCCCGTCCGGACCCTGAACCGTATGGGGGACATCGAGAACTCCGCGACAGGCCCGGACCATCACGACGACGACCTGCAAGCCCTCCGCGAAGGCGCCATCGCACCCGCACCGCCCACGCCGCCCGACTGCCCGGACTGCGGGCTTCCACAGGACCGGTACCCCACCCTCTACGAAGGCCACTGGGTGCTCCTCGAACCCGACGTCACCGTCCCCTCCCACCACCTGCCACCCCGCCGACGGTGGCTCACCACCGCGGACGGCCGAGCGTGGAACACGTGGGACGCCGAACCCACCCCCGGCGCCCTGTGCCGTGTGGCCCACCACCTCGTCTGCCCCTACCCCACTGCCGATACCCGCTGGCCCTGGCCATGGGGAACCACGCTGCGCGAGAAGAACGACCGCCGGGCACAGCGCCTGTTCAACCTCCCCGACCTGCGGGACCTGCCCGACGCGAGCTGACAGTACGGTGTCCGGGGGCGGGCTTCGGTCCACCACGCGGTGATCGGTCCTTCCCCCGGGCCCATGTGTCTCGGCGTCAGTGCGTTCGCCTCGACAACCTTGCCGCCGCGGGTGAGACAGGTGCCTCCGGCGGCTTCAGGAGAATGCCGTAGACATTCCGTTCGACGCGGTCGCCGGACGCGGTGCCGCGCTGACCGACCTCCGCCTCACGCCGGGGACCGTCTGTAGCCGCGGCCGGTTCGGGAGCGGTCCTCAGAAGCCGGCCGCGTTGCCGGATCCCGGACCGCCCGACCTCCCGTTGTTGGCGATCACGCCGGCATGAGCCGAACCTGACCGACGAGGTTTCGACGGAGGCTTGGACCGCGGGGTGCGCGTTGTCTCCAGCTGAACGAGGACCCCGGCATCCGAAAGGAGCGCATCCAGGGTCTCCTTGAGCTGCCGCCCGTCCGTATGCCTCGGGTGACCGAAAACCGGCTTGGCCAAGTCATCTCCCCTGACCAATACAACCATCAGCGTTCGGCTGGCTGGCAGAGGATCGCCCTCGTACGGCTCGACGATGCTCTCCACCAGATCTATGCGCGCCAGGTCGGCGATCGGCATCCAGGGCTCCGGCCGACCCGCCCGGATCAAGCGAAACCGGGGCGGGTCCTGTGCCAGGGCGAACCGAACTCGACGGACACGACGCAGTGCACCGGCCACAACAAACGGGGCGGCGACGAGAGGGCCGGCCACCGCGACCAGGCCGGCCGCGAACAGCGCCTCGGGAAAGTCGACGCCGAAGGCGGCCATGAACACCATGATCACGGTTCCCGCGCAGCCGAACAGAATCAGCATGCGCACCAGAGAAGCGAGCGCGATCAGCACCGCATGGCCGCGCGAACCGCCGGTCTCGCGGAAGACGAGGTCGGTCGTGTCACCGTCAGGTCCGGGCCGCACCAACTCACCGGGAGTCATGCGATCCAGCCTAGACCCGGCCGCCGACAAGCAGAAGGCGACGGACAGGCCACGATGAGTGGACCTGACCGCTGGTTCTTGCTCACAGTGCTCGGCGGTCTTCTACGATCCTGTGCATACCGGATCCCGTGTTGCTGGAGCGGATCGCCGCGCGGCGCGCGGAACTGGACGAACTCGAAGAACAGCCGGCCACAGGGTTGGCGGAGGTACGGGGCGAGCAGGACGAACTCGCCTTCACCGAAAGAGTCGTTGAGCGGGTCAGCGAACAGTTCGCCTCCGACGCGCCTCGGCCACGCCGGCGCCCGGGCAAGTGGGCGGGCAGGCTGTGATGCTGATCCCGCACCGTGCACCGGGCGGGCAGGAGGACACGCTCCCGCCGGACTACCGGCGCATCCTCGCCGCAGTATGCGTTGAGGAAGGTCGCCAAGCGGGGCGGCGAGGTGGTCCTGATCGACGGCACCCTCATCCGCACCCAACGCCGCACAGGGAGGACCGACCGTGTTGGCCGAGGTCTGTGACACCAAGTCCGTATCAGTCGAGTCCGAGCGGAAGACACCGCGGTGTCCACGGGGCCTGCCCCGAAACCCATGGTGGCCGCTGCCCATCACGTGCGGAGTGCACCGTCACACCGGTCGCGGTCGTCTCCACAGCAGAATGACCGCCAGGAGGGCCGCCAGGCAGAGCTCGGTGGGCGCACCAACGGCTTGCGGTGACACACGAAAGTCCGACCCGCCGCGGCGTGGGGCGGCTGCTGCTCGTGATCGCTCATACCACCAGGAGGCCACGGAACACCTGCGGACAGCTTTCGGAGTCCGCGCAGGGTCGCGCCGGGTGTCAACGGCCCAGGCCCGGTGGCCACCTCCTCCGGGCGGTGGCCACCGGTCGCTCAGCTCGTCAAGGTGCCTTGGTGGAAGTACAGGCGCCACCCCACTTCCGTCAGACGCCACACGGAGCTCCGCCACGCTCGGCGCCCGTTGTGGTCAGCGAAGTACGTCAGGTGAACGATGCCGGGAGCGAGCACGGTCCCTGACATCTCGCTGACCTTGACCGGGGCTTCGGGGACCACTGAGCCATCACTCGTCACCGAGAGAATCGACTTCGCGTCCCAGCGCCGCCCCGACGCTCCGATCTCAAGGAATTCCGGGTCCAGGAGCGCCGAGACCCGGGCCGGCGAAGCCCGCACATCAGGGTCGAGAAGCCGCATCTCCGCCTCAATGGCCGCTGGAACACCCTGCTCACTCTCGTCTGTCATGCACGAACCCTAAGGATGCTGCGTGTCACTGCACAGCCGATATTTCACGCAACGCAAGCAACGGCACTTGGCGATGTACCGGCCCTCGGTCCGTCGGGACCGGGGCCGGGTGTGCGGCGGCAAAACGGATTGGTTCAACGGCTTGGTCTGCGTCAGCCTTGGTCAACTGGTTGTGAACGGTTCCGTAGCGGTGTCGGCTTCCTGTGTGGCGGCCCAGGACGCGAGGAGACGCAGGCCCTCCTCGGACAGGGAGCCGGGTTCGGCGGAGTAGATGGTGAGGGTGAGGCCGGGTTCGGCGGCCATGTCCAGGCCCTCGTAGGCGAGGGTGAGTTCGCCGACGGCCGGGTGGTGGAAGCGTTTGGTGCCGGTGCCGTGGTGGCGTACGTCGTGGGCGCCCCAGCGGGTGCGGAATTCGTCGCTGCGGGTGGACAGTTCACCGACGAGGTCGTGCAGGTCCTTGTCGTGGGGGTTGCGGCCCGCTTCGGTGCGCAGGATGGCCACGGCCACGTCGGCGAAGGTGTCCCAGTCGGGGTAGAAGCGGCGGGAGGCGGGGTCGAGGAAGTTGAAGCGGGCGAGGTTCGCCTGATTTCCGGGGGTTGCGTAGACGTCGGTGTAGAAGGCGCGTGCGAGCTGGTTCGCGGCGAGGACGTCCATGCGGCCGTTGCGGACGAACGCGGGCCCGGCGGTGATGGCGTCCAAGGTCCATTGCAGACTGCGGTGCGGCTTCCACTGCCGGGTGCTGTGGCGCCGGGGGCGGGTGAGGGCCTCGGAGCCGTCCGCGGCGCGGGCCAGGTTCAGCAGGTGGGCACGTTCGGCGTCGTCGAGCTGAAGGACGCGGGCGACGGCTTCGAGGACGGCCGGTGAGACACCGGCGAGATGGCCGCGTTCGAGCTTGGCGTAGTACTCCACGCTCATGTCGGCGAGCGTGGCGACCTCGCTCCTGCGCAGGCCGGGCACACGTCGCCGACTGCCGGGCGGCAGCCCTGCCCGCTCCGGGGTGATCTTTGCGCGCCGCGAGGTGAGGAACTCGCGGACCTCTTCTCGGTTGTCCACACCTCGACGGTACGTCCCGCACGCGGCCCGAGGGATGTACTGCCAGTACACCCCTTGGCAGTGACTCGCTGCGCGCGCCAGGAGCCGCTTACCTGGAAGACGTGGGGCTTGTCGTCGGCCGTGAAGACGGCCGATGAGGAGCCCACCTCCGGATCGGGCGGCTCGCCGCCTGTGCCCCGGTCCGCACTCGGCGCCGTCAGGTGAACCTGCTGGCGCACACCTCACTACGTAAGGAACTCCTCATGCGCGGAGCAGTGATCCACGCCCCTGGCGATGTCCGCTTCGAGACCCTGGACGACCCGAAGATCCTCCACCCGACCGACGCGATCATCCGCACGGCTGTCACCTGTGTGTGCGGCTCGGACCTGTGGCCCTACCGCGGCCTGGAACCGATCGGCGCTCCGCATCCGATGGGGCATGAGTACCTCGGCTTCGTCGAGGAGGTCGGCAGCGAGGTCACCTCGGTCAAGCCGGGCCAGTTCGTCGTCGGCTCGTTCGCCACCTCGGACAACACCTGTGCCAACTGCCGTAATGGCTTCCAGTCCAACTGCCTGCACCGCGAGTTCATGAGCACCTGCCAGGCCGACTACGTCCGCATTCCCAACGCCCAGGGCACCCTGGTCGCCACCGACGAGATCCCCGACGAGCGGATCTGGCCCGGCCTGCTGGCCGTCTCCGACGTCATGGGCACCGGCTGGTGGGCCGCCGACGCCGCGGAAGTCAAGCCGGGCTCCGGCGTCGTGGTGGTCGGCGACGGCGCTGTCGGGCTGTGCGCGGTCATCGCGGCCAAGGAAATGGGCGCCGAGCGGATCATCGCGATGAGCCGCCACGAACCCCGTCAGAAGCTCGCCCTGGAGTTCGGCGCCACCGACATCGTCACCGAGCGTGGCGACGAGGGAGCCGCCCGGGTCAAGGATCTCACCGACGGCATCGGTGCCGACAGTGTGCTGGAGTGCGTCGGCACCGCCCAGGCCATGCAGCAGGCCCTGCGAGCAGCGCGGCCCGGAGGCAACGTCGGCTTCGTCGGCGTCCCCCACGAGGTCGCTGTCGACGGGCAGGAGCTGTTCTTCTCCCACGTCGGTCTGCGCGGCGGCCCCGCCCCCGTGCGCCGCTACCTGCCCGACCTGATCGGCCGGGTACTGACCGGCCGGATCGACCCGGGCAAGGTCTTCGACCTCACCCTGCCCCTGGAGCAGGTCACCGAGGGCTACCAGGCAATGGACGAGCGCCGCGCCATCAAGGCCCTCCTGACTCCCTGAGGTCCTGCCGCCGCGCGCCTGAGCTCATCTCGCGTCAGGCGGGCTCCGGCTGCAGCCGGGTGATCTTCGAAAACTGTCCGAGCTCAGATGGCGGGACCAGTACTGTTCCAACGTGATGAAGCCGGATGGGATGAAGCTGGGGATCGAAGCAGCGCGCCTTCTCGCCGTTGCGGACCGCTGCGAGATAGCGCCGGGGCTGAGCGAGATCGAGCTCCAGCGTATTGAGCAGGATTACGGCATCGAGTTTGCCGACGACCACCGGGCTTTCCTGGCGTCGGGCTTGCCGGTCAGTCAGCCGCCCGAAGAGGGGGACACGTGGGAGAACCCATGGCCGGACTGGCGCAACGGCGACCCCGAAGAACTCCGAGAGCGGCTTGAGTGGCCCGTGGAGGGCATTGCCCTGTCGGTCCGACGCGGCAACTGGCATCCGAGCTGGGGACAACGCCCGGAGGATGCCGACGAGGCCCTTCAGCAAGCTCAGGCGCTGCTTGCTCGGGTCCCCAGGCTCGTTCCCATCTACGGGCATCGGTTTCTACCTGCCGGCCATGGCTCCCATGGTCACCCGGTTCTCTCAGTGTGGGGCACCGACATCATCTGTTACGGCACTGACCTGGTCGACTACGTCAACCACGAGTTCGACGATTTCGACGCCCACACCCCCGACGGCTGGCGCCCGCAGGCGACCGTCTCGTTCTGGCGGGATTTCCTGCCCAAGACTTGATCTCGCGGCGGCAACCGTCCCGAATGCGCGGTCGACTCACAACGGGCCTGCCGCAGTTGGTGGGGTTTCGGGCTCGGCGCTGCTTCGTCCGGCGTTCCGGCGGAAGTCGGGCATGCCCAGGTGGACGGTGGACGGTTGCGCTGCACGCTCGCGCATGGCCTCCAGCTTTTGCGCTGCGGCGGCCATGGTGGTCTCGATGGCGGCGACCTCGCCGAGCCAGCCCTGGTCCCGGGCCTCCTGGAGGCGGTCGACGAGGTTGGCGTGGATCTCCCGGAGACGTGGCATCTGGGCCGGGTCCACGAGAAGTAGGGGACATCTGACACAGGCGTTTTCGTGCTGGCACGGGGTCGAGTAGTCGCGGCCGCAGGTCCCCAGGGCGACCTTGCGCAGTTCGAAGTGGGCCAGGAACTCGTTCCACTCGGTAGCGGTGAGCTCGCGATACTCCTCGCTGGGCCGATCGGTTCTGCGGCGCGCGATGAAGGCCCGGTGATGGGAGATCACGTCCTCGGGGTAGATCGCTAATGGTGGGCTCGGGTATTGGAACTCCCGGAATACCCGAGGTACCGACGAAATGGGCCTCACCGAGTGACGAAACGCAGGCATGGGCCGGTCGGGCACCGTCAGGATGTGCCTACGTTCGTCTACCGATCCTCGTGGAAGGGAATGCGGGCTTACCTGCGCGGGAACTCCACGCGTCGGAGGTGACGTTCCTGCAGGTCAACAAAATCCGTCGGCTGTCCGGGACCCTGAGCCTCGCGGACACCCGGCGTCACGGCATGCCTGCACCGTGACGCCCCGGCTGCACACTGCGGACGGGCTACGTCATCAACTCGATGTGCGGATGCTCGGGCTTCGCCGGGCAGACGAACAGATGCTGCCGGTAGCCGCTGCCTATCTGGACCCCGGTCGAGTTGTAGCCGCGGTGGCCGGGGTACGGTCCAGCACCTGGGTGGGGGTACGGAGACCAGCTGTTCCCGGCGTCGTCCCCTTCCTCGAACGTGGCGACGGTCATCAGGACCTCCATGCCGGTGCCGCACTCGGAGCAGGGCTGCGGGCTGGGGTCGGTGGAGTTCCAAGCGGGCCAGCCGCCGACCTTCCAGCCGGGTGCGTTGGACAGCACACAGTCGTAGTACGTGTCCGGGTCCATGTCTTCCTCTGCTGCCTGCGGCACACTCCACTGCTTGAGCTGCTCCTGCAGTTCTTCGCTCAGCTCCAGATGGTCGGGGTACTCGGTGATCTGCTCCGGTTCGAGCACGCACGGTTCCGGTAGATAGCCGTCGAACTGCACTGCGGGCGGCTCGGGGGGCGTGTCGAGGATGTCGGTGACGGCGGCTGCGGAACGCCAGAAAAGCAGGGTCCTGGGCATGATCGGATGATCGAAGGGGCACCACAGGACCTGCAGCAGGTCCTTACCCTCCGGCGGGCTCAGATCGGGCACATCCCGTACGTACAGCTGCGCGACGGGCAGCATCGCTATGGGGCCGTCGTACGACTGGACCGCCAGCCTCGCCGGATACGTCTGAGGGGGCCGGATCCGTTCGAGAGTCTCCCGTTCCTCCGGAGTCAGGTCCCGGCCGTGCGAGGCGGCGAAGATCCGTCGTTCCAGCCGCAGATCCGCCGGGGACTGGGCTGGGTTGATGCCGTCCACCACATGCGGTTCCTCGCAGTGCGGCCACGCTTCCTCAGCGGGCCACAGCAACGGCCCGCCGATTGAGCTGTCGTGCCGCGTCGGCGCCCCAGGGCGGGGGTGCAGGCGAGTCGCCGTGCGGGCCAGCGGGGCCAGTTGGGGAAAGACCGCGACAACGTCGATCGGCCGTGGCGGAGTGACAGGAGTGACATTCATGGCCGCAATCTTGCCAATCGCCTCTGACAACGGCCCTCGTGGCCGCCCCACGAAGAGCTCCGGCACGGGTGCCACCCAAGAGAGCCCTACAGCCGGTCCGTCGACCGCCGGTCCGTCGCCGGTAGATGGCCTGCGAGCAGGTCCACGATCGCCGCGTGGATGTCCGTCCCAGCGCGCGGTTCGCCGCCACGTACCACTTCCATTCGGGTGCTATGAGTTACCTTGGCGCGCCGCAAACCCGGCCGGGAACTGCATCCACAGAGCTCGGGATCCCACACACGTGACCGGAGCCATCACAGCAGGTCAGCGCATTTCGTCGGTGGCCCTGCCCCGCCGTCAGGTGCTGTTCCGGCGGCTGATCTCGGCTGCGTAGGCGGCCCGGTCTCCGGCGGCGGCGCTTCAGCCACAGTGCGAAGTCACGGGCCTCGACGCGGCTCGCCAGATGCCAGGGAACGTCCACGGCGCGTAAGAACCGGACCCACGCCAACAGCTCATAGGCGTAGGACCGCAGCGACGTCGGACTCGCGTCGTCGGCGAGCATGTGGTGCAGGAATTCACTGACCGCCGCCACCTCGATGCCATCAGCGTCTACGAGCCGGAACGGCCGCAGAGGGTCATCGGTCTTCTCGACGCGGCCGACCCTCGCCACCTTCAGCGTCGCCACGTCCCGGACCGTCGTGCTGTGCTCTGGCATCCATTCCTCCACGGGCCGACCTACTGGACGACACGCGATGAAACCAGATCCACCATCACACGCACAGTCACCACGACCCGCCACTGGGAGTCATCACAACCCCCTTGCCGTCACTGTGAGTTGACCTCGAAGGGGGCCCAATCCAGTTCGGTCAACAGGGCGTCCGCTGCCCCGTCCTCTCTCTCCAACCGATGGGCCGCGACTCATTGAAGGATCGCGGCCACCTCGCCGACCAGGATCGCCGAAGCCCAACGCGAAGGCCGGCTCGGGGAGGTTGTTGGATCGCCGAATGCCTCCCGGGACTGCTGGACGAACGCTGCCTTCCGAAGTGGACGAAGTCAGTGCTCTGCAACAGCCTTTGCGGAACGCAGAAGGACGGCGGCGCATGAGAGACTCGGCGGTCAGCTCACCCAGGCAGAAGGGTCGCTTGCCGTGACGGACGCGCCATCGCCCCCGATCCACCTCGACAAGATAATGGAGGGTCTGGCGACGAACCCCGCTCTGCCACGTGAGCTCGTGCGCCGCCTCTTCGCCTACCGCAAGGGCCTTGGCAGAGTTGCCGAGCGCCCGGACCTCAGCGATGACATGATCGCTGAGATCATCGCCGCCGACGATCACTGGCTCACGCACTCGCTCGCCCTCAACCGCAGCCTCCCTCATGCCTTCCGGATGAAACTCGCCGAGCACCCCGATCCGGCGATACGCGCGGCCGTCGTGGTAGGCGCGGACGCCGCACCGCGAGAGTTGTACGAGCGGCTGATCGGCGACGCCGACCCGCAGGTGCGCGAACACCTGGCGCAGAGCGATCACGTGCCAACGGATCTACGCACCCGGCTGGCGGCCGACCCGGACCCGAAGATCCGGGCGGCACTTGCCCAATGGTGGACGCAGGCCCCGGAGTCGGTGCGTCGGCTCCTGCTGACCGACCCGGAAGAGACCGTGCGCGCAGGAGCCTGTGCCACCTACTTCCGACGGCTTCCCCATCCCGTCCCGCCCTCCGACCTGGTCCCCGCGCTGCTGGCCGACCCGGTCACCCGCGCAGGGGCGGTACGCCACTGCACACTGGACGCCGCCACCGCCGAGCGGCTGGCCCACGACCCGGACGACGAGGTGCGCACGGAACTCGCCGAGCACCCCGACCTCCCACCGCCGCTGCGCGACATTCTTGCCGAGGACCCCAGCCCGCAGGTCACCCTCCGTATCTTCGCCCGTCAGGACACCCCGGAGCCGACCCGTGCCGCGATCCACGCGCGGATCCTGTCCGGGGTCCCCCCGCTGGGCTGGCTCACCGATCACCGAACCACGGACGATGACGCGCTTGAACGGGAAATCATGCACGCCATTGCCCGGACGCAGCTTCGGGCGCTGCGCCTGCCGTGGGTGACCGCTGCCCCCTTGCCGTACGCCGATTCGCCCTACGCCTGCTTCCGCGCTTCGGCTGCGATGTCCGGCTCCCTCCCCGCGCCGGTCGTGGCCCGGCTGCTCGACGACGAGGAAAGCAGCGTCCGCACGACGATGGCCCTGAGCACCCGTGACCAGATCGATCCCGCCACCGCCGAACGCATCGACCGCAGCTACCGCCCGGACAAAATGACACGCTGGCGCCCGGCCGACGACCTCCCCCTCCCCGTGGACACCCTGCGGCGGCTGGCCACCGATCCCGACCCGAGGATGCGCCAGTTGGCCCCACGCGACCTCGGCCTGCCGATGGAACTCGTCCGTCACCTTGCCACCGACCCCGATCACACAGTGCGCCGCGCCATCACGACCCACCCCAGGCTTCCGACCCACGATCTGACACGGCTGTTGGCCGATCCATCGGAATCGGTCGCGACCGCCGCAGCCGGCAATCCCGACCTGCCGCCCGCACACATCCACCGGCTCCTCGCCCTGGCAGGGCTGTGACACGAGGCTGCGTGCGTGCCGCGAACGGCGAGCGGGGCCGCCGCACCCGTCGGGCCACATCAGGGGCGCGTGCCCCGGGGTGGACGCCGGCCGGTCACCCCGTTCGATGCGGTGGCTTGTAGAGGTCGTCGAGGCGGAGTGGCGCGGGCTGCGGCAGGGGGGTGCCGTCCGTCGGCAGGCACGACTGGAGGAAGTAGGCGAGCAGGCGGCGGGATGCGGCCATGGAGGCCGCCGGGGACTCTCGCACGACGCCGTTGTTGGCCAGGAGCAGGAGGGTGACGTCGCTGGGGTCGAAGTCCTTGCGCAACTGTCCGGTGTCCTTCGCACGCTGTACCAGCTGGGCGAGGCATGCCTCGGCGCGGGCACGCTCACGATGGACGTCGGGCGCGTCGGGAAATTGGGAGAGGAACGCGGCGCTGAACCCGCGGTCCTGGGCCTGCATCAGGCACACCTTGGTGAGGACGTTGCGAAGTCCGCGCCAGGGATCGTCGTCCTGAAGGGCCTCGTCGAGGGCTGCGACGCACTGGCTGAGTTGCTCGGAGAACGCAGCGGCGATCAGCGAGCCGCGTGTCGGGAAGTGCCGGTAGAGGGTGGCGGCACCCACACCCGCTCTGCGGGCGATTGCGCTGGAGGACACGTCGGCGCCGTTGAGAGCGTACGCCTCGCGGGCGGCCTGGAGGAGCCGGGCGCGGTTGTGCCGGGCGTCGGCTCTCTGCCCCCGGACAGGGGTGCCGGAGGCGGAAGGGGGCGGGTTCCGAGACGGTTGGGCAGGCATGTCTCCCACTTAATCACAAACGGAAGAGGTCGACCGTTTAGCGGGTTAGCGTGACCTGGTGCCGCGGTGCCCCGCGGTCGGCTCTCTGCCGCAGAGGTGAGCGGCGGCTGCGAGTTCTCCTGCTGAACGATGTGCCATGTGTACGGAGGTTGCCCGTGTTTGCTGTGCAGTACCACCGCTATGGCGGTTCCGAGGTCCTTTGCGTCGAGGAGGTCGACGAGCCGCACGCCGGGCCAGGCCAGGTCCGCATCGCGGTGCGTGCCACCGGCGTCACCCCTGCTGACTGGTACCTGCGCTCAGGGATGCTGCGGGACATCGCCACCGTGGACTTCCCCCTTATACCCGGCATGGATGCCGCGGGAATCGTCGACGAGGTGGGCGAGGGGGTGACCGGCACCGCCGTGGGAGATGCGGTCTTCGGCCTCGTCCCCTTCGTGGATCAGGGAGGTGCCGCGGCTCAGTACGCCGTGCTGGAGGCGTGGGCGTCCAAGCCTCAGTCATGGTCCTTCGAGCAAGCGGGTGGCGCCGCGGGCAATATCGACACAGCCACACGTGTACTGGACGCACTGGAAGCCGCCGAAGGCATGACCTTGTTGATCGATGGTGCCGCCGGAGGCGTCGGCACCATCGCCGCGCAACTCGCCCAGGCCCGCGGCCTCACCGTGATCGGCACCGCGAGCGAAGGCAACCACGGCTTCCTCGACCAGTTCGGCGTCGTACCGGTCACCTACGGGGCGGGGCTGGCCGATCGCCTTGCCCCACTGGCTCCGCTCGGTGTCGATGTGGTTCTGGACGCGGCTGGTAAGGGCTCTCTTGCCGAACTCGTGGCCATCGCCGGCGATCCGCACCGCGTGGTGACCATCGCGGACTTCGACGCCGGCCGGCACGGAGTGCGGTTCTCCCGCTCCGAAGCCGGAGAGTCGCCGGGCTGGGCAGGACTACCGCTGGCGGCCGACCTCGCCGACCACGGCCGCCTCACCGTCCCGTTGCACGCCGTGTTCCCGCTGAAGGAGGCCGCCACAGCTCATGACGTCAGCGCCACCGGCCATGCGCGCGGCAAGATCGTAATCACCGTGCCCTGACACGGCGGACGCTTCGGCCCGCAACCAGCGGCCCGCGGCAGGGCGGCCAGGGCTACGGTGGCCTTCGCCGGCGCGACCTGGGCCGGACCGCGCGCCGGCGTCGGCCACCAGGGCTGTGCCGACCCGAACTGCCATAGCCCGCACCGATTCGGCCGGCTCTGTCCCGGAACGCGGGCAACGACAGCCTTCGGGTCGCGCCGACCCATTGGCCCGCCGCCGACGCGCAGTCGACGAAGGCTCGCAGGGTGAGGTCGAAGGACTCGACCTCACCCTGCAAGAGGGCATTCAGTACGAGGACCACCGGCGGGCAGGCCTGCACCCGGACCGTGGATGTCAGGAGTTGCGTGGGGCTACCAAGCCGGATTCGTAGGCGAGGACTACGAGCTGAGCGCGGTCACGTGCGTGGAGCTTGGTCATGGCCCGGTTGATATGGGTTTTTGCGGTCATTGGGCTGATCACCATGCGGTCGGCGATCTGGTCATTGGACAGGCCTCGCGCGACCAGGACCACGGCCTCGCGTTCGCGGTTGGTCAGCTCTTCCAGTCCCGTGTCGGTGCCGGTGTGAAACGGCTGGGTGACGTACCGGTTGATGAGTTTGCGGGTGATCGAGGGTGCGAGCAGGGCGTCACCACGCGCGGCGACACGTACGGCGTGCAGGAAGTCCTGCGGCACGATGTCCTTGACGAGGAACCCGGCAGCGCCGGCGCGCAGCGCGTTGAAGACGTATTCGTCCAAGCCGTAATTGGTCAGGATGACGACGTGCACCCCGGCCAGGGTCGGGTCCGCGGCGATGCGCCGGGTTGTCTCGATGCCGTCGACGACCGGCATCCGGATGTCGACGAGTGCAATATCGGGCAGGTGCTCCCTGGCCAGAGTCAGGCCCTCTTGCCCGTCGGCGGCCTCGGCCACCACCTCGATGTCGTCTTCGAGATCGAGGAGGGCGCGGAACCCGCTGCGAATCAGCGGCTGGTCGTCGACCAGCAGGACACGGATCATGACGTCTGGTCAACGGGGAGTTCGGCCTGGACGGTGAAGCCGCCCTCGCCACGGGGTTCGGCGCGCAGTCGGCCGCCGAGGGCGGTGACTCGTTCGCGCATGCCGAGCAGTCCGACGCCGGGCGTCGGGGCGGTGTCCTGCGTCGCCCTGCCGTCGTCGTCGATGCGTATCGCGAGGGCATCGGACCGGTAGTCGATTCGGACCGACGCCGTGGTGGCATCCCCGTGACGAGCGATGTTCGTGAGCGACTCCTGAACGATCCGGTAGACGGTCCGGTCCACCGCGGCCGGCACAACGTGTCGCCGTCCCTCGATCGTCAGTGTTGTGTTCAGGCCGAACGTACCGGCCTTTTCCACGAGTTCCGCAACGTGGTCGAGCCCGCGTGGCGGGCTCGCATCGTCGTCGCGCAGTGCCTCCAGGGTCGCGCGCAGCTCCCGGCTCGCCTCGCGGCCGGCCTCCTGGATCGCCAGCAGGGCTTCCGGTACCTCCTCGCCCCGCTTGCGGGCCACGTGCACGGCAACTTCGGCCTGCACCTTGATGACGGAGATCTGGTGGGTGAGGGAATCGTGCAACTCCCGCGCGATGCGCAGCCGCTCCTCATCGGCGCGGCGCCGAGCGGTCTCCTCCAGGGTGTGCTCGGCCTCGTCCGCCCGCCGCTCGGCCTGCCGCAGCGCTTCACCCGCAGCGCCGGCCGCGATCAGCCAGGCCAGTTCGAGGGCGCCTCGGGCCTGCGCGAACGCCTCGCCCGTGTCGTGCAGGCCCGAAGCCAGTGCCGCGAGGGGGAGAGCTGCCAACATGGTCACGCTCGCCCCCACCGCGGCAGTACGGTGCCCCGCCCGTACGGCCGCGTACACCGCGAACAGGTACGCGACGGCAGGCACATCGAACCCGGCGGCCTGGTAACCCACCGCGCAGAGCCCGGTGACGGCCAGTACAGGAACCGGAGATAGGCGGCGAGCGGCCAACGCCAGCCCACCAGCCGTCAGCAGCGCGTACCCGAGCAGGTCGGGAATCGTGGCGGAGTGCTGCCTGGACAGGCCGGTGACCAGCAGCGTCGCCGCCACACCGACGGCGATCGCCCAGTCTCCGACACTGATCCATCCCCTGTCCATGCGCGCACCTTAGCCGGTTGTCCGCGCAGGTGACTCCTGCGCGCGGACGATCGGCCGACTACCGCACGTGCGGTACCTGCGCGGCTCCTGCCGCATCCGTGGCAGCCGGATACGGCATCGGCGGCAACGCGAATTGCCTGCGCCCGCTGGACGACCGGCGGTGGGTCCGACACACATGATCAGGCGACGTTCCAGTCGCAGAAGGAGAAGGAGTACTTCATGTCAGTCCAGTTCATGCTTGCCGCACCGACGGCCGCCGTCGATGCCTACAGCCTGACCGCCGGGCGACTCGTGGGCACCACGGCCGCGCTGGTGGCGCTGGCCGGCGTGGTCATCGGCAGGTTGGCCCTGGCCCGCTCGGCCGACCGAATCGGCACCGTCAACAGGCGAAGCAGGGCCATCGTGGCTCTAGTTGCGGGGCTGACCGGCATGGTCATCGGCGCGCTGAATCTGGCCGTCGCCGACGGCGGTCCCGGCACCGGCAACGGGGTGGTCGGTGGCTTCTTGGCCCTGCTGCTGGGGCTGATCGCCGTGATCCTCGGCCGGCTTGCTCTGGCCCGGTCCCGCCGCGCCGCCGCACCGCCTCACCAGGTGACCAGCTGACCGGAGCGAAGACGAGCGCGATCGGGTCTGCCTGTCGGGCACCAGCCACCGCGACTGCTGTCCTGGCGCCGTCGGCCGATGCACCACCCGTGCGGCGCACCCGATCCGGTGACCAGCGTTCAAACAGGCCTCGAGATGGACGAGCCTCGGCTTCGTGACTCGTCGGCGACCGACCGCCGGACATGGCTGGTGATCGCTGCCCGCGCCCGGCTTCGTCCTGCCTGCCCGCCGGCCACCGACCTGCGACGGCCTTGGAAGGAGCCGACCCCACCGGACAAGCTCACCCGGCGAGGGTTCAGCAAGGGGTCGGAAACCTCTCCGCGAATCACCGCTCTTCCAGGGCGTGCACCGAAACCCTCCCGGCCTGGCCGACGGCTCTCATACGCTATGGTTGATCTTGTCAGTCCGCCGCAACTCGCGGCTACTGACGGTGCGTTGGTGGTCCAAGGAAAGACGCCCCGCTTCCTGCGGGGAAATGCAGGTGCAAGGCCTGCCCGGCGCTCGCTCACGAAGCCCTTCCCCTGGTGGGGGAAGGGCTTCGTCACGCTCCCCCGCGCCCTGGAGGGCGGCTTGGCCGCCGTCCGGCTCCCGGCGTTGGCCAGGATGCTCCGCGCGTACTTGTACGCGGCCGACTTGATCGCACATCGGTGGGTGATGCGCGCGAACGCGGTGACGACGACCCCGTTGATGCGGTCGTCGTCGGGGCCGCCGGCCTGCGGCAATGCGCGGGCGGAGCGTGTCAGCCTGCGAAGAGGGTGCTGGCCAGGGCCACGCTGACGGCGGTGCCGCCGAGGATGCTCAGCAGGGCGTTACGACGCCACAAGTGCAGCCCGACAGTGACGGCCAGGGCGGCCAAGGGCGCGGCGACGCGGGACTGAGCCAGCGGAAGGTCGCGCAGGCAATAGACGAAGAGGATCACCATCACACCGGCCGGCATGCGGGCGCCGAGGTACTGCACGGTCCTGCTGGCCCGCAACGAGGCCAGAACGGTGAAGGGCAAAGCGCGCAGGGCCCAGGTGACGGCGGCCGAGACGGCTACGGCCATGAGCAGATAACGGGTTTCAGGCACGGGACGCCCCCTCATCGGTTCTCTTGCCGGCGGTGAATCGTCGAGCAAGAAGGGCGGCAGTGAACAAGGTGAAGGCGGCCAGCAGCATCTGGCCGGGGAGGACCAGACGGGCAGCCAGGGCGCTGAGCAGCGCGAGAACAGGCGTGGGCAGGTCACCACGCCGTTCCCGGACGGCGTCGAGAGCCAGCACGGCGAACAGGGCCGTCATCGCGAAGTCCAGGCCGGTGACGCTGTTGGGTACTGCTGAGCCGAGCAGGGCGCCGGCGGTGGCGCCGCCGACCCAGTACAGCTGCATGAACACCTGGAGCCACACAATGCGCGCGCCGGACCAGGACCGGGCCTGTTCGCCGGTGGTCAGTGCGTATGCCTCGTCGGTCAGGGCGAAGGTGCTGTAAGTCCTGGCGAGCCGCCCCCGCACGCGGTCGAGGGGGAAGGAAAGCGCGTAGAACACGTGCCGGACGTTGACCAGGAAGGCGGTCAGCGCGACGGTCGCCAGCGGCGTGACCGCAAGGGCCAGGTTCACGAGGAGAAACTCGAACGAGCCGGCGTAGACGACAGCGGTGAACAGGCTCGCGCACCACCAGGGCAGACCGGCATGGGCGATGAGCACCCCGAAGGCGAGGCCGAGCGGCAGCAGGCCCAGCCCCACGGAGGTGGAGTCCTTCAGGGCCGCCAGAGCCTCGGACCGAGGTCGGGGCGCGGAGGCGGGGGCAGGGCGAGGAGGGTCGCTCGAAGCAACCGAAAGCGTGCGCATGCCGAAATTTTAGTAAGATTGTCGCCACATATGGTTTCCAATCATTCCCGTATTCTGATGCGGTGAGCAATGACTTTCACCTTGATGCTGTCGACCGGGCAATTTTGTTTCACATGCGTCAGGACGGGAGGCTGACCAACGTCGAGCTGGCCAAACGGGTCGGGCTGACCCCACCGCCATGCCTGCGCCGCCTCAAGCGCCTGGAGGAGGCCGGCGTCATCACCGGCTATCGCGCCGTCATCAACCCGGAAGCCGTCGGCCGGGGCCTGGAAGTCATGATCGACATCGAGGTCTACGCCAACGACCTGAAGACCATCGAAACGCTGGAGGAAACGCTGGCCTCGTACGAGGAGGTCATCGAGTTCCGTCGGATGTTCGGCCGGCCCGACTACTTCCTCCGCGTCGCCGTCGCCGACCACGCCGCCTACAACGTGTTCCTCACCGGCAAGCTCACGGGCCTCCCCGGCATCCTGCGCGTCGAATCCCACCTGACCATGAAAAAGATCAAGACCGACGACTGACCGGCACCGGCAAGGCTCCGACACTTCGGCGCTTCGACGCTTCGGCGCTTCGACGCTTCGGCGCTTCGGCGCTTCCAGAGAAGCTGGAAGAGTTGCGTTGTTACAGGCCGGTCTCCTGCTCCTCGGCAGAGATGGTGCGTCTGACGCATCGGCCGGTGGTCGGCGGAGGTGCCGGTCGGGATGCGCCCACCGGGGCTCAAGAAGTGAAACCTCCGACCGGCCGCGGGACGGCCGGGCCGTGCCCACTGTCGCCTCGTCGCATGCGGCGGCAGGTCACACCCGCTTGAAACCGCCTTGCAGTTGCTGGACGGCGTGGACCAGGGGCGCGAGCGCGGGCTCGGTGGCTGCCTGGTCGAGGGCCTCGCGCAGGGCGGCGTTGTGGGTGGGGCGAGCCTCCTCCAGCAGGCGCAGGCCGTCGTCGGTGACATCGGCGTAGATGCCGCGGCGGTCGGTGGGGCACAGGTAGCGCGAGAGCAGCCCGCGGTTCTCAAGCCGGGTCACCAGCCGCGTGGTGGCGCTCTGGCTGAGGACGACGGAGTCGGCGACCTGCCGCATCTGCAGATGTCCGCCTTCTCCGTCGTGCTGGCGGTTCAGCACGTCCAGCAGCGAGTACTCGCGTGCGCTCAAGCGGTGTTCGGCCTGAAGCGCTCGTTCGACCCTGTTCTCGATACGTCCATGCAGCAGCGAGAGCGCCGACCAGCCGTGCGCCAGTGCGGTCATCGCCGGGTCGGTGGCGGTCATGAGCAGCTCCCTCGGTCGGGTCGTGCGAGCGGAGGCGCAGGCAGAGGACCTGCCTCCATATCACGGACTTCACTATACCCGCGTTTGCCATTAGCCTTCGTATGCAATTATTGTTGATGCACGTAAGGCGCTCACGCAACTTCACTCTGTAGATCAAAGGACCCTCGTCATGCCACTCGCACTGCTGGCCCTGGCCATAGGGGCCTTCGGAATCGGCACCACGGAATTCGTGATCATGGGGCTGCTGCCCCAGGTCGGCGCGGACCTCGGCGTGTCCGTGCCGACGGCCGGCTTCCTGGTCACCGGCTACGCCCTCGGCGTCATGATCGGCGCACCGATCATGACCGTCCTCGGCACCAGGATCTCTCGCAAGAACATGCTCATGCTGCTCATGGGACTGTTCATCCTCGGCAACCTCATCTCCGCCGTCGCCCCCGTCTTCGCCGTCATGCTGATCGGCCGAGTGGTGGCCTCACTGGCCCATGGCGCCTTCTTCGGCATCGGCTCCGTCGTCGCCGCCGAACTGGTGGCACCGGAGAAGAAGGCCGGCGCCATCTCCATGATGTTCACCGGCCTGACCGTGGCCAACGTCGTCGGTGTGCCCCTGGGCACGTTCGTGGGCCAGAGCGCCGGGTGGCGCGTGACCTTCCTGCTCGTCGCCGCCCTCGGCGTTCTCGGCATGGCCGGCGTCGCCAAGCTCGTACCCGACGTACCCAGGCCGGATGGAGTACAGCTGCGGCACGAGGTCGCCGCCTTCAAGAACGTCCAGGTCGTTTTGGCCATGGCCATGACGGTTCTCGGTTTCGGAGGCGTGTTCGCCGCGATCACCTACATCGCACCGATGATGACCGAGGTGAGCGGCTTCGCAGAATCCTCCGTCACCTGGTTGATGGTGGTTTTCGGGCTGGGCATGGTGGCGGGCAACCTCATCGGGGGCCGTTTCGCGGACCGCAAGCTCATGCCCATGCTCTACACCGCCCTGGGCGGCCTGGCGCTGGTCCTGCTGCTGTTCACCCTCCTGGCCTCCGGCAAGGCCGCGTCCGTCGTGGCCATCTTCCTCATCGGCGCTCTCGGCTTCGCCACCGTCCCGCCGCTGCAGAAGCGCGTCCTGGACCATGCCCACGGCGCGCCGACGCTGGCCTCCGCGGCCAACATCGGCGCCTTCAACCTGGGCAACGCCCTGTCCGCCTGGCTCGGCGGACTGGTGATCTCCTCCGGCCTCGGCTACACCGCACCCAACGCCGTCGGGGCTGCCCTGGCCGCCGCCGCCCTGGTGCTGGCCGTCATCTCGCACCGGCTCGAAGTGCGGCCCAGCCGCACCACTGCGGCTTCCAGCCCGGCGAACCTCGACCCCGCCGAGGCCTCCGACCACGGTGCCGCTTCCGCCGCGACGGGAGCCGTCCGCTCCTGATCCCCCGTACCCACGCCGCACCGGCCGCCTGTCCCCCACCGATACAAGGAAATCTCCCATGCACACCACCACCGTGGCCCCGCTGACCGCTACCGACGCGGAGACCCTCGTCCTCGCCGCTCGCCACGCCGCCGACGCGGACGGCGTCCCCGTCAGCATCACCGTCCTGGACGCCGGCGGAAACCTGCTGGCCTTCCGCCGCGACGAGCGCGCCGTACTCGTCTCCGGCGAAACCAGCACGGCCAAGGCCTACACCGCCCTGCAACTGAACGCACCGACGGCCGACCTGGTCGATCTGGTCAAGCCGGACGGCCCCTTCCACTCCTTGGCCACCGCGCTGCACAAGCCCCTGCTGTTCATCGCCGGCGGCGTGCCGATCCATCGCGACGGACAGCTCATCGGCGCCCTCGGCCTCGGCGGTGGCGCCCCCGAGCAGGATCACGCCTTCGCCCGGGCCGCTCTCCAGACTCTCTGACCGAACTCGACCGGCGGGGCGGCGGTGGCCGGCACCGGCGAGCCGCTCCCTGCTCCGCTCTCCTGCTCACAGCAGTACCGAAGAAAGGACACCTGATGACTTCCGTACCGAACGTGACGCTCAACAACGGTGTGACCATGCCTCAGTTGGGATTCGGCGTCTTCCAGGTCCCCGACGAGGAGACCACCGCCGCGGTCACCAGCGCCTTGGAGGCCGGCTACCGCAGCATCGACACCGCCGCGATCTACGGCAACGAGCGCGGTGTCGGCAGGGCCATCGCCGCCTCCGGCCTCCCCCGCGAGGAGTTGTTCGTCACGACCAAGCTGTGGAACGAGGACCAGGGCCACGACCGGACCCTGGCGGCGTTCGACGCCTCCCTGCACAAGCTCGGCCTCGACCACGTCGACCTCTACCTCATCCACTGGCCCACCCCGGCCCGCGACCTGTACGTGGAGACCTACAAGGCGCTGGAACGGATCCTCGCCGACGGGCGCGCCCGCGCCATCGGCGTCTCGAATTTCCAGATCCCCCACCTGCGGCGCCTCCTGGAGCACACCGGCATCACTCCGGTGGTCAACCAGGTGGAGCTGCACCCCGGCCTCCAGCAGACCGCGCTGCGCGCCTTCCACGCCGAGCACGGCATCGCCACCGAGGCCTGGAGTCCCCTGGCCCAGGGCGCGGTACTCGGGGACGACGCGATCGTGGGAGTCGCCGAGGCACATGGCGTAACCCCAGCGCAAGTCGTGCTGCGCTGGCACCTGCAGAGCGGCAACATCGTGATCCCCAAATCCGTCACCCCCGACCGCATCCGGCAGAACCTCGATGTCTTCGGCTTCGAGCTCACCGACGCCGACATGGCGGCACTCGCGGGCCTCGAGCGGGGTCTGCGCACCGGCCCGGACCCCGACACCTTCAACTGATCCCGAACGTCCCGGAGCGCTTGTCCACGTCGGACGGGCGCTCCGGGACGCCGACATCGCCTCAGCCTCGACGAGGGGAACGCATCGTGCAGATCGATCTCGCCGGCCGCACTGCTCTGGTCACCGGCTCCACCCAGGGCATCGGCCACGCCATCGCCGTCGGCCTCGCCCGCGCGGGAGCCCGCGTCGTCGTCAACGGCCGCGGCGAGGAGCGCGTCGCGGGGGCCGTCCGCACGGTGCGCACCGGCTCCGGCAGCGACGATGTCACCGGCGCCGTGGGCGACCTGGCGACGGAGCAGGGCGCCGCCGCTGTACTGAAGGCCGTGCCCACGGTCGACATCCTCGTCAACAACCTCGGCATCTTCGGCGCCTCCCCTCCGCTGGAGATCGACGACGCCGAGTGGCGCCGCTACTTCGAAGTCAACGTCCTGTCCGCCGTCCGGCTCATCCGCGCCTTTCTGCCCGGCATGAAGGAACGGGGTTGGGGGCGGATCCTCAACCTCGCCAGCGACTCGGCCGTGGCCACCCCCGCCGAAATGATCCACTACGGCATGACGAAGACCGCACTGCTCGCTGTCGGCCGCGGGTTCGCCAAGGACGCCGCCGGTACCGGCGTCACCGTCAACTCCGTCATCGCCGGGCCGACCCACACCGGAGGCGTCGAAGGATTCGTCCGTGAGCTCGTCGGCGACGAGTTGCCCTGGGACGAGGCGCAGCACGAGTTCATGGTCAAGTACCGTCCCCAGTCACTGATTCAACGCCTCATCGAGCCCGAGGAGATCGCGAACATGGTCGTCTACCTCGCCTCGCCCCACGCCTCCGCCACCACCGGTGGCGCCGTGCGTGCCGACGGCGGCTACGTCGACTCCATCCTGCCCTGAGCCCGGCGCCGACCACGACGTTCCCGCGCCGCCCGGCGCCACCTGCTTCCCAACCTGTGGCCCGGGTCTTCCTCCGCGTCCACACCATGCCCGGCAGGCCGGAGGCCGCCGAAGTCCAGTGGAGCGGACGCTTCGTCCCCGTAGGCGTGAGCGACCAGGAGGCAGAGGCCCTCTTCACCGGCATCTACCAGAACGGCCTCGACGCCCTGGTCACCACGATCGAGACGCGATGACCGGCACCCCGTAACAGGCGTCCCGACAGAGACGGATCACATCCGATGCCCCCGAGACTCCGGCGTACCACCGGACAGCACAAGAAGGGTTCCCCGCTCCACACCGTCCGGGGCGCACGGGGCCGGCAAACATGCTCCGATGCCCGACAGTCGACTTCCGGATCTTCTGGCCGACCACGGCGACAACCCCGAGACCCCGGTCCCGACGGCCATCGTGACCGGGCGTGACCTGCTCATCGCGGCTCTCCGATCCGGCAGCCGCCGGGTGCTCGCGATCGACCCGATGGCCTCCCAACACCGAGACCGCCACGGCGTGAGTCGCCAGAAGTCCCAGCTACTGCTCCAGCGACTGGTGCCGCAGGCGGTGGCCCGAACTCGGGGTGGAGGCCGTCCGTGGCACGCCGCCTGTGGAGATCGGGCCGCGGGCCAGGCCGCATTTGCCTGACCAACGACGATGGGATGTCAGCGCGTTTCTGTACCGGCAGGTGACCGGGGACACCATGCCCTCACAGGCGAGGGCGTGGCGGGACGCCCGGAACGTCGTCAGCGGACGACGTCGAAGACCTGCTTCTGCAGGCCGTTGCCGTAGACCTCGTGCTCGACCAGCTTCAGCTTCTGGGTGTCCTTGTCCGAGGTGCTGAACAGGCGCTTGCCGGCGCCGAGCAGCAGCGGAAAGCCCAGCAGGTGGTAGCGGTCGATCAGGCCCGCGTCCGAGAGGCTGTTGTTCAGCGAGGCGCTGCCGTGGACGATGATCGGGCCGCCGTCGGTCTCCTTGAGGGCGGCGACGTCGTCGAGGGACCGCAGGATCGTGGTCTCGCCCCAGTTGGAGACCACCTTGTCCTCGGTGAGGGTGGTGGAGACGACGTACTTGGGCACCGCCTTGTAATGCGCGAACTCCGCCATGTCCGGCCACACCGGGCTGAACGCCTCGTAGCTGACCCGGCCCATCAGGATCGCGGTGGACTCCCGCTGTTCCCGCTCCTTGATCTCGAACGCCTCGGGGACGAAGTCGACTTCCTTGAAGGTCCATCCGGAGTTCCGGTAGCCGGGTTCGCCGCCCGGCGCCTCCACGACGCCGTCGAGCGAGATGAAGGCCGTGCTGATCACAGTGCGCATGAGAATCTTCCCTCGGTGTCTTGGATGTGTGTTGTGTGGCTGCTCGGTGCGCGCTCGGGCCGCGTTCACGGCGCAGGCGCCCGATGGTGAGGTGCCGGTGGCCGCCGCCCAGAGCGGCTGGTCCGGCAGTTCTGCGGGCGAGGCGGGCCCCGGTGCCCGACGGGGTGGCCGTGTGCCCAGGCCCGCCAGAGGTCAGGCGAGGAGGCCGGTCAGCCAGTGCTGCCAGGCGGCCTCGGCGCCGTCCGTGTCGGGGCCGAAGAGGTGGTGGAACATCAGCACCACGCCGGGGAAGTGGTGGAAGGTGTAGAGCCCGTCGGCGGTACGGACCTCGATGCGCTCGTCGTCCGACCAGGTCACCTCGCCGTCCACCGGCGGCAGGCCGGCCGGCTCGGCGTGAGCACGCGCGCCCACGGCGACCGGACTCGGCAGCGACAGCCCGCGGATGAGGGCCGCCCGGACCTGCTGCCCGGGCTGCTCGCCCGAGGGCGCCAGGGCGAAGACGGGAACGCCGGTGCGTCCCGGGAAGTGGGCCAGGTACTCGCGGAGCGTGTGGAGGTGGAAGGGCCAGCCGCGGCGCAACGCGTCGTACTCGTCCTGCCAGTCGTCGCCGAGCACACCGCTGTGGACGATGCGGAGCACGGTGCTGCCGCCGTCGCGCCCCTCGATCAGGTACTCGAAGGCCATGAAACGGCCGTCCTCGGCGGTGGCCGTGCGGGTGGCGAAGCGTTTGCCGGGTTCGTGGGCGGTGACCACCGACTCCTCACGGTTGCCCCCGGTGTCCATGGCGGCGGTGCCGCCCTCGCGCGGCTCCACCTCGTTGCGCCCCATGAACCAGGAGTCGATCCCCGGGCCGGTGGCGATCGCCTCCCAGACCTGTTCGGGACCCGCCGACAGGGTCGTCTCCTGTTCGATCTCGAAGGGGTGCGTCATCGCGGGGTCTCCTGTCGTGCTTCGGGTTCGTGCCCATGTGTCTCCCCGGCCGTCTGCTGCGGATCGGCCGGGCTCCCCTGGGCGCCGGGCTGCGCGGCGGGGATCTGGTGGAGCCCGACGATCAGCCGGTGAGTTCGCCCCCCGGGGGCGAACTCGTCGTGGTAGCGGCCCACAAGGTCAGTCACGGCCTGGGCCAGCTCGTCGGCGAAGGCCGTCCGGTCGGCCGCGGAGGCGAACCGCACCTCCGCGTCGACACCGAAGGTCGCAACCCGCCGCGAGGCCCGGGAGGCGCCGGTCAGCAGAGCACCGACCTCCTGCACCAGCCGCGCCCCCAGCGCCAGCAACCAGCGGGCGGAGAGCTGGTCCGGGGACCTGGAGGGGTCCGGACTGACGGCGGCCAGGGCGCTGGGAGAGATCACGTAGGAGGCGGCGGTGGCACGGTACACCCGCTCGGTGACGTTGCCCTTGCGCCGTTCCTCGGCGAGTTCGACCAGGCCGTGACGCTCCAGTTCCTTCAGGTGGTAATTGGCCTTCTGCCGGGGCAGCCCCAGGCGGGCGGCCAGCATGACGGCCGAGCCGGGCTCGGCCAGGGCGGCGAGGATCCGGGACCGTATCGGGTCCAGGGACGCCTCGGCCGCGGCGGGTTCTTCGATCACAGCTACGTCCAGCACCGCTCCAGGATGCGACCGACGAAATTAATTGTCAAGAAAAGAAAAGTTGTCGGTGGGTGGCGCGCCGAATGGTCCCCGACGCAGATGCGCCCGGGCCTGGATGCCCAGGCACCGGCCGGCACGGGAGAGGGCAAGACAGAGCTTCCCGCCGACAGAACCCCGGATTCGCCGCAGCGTCCGGAAACAGCTGCCCGTACGGGGAAGCGATGAGTCCGGCAGAGGCGCGGGGCCCGGCCGCGAGGACGGTTCGCCTCCGATGCGGTGGTCCCGACGGCCGGCGAATGACGTCGGCCCCGCGGGCGGCGGACCGATGGAACCGCCGCTCACGGTGGAGACCGTCGAGCGAAGGGCCACGACTCCGACCAGCTGCGCCGACGGTCGCCGACACGAGGCATCCAGCACCGGATCGACCGCGGAGGGGTCGGGAACGCACAACGGCCCGGCCACAGCCGGCGGACCATCGAACGCACCATGACCCGGCCACGGCGGCCGAGGTCGGATCCGGCAGGCGCACCGCAACGGACAGGAAGACCTGGCGACCGAACCGCCGGAGGGCGAGCCGACCAACCCCCGAGATCGACGTACGGCGACGAAACCGAGCGCCAAGCCCGCCGGCCCCCTCCGGCATCCGTGCCGCACCGCCGTCCTGGTGCACCTTCACAGCGGGCTGCCGGAGACCACGGCACCTCATGGAGGCTCAGGCACAGGAGGGCAGGCGGTTACGGGCCGTCACGTCGCTCGCGGTGGCGAGGGTCGGACGGGTCGGACGGGTCGAGGAGACCGGCGATCCGTCGCTTCCGCACCGCCGTGCCGACTTCTCGACCGGGACTCGGCCGGGCTCGACGAGAACGAGGACGGCAAGGAGGGTCGATCGCGCAGTGGGTGGTGACCGCCACTTGCCGGACCGGACCCGCCGGGGGCCGTGGGCACCGCCTGGAGAGCCGCCTCGCGAACGAGCCGGCACGTGAACCGCGCGTGCCCGCGAGGACCTGGTCAGTCCGCCGTGGGCCGGGGGCGTCGGGCGTAGGCGCGGGCTGCGCGGGCGCGGTCGCCGCAGCGGATGGAACACCAGTGGCGGCGGCCGTGCCGGAGGAGGTAGCGGTTGCAGGGGGTTGAGCCGCAGGCGGTGAGGCGTTCGGCGTCGGGGCCGGTCAGCAGGTCGGCGGCGTTGGCCGCGAGGACGGCGAGAGCGTGCTCGACGATCTGGGTGACGGGATGGGACGCCTCACGGTACAGGCCACGGGTGGGATCCCAGTGGAGCAGAGAGGCTGCGGGGGCCCGGGTGAGTGCGTCGTTGACGGCGGTCAGCGCCCCCGAAGGGGCGGGCAGCCCGGCGACATGGGCCGCGAGCAGGGCGCGCACCTGTTCACGCAAGGAGCGCAGCAAGGTGGCGCACATTTCCATCATGCCGGTGTCGGCCGGGGCGAGGTCGCGGTCGACCAGCCACTTTTCGGCGTCCCCAGGTGTGCCGAGGAGATCGATGTACTGCCCGCCGGGCAGGGCGATGGCGCTGTTGGCGAGGTCGAGGGCGGGGTACTGCTCGGCGCCCGGTGCGGACGGCGGCGGTTCGGCGGTCACGGTCTCCTTCATGATTCTCATGGTACGGCTTGCATGCATACGTGAGAAGTATCTAGAGTGACTCACGGATAAACGAACTCTCATCCGTGAGGTATCTCTTTCATGTCTGCCACGCGCTCCACCAGCGAACAGTTCCCCGTCCGCGTCTTCGGCGGCCCGACCGCCCTCTTCGAGTACGGCGGCCTGCGGTTCCTGACCGACCCGACCTTCGACGGCCCCGGCGACTACCAGGCGCCCGGTGGCCCGCTCCTGGCCAAGACGGCGCCTTCCTCCGGCAACCCCGCCGACCTCGGCCGCATCGACGTGGTCCTGCTCTCCCACGACGAGCACGCCGACAACCTCGACAACTCCGGCCGAGCCCTGCTGGCCGACGTCCCGCTGACGCTCACCACCCCCGGTGGCGGACAGCGCCTGGGCGACCGCGCCAAGGGGCTGGCCGACTGGGAGTCCGTCGAACTGGACCGTCCCGGGGGTGGCACCATCACCGTGACGGGAGTGCCCGCCCTCCATGGACCCGGGCCGCGCGAGCAAGTCGAGGCGATTGTCGGCCAGGTCGTGGGCTTCGTTCTGACCGGGGAGGGTCTGCCCACCGTCTATGTGAGCGGTGACAACGCCTCCCTCGACCTCGTCAGGGAGATCGCCGAGCGCTTCTCCCCCGTGGACACCGCCATCCTCTTCGCCGGGGCTCCGCGCTTCCCCGTCCTCTTCGACGGCGCGCTGATCGTCCTGGACAGCACGCAGACCGCCGAGGCCGCCGAGATCCTCGGCGCCCGCCGGGTGGTCCCCGTCCACTACGACAGCTGGGCCCACTTCACCGAGGGCCGTGACGAACTGGTGGCCGCGTTCGCCGCCGCCGGTCTGGCCGACCGTCTCCAGATGGGGTGAGCGGACCCGACCGCCCGTTCTGCCCGGACGGCCTTCTGGACCGTCACACCCGTGAGGGTCGCCGGCCCGGCGGCCCTCACGGGACCGGAAGGCACCTGCCACCGACCGGCGACCGGCCCGCGTCCTCCACCGGCTCGACGATCCTGCCGCCTCTCCTCCGATCAACTACGGCGCCGCGAGGAGCCGCCTTCGCCCCGCTCAGGTATGAGCTGACCGCATGTTCTTCGAGGCGCGGCATAGTAACGACCCGGTCCGCCTCGTGCACCGCTTCGGCATCTCCCCCACGACCGCGGTGAAGTACGTCCGCACCCCGCACCCCTGGACGGGCGGCCCCGTCCCTGTCGGCCACACGTCCAGGATTCCGCGAACCCGCGCGCGCTTCCTGCATGGTGCTGGACGCGCAGGGCGAACGACTGTGGGTGCAGAGCGACTTCCAGCCGATGATGACGGCGGCGCGGCCCCGGCGGCCGTCGGAGAACGCCGACGGGGCGGCATACGCCGACGCGGTGTCGGAGTACGCCGCCCCGGAGTGGGACGAGCTGTCGGCGCCTACTTCGGATCACGGTTGAACAGCGACTTGGACCAGACGTATCCGAGCACGGCCGGCCCCACACACCAAACCACGGCCAGCCACCCGTTGTTGCCGATCTCGGTGCCGAGCAGCAGGCCTCGGAGGGTCTCGATGGCCGGGGTGAAGGGCTGGTACTCGGCGATCGGCCGGAACCAGCCCGGCATCGCGTCGACCGGCACGCAAGCGCTGGAAATGAGCGGCAGGACCATCAGCGGCATGGCGTTGTTGCCCGCCGCCTCGGGGTTCGGGCTGCGGGCGGGAAAAGCCCACGCCGACCGCGATCCAGGTGAACGGCAGCGAGACGAGCGCCAGCAGCCCGACCGCCAGGATCCACTCCAGGACGGTGGCATCCGTGGCCCGGAACGCGATGGCCACGCCGACGGCCCCGACGAGCACCGCGCGGGTCGAGGCCGGTGGTCGGTTCGTCGAAGAAGCTCCGCCCGGAAACCAACCCCGCCGATCAGGAATCCGACCGGAAGGCGTCATCGCCCACCCAACCACCCCCGACCGCCAACCCTGCGAACCCATGCGGTCACAACACTGGCCGACCCCCGGAATTTCTGGCACATCGCACCAGGGCAAAACCGGCATTACCACAGGCGCTCAGGAACCACACACGCTTCCTTCACGTCCAAGGCGGTAACCAAGACAACAGCGCCGCCGAGGACGCGGTCCGGGTGGGCGGCAGCGGGGACCTGGGCGCGGATGTGAAGGCCACCGACCCCTACGGGCGGCGCTGGGTGATCCAGTGCAAGCACCGCCGTAACGGCCTCGCCGGCTCCGCAGTGGGCACGCCGGACCTTCAGGTACTCAACGGCACCGCCCGCCAGGTCCACGGCGCCGACATCGCAGTAATCGTGACGAACGGCCGCGTGACCGCGCCGGCCGTGGCCTTCGCCGAGCAACAGCGGCTTCACGTGGTCGACCGCCATACTCTCGGAGTGTGGGCGTCCGGCTCACATCCCCTGTGGGGACTGCTGCGGGCCGTCCCCCCGCCTCGCAAACCGAATACCCTCTCCTGAACAGCCCCCGCGCTGCTCGGCCGGGCCACGGCTCGATGGCGGGAGCAATGAGGACGACTCGCCTGCGGGCCTGGCCCTCCTTCACCGGCGTGCGCCGCTCCTCTCCCCCCTCGGCGATGACGAGCTCACCGGTGAACGGCGTGTCCACACTGCGGCCGACCCAACCTTTGACGCGGTGGTAGCGCTTGAGATGTCGCCGGTGGACCAGGAGTACCGCCAGCTCCCCACTCGGTCCGACACTCCACCACAGAGCTCGGCGTCCTCGCAGAACGTCGGCAGCGGGCACGCGCCACGCCTTGTGTATCGGAGCGTCCGAACGACCATTCATGACCGGAAGTTCATCACGGGCCATCGCCTTTGGGATTCCGAGGGCCTGCACCACCCGAAGAGAGCGACATTACCTGTTCCGTCATCCGGTCGAACTACCGGTCCGACTTCGGTGACAGGCGCTCCACACTCGTTCTCCGTGGGCAACCGCAACGCTGCCGGCACCCGTCACGCTCACCTGACCGCGCATCAGGGGAACATGACGAAGCCCTTCCCCGAAGAGGAGAAGGGCTTCGCGAGCGAGCGCTGGGCAGGCCTTGCACCTGCATTTCCCCGCAGGAAGCGGGGTGTCTTTCCTTGGACCACCAACGCAGTGTCGGTCGCCGTGAGTTGCGGCGGACTTCCAAGATCGATCATAGCCCATGCGGAACGTCGACCGGCACCGGCCCACGCGGCCACGGACTTCGAGAAGTACCGCGCGAGCACCCACCGGTGCCGAGCAGCAGCGCAGTCGGCCGAATGACTGTCGCACGCGATGTCCCGCTCCGTTTCGGTGTCCTCATCCTCAGGGGGCCGGACCCGTATGGATTTCGATGGTCAGGCATGAATAGCTTCATCATCTTCCATTCACCCGGGCGCGACTGCCAGCATCGGCGCACCGCCACCCCGTGAGGGAGAAATCCGATGAATCGTCCCCGTTCTCTGCGCTGTCTGGCAGCCCTGGCCGTGGTGGCTCTTGCGGCCACCGCATGTGGACGCTCCGGCCAGAGCGACGCCCCGTCCGGCAGCTCCTCGCAGGCCGCCGCCGGCCGGACCGCAGCCGAGCTGCTCCCCGCGCAGTACCGGCAGAAGGGTGTGCTGCGGGTGGCCACCGCGGTGGGATATCCGCCGATGGAGATGTACGAGCCCGGGACCACCCGGCTCACAGGTGTCGACCCTGACCTGGCCAAGGCCATCGCCGAACGGCTGAAGCTGAAGCTCGAACTCACCAACGCCGCCTTCGACGGGCTGATTCCCGGTCTGGAGTCCGGACGCTTCGATCTGGTCATGTCGTCCATGACAGACAGTGCCCAACGGCGCCAGGCGGTCGATTTCGTCGACTACTTCCGCACCGGCGGCGTCATCATGACGAAGAAGGGCAACCCGCAGGGCATCAAGTCCCTCACGGACCTGTGCGGAAAGGCCGTCGTCCTCGCCAAGGGCAGTTCGAACCTCCACATCGGCGAGGAGCAGGACGCCAAGTGCGGGCAGAAGATGCGGATCTCGCAGAGCGAGGACGCGCCGACCGGGCTGCTGCAACTGGACAGCGGACGCGCGGTCGCGACCATCGTCGACTATCCCGTCGCCAGGATGTTCACAAAGAAGAGCAGCGCGTACGAGGTTCTGCCGACGCAGTACGGCACCGCTCCCTGGGGCATCGCGGCCGCGAAGAGCCAGGGCGGACTGCGCGACGCCGTCCGAAAGGCCTTGCAGGAACTGATCGACGACGGCGGCTACCGGAAGATCCTCGACACCTGGGGGGTCGGCGACAGCGCCGTGCCCGAGGCCACCATCAACGACGGTCAGTGAGTACGGACATGACCCACCGGAAGACGCCCGGCGCCGCTCCCGTTGTGGCACCGGCAGCCACCACCGCTGTCATGCCGCCGGAGGACGACCTCTCCTTGCAGGTGACCCGGCGCCCTCGTCCCGGGCGCTGGCTCGCGGTCCTCGCCGCCGCACTGTTCGCGGTGTGGCTCGCCTACACCGTCATCGTCAATCCCAACCTGCACTGGGACATCGTCGCCAAATACCAGTTCGACGGCGTGATCCTCAAGGGCCTCGGGGTGACCATTCAGCTCACGCTCGTCTCGATGGCCCTCGGCATCGTCATCGGGGTGCTCGTCGCAGTGATGCAGCTCTCCGACAGTCCGGTTCTGCGTCTCACCGCCGGCGCCTACACCTGGTTCTTCCGGGGCACCCCGCTGCTCGTCCAGCTCATCTTCTGGTTCAATCTGGCCCTGTTGTTCCCGGTGATCAGCATCGGTGTCCCGTTCGACGGCCCGAAACTCATCAGCTGGCAGTCCAACCAGGTCATCACCGGCTTCGTGGCGGCCCTGCTCGGTCTCTCCATCAACGAGGGGGCCTACATGGCCGAGATCGTTCGGGCGGGCATTCAGAGCGTGGACCCCGGCCAGCGCGAGGCGGGTGCGTCCATCGGCATGTCGAACCGTCAGATCCTCTCCCGGATCATCCTTCCGCAGGCGATGAGGGTCATCATCCCGCCGTTCGGCAACCAGTTCATCTCCATGCTCAAGACGACCTCGCTGGTCTCCGTCATCGCGGGCGCCGATCTGATGACGGTCTCCCAGCACCTCTACCTCGCCAATTTCGAGGTGGTGGCGCTGCTGCTGGTGGCTTCCCTCTGGTACCTGGTACTCACCACGATCGCCAGCATCGGCCAGCACGCCGTCGAACGCCGCTACAGCCCGGGGGCCGCCCCGCCGCTGCGGCGCAGGGTCCTGACGAATCTCGTACCCCGGCGTGACAGGAAGGAGGCGACGGCATGAACGAGGTCATCCTCAGGGCCCGTGGGGTCCGTAAACGGTTCGGTGACACCGAGGTGCTGAAAGGCATCGATCTCGATGTCCGCAGCGGTGAGGTGCTGTGCGTCATAGGCCCTTCCGGATCCGGGAAGTCGACGCTGCTGCGCTGCTTCAATCACCTTGAGCAGATCGACGCGGGCCGGGTGTGGATGGACGGTGAGCTGATCGGTTACGAGCAGCACGGCCCGTCCGGGCGCGTCCTGCGCGAGCGGCGCCCCCGGGACATCCGACGCCAGCGCGAGCGGATCGGCATGGTGTTCCAGCGGTTCCACCTGTTCCCGCACCGTACGGCGGTGCAGAACGTGATGGAGGGGCCCGTCGCCGTCAAGGGTCTCTCCCGTGCGCAGGCAGAGAGGCAGGCCCGGGAGCTGCTGGACCATGTCGGTCTCGCGGAGCGGGCGGACCACTATCCGGGGCAACTGTCCGGTGGGCAGCAGCAGCGTGTGGCGATCGCCCGTGCACTGGCCATGGAGCCGGCGCTCATGCTCTTCGACGAACCCACGTCCGCTCTCGATCCCGAGCTCGTCGGCGAGGTCCTGGGCGTCATGCGCGACCTGGCCCGCAGCGGTATGACGATGGTCGTGGTCACCCACGAGATGGGCTTCGCCCGCGAGGTCGCAGACCGTGTCCTGTTCATGGATCAGGGCGCCGTCGTCGAAGCCGGGAGCCCGGAGCTTCTGTTCACCGACCCGCGTCACGAGCGCACGCGGGCCTTCCTGTCGACGGTGCTGTGATGGGGCGCCCCATGGATCTGCTGCTGCGCGGCGGCACACTGGTCGACGGGACCGGCGCGCCCGCCAAAGAGGCGGACATCGCGGTGGTGGACGGACGGGTCACCGTGCTGCCCGCGGGCACCCCGGCCGCGGCGGCCGAGACGCTGGATGTCACCGGCCGGGTCGTCGCGCCCGGCTTCATCGATGTGCACACGCACTCCGACGCCCTCGCGGCATCCCACGGCGCCGCCGAGCCGATCGACGACCTTCGCCTCGCACCACTGCTCCAGGGCGTCACCACGGAGATCTGCGGCAACTGCGGGACGAGCCTGTTCCCCTCGCTACCGGAACGGCTGCCTTCACTCACGGAGCATCTCAGGGTGACGTTCGGGCTCGGACCCGTCCGGCCGGCAGTGGACTTCGACTCGTTCGCCGCCGGGCAGGATCCTGCGCTGCGCCGCACCCACATCGCCTCGCTCGTCGGCCACGGCACGCTGCGCGCCGGAGTGATGGGCTTCGAGGCCCGCCCGCCCCGGCCCGACGAGCTGGACACCATGTGCACGCTGCTCGACCGGGCGCTCGGCCAGGGTGCGGCCGGCCTCTCCACCGGGCTGATCTACCCGCCCGGCACCTACGCCGGCACCGAGGAGATCGTCGCGCTGGCCAGGGTCGCCGCGCGTCACGGCAAGCCCTACGTCACCCATCTGCGCGACGAGATGTCACAGGTGGAGACCGCCCTGGAGGAAGCCCTGGAGATCGCGGTGCGTTCCGGCGCCCCGCTGCAGATCTCCCACCACAAGACCGCGGGCCGACACGCCTGGGGCGCCACGCTGCGCACCCTGCCCCGCCTGGAACAGGCCCGAGCCGAAGGCGTGGACGTGCTGTGCGACGTCTACCCGTACACCGCGGGCAGCACCGTCCTGCACGCCATGCTGCCGCCATGGACGAGCGAGGGCGGCGTCGGCGCCCTGCTGGAACGGCTGCGCCGGGGTGATACCCGCGACCGGATCCGGACGGACATCGCTCAAGGCGTCAAGGGGTGGGAGAACACCGTGGGCAACGGTGGCTGGGACCTCATCACCGTGGCCGCCGCGCAGGCGCACCCGGAGGCCGAGGGCCGCAGCATCGCCGACCTCGCCGCCGGACGCGGCGTCCACCCGGTCGACTACGCGTGCGACCTCCTGCTGGCCGAGCAGGGCGAGGTGACCATCATCAGCCACTCCATGCGCGAGGACGACGTGCGGCGGGTGCTCGCCAGCCCGCTTTCGATGATCGGCTCGGACGGCGTCCCCAAACCCGGTCGCCCGCACCCCCGTTGGGCGGGAACCTTCGCCCGCGTGCTCGGCCACTACGGCCGCGACCAGCAGCTGATCCCGCTGGAGGAAGCGGTACACAAGATGACCGGTCTGCCGGCCCGGCGGTTCGGACTCACCGGCCGCGGTGTGGTCCACGACGGCGCCCTCGCCGATCTGGTCGTCCTCGACCCGGCGTCGGTGCGTGACACCGCCACCTTCGACCGGCCGCTGCTGGCGCCCGAAGGCATCGATACGGTCGTGGTGGCGGGACGGATCGCCGTGAGGGGCGGTTGCCCGACCGCGGCGCGGGCGGGGGAAGTGGTGAGGATCCGATGAGTCTGGCCCAAGTGGCCGCGGCGGCGCGGCGTTCGGCCGCGCTGCCGCTCACCCTGGCCGTCGCCGCGGTCGACATCGACGGCGGCGAGACGGCGGGGGTCGACGAGTGCACAGTGCTGCCGGTCGCGTCCGCCTCGAAGCTGCTGCTGCTCGCCGAGGTGTCGCGCCGACTGGACACCGGGGAGCTGCTCGCCGACCGGATCGTCGAGATCCTCGACGAGGACCTGGCGGACGGGACCGGGCTGCTGCGCCGGATGAGCAGGCGCGGCTGGACCGTCGAGGATCTGGCCTGGCTGACCGCTTCGGTCAGCGACAACACCGCCACCAACGCACTGCTCCGTCTGGTGGGGCGTGAGTCCACGGCCCGGCTGGCGAAGGAACTCGGGCTCGACCACCTCACACTGCACGACAAGGTCCGTGACATCCGGGGCCCCGATGTGCCGCCCGTCTTCGCGACCGGCACCGCACGGGACCTGGCAGGGCTGGTGACGCATGCGGTGCGCTCCACACTGAGCTCCCCGTCGGCCTCCGCGCGGCTCCTGCGATGGATGCGCGCCAACACCGACCACGGCATGGTCCCCGCCCTGGTGGATCACGACCCGTACGCCCCCGGCTTCCCGGATCCCCTGCCCGACGGGCTTCTGGTGGCCAACAAGACCGGCACCGACACCGGGGTCCGCGCCGATGCCGGTGTCATCATCGGTGCGCGCCGGCTGGCGTACGCGGTGGTGGCGCACTGGGACCCGGCGCTGGGTCCCAGCACGGAGCGGGCCGCGGTGCATGCCATCCGGGACGTCGGCCGCACCCTCGCGGCGTGTGCCCGACGCCGCGTCGGCGAATGAGAACGGTACGCCCCACCGGTCAGGACCACTGCATGTCCAGCAGCGACCGGATCTCCTCGGCCGCCGACCGCAGCTCCGCGAGGAAAATCCGAAGCAGCGGGTTGCGGTTGGTGGGCCGGGTGGCGACCCCGATCCGCCGATGCAGTCGGGGATGGTCCAGGCGACAGACGTGCACACCCGTGGTGTCGCCGAGCCCGAGGGCCGGGACGAGCGCTATGCCCATTCCCGCGCGGGCCAGGTTGATCGTGACCTGGTAGTGATCGCTGCGGCAGCGGACCCGCGGCCGGAACCCCTCAGCCGCACATGCGCGTTCCAGGACCGGTTCGCCGGTGTGGCCGCCGTGCGTACCGATCCAGCTCTCCCCCTCCAGAGCGGCAAGCCGGACCGCGGTGCGCCGCCCGAGGCGGTGCCGCAGAGGGAGGACCACCAGCTGCGGCTCGTCGAAGAACATCTCCACGTCCACGGCCGCCTGCCGGCACCAGGGGTCCAGCGGATGCTCGAAGACGACCGCCGCATCCAGCCGGCCCGCTTCCAGATCGGGCACCAGCTCGTGCGGCTGCCCCAGGATCAGCTCCAGCTCGACCTGGGGCCGCTCGGCGGCGAAGCCCGACAGCGCCCGGGGAAGCAGCTCCAGGCCCGAGGAGGCGAAGAAGCCCAGCCGCAGTACCCCGGCTTCGCCTTCGGAGTGCGCCCGCAGATCGTCCTGTGCGACGGCCATCAGGTCGGCGACGGCCTGTGCGTGCTCGGCCAGTCGCACACCGGCCGCCGTCAGCCGCAGGCTCTGCGGCTGACGTTCGACCAACGCCACCGCGAGCTCCTGCTCCAGCCGGGCGAGTTGATGAGAGACGGCGGACGGGCTCAGATGCAGCGCCTGGGCCGCGGCCACGATGGTGCCCGTGCGGGCTATTTCCAGCAGGACGAGCAGTCGGGCACTGTTCAGCATCGGGTCAGATTAGGCCCTGCCGATGTACCGCGCCGCCCCGGCACCCGACCCTGCGGTCGCCGGTGGCATGTCGGGCCCGGCGGGCTCGTCCACGTCCAGACGCAGCAGGTCCTCCTCGGTCTCCCTTCGGACCACGGTGCGGGCACGGCCGTCGGACACGAAGACGACTGCGGGGCGCGGCAGCTTGTTGTAGTTGGACGCCATGGCATATCCGTATGCGCCCGTGACCGGTGTGGCCAGGAGGTCGCCCACCGCGAGCTCGGACGGCAGGGCGGCGTCGTCGACGATCACATCGCCGCTCTCGCAGTGCTTGCCGACCAGCCGTGCCCGCAGGGGTCGAGGGGCGCGGGGGCGGCACGGCAGGAACACCTCGTAGCGGCTGCCGTACAGGGCGGGGCGCAGGTTGTCGCTCATGCCGCCGTCGACGCTGACGTATGTCCGCACGCCCTCGATGCGCTTGATCGTGCCCACCCGGTACAGGGTCAGCCCCGCGCGGGCGGCGATGGACCGGCCGGGCTCCACTGTCACCTCGCCGCCCCAGCCCGCATCGCGCACCGCGGTGCGCACCCGGGCCGCCCAGTCGGCGAACGAAGGTACGGTCTGCCCCGCCTCGTACGCGACTCCGAGGCCGCCGCCGACCGTGAGCCGGTGCACCCGTACCTCCGCCGCGAACCGTGCGACGGCCGCGGCTCCTGCCGCGAGCTCCGCCGTGTCCAGCACCTGGGAGCCCACATGCGCGTGGACGCCCTCCAGGATCATCGCCGGGGAGCCGGCGGCCCGCCGCACGGCGGCTGCGGCGGTTCCGCCGACGAGGCCGAAGCCGAACTTCGAATCGTTTCCACCGGTCCGGATCGCCTCGTGTGCGCCAGCGGCGACACCGGGCGCCACCCGCAACTGAACCCGGACGGTCGGCAGTTGTTCCTCGGCGTGCAGGCGCTCGATGCGGTCCATCTCGTCGAAGCTGTCGATCACCACGTGCCGCACCCCTGCCGACATCGCCGTGCGCAGCTCCGCCTCGTCCTTGTTGTTGCCGTGCAGCACGATCCGTCCGGCCGGGACATCCGCGTGCAGCGCCACCCGCAGCTCGCCGCCGGAGGCCACATCGAGCAGCATCCCCTCCTCGTGGGCCAGTCGGGCCATGGCCGTGCACAGGAATGCCTTGGAGGCGTATGCGACGTTGCCCTGGCCGAAGGCGGCGACCGCCTCCCGGCAGCGTCGGCGCAGGTGCTCCTCGTCGTACACGAAGAGCGGTGTTCCCCAGCGCCGTGCCAGTTCGGTGAGCAGGACCCCTCCGACGGCGAGCCCTTCCGGGCGGACCTCGGCAGTGAAGGGCAGCAGACCCGTTTCGATGGCTGACGACATGATTCCTCCCCGCAGGCCGGTTCTCCGCCATCCTGCGGCCTTCAGGAGGAGTCACAAAAGCGCTTTCTTCCGTGGCTGAGCCTCATGGATTTCGATGCTCGGGCCGCGTCGAGGGTCGTGGGAAGGGTCGCGTAGCGGGCCGGGGAACTTCCGTCACGAGTTGTGATCGCTCCTCCGTCGATGTCGCAGTCCGTTCCGACGATGTCGCCGGAACGGCCGCTCGTCGGCAGAGGCACCGGATCGGCGGCCTCTTCCGGCCGGGTGGACCTCCCGGTCGCCGTGACCGTGGATGACCGATTGCCCGGTCTCCCCCAGTTCGCCTGATGCGGCATGCGGGCACGGCCGACGCCCGGGTGCCGGGGTTCACGAGCCCCGGCATGGCTGGAGGCAGGGCTGGTGACGGAGGTGCCGGACGGGCAGTGAGAGCCTCCAAGCCCGGCAACGGGCCTTCCGTCAGGACTCCGGCTCCGCCCCGGAATGGGGCTTGGCCCGGACGTGCATGCGTTCTCCCTGGGGACCGAACAGGTTGAGGACCTCCACCGGGGTCTCTCCCGCGGGGCCGAACCAGTGCGGCAGGCGGGTGTCGAACTCGGCGGCCTCGCCCGGCCCCATGATCAGGTCGTGGTCGGCCAGGATGAGCCGCAGGCGTCCGGACAGGACGTACAGCCACTCGTGCCCCTCGTGCGTGACCGGATCAGGCCGGTTGTGTTCCGCAGGAATGATCGACTTCCAGGCTTGCAGGCGTCCCGGCTGCGTCGACAGCGGGATCACCGTGCGGCCGTTGTGGACGCGGGGCTTGCAGCGGATCCGCGGGTCACCGACTTCCGGCGCCCCGACGAGTTCGTCCAGGGGTACCTGATGGGCCTGCGCGATGGGCAGCAGCAGTTCCAGGCTCGGGCGGCGCAGGCCCGACTCCAGCCTGGACAGTGTGCTCTTGGAGATGCCGGTGGCCTCGGCCAGCGCCGACAGGGTCACGCCGCGCTGGGCGCGGACGCGTCTGAGGCGGGAGCCGACCTGGGCCAGCGTGGCGGCGATCGGTGATTGCTCGTCCATGCCCCCATTCCACCTCCCGCGTCCCAGAAATGGCAACAGGAGTTGTCGCCCCATGAGCTGGCGCGCACCATCGCGCCAGGAGGTTGTTTCCATGATCAGTACGACGAATGACCAGAACAGCAGGGCACCGCACGGCGACGCCGACGAGGCCCACGACGTGGTGGTGGTCGGCGCCGGAGCAGCCGGACTCAACGCCGCCCTGCTCCTGGGCCGTGCGCGCCGCAAGGTAGCGGTGATCGACGCAGGCGAGCCGCGCAACGCACCGGCCTCGCACATGCATGGTTTCCTGTCCCGCGACGGCCTGCCTCCGGCAGCGCTGCTCGATATCGGGCGCGCCGAGATCGCCCGCTACGGCGTCCGGCTCATCCATGGACGGGTGGAACAGATCGACCACGGCTACTACGTCCGTATGGCGGGCGGGGTGGTGCTCAAGGCCCGCCGCGTCCTGATCGCGACCGGGCTGCGCGACGAGTTGCCCGACATCCCCGGCGTCCGCGAACGGTGGGGCAAGGACCTGCTGCACTGCCCGTACTGCCACGCCTACGAAGTCCGCGACCAGCCCCTCGCAGTCCTCGGCACCCACCCGGGAGCGGTCCACCAGGCCCTGCTCCTGCGCCAGTGGAGCGACGACGTCATCTTCTTCCCGCACACCCTGGACCTGACCGCGCAGGACCGGGAGCGGCTGGCGGCGTGCGGCCTGCGCCTCGTCGAGGGCGAGATCAAGCAGCTCGTCGTCGACGGCGACCGGCTGCGCGGCGTCGAACTCGTCGAAGGCCGCGCCGTCCCCCGCGCCGCGGCCTTCCTCTTCCCCCGCCCAGTGGCGCACGACGAGCTGCTGACCCATCTGGGCTGTGACACGGACGGCAACGGCTGGATCACCACCGACCGCACGGGCCGCACCAGCGTCGCCGGTGTCTGGGCCGCCGGTAACGTCGTCGACCCGCGTGCGCAGGTCGTGGCCGCGGCCGGCATGGGGTCCACCGCCGCCTTCGCCATCAACACCGACCTGTTGGACGAGGACATGGACCGCGCCGTCGAGCAGCGGCGGCACGCGATTGCTGCCACCCGGTAGCCCGCAGCGCGGCAACTCCGGACCTCGGCCCGCGGGCCCATGAAGCAGGCACGACACTCGAAGGTCTGCGTCCGTCCAGGTGAGCGATCCGCGCCGCCCGCACCTCTCCCGATGGTTCTGCCGAGGGAGCGGTTCAGGAGAGCCAGTCGGTGTAATGGGTGGGGGCGATGCGGGCATCGTTCCGGGCGGTGATGGCGTCGCCGTGGACGACGGCGAACATCCCGGCGGTGTCGTCGGTGACGACAGACCGTCCGTCGCGCTTGGCGGTCACGGTGAGCCGGCCGAGTTCGTCGAGGGGGTAGACGTCGGGACCGGCGATGTTGACCACGCCGTTAAGAGGGCCGCCTGCGGCGACTTCGGCGACGAAGCCGGAGACGTCCGCGGCGGCGATCGGCTGGATCGGTGTGGTCGGCAGCCGGACGGTGTCGCCGTCGGTGGTCATGGACATGGTTGCGTCCATGAACTCCATGAACTGCGTGGCGCGGACGATGGAATACGGGATCGGCCCGGCCTTGAGGATGTCTTCCTGAAGCACCTTCGCCCGGTAGTAGTCCAGGTCGGGGACGTGATCCACGCCGACGATCGAGAGAATGACGAAGTGCCCGACCCCGGCCTTCTCGCTCGCGGCAAGAAGGTTGTCCATCGAAGTCTGGAAGAAGGCGAGCGAGGCGTCGTCGAAGGTCGGGGAATTCGCCAGGTTGATGACGACGTCGGCGCCCGCCACTGCCGCCTCCAGCCCCTGACCAGTAATGATGTTCACGCCTGTGGACAGGGAGTGCGGTACGGCTCGATGCCCGGCTGCGTTCAGCTTCTCCACGACTCGTGAACCGATCAGCCCGGTTCCGCCGATGACTGCGAATTTCATGAATGTCCCTTCTTTCAATGATTGGTGCACCATTTGCACTTTATGGGTCTTTGACTGCTACGCGGGTGAGGCCGACGTCGTCGGGCTCCCGGTTGCGGTGCGGTAGAACTCGGTTGCGGTGACAGTGGCGGGGACGGCGAGTTCGGCGGCGACCGCGGTGATCGCGGCGGCGCCGACGGCGAGATCTGCTTGGCCGTCGGTGACGAAATACGGAGCGATGAACGTCTCGTAGTGGGCTCGGACTTCGTCCGCAGTGTGTCGGCCGAGGAACGCCTGGATGTACCGCACCGTGGTGTCGGGTTCGTTGTGGATCACCTGGAGGGCGCGTCGATGGGCTCGCACCACGGCCTGGACCGCGGGGTCGTCCGGACGGACGTAGGTGGGGTCGACCGCCACGCCTACGGTGGGGACCCGGAAGTGGTCGCCGACCCAGGCCAGCACCTGCCAGCCGTGCTCTGCGGCCATCGCCTCCGGTGCCATGGTGCTGCCGACCAGGGCGGCGTCGATGCTGCCCTCGTGCAGCCGGCGCAGGTCCATGCCGTAGTCGCCGGGCGCGCGGACGATCGTGTGGATGTCGCGGTCCGGGTCGAGGCCGGCTCGGCGCAGCACGATCCGGGCGAAGCACCCGGGTGCGGTGCGGGGTGCGTGTACCGCCAGCCGACGGCCTGACAGGTCGGCCAGGGAGGTCGGGCCGGGGCGCGCGAGGAACCAGAACAGCGGGCGGTGGGTGTTGACATTGAGTGCGACCCAGGGGATGCCATCGGTCAGCCGTGACAGCAGTGCCCGGCCGAGCCCGATGGTGGCGCATCGGCGCAGCCGCTCATCACCCCAGGAGCAGCCGTCGCGCAGCGCTACGTGGACACCTTCGTCGGCGTAGTGGCCCTGCTGGTCGGCGATGAAGGCGACCAGTTCCTCATGCAGCCCCCGCCCGACGTAGGCGAGATCGATCGTGTACATGAACGTTCTTCCTTGATCGTGTCACTGCCTGGCGCCCGCGTGTGCCGCAGACCCGCGCTGCTGCGGCCCGTGGTGCAGAGGTGACGGCGCGCCAAATGCGATCCGGTCACCGGCCTGACCGGGACGGTACGACCCCGTGTGCGGGGGCGGCGGCGGGCCTCAGTACATGGACATCCCGCCGTTGACCGCGGCCGTGGTGCCGGTCATGAAGGCGTTGTCCTCGCTGGCGTAGAAGGCGACCGCTTGAGCGACGTCGCCCGGGTGCGCCAGACGGCCCAGGGGGGTGGCGGCCACCTGCCCCTGCTTGAGCTCCTCGTCGACCACATCCGCCATGCGGGTGCCCTCCACCGGGCCGGGCTCGACGACGTTGACCGTGATGCCACACGGGCCCAGTTCCTGGGCGAGGTACCGGGCGAACTGCGCCAGTGCGGCCTTGGCCGTGCCCAGCGCGATCATGCCCTCCCGGGGCCGACTGCTGAGGCCGGTACCGAGATAGATGATGCGTCCCCAACCCTGTTCGGTCATGGCGGGCAGAACGGCTTTGGTGACCGTGAACGCCGCACGCATCTCGTCGTCGAGTTTGCCGCCCAGCTCTTGCCACGTCATGTCCTGGAACGGCTTGATCACATACGGGGTGAGCGCGTTGTGCACGAGCACGTCGATGCCACCCCATGCCGCCTGGACCTGCTCGGTCAGGCTCTCGACCGCCCTTGCCTCGCGCACGTCGGCCTGCGCTGCCATGGCCCGGCCGCCCGCGGCCCGGATGCCGGCCACGACCTCCTCGGCCGCCGTGCCGTTGCGGAGGTAGTTGACCACCACGCGCATCCCTCGCGCGGCCAGAAGGCGCGCGGTGGCCGCACCGATTCCGCTGCTGGCCCCTGTCACCAACGCCACCCTGCCGGTTGCCACAGTCACGGGCCCACCTCCTGCTCGTCGTCGCGGGCCGTCGGCGCGACCGCCCGGAGCTGTTCGTCGTCGATGCCGGGGCGTGCCGAGCGGATCGCCCCGCAGAGCACGGTGTCGACCGGTCGCCCGCAGCAACCCGGCCGGGGACCGGTCGAGTTCGCGTCGTAACCGCGAGACGCCCAGCCGCTCCAACCCATTGCGGGTGATCTCTCAGCAGCGCCGGCAGCGGTCCCCGCCGGTGCGCCCCGACGGACCAGCGGGTCGGCCCGGCCGCCGTTCACCGCACCCTCGCTCTGTGTTTCCGGTCCGCTCGGTGATGAGGTCCAGCAGCATGTCGTGCATGACCAGCAAGTCGTCGTCCACGTCATGCATCGAGACCGGATCCATGGCGGCAAGCGTAGGCGCGCGACGCAGTCGTGGCCGGTTGTCGGCCTCGGATCGCGAGACGTGTCGGTCGGCGCGGCCCTCCTCGGCCCCATGTGGCCGAGCGCGACCCGTGGCAGGCCGGTGCACCTGACCGCGCCCGCCGGCCGGCGCATCGACCGGCCCCGTCCAAGAGACGGAGCAAGGAACTGAAAGAGTGCCGGCATGCCCGGCAGGAAGGCGACGAACACGCCTGGCCTCACCGCAGGGCACCTCCCGGACAGTGCCTGATCTGTCCGCTCCACTGCGCTGAGAGCCCTCGTGGACGCCACCGGCTCCTGCTTACTGTGTCCGGGTGAATGATGTGACGAGCGGGTGCACCGGACGTGTGATCGTGCTGGTCCTGCCCGAGGTGAACCTGCTGGACCTCGGTGGTCCGGTGCAGGTCTTCGATGCCGCTGCCCATTTGGGGGGCGGCTACTGGCTGGAGTACGCCGCCGAGACCGGCGGGGTGCGCTCGGCGCAAGGCCTGCAGCTGACCGGTCTGTCGCACCTGGCAGCGACGCAGGCCGGGCCGGGCGATCTGGTACTGGTTCCCGGGCCGAGACTGACCGGATCCGGCCGACTGGTACCGGAGGCCGCGGTTCGCTGGGTACGGGAAGCGTATGACGCCGGGGCCCGGGTGGCGTCGGTGTGCAGCGGTGCCGCCGTACTCGGAGAGGCGGGACTGCTGGACGGCCGGGCATGCACGACGCACTGGTCGCTCACCACGGCGATGCGCGAGCGATACCCCTCGGCCCGGGTGCGCGAAGCCGCGCTGTACGTCCACGACGGACGGGTCAGCACCAGCGCGGGCATCTCGGCCGGAATCGACCTCTCGCTGTCTCTCGTCGAACAACACCACGGCCCGGAACTGACCGCCGCGGTCGCCCGTGAACTGGTGCTGTATCTGCGACGGGACGGCGACACCACACAGATCAGCCCGTTCCTGCGCCACCGCGACCATGTGCAGCCCGCAGTGCACCGGGTGCAGGACCACCTGGCCCAGAATCTGGACGCCCCTCACACCCTGGACGAACTCGCGGCCATCGCCCATCTGTCTCCGCGCGGCCTGACCCGGGCCTTCACCAAAGCCACCGGCATCACCCCGCTCACCTACCAGCGGCAGCTGCGCCTGGAACGGGCCCGCACCCTGCTGGTCGGCACCGGTCTGACGGTGGAGGTTGTCGCGGCCCGCTGCGGCTTCCGCGACGCACGACAGCTGCGCCGCCTGATCACCGAAACCTACGGCGCCTCGCCGTCCCGGTTGCGGACACAGTCGCGGTTGGCCGGCTGACCGTCCCGATCTTCGGGCAGCGGCCGTTCCTCGGCCCTGCCCGTCCCCCCTCTTCCGTTTCCCTGCATCGAGCCACGGGTGCACAGCAGCACTGCCACTACATGTCCGAATCATGGAGGTATGTCTTGTCCGAGGTGAGTTCCGAGATGAGTAAGGGCCGTAAGGCGGTCCGCCGTGCCGGCTGGGTCCTGACGGGCATGGTGCTGTCGGTGGCGTCGTTCTCCGGGATCGTCTTCGCCGGAGTGAGTGCGTCCATGGCGGACAGCTTCGCGCCTGCTCCTGCCGCATCCGGCATGCGGTCGTGGCCTGCCGCCCGGCCGGTGCCGAAGGACCGCATCACGGTGGCAGTGGTGGTCAGCAACAAGGGCTCCGTGGCGACCGACGTGCTGGCGCCGTATCAGGTGTTCGCCGAGTCCGAAAAGTTCTTCGTCTACACCGTGGCGGCCGATCGCCGTGTCTCCCCGTTGTCCGGCGGAGCGCATCTGCTTCCCGATCACACGCTGGCGGAAGTGAAGCGCGGGACACTGCCGGAACCCGATGTGGTGGTCGTGCCCGCGGTGACCGACCCGGCCGACGCCAAGGAAGCCCCAACACGCCAGTGGATCACCGAACGCCATCACAACGGTGCGCGCGTCCTCGGTGTGTGCGCGGGATCGGAACTCCTGGCCGCCTCCGGCCTGCTGGACGGCCGCGACGCGACCTCGTTCTGGTCCGGCATCAGCTCGCTGAAGCGCCAATACCCGCAGGTGCACTGGAAGCGCGGTCAGCGGTACGTCGAGGACGGCCGGGTGACCACCACCGCAGGCATCACCTCCGGCACCGTCGGCGCCTTGCGGATGGTGGAGGAACTGGCAGGCAAGGACGAGGCATCCCGCATCGGGAAGGGGCTGTCGTATCCGGGCTGGACCCTGGACGGGCCAACCGCGATCCCGGCCAACCGACTCGCCATCGGCGACGTGCCGTACGCACTGAACGCCGCATTCCCCTGGCTGCGGCCCACCGTGGGCATCGGCCTGGTCGACGGTGTCGGCGAGATCGACGCGGCCGCGGCCTTCGAAGCCTACGCCGGGGTGTCCTTCACCGCGCGAACGGTGGTGCTCGGGGCACACGACAGCATCACCACCCGTCACGGCCTGGTCCTGATCGCCGAGACGGCACGCGGTGGCTCCCACGGGGTGGACCGCTTCGTGATGCCCGGCGTCGCGGACACCTCGGCCGTGGACACACCGCTGCGCACGTGGGCGCGCCACAACGGACTTGCCGTGGAGTTGCCGAGTGGGGGACGGCGTGAGGGGGAGTTCGGTTTCGACCCGGTCCTGCGCGACCTCGCCGAGCACAGCGACGTCCGTACGGCCCTGGTCACGGCGAAGTTCTCCGAATACCCCTCGTCCCATCTGGAACTGAGCGGTGCGACCTGGCCCTGGCGGCCGACTCTGCTGGCCGCGGGAGCAGTCGTGATCAGCGTTGGAGTGGGGTTCGTCCCCGTGGTGATCCGGCAGGCGGTGCGGCGCCGGCGCACGGCGTAGCCGGTACTTGGATCCCCGGACGCCCGTGGAACGCGGCCAGTCACCGAGGACGACCACCACGCGGCCGAACGATCACTCGGCGGACGCCGCGGACGTCCACGGCGGGCTCTGCGAGAGCCGGCGGTGTGGTCACGTTCAGCGCTTTGGGCGGCATGTACGCGGTGTCCCGGGCATGTGCCCACCCGGGACACCGGATGCTGTCCGCCGCGGTTGCCGAGTCCGGCCCGGATCGAGGGCCAGCGCTGCCCCGGTCGGGCGAACGGCGCCGTTCCACCGTCAGCGCAGCGACAAGGAACGGCCGTTCCGCCCAACAACCCGCAGCCTCCTCGACAGGAGAGACCGTCATGGGGCCCCGGCCCGCAGAGCAGGTCTTCGGCGGCTTCCGTGGATGGGAACGCCCGACGAACCACCGGGCTCCGACACGAGTCGTGCGACTCTCGGCTGTCGGTCACCAGCCGCCGTGGCCGCCGTCCCCGTGCCCGCCGCCGTGATGGCCGCTGCCGGCTCCTCCCCCGGACCAACCACCCGGGTCCAGGTCATGGGCGAGGCCGTGGCCGCCGGTGGTGAAGTCGGCGTAGAGGTCGCTCAGCTCGCCGAGGAGTCGGCGGGTGAGAGCATCGGCGCCGGTGGTCAGCGCTGCTGCGAGTTCCTCGTCGGCGACCGCGGCCGTTCCGGCGGTGGTGGGCGTGAGGTGCTCGGGTGCGGCGAGGGCTGCCAAACGACGGCGATCGGTGATGCCCTGCAGGCCTGGGTAGACGGCAGGGGCGAGGCCCGCAGCCTGGACGAGCACGGCGAGGGATACGTCGCGGGTGGCCTTCGGCATGGTGGAGCCGTGGCGGACCACGCTGTCGAGACGGGCCAGCAGCGCCCGGCGGCGCGGCAGGTCGACGGAGAGAATGTCGTGGCGGGTACGGCCGCCGGGTTCGCGCCACCGGCGGACCCGGACCGCCTTCTGGTCCTCGAGCCGGGAGAGGTACTCGATGGTGAGGGAGCGCGGTGTCTGGCGCAGCCAGTCCTTCAGGGTCGGTGGTGGAGCAGCCGCACCCAGACTGTGCAGAACATTGTTGAGACGACGGTCCTCAACGCGCCGGGAGTCCGTCACCTCGATCCGCCGGGGACCGACCATGATCCGTCCGGCCAGGCCCAGATCCGCCAACTCCGATGCCCGGAGGGCGAACCGGAGCCGGTCATCGGCCCGTATCCGTATACGTCGCCTGCCCGGGACTGTCGCGAGCAGGAGCAGTTCGTCCCCCATGGTCATACCTGCAGGTTAGGCGCGGCCGACGGCGGAGGGGAGCCCTCCGCCGACCCTCGCGCCGGCTCCGCGACTGGCCGCACCAGGCGCTGTCGAAGCGGATCTTGCGAACGACACCTGGCTGGTTTCGTGTCCGCCCTGTTCCCCCCAAGCGGAGTGGGGCGTTGACTGGTGCGGGAACAAGGGTTCTGACCGGGAAGAAGGGACATGTGATGCCCTCTGCGCAGCCGAAGGATTCGCCACCGCGTGTGGTCGGCGACCCCCCGGGTGAGGCCCACTCCACCGCCGGGAGCATGACCCCGTTCGACGACACCTACGACCAGCCGGACCCTCGCGCGTACTTCCGTGCCCTGGGGCCCTGGGAGTACCAGACCCCTCACCATGCGCAGGGCGTGTTCCGGCACATGCTCGACACATGCGGGTCCTCGAAGGACGCGGCAGGCCCGGCCACGGTGCTGGACATCTGCTGCTCGTACGGCTTCAACGCCGCCCTGCTCAACCATCACCTCACCTGGAACGACCTGTACGCCCACTACACGTCCCCGCATGCCACCACGATGACCACCGCCGAGTTGATCGAGTGGGACAAGGAGTTCTACGCGGCTCATCGGCGCTCGGACGCGGTTCGCGTCGTCGGGCTCGACGCCGCACCCCGTGCCGTCTCCTACGCTCGTGCCGTGGGCCTGCTGGACGACGGGTTTGCCGAGAACCTGGAGGTCGCACCGGCCGGCCCTGCCCTGCGTCAGGCCGTACGGCGCACCTGTCTGATCACCATCACGGGCGGAGCCAGCTTTCTGTCGCAACGCACCTTCCGGCCTCTCCTGGAGAACGTCCAGGGGCCCGTGCGGGTCGCTGCGTTCGTACTGCGTACCGGCTCCTACCAGCCCATCGCCGACTGTCTGAAGGCGTACGGCCTCATCACGGAGAAGGCTTCCGGGCGCACCTTCCCGCAGCGCCGCTTCACCAGCCCGCAGGAGAAGCAGTACGCGGTCACCGCGGTCATCGCGGCCGGTGAGGATCCGCGCGGCAAGGAGAGCGACGGTTACTTCCACACCACGCTGTACGTGTCACGCCCCGCGACGGACGAGGCGCAATCCCCGTCGGGCGCCCCGCTCGCCCAGGGTCCGAACGAAAGTCGCTAGACCGTGGCCCGTGCGACGGACCGGTCGGCGGCGGACCAAAGACGCCCGACGCTCTCGCCGCCGACCTGTCCGATCCTCCTCACGGGTCGTTTCGCTCCGGCGCCAGGCGCCGGGTGAGGTCGGCTGTGGTGACGATGGCGTGGGCGAAGGTGGGGCCGTTGAGCTCGTGGGCTGCGTGCATCATCTCGGTGCTGAAGGCAGCCGTGGCGTCGCGTACGAGGGTGACGTGGTAGCCGAGCTCCATCGCGTATCGGGCCGTGGATTCGATGCAGGTGTTGGCGAGCAGGCCGATGAGTACGACATGGGTGATGCCGTGCTGTCTGAGCTGGACGTCCAGGTCGGTGTTGGCGAAGCCGCTCTGGGCCCAGTGTTCGTGGACGACGATGTCGTCCTCGGTGGGCTGGAGATCGGGGTGGAACTCGCCGCCCCGGGTGCCCAGGGCAAAGGTGTGACGCTGCTGGATGGCGCGCTGGGTGGGATTGGGGGGGGCCCAGGTGACGTAGTCGTCTTCGCGCCAGCGGCGATGGGGTACGAAGAACACCCTGATGCCCGCGGCGCGCGCGGTGGCGGTGACGGTTCGCAGGTTGTCCAGCAGGCCGACCTCGATGGCTACCTTTCTCACGGCAGGCCAGACCTTGCCGCCTTCCGACAGGAAGTCGTTGTAGGGGTCGACCAGCAGGATCGCCGTTCGACCGGAGTCGTAGTGGTGGTTCATGCCGGCGCTCTCCTGACCTTGCGGTGGCTCGGTGGGGTGTCGTGCGACATCGACGGGTTCGCCGCCCGTTAACGACACCCCGAGCACTGCGGTCACGCCCGCCCGGGACGACACCCGCACCGGATCCGCCTCGGCAGCGCCGCGTCATCCGGCGGTGAGCGTGCGCCAGTCGCGCGAACCCATGTCAGCGGGTGTGCCGTCGAGGATCCTGGCGGTGCGCGTCGAGGGTTCGAGGGTGACGGTCGCAAGGCTTGCCCAGCGTTGGCCGAGCGGTTTGTCCACGTCGGGCAGGCAGGTCACCGGTGGCTCACCGTCGCGCGTCACGAGGCAGCCCGCGAGGTCGTCGGGCGTGGCCGGCGGCTCCGTGCGCGCGAGGCGCGCGCGGACGAAGTCGTACCGTTCTCCCGAATCGGGCTGGTAGAGCCATGTCTTCTCGTCCGCGGCGGGGCCCGGCGTCAGGAAGTGGTTGGTACGCACCAACATGCCCTGTTCGGGCTGCATGGAGAACACACCGACCGGACTCAGGTCGAGAAGGACGGCGTCCGTCTCGTCGAAGAGCGCGAACGAACCGGACGATGTCAGCGGCGCGCTGCGGACGATCTCCACGGCCTCGGCGACGCTTCCTGCCTCTTCGAGGACGATCGCCGCGAGCACGTGCACGGGGATGCCGCCGATGCTGTCGCGGACGTGTCCGAGGATGTTGAAGTGCAGGGCCAGGCCGGCGCTGTTGACGCCGATCTTGCCGAGGATGCCGTTCTCGGTGAGGCCGACGAAGTCGTGGCGGCCGCCCCGTACCTCCAGCGTGTGCCATAGGGCGCTGAGTTCGATGTGCCAGTCCCAGGTCTGGACACCGAAGGTGCGTGGCACCGAACGGCCGTCGCAGGCGGCGCGGCGCACGATCGTGGTGCATTCGCCGGGCGGCACGGTGGCGCTGCGCGCCAGGATCTCGGTGCGCGCGTTGAGGGCCCCGATGCGCCACGGCTCGGCGCCGGACCCGTGGGCGATGCCTTCGATCTCGGCACGCGCTCCTGGACGGAACCGCCCGATCGCGTCGAGACCGCGCTCCGCGTCCTCGCGTACCCGGGCGGGGGTGATGGAGCCGAGGGCGAAGAGCCGGTCGTACGCGTCGATCGCGGCGGGAATGCCGTCGCGCAGTCGCTCACCGCGGGCGACGCCGCGGTCGTACGGGTCGGCGGCGGCGGCCTTGACATGGTGGCGGTGGTGGGGGCGGGGAATTGACGTCGTGGTCACGAGCGTCCTTTCGCGGTGTTCGTATGGAGCTGTACCGCACCGCCGACGACCGTCGCGAGGACGGCATTGCCGGGCTGTGCTTCAGGGGCGAGGTCGAGTGGATTGGCTGCGAACACGGTGAGGTCGGCGAGGCAACCGGGCGCGATCCGTCCGAGTTCGTCGGAGGCTCCGGCGGCGTACGCCGCCGCGGCGGTCATGCCGGTGTATGCCTCGCGTGCGGAGATCGCCTGGCCGGGCTGAACGGGTGCCGCGTCGGGCTCCTCGACCGGGCGGCGCAACTGGCAGTCGGCCAGGCCGATGCGCGGATCGCCGGGGCCGATGGGCCAGTCGGAGCCGAGGGCCACGACGGCGCCGTGGTCCAGGAGGTCGCGGGTGCGCCAGCCGTGGGCGACGCGGTCGGGCCCGATGCGTCGCGACCAGTTGTCGGTGCCGTCGGCGCGCGTGTGCCGGGTCGCGTGCACGGGTTGGAGGCTTGCGACGACGTCGAGTTCCGCGAACCTGCGCAGCAGGTCGTCGGGGATGGACTCGATGTGCTCGATGCGGTGCGGGGCACGGGTACCCGGACCGACTTCCTCGATGACGTCGAGGGCGAACCGGACGGCCCGGTCGCCGATCGCGTGGGTCGCGGTCGGGATGCCGCGCTCGGTGAAGAACCGCATCGCGGCGCGGTATGCGTCGGTGTCGCGCCACAAGGACTCTCGGTTCTCGCCGTGGATGTCCGGGTGGTCGAACCACGCTGTGCCGTTGTCCGCGGTCCCGTCGAGCATGAACTTCGCGCCTTCGACGTGCCATCGTCGCCCCCTCCGGCCCTGGAGGTCGGCGATGTGCTGCCAGACGTCCGGCGGCGAATCGGCCGGTACCAGCGGAGAGCAGCGGATGCGCAGCGGCAGGTCCCCGTGTTCCTCGATGTGCCGGTACACCGCTTCGGAGGGGTCGGAGAAGTCGAGCGCGTGCAGGCCGGTGAGGCCGCTGCGCGCGAGACGTTCCAACTGGTGGCGCACGTACTCGGCGGCGGTGTCCACCGGCACTTCGGGATGGTGGTCGAATACCAGGTCCATGGCCTGCAGTTCGACCACGAGTCCGGTCGGGCGGCCGTCCGGGCCGACCTCGATCGACGAGGCGTCGGTGAACGTCTCGCGGCCGGTGAGACCGGCGAGTTCCACGGCGCGGGGGCTCACGACGAGAGCGTGCGCATCGCTCGTCATCAAGGAGATCGGCCGCCCGGGGAAGTGCTCCGCGAGCACGATGCCGGTCGGGTCGCCGTCGAACACGTTCACATCGAGGTCGTATCCGGTGATCCACTCGTCCGTCGCCCGCGTGTCCGCGGCTGCGGCCAGCCGGGCGAACACCTGACCGAGAGTGGTGGCTCCGGACAGGTCCACGCCGCTGCCGGTCGAGATCGACCCCCATACGGGGTGGGCGTGGACGTCGGTGAGGCCGGGCAGGATCACGGCGCCCGGGAAGTCGTGGACGGCCGTGCCGGGTCCACGCAGTGGTTCGAGGTCCGACGCGGTGCCGACGGCGATGATCCGGCCGTCGGCGATCGCGACCGCGTCGGCGCAGGGACCGATGGTGTCCGCGGCCAGATGTTCGACATGGTGGGCGAGTGCGATGACGTCGGCGTGCACTGTGGTTCCTTCTGGTTCTGCTGCGTTCGGTGTGCGGGTTCGGCGGGCACGGGGCGGCTCCTCGGCGGGCGCCTCGCAGCGCGACGCTGGCCCGTGGAATCGGTCGAAGGGTGCGCGTCAGATGCGCGGGATGCTTCGAAGGGCGCGGGTCGTCGCCCAGTAGACCGCCGCGGCGGCGGTCATGCCGGACGGGATCGCCAGGTCGATGTCGCCCAGCGCGTCGGCGATCGGGCCGGTCCAGAAGCTGGTGTTCACCCACATCGCGGACGTGAGGCCACCGACGACGAGCGCGAGGACTCCGGCCCAGTGGACGCCGCGGTGGTACCAGAACGGGCCGCCCCGCTGCTGGCCGAGCAGATCGGTTCCGTTGTAGCGGTTGTGCCGAAGGGCCAGGTCGGTCACCGCCACCGCCATGGCCGGGCCGGTCACGACAACCACGAGTTGGAGCATGGTGTTGACGCTGGTCAGGAAGTCGAAGACCAGGATCGCGTACAGCGTCATGGCTGTGCCGAGGACACCGATGATCAGGACCGCCGGGATGCGCGCGAGGCGGACGCCCACCGACTGGATGGACAGACTGGCGCTGTAGGCCGTCATGCCGTTGTTCGTCATGGTGTTGACGACGACCGCGATGACGAAGACGGGGATGAACCAGCCCGGCAGGACACTCTCCAGTGCGGCCTCCGGGTCGCTCATGTCGAGACCGGTCGCCGCGAGCGCGCCGACGACGGTGAAGACGGTGCTCGGCAGGTACGCGCCGAACGCTGTCCATCCGGCGACGGCGACCGGGCTGCTGTCGCGAGGCAAGTACCGGGCGAGATCTGGACTGTTGCTGTACGAGAGCGGCGTGGAGGCGATGATCGCGAGACCCGTACCGAGTGCCGCGGCGAGTGCGGTCCCCTTGAGCGGCTCGGCGGGAGTGTAGGACCAGTCGGCCGCGGCGAGCACGTACCCCGTCACAACGACGAACACCATCGTCAGGAGGACGCTGAGTGCGGTGTAGAGACGAACGATCGTCGCGTATCCGAAGATCGCGATGAGCAGCGTTCCCCCGGCGATCACGCAGATGACGACCGCGTCGGTGACCGAGTCGTCCGGCAGACCGAACCGGCCCGCCAGACCGATTCCGGCGACCGAGGCGGCCGACCAGTTCAGGGCGAGGTAGGCGGCGGCTATCAACCAACCGGTCAGGACCAGCACGACTTTGTTGCCCACGACCCCGTACATCGCGCGAGAGATGACCGACCCGCTCGTGCCCGCGACCGGACCGCTCGCCGCGATGATGCCCGTACAGATCCAGAGCAGATTCCCGACGAGGATCACGCCGAGCGCCTGCGGGAGCGTGAGCCCCATGAGGATCAGCGTGGCGCCGACGACGAAGCTCAGGTAGCTCACGTTCGGCGCCGCCCAGACCGCGAACAGCCGGCGCGGCCGCCCGCCGCGCTCTTCCTCCGGGACCAGACCGATGCCCCGGGTTTCCAGCTGCCCCGCTCGCTCGGCGCCGCGCCCGTCGGAAGGGCTCGCGGAGGTGGTGTCGTTCGTCGTCGTCATCGAGGCCTCTCGGGTCCACCGGCCGCACGACACTATTGGGCGCGTGACCAACAAGCTATTGGTCACACATCCAATAGCTAGTCCTCCACGGCGTCAAGACCTCGTTCCGTACAAAAGCGAAAGCTGCCCGGCGAGCGCCGTGCGGGAGATCGCGCGGACCGCCGCTCGCACATCGCGCCGGAGCGCATCCCGCGGGGGACGCGGCCGGGACATGACCACGGGTTCGACGCCACGGCTTCTCGGTGCGGGTGGCCTGGGCCTGGGCCGCGCCCATCCGGCCGCGCCGCGCAGTGGCCATCGTCAACACCTGCCGCCCGTAGTGATCCCGAAGGCCGGCCGGATGCAGGGCATGTCAGGCCATGACCGTCCGGAACGATCCGCCGAGGTGGGACCCGGCGGATGCCCCATGAGGTCGACGGGCATCGGATCCGGCCGTGCGGAGCCCACGCATGGCCGGATCCGACGGCCGACGCGGTAATCGGGCGGCCCGACGCGTTGCCGGCTGCGAGACTCGCTCCATGCGGATGATTGTCGAAGACATGGCCTACCGCCTGGCCGAGGTGCCCGGTGTGATCGGAGTGCTGCTCGGCGGAAGCCGGGCACGCGGAGAGCACCGACCGGAATCGGACTGGGATCTCGGCGTCTACTACCGGGCCGGGCTCGACCTCGCCGCGTTGCGCGGGCTGGCCGGCCCCGATGTGGAGGTCGCCGGCCCGGGCGGCTGGGGCCCTTGGGTGAACGGGGGTGCGTGGCTGCGGGTCGACGGCGTGGCGGTGGACTGGATTCTGCGGGACCTGGACCGGGTCGAACAGGTGTGGACGGACTGCCGCGAGGGCCGGTTCGAGGTAGGCGTACAACCCGGGCACCCCCTCGGATTCTGGTCGCCCTGCTATGCGGGCGAGGTGGCGCTGGGTCAGGTACTGGCCGACCCGACGGGCGAGCTCAAAAGCCTTCAACGACGCACCAGTTCCTACCCTGAGCTGCTACGAGAGGCGTTGAGGGCGGGAGCCTGGGAGGCGGACTTTCTCGTCGATGTCGCGACGAAGGGGGCGGCGCGGGCGGACACGCTCCATGTTTCGCTCTGCCTCTCGCGGGCCTTCGGCGTCCTGGTCCAGGCGTTGTTCGCCGAGGATCGGCGGTGGTGCCTCAACGAGAAGGGCGCGCTGGCCGTCGCCGAGACGCTGCCGGGCGCACCGACCGACTTCGGTCTGCGGGTCCGCCGCCTGCTGGGCGCTCCAGGGGACACCGCCGAGTCCCTCACCGCAACGGTGGCGGAGGCACGGGTGCTCGTCGAGGAGACCCGTGCCGCGCTGGGCTCCGTCCGGCCTGTCGAGTCCGGTTCCTGAGCCGAGGAGCCGGTGACCTCGGCGTCCATGATGCCGGCTGCTGACCGCGGCGCACGGTTCGAGTCATGAGCGACCGTGATGCGCCGCCCCGGCCGTCACCGATGCCCGGTGACGCAGAAAGGTCGGCTCGCCGGCAGACTTTGAATCTCCGTCGAACCGAACCGCGAAGGCGCTCAAGCCTGGACGGGCGCTCGGGCGGGAAACCCTCGCGCTGCCGCCACGCGAGTCCCTCCGCCCCTGGCGACCTCGCGGTTCGCCGACGCCGGTCCGTGGTCCGGGATACCGACGCTGTGCGTGGGGGCTTTCTGAGCGGCAGTGCCTGATTCCGGGTACTGATCGCCGGACGTCACTCCGGCGTGCCAGGGTGCGATTTCACGCTCCGGCTCGGGAGGGCCCGCGGGGTGACCGGTCATGAGGTGACCGGATTCCGGGGCGGCCGGGACGTGGACGGCGTCTGCCGCGCCGGTGCCACGTCGTGCCGCCCGGGTCGCCGGGCCCTGCCGAGGGGGCCTGTCCGGTTCCGAGAGCCGGAGGCCGTTGGCCGGTCCGGCTGCTGCGGTCTGACGGGCGATGCCTCGCCGTCCGACTTCCGGTTCGGCTGGGCAGGTGTTGTGCGCCATCGGGCGCTGGTCGGCCGTGAAGCCGAACGGGGTGCCCGGGCGGGAACCCCGGCCCGATTCCGGCGGGCCGGGGTTCCGTGTCAGGCGAGTGACTCGGTTACCACTTGCCCCCGTGGCGGTGGTCGATCACCCGGAAGCTGCCCACGACACCGTCGCGGACCCACACGCCGCCCCGGACGTGGCCCGGGAAGACGCCGTCGCTGGAGCTGTGAGGTCCGACGGTGGCGATGGGGGCACCGTTGTCGCAGGTGGCCCCGCGGAAGACCTCGACGGTCCGGCGGCTGTCGTTGCGGATGTTGAGGCTCTTGGAGCCGAGGCCGCTGACCACGGTGATGCAGCCACCGCGCTCGTCGGAGTAGGTGCGCTCGTTGATGTGGATCCGGCCCTCGAAGCGCTCCTCCTCGTGGCCACGACGCTCGAAGCCACGGCCTCCCTCGCCCCTGCCCTCCTCGCCCCTGCCTTCGTTGCCCTTGCCCTCGTTGCCCTTGCCGGAGTCGCCACCGGTGAGGGCCGAAACGGGGGCGGCGGCCTGCTGGACGACGGGGGCGGCCTGGGCCGGCTCGGAGGTGGCGGCCGACGCGTAGGTGATGCCGGTGGCGGCCAGGGCCGCCGCTGCCGCTACCGCGGCGGTAACAACGGTGGAACGGGTAACCATGTCACTTCTCCTGTCTCAGAGAGGCCGACTGATCAGTCGACCCGTGATTGAACGTACTGACGGTCCACATACCTGTCATATCGGATGCATTGGTGAAAGGGGGTGGGTCTCCTATTGGGGGACAACTCGTACGCCAAATGCTATTGCCGGATAATATTATTAATTTCCAACTTGGCTCAAAAATCGGTGAGTTGATTATTCGTTGGTCTGTCTGGGCGACTTCCTGATTCCCGGTCACTCTGACGCCAGCGTGTCCGTCTTTGACACCCGCCGAAACCGCGTCACGCCAACACTCCGAACGCCCGCCACTCGCCCCCCCCCGACCTGCAACAACCGCCTGGACAACCATTGCGAAAACTCCGGGCACGCAGCGCAGGGACACCACGGACGATCCACAGGAGAGCAAGGCGCGATCACGGATCCACACCGGATCCGCGCAGGATTGTCGGTCACCTTCCAGGACAGCGATTGCGCCGAGAACCGGCTGTGCGGACGCGGTGGCTTCCCCACGTCCGACGCACTTCACTTGCCGTCCGACGCCGTCGAACCGGTCACACACAGCGCAGGGCCCATCCGGAAGGCCATGCACGACGGCGCGTCAGGGGCCTTTCCGTTCGTATCAGGTCGGATCAGCGAACGGGGCCCGGTGCCGTGGATCGCAACGCGGCGGAGGGAGTCATTCAGACCCCACCCCAGAATCTCGCCAAGTCATCGGGTGTGCGGTCACCGAGAACGACCGAGTAGGCGAACAGCACGATGAAGGCGAAGAAGATGGCGTCGACCCACATCCGTGCGCGCTCCCCGGCAGCCCATGGCCAGATGATCGAGGTGGCGCAGACGGACACTGCGGCCACGCAGAACATGAGCACGCCCGGGATGATGCGGTGCTTCTTCTTCACGGGCAACGAGTGCCCGCGCTGCACGCCCGGTCTATGCCGTTCCCCGTCCACCGCACCACTCGCACCACTCGCACCACTCGCACCACTCGCACCACTCGCACCACTCGCACCAGCCACCGTCGCCACCCAGGCTCTCGCGTAAAGGGATGTCCCATGATCCGGCCGGCTTTCCGCTGTCCGGTCACCGCCGCTTCCGCATCCGGGCCGGTGGCCCCGATTCGCCCAAGTCCCAGCGGGCCGTCGTCCCCCCATGCCATTGCAGCACCCGCCCCGGCATGGACGCCCCCTCGTTCCGACTGCGGCGTCGCGTGACGCCCCTCGCCGTCCGCGTCACATACCCGGGCGCACCCTCGACCGCGGGCAGGCCCACCGCTCCGGAACGATGAATCCCCGGTCGCTACAGGTCCACAGGTCCTGCATGGAGGGCCGGCCGGGACACCGTCCGGCCGGCCCGCGTGCGGTCAGGCGGTGTGCAGTGTCAGCCCGTACCGGTTCAATATCTCGTTGATCGGCTGGTGCCAGGTCTCTCCACCGCCGCTGCAGTTGCCCCAGCCGCCCGAAGTGACTCCTTGTGCCTGGTCTCCGCTGATGAACGATCCGCCGGAGTCACCCGGCTCGGCGCAGACGCTCGTCTTCGTCATCTGGTAGACCGCGCCTTGGCTGTAGTTCACGGTCTCGTTCGTGGCCAGTACGTTTCCGCAGTGCCAATGGGACGTGGAACCGGAGCGGCAGACGGAGGCACCTATGGGCGCCTCCGCCGAACCCCGGACCAGCTGGTCGGAGACGGTACCCCAGCCAAGGACCACGGGTACGGTCCACCAGCCGTTGCCGACACTGACCCAGGCGTAGTCGTCACCGGGGAAGGACGATCCCTGGAAGTTGCCGATGGCCGAGCCGTCCCAACCGCTGACCGCGGCGCCCGCCCGGCCACAGTGTCCTGCGGTGACGAAGCCGCCATGGACGGAGAAGCCGATGGAGCACCGGACGTTGCCCGTGTAGTACGGATCCCCGCCCACGGTCCCGGCGGAGAAGGTCCTGGGCGCCTCGGGGGTCTGCTTCACCAGGACCGGGCCGGCCTCGCGGGCCCGTTCGACGAACTTTCGGACATCGTTGTCATCCTGTGCGGACGAGACCACGTTCACGACGACCCGGTTGGCTTTCGGGTCGACGTGCCAGCTGCTGACGCCATCCGGTGCCGACAGTGTGTCGAGCCGTGCCTTGGTCGCGTCGAGCTGCCGCGCGCTGTGACTCACCAGCTTGACGTCTGCGCCCGCCGCGCCCACGGCGTCGGCCCTCCCGGCGTCGGTGACGGCTACGGTGAGCCTCCCCCTGTCCGGGTCGAACCAGGAACCGGCGTACGCCGTTCCGGCGGCCCGTCGCGCCGTGCCCTGTACGGCGGTTGCCGTCTTCTCGGCGGCCAGACGCGCCTTGGCCTGGCTTTCCGTCAGACCGAGGTCCCTGCCCATGGCCGAAATCAACCCGTCGGACGCCGGCGCCTCGGCGCCATCGGAACGGGAAAGAGTGGACGGAGAGTTTGTGGACGGAGAGTTCACAGCGGAGGCGGAGGCGAGACCCGCAGTCGCCCAGGCTCCGACGACCAGGGTGGCGGCAAGACTCGCGCGTAAGGCTGTCATGCGTCTCAACGGAATGACCCTTCTGTTGTTCCGACATCGTGGGGAGGAACAGCAGGCGCCCGAGAGGTCTCAGCTGAGAGCGCTCTCAGACTGTGCCGCAACGGACTGTAGCCCAGCAGCATCATCAGGTCCATGCCAATTCACGCTCCAGGCCGGAACGCTCCGCATGACCGTCAATACGACTGCCGCCTGTTCGGCAGGGGGGTCTCGGTGACGGCCTACGGAATGAGGGAGTCGATTCCGCGCCCGAGCGCACGTCACGGAGCGGCTGAGCCGCGACTGTGGTCACACGGGACGTCCGCCGCACCGGACCCGGGAATCGCTCAACGACCGGACCGCGCCCCTTCGGGCAGTTCATGGACATGGGCGTGGACTCGCCTCAGCAGCGCCGCCAACTGGGCCTGTTCCTTGCCGGTCAGGGGAGCGAGCAGGTCCCGCTGGACAGCCATGGCTTCACCCTGCAGCTCCGCGAGCGCCTTCCGACCGGCCGGGGTGGACGTGACGGTGACACGACGACGGTCGGTGGTGTCACGAGCCCGGTCCACGAGCCCGACGAGTGCGAGATCGTCCACGATCTTCACCATGTCGCTCCGGTCGATCCCCAGCCGTGCCGCCAGTTCCCGCTGCACATGGGGGCCGAAATCGACCAGCGCCGACAGCACCGCCATGTGCCAGAGCTTCAGATCACGCTCGGCCAGCCGTGACGCCAGTCGGCTCCGCGCGGCCTTGCCGGTCTTGGACAACAAATATGTCGTGAGTCCCAGGAGGCTGGGCGGGGTCTCGCTCATTGACAACATCTTAGGCCTCGACCAATGGTAGGTACTCACCCACTGATCCGAGTACGTCATGGACGCCTCGCGTTCGTGCCTGCCGGTCGACGAGTCCGCGCGTTTCCGCTTCCAGGTTTCGGTGCCGCCCGCTCCCGTGGGGCGGCACCGGACAGTTGCGGCCGTACGGAACGATGCGAACCCGGGTGGCAGCTGTCCACACCCTGCCGGAACACCGCAGACGGGACACAGGTGTGCCGCCGCGCTCCGCCCGCCTGCGGTCGGGTCAGCGCATGTCGAAGACGAGACGCCCCGGAACCTTGCCTGCCAGCACGTCGTCGATCGACGTGTTGATGTCCTGGAGCGCTCGGCTCTCGCGGACCACACGTGTACGACCGAGCCGGTGCAGCTGGAAGACCTCGGCAAGATCCTCGCGGGTTCCGACGATCGAACCGATGACCTTCTTACCGTTCAGCACCGTGTCGAAGACGGGCAGTTCCAGCTTGCCTTCGGCGGGCAGCGCCACCAGTACGAGCGTGCCTCCCCTGCGCAGAGCACCGTATGCGGCACCGAACGACTCGTTGCTCACCGCCAGCGAGATGGCCGCGTCCGCCCCGCCCAGCCACTGCGTCTCCTCCGCAACGTCCTGAACCCGGGCATCGATGACGTGATCGGCTCCCAGTTCACGGGCAAGCGCCAGCTTCTCATCGGTGACGTCGACAGCGATCGTCTCGGCGCCGAAGATGCGCGCGTACTGCAGGGCAAGATGCCCCAGGCCGCCGATGCCCGAGATGAGCGCGCGCGTCCCCGGGCGCGCGCCGGACAGCTTCACCGCCTTGTACGTGGTGACGCCCGCACAGGTCAGCGCCGCCGCATCCAACGGATCGATGCCTCCGGGGACCGGCACCACATATGTTCCGTGCGCCAGCGCGTACTCGGCGTGGCTGCCGTCCACGGAGTAGCCGCTGTTCCGCTGCTTCAGACAGAGCGTCTCCCAGCCGGAGACGCAGTGGTCGCAGCGTCCGCACGCCTCTCCGAGCCAAGGGATGGCCACCCTGTCCCCCACCGCGAGATGGGAGACCTGCGCACCGATCGCCTCGACGACACCGATACCCTCGTGTCCCGGTACGAACGGCGGATCGGGCTTGACCGGCCAGTCGCCCCGAGCCGCGTGGATGTCGGTGTGGCACAACCCGGAGGCCTCCATCCGCACCAGCACCTGGTGGCCGGCGGGCGACGGCACGGACCTCTCCTCGACCACCAGCGGCTCTGCGAAACGGCGGACAACGGCGGCTTTCATGGACACTCCTCCGCTACGGTCGGGCAGATCGGGCACGTCCGGCTGATCAGCCACCGCCCGAGGCCGCGGAGGTGACAGAAGCCTCGGAACAGGCTATTCGGGATGGCTGGTTTTCGCCTCTCCGGTCCGCTCTCGCCACTCCCCCGCGCCGCCCCCTCTTCGGGGCCCGGTGCCCAGCACCGTGCGTCCGATGGCCGATGCCCGAGCGCGGGACTCGCAGCCCGCGCGTGCCGCTACCCGCGAGCCCAGTCACGCATGGCGGTCCGTGAGGAGAAGGCGGCAACATCCTTGTCGAGGGGCTGGTCGGTGTACTGGTGAATACGCCAGGGCGCCTTGATCCTCGGATTTCCCGCAGTCGTGTAATCGGCTATCCACAGGCCGTCCCCGGCATACGAAGTCGTGTCGTGATTCAGCCAGAAGTAGCGGTTGCAGTACAGCAGAACCCTGTGCTGAGGGCGCAGTCGCTTGACCTCTCGGATGAAGCTGTCCTTTTCGGCATTGCTCGCCCGTGTGCCCTCCCCGTTCTCCTCCCAGTCGACGGCGAGCAGATCCCCCGCCTGTTCCGGGGCCTTGCTCAGGAAGTACTCCGCCTGAGCCGTGATGTCGCCCGGCCAGAGAAAGTGGTAGAAGCCGACCACGCACTCCGCGTCCCTGGCGCGTTTGACCTGTGAGTTCAGTTGCGGATTGATGTACGAACGGCCCTCGGTGGCTTTGATGAGGACGAAGTCCAGTCCGTTCGTGTCGAAGGACGACTGATACGAGCTGACATCGATGCCGTGCAGCATGGGCACCCCCTCCAAATGAGCACGGTGATTCCGGTTGTCTTCCTGTAGGTGCCCGCAGTCACCCGGTCCCACCCTTCCGGTGAACGAGCGAATCGTTTTGCCAATACCGGAATAGGGACCTGCGGAGGGTGGTTGGTGAAGCGGCGAGAGCTCACCACGTACCGCACGCACCATCGGAAGGTCGGATCCATGAAGATCGGCATCATCGGAGCGGGCAACATCGGCGGCAACCTCACCCGGCGCCTGACCGCGCTCGGCCATGACGTTTCCGTCGCCAACTCGCGCGGCCCGCAGACGCTTGCCGCGCTCGCCGAAGAAACCGGAGCCACCCCGGTCACCGCCGCGGAGGCTGCTCGGGGAGCGCAGGTCGTCGTCGTCACCGTCCCCCTCAAGGCCGTCCCCCTTCTGCCCTCAGGGTTCCTGGCCGAGGCCGCGGAAGGGGCCGTGGTCATCGACACCGGCAACTACTACCCGCAGCAACGTGACGGCCGCATCGGCGCGATCGAGGACGGCCTGCCGGAAAGCCGCTGGACCGAGCAGCAGATCGGCCACCCGGTGATCAAGGCGTTCAACGGGACGTACGCACAGGACATCCTGGACAACGGCCGCCCGAAGGGCAGCCCGGGTCGTCAGGCATTGCCGGTGGCCGGCGACGACGCGGCGGCCAAGCAGGTCGTGCGCGACCTCATCGACGAACTGGGCTTCGACACCGTGGACGCGGGCAGCCTCGACGAGTCCTGGCACCAGCAGCCCGGCACACCCGTCTACGGACACCAGGGCGACGCCGAGGCCGTGACCAAGGCACTCGCCGCGGCTTCCCCGGAGCGCACGGCGGAGTGGCGCGCCTGATCTGACGGGGCGTCGCCGGTCGACTGGGGCGCCCCGTGCCCACCCGGCATCCCTGGCGGACGCGATGCGAGAGCCCGTCCCGTCGCCGGAGCCGAGACGGCTCCGGAGACGGGCCCGTTGCTACTGATCGTCGCCCGGACGGGGCGGAAGACTGTCCATGAAGGAGCTCACGGAGAAGACCGCACGCCCTGCCCCCGGCGGCCCGTAGCCGGGGGGCGAACTCAGCCCGAACTCCTCCATGGTCGCGCGGTAGGCGTCGAGCAGGCGGATGTGGTACTCCAGCGGCGCCCCGTCCGGATTGGTCCTGCCGAGCGGGGTGGTGGGTTCCGGGCACCAGGTGGTGAAGCGCGGGGTGATGCCGTGCGACATGAAGAACCGCAGGCCTTCGGTGGTCGATTCGATGGCTTCCTTCACCGTCGTGAAGCCGAAGGGTTCGGCCATCTCCACACCCGCGACGAAGTTGGGGATGACATTGCGCGGACCGAAGACCTCCGCGGAGTCCAGGATTCGGCGGTGCCACTCGTCACGGCCCACGTAACGCTCCTTGCCGGGGCAGTAGAGCTCGAAGAGCCGACGGTCCCACACCTCGTAGTTGGGGTGGTAGATCTGGATGCCGTAGTCGTGGAAGCGCTGCACGTCGGCCTTGGGCAGAGCCTGGGCGACGACCTTGCCGATCCAGCGGCCGGGGAAACGCTCCTCGATGGCCTTGGCGTACTGCCCGTAGAAATCGGCCTCGTCACGGCCCCCGATGTGGGAGGTGATCGCACCGCCGGTGAGGGTGTAGGCGGTGGACGTCTTCGCGGTGTCGTACTTGTCGATGATGGCCAGCGCCTCCAGGACCTCTTCCACCGGCTTCACACCGGTGTAGGGGCGTCCCGCCGCCTTGTGCTGGCGCCAGTTGTGGTTGATGTCGCAGTACTGGCACTCCTCCTTCGCCCCGAAATACTGGCAGACCCGGAAGACCGTCAGGTAGACGAGGTAGCCCCACTGGATGGTGGGCGCGACCTCCATCACGGACTTGCCGTTCTCCAGGGTGTGCCGGTAGTAGTCCGGCATCGGCGGCAAGCCGACGTCGGAGATCCGCCGGCCGTCGAGGTAGAGCCCGAGCACGCCGTCGTCATCGGCAGCGACGCGGTACGGGGACGCCGGATTGACCCGTACCGACACCACCGTCCTGCGCAGTTCGTACGGGCCTCCGGTGAGCACGATCTCCTCCGGCGGACGCCGGAGCGCGGCAGCGCCCAGCTCGGGGAGGGTTCCGTGGTCGAACGAGAAGATGAAGTACGACTTCGGCTTGACCTCGCCGCTCTCGTTGTCGCTGAGCGCGGACTCGTCGAACGCGACGCCGCCGCGCAGCAGATCCTCCTTGATGACGGCTTCCCGGGGCACGTGCGGGAACTGCTTCATCAGCCGCTCGATCAGGTGGGTGCGGCTCCCGTCGGCGCGATTCCGCTCCGTGCGGCTGAGGTCGGTACTGCTGGACATGTGCGGGACTCCTCGGTCCGGTCGTCGAAGGCGTTCCGGGGACGCCGCAGTGTGCAACGAACCACGGGCTCCGGTGGTGCCCCACGGCCGAGGCCGGTTCCCCCGGGCGCGGCGCGAATGGTGTCCGGGTGGCCGAGGGCGGCGCCCGGCTACGGAATCAGCGCTTCCAGTGCGTGGGGCGACTCAGCGACGGCGGGAGCCTCGTCGCCACGTCACCCCTGGCCGCGTTGAGCTGCGCCTGCGTGAGAAAGAGGCTTCCGGTGAGGTCGGCGCCGGACAGGTCGGCATCCCTGAAGTCGGCCCCGATCAGATCGGCCAGACGCAGATCGGCACCCGTGAGGTCCGCCGCGATGAGATACGCACCGCGCAGATCGGCGCCTCGGAGATCGGCGCCCTTGAGCCTGGCGCCGATGAGGTCGGCGCCACGGTGGTCGCGCTTCTTCCTGCGGGGCGCCGTGGCTCGGACGAGTGTGCTGGTACGGAGCAGGAGGGCGGCGACGTCGTCACGGTGGGCTGCCACGTCCAGCTCTGTGAACGCGTCGGCCGGGAGGTGGGTGAGGCGCTCCGTCTCGTCGAGGCTGCGACGGATCTCCCCGTGGAGGGAGCGTGCTGATTCCAGGGACAGCGCTTCCGTCAGGTACCAAAGGAGCTCATGGAGCTGTCGCATGACGGGGAACACCTGGAACATCTGCTGCGCGGTCCCGGAGGCCCGGCGCCAGTCCTGCCCGCCGAAGGTCTCCATGGAAACCCTCTGACCGGCTCCGAAACAGTCGTAGACGGTGCAGCCCTGGAAGCCTTGGGTCCTCAGTTCGGTGTGAATGCCGCAGCGGAAGTCCTCCCGCAGGTTGTGGCAGGGCTTTCCGGCATCCTTGTCGATCGCGAAGTCCGCGGACCGGGTCAGGGTCAGTGCGACGCAGCACAGGCCGAAGCAATTCGCACAGTCGGCGCGAAGCGCGTCACGGTCGGCGCCGGGGCCTTGGACATGGTCGGGCACGGTGCGTGAATCCTCCGGGCTGTGGAAGGGGTACGGAACTTCCGGACGGTCAACCCTAGCGGGATTCGTCACCCGTACGCGCCGATTTCATGATCGCTCCTGGGTGCTCCAGCACCCGCAGCGTCCTTCTCGCTCTGTCACTTCAGCGAAAAGAGCGCCTCTTCATGCCTGCACGTCCGTTGTCCGGCTTCTCGTCCCCTTCTGCCTCCCGCCGGGATTCGCTGCTGCGCGGACTGGTCGTCGCCCTTCTCCTTCCGCTGCTCACGCTCGCGGGCAGTGCGCTGCTCACCCCTGGGACGGCTCTGGCCGCCCCTGTCTCCGCACCGTCGGCCGGCGTCGTGCACTCGACCGTGTCCGATCCGGCTTCGCCGTGCACCAACAGCGATCCGGTCGTCTGCTCGATCCGGGAGATGCCCCCGAACAATGGGTGCGGGCGCGCGACATCCGGATCCGCTACCGCGAGTTGCTCGACTCCATGGAGCGGGTGGAAGACCGGATGCGCGCCGAAGGCCGTTCGGACGAGGAGATCGCCCACGTACTGGTCGCCATGCGCTTTCCAGGAGGTGTCCACGGACGTGGCGCACTCACCAGTCGGCAACATCCCTGCCCGGCGTGTACTCACGGATCCGGCCGCCTTCGACGCATGGAAGAAGATGGGCCTCTTCGCCGACGCGGACATGGTGTTGCTCGGCCGGGTCGACACCCCATGCACCGGGGGCGACGCCGAGGCCGAACTCGTGCGCGACTGCTTCGAGCGGGCGGGCGCGACGTGGGCCGTTGTCCCCACGGACCAGTAGGAAGCCAATGCGTTGCTCCAGGCGCGGCGGCAGGCCTACCCGGCATTCGAACGGCTCGGCTCGGCCCGGTCCTGACCGAGGACGGCTGTGTGCCGCGGACGGCCCTGCCCGAGATGCCGGCCCGGATCGAGAGGACAGCGGCCCGGCACGACGCTCCGCGGCGCTGGGCATGCACCACGCGGTGAAAGCTGCGCTCGACCCGCACGGCATCCTCAACCCGGGCAAGATCCTCGGCCGCGTCGGGTCGCCGCCGTCCGGTGAAGGGGACACGTCGCAGGTGTGACCGGGGGGCCGTCGGGTTCGGTGGTATCGGCATGATTCGGGCCGACCGACCGGTCCCATCGCCGCTGTCAGTGGGTCGACGCACACTGGCAGCAGTACGGCACGGGCGGAGGGGCGCTGATGGACAACGAGAACGGGACGGGTTTCGAACCGGCCACCGGGGACGGACCGACGGCGGCGGTACCGGACGAGAGGCGGGCCGCTGCGGTTCGTACGGCGTTCGAGGGAATGCTGCAGATCCGTCGGCTGACGAACACCGGGCTCGGCAGTCCGGAGAGCGTACCCGCACGATGGGAGACCCTCCGGCCGATACGGGCCATCGCCCTGGCCCTGGAGGCATCGGGTCTGGCCGCCTCGGGCGTTGACGAGTCAGGACTGCGGATCGCGACGGGCTATCGCCTGGAGCACGGCGAGTCGGCGGGCAGCGTGAGGGTCGAGTGGCTCGGCCCGCCCGGCAGCGGGGCCGCCCACACGGAGGAGAGCGAGTTGGCCCGGTGCGCCGCTGTGCTGCGGGAGTTGGGCTGGACGGTGTTGCTGTACCGCGGGCCACGCCGAAGAAGGTTTCTGGAGGTCGAGCCACCGGCCGGTGTCGGACCATCGAACGGCGACTAGTGCCCCTCGTTCGGATCAGGTCGGCTCGCGTGCCCGGCACCGCGTCGCATGGACCGGCATTGTCAGACCCATGGGGGATGCTGGTGGGTCCGACACCTCTGACCGGGAGATGCTGAGATGCGCAATGACGAACTCGCCGCGGCCCAGGCGTATGTCCGGCTGCTGCAGGCCACTCGGGCGGCGCTCGCGGAGCCTGACGAAGGTCCCTTGTACATGCCTTTGCTCGCCTCGCCGATCGCGGAGGCCGACGGCGCGCTGGAGCGTGCGGGGCTCTGCGGCAACGAATCCCGGTTCTTCGATCTGGTGCGCTCGCTTCAACCGAGCATGTCAGGCGGCGGTCGCTGAACGCACCCGTCGAACAAGGCCGCTGGACGGCATCGCCGTCGCGATGTCCTCCGGCGCCGGACGGACCGGGCAGGGCCGGCCTCGTCCGGCGGTCTGCGGACGAGGAGACGACGGCCCGAGAACGGCCGTCGGTCGAACCGTTCCAGGGGCTGCCGGTCCTGAGCCATCGCGCCGTCGCTCTTCACCTCGTCTCGCCGATGCACCACCGTGCTCCGAATCGAGTCGACGAGCCCTGCACCCTCTGAGCCGTCCCGAGCGCGATCGACAGCGATCGGCCCGGACCGAACCCGCCGCGCGGCCGGCTCCCCGCCGCACCTGCTGAGCGCATGCTGAATTGATTCAAGCCCGCGAGAAGAAACCGGAGAACACACACTCGACCGTTGACTTGAGGCTTGACTGAAAGCCAACCGCAAACCTAGCGTACGTTCTGGATGAAACGATTCATACACCGTCCGAACGACCACGGTCGCTGGATGACTCCGCTTGCGAGGTGTTCATGTCTGATGTGTCGGCCGTCAAGGCGGCCCTGAAGTCCCAGGTGATCGAGACGCCGTCGTGGGGATACGGAAACTCCGGGACGCGGTTCAAGGTGTTCGCACAGCCGGGAGTGCCTCGCGACCCGTTCGAGAAGCTGGAGGACGCGGCACAGGTGAACGCGTTCACGGGTGTGGCTCCGAAGGTGTCGCTGCACATCCCGTGGGACAGGGTCGAGGACTACTCCGCACTCACCCGACGCGCCGCCGATCTCGGGCTGCGGATCGGCGCGATCAATTCCAACGTCTTCCAGGACGACGACTACAAGCTGGGGTCGGTCACGCATCCCGACCCGAAGGTACGGCGCAAGGCCACGGACCATCTGCTCGAATGCGTCGACATCATGGACGCGACCGGTTCCCCCGATCTCAAACTCTGGTTCTCCGACGGCACGAACTATCCCGGCCAGGATGACATCGTGGCCCGTCAGGACCGACTCGCCGAGGCATTGGCCGAGGTGTACGGGCGGCTGGCCGACGACCAGCGGATGCTCCTGGAGTACAAGCTGTTCGAGCCCGCGTTCTACACGACGGACGTACCGGACTGGGGCACGGCGTACGCACACTGCCTCGACCTCGGCCCAAAGGCTCAGGTGGTCGTGGACACCGGACACCACGCGCCGGGCACCAACATCGAGTTCATCGTGGCATTCCTGCTGCGTGCGGGGAGACTCGGCGCGTTCGACTTCAACTCACGGTTCTACGCGGACGACGATCTGATGGTCGGCGCCGCCGATCCGTTCCAGTTGTTCCGGATCATGCACGAGGTGGTGAAGAACGGCGGCATGAAGTCCGAGACGAACGTCAACTTCATGCTCGACCAGTGCCACAACATCGAAGCGAAGATTCCTGCCGTGATCCGGTCGGTCGCCAATGTGCAGGAAGCGACCGCCAAGGCCTTGCTCATCGACATGGACACACTGAGCACCGCTCAGCGATCCGGCGACGTCCTGGCCGCGAACGGCGTCCTGATGGACGCGTACAACACCGACGTCCGACCGCTGCTCGCCGAGGTACGTGAGGAGCTCGGCCTGGCCGGAGATCCGTTCGCCGCGTATCTCGCCTCAGGCAATCAGGAGCGCATCGCCTCCGCGCGGGTCGGTGGCGTGCAAGCCGGCTGGGGCGCCTGAGCGCCGGCCCTCTCCCCCGTACGCCCGTACACACGCCCGCACGGTTCCGTCCGACTGCGACCACGAAGGAATCCCATGACGTCCGCGACGCACCCCGAAGTCGCCGCCCTCCTGGAGCGAGCCCATCGGCTCGGATCCGACGCCCGCAACACCAACTACGCGGGGGGCAACACGTCCGTCAAGGCCACCGGCACCGACCCCGTCACCGGCGGCGAGACCGAGCTGCTGTGGGTCAAAGGATCCGGAGGCGATCTCGGCACGCTCACCGAGGCAGGTCTCGCCGTGCTGCGCCTGGACCGGGTCCGCGCCCTCAAGACCGTGTATCCGGGGGTGGAGCGCGAGGACGAGATGGTGTCCGCGTTCGACTACTGCCTGCACGGCAAGGGCGGTGCCGCGCCCTCCATCGACACGGCGATGCACGCGCTGGTCGACGCCGCGCACATCGATCATCTGCACCCGGACTCCGGAATCGCGCTGGCGTGTTCTGCCGACGGCGAGAAGCTCACGGCGGAGTGTTTCGGTGACAAGGTGGCCTGGGTGGGCTGGCGCAGACCCGGGTTCCAGCTCGGCCTGGACATCGCTGCCGTCAGGGCGGCCAACCCGCGGGCCGTCGGTGTGATCCTCGGTGGCCATGGCATCACGGCCTGGGGCGAGACCTCGGACGAGTGTGAGCGCAACGCTCTCTGGATGATCCGCACAGCCGAGACATTCCTTCAGGAACGTGGCCGGGCGGAGCCGTTCGGGCCCGTGTGGGCGGGCCGGGAGCCCCTCGCTGCGGATCAGCGCCGCGAACGTGCCGCCGCGCTCGCACCGCTGATCCGCTCTCTGGCTTCCACCGACCGTCCGCAGGTGGGCCACTTCACCGACGCCGAGCCCGTCCTGGACTTCCTGTCCCGTACCGAGCACCCACGACTCGCCTCGCTCGGCACGTCGTGCCCGGATCACTTCCTTCGGACGAAGGTCGGCCCGCTCGTCCTCGACCTGCCCGCGGACGCCCCACCGGCCGAGGCTGCAACGCGCCTGAAGGAGCTGCACGGCCAGTACCGGGAGGCGTATCGCGCGTACTACGAGCGTCATGCCGCTCCCGCCTCCCCCGCGATGCGCGGCGCGGACCCGGCGATCGTGCTGGTGCCCGGAGTCGGCATGTTCTCCTTCGGCAAGGACAAACAGACCGCTCGGGTCGCCGGGGAGTTCTACCTCAATGCCATCAACGTGATGCGTGGCGCCGAGGCCGTGTCGACGTACACGCCGATCGAGGAGTCCGAGAAGTTCCGGATCGAGTACTGGGAACTGGAGGAGGCCAAGCTGCGCCGGATGCCCGAGGCCAAGCCGCTGGCCACCCGGGTGGCGCTGGTCACGGGGGCGGGGTCCGGCATCGGCAGGGCCATCGCGCACCGGCTGGTCGCGGAAGGGGCCTGTGTCGTCGTCGCCGACGTCGACACACGGAGCGCCGCCTCGGTGGCGCAGGAGCTCGGCGGGCCGGACAGGGCCGTCGCGGTGACCGTCGACGTGACGAGCGAGGAGCAGATCGCCGAGGCGTTCAAGAGCGCGGTGCTGGCCTTCGGCGGTGTGGATCTGGTCGTGAACAACGCCGGCATCTCCATCTCGAAGCCGCTGCTCGAAACCACGGCCCGGGACTGGGACCTCCAGCACACCATCATGGCGCGCGGATCGTTCCTCGTCTCGCGTGAGGCCGCGCGGGTGATGCGGGAGCAGAACCTCGGCGGCGACATCGTCTACATCACGTCGAAGAACGCGGTGTTCGCCGGCCCGAACAACATCGCCTACTCGGCGACGAAGGCCGATCAGGCTCACCAGGTACGGCTTTTGGCCGCCGAGTTGGGCGAGCACGGGATCCGGGTGAACGGCGTCAACCCCGACGGGGTGGTACGTGGATCGGGAATCTTCGCGGGTGGCTGGGGTGCCCAGCGTGCGGCCACGTACGGCATCGAGGAGGAAAAGCTCGGCGAGTTCTACGCCCGACGCACCATCCTCAAGCGCGAGGTGCTCCCGGAGCACGTCGCGAACGCCGTCTTCGCGCTGACCGGCGGGCACCTCACGCACACGACCGGCCTCCACATCCCTGTGGACGCCGGTGTGGCCGCGGCGTTCCTTCGATGACCTCTCCCGCTCCGACGACCCGGATGAGAGTTCCATGCCTGTGACGTCACGAAGCGGCACGGTCTTCGCGGCCGTGGACCTCGGTGCCACCAGCGGCCGGGTGATCACCGGCCGGGCCGGGCCCGACGAGCTCGTGCTGACCGAGGCGCACCGCTTTCCCAATGTCCCGGTCCGGCTGCCGGACGGGCTGCGGTGGGACGTGCTCGCCCTGTACCAGGGGATGCTGGACGGTCTGCGGACGGCGGCGCGTGGCGGGCCGCTCACCTCGATCGGCATCGATACCTGGGCGGTCGACTACGGCCTCCTCGATGCCGACGGAGCGCTGCTCGGGTTGCCGTTCCACTACCGCGACAGCCGTAACGGCAAGGCCGTCGAGCAGGTGCTGTCCGAATGCGGGGCGCAGGAGCTGTATGCCGTCAACGGGCTGCAGCATCTGCCGTTCAACACGGTGTTCCAGCTCGCGGCACATCGTGCGAGTGCCCAGTGGGGTGCGGCACGGACGATGCTGCTGATCCCCGACCTCATGGTGCACTGGCTGACCGGCACGCTGGGCGCGGAGCTCACCAACGCCTCGACGACCGGTCTGTTGGACGCGTCCGCCGGGGCCTGGTCCGATGCGTTGATCGGGCGGCTGGGTCTGGAGCGTTCCCGGTTTCCCGCGTTGCGTGAGCCGGGTGAACCGGCGGGGACACTGTTGCCGCATGTTGCCGAGTACACCGGCCTTCCCGCCAGTACGCCGGTGACGACCGTCGCCTCGCACGACACGGCGTCGGCGGTCGCCTCCGTGCCCGCGACCGAGCCCGGATTCGCCTACGTGTCCTGCGGTACATGGTCGTTGGCCGGCCTGGAGCTGTCGGCTCCGGTGCTGACGGAGGAGTCCCGGGCGGCGAACTTCACCAATGAGCGCGGGGTGGACGGCACCATCCGTCACCTCCGCAACATCATGGGCCTGTGGCTGCTTGAGGAGTGCCGCCGCGCCTGGGGCAGGCGGGGGACGGCTCCGGGCCTGGCGGAACTGCTCGCGGAAGCGGTCCGTGCGAGGCCGTTCGCCGCGGTGATCGACCCCGACGACGAGATGTTCCTCGCCCCGGGTGACATGCCGTCGCGGATCGACGCCCACCTCGTGCGGAGCGGGCAGATGCCGCCCGACAGTCCTGGCGGGTATGTGCGATGTGTACTGGAGAGCCTGGCCCTGGCTCATCGAAGGACGCTGCGGCAGGCCGCCGGGCTGGCGGGGCGGGAACTGAACCGGATCCATCTCGTCGGCGGGGGGTCGCGCAACGCGCTGTTGTGTCAGTGGACCGCCGACGCCACCGGGCTGCCCGTCACGGCCGGTCCGGCCGAGGCGACAGCGCTCGGCAACATCCTGCTGCAGGCGCGCGCCCATGGCCTGGTGGGCGACCTCATGGACATGCGACGTCTCGTCGCGCGGACCCAGGAATTGCGCCATTACACCCCTCAGGGAGATCAGCGGGCCTGGGACCGGGCTGCCGCAAGGCTGGCACCCGTCCGAGCCCTGGACGCCCGGGCGGCGGCCCCTGCCTCCTCCGTGGACACCCGGGCCCTCGATGGACGACGAAGGAAGGAAGCTCATGACTGATGTCTCTTCCGCCGTGCCCGGCGGCGCGCTCGCCCGCACGGCGCGACGTCGCACCCGCGTCGGTCTGGTTTCCGGTGGACTCGGCGCGTACTGGCCACAGTTCCCCGGTCTCCTCGACCGGCTGCGGAAATCCGCGCGCTTCGTGACCGGACGCTTCGAGGAGCTGGGTTGCGAGGTCGTCGACGCAGGCTTCATCTCCGACCCTCCGGAGGCCGCCACGGCGGCCGAACGGCTGCGCAGGGCCGACTGCGACATCGTCGTGACGTTCCTGACGACGTACCTCACGGCCTCGATGATCCTTCCCATCGCCCAGCGCACCCACACCCCGGTACTGGTCATCGACCTCCAGCCGACCGAAGCGATGGACCACGCCGACACCGACACGGGCAGATGGCTGGCCTACTGCGGACAGTGCCCGTTGCCGGAGATCGCCAATGTGTTCCGGCGCAGCGGCATTCCCTTCCGCTCCGTATCCGGCCATCTGCGCGACGAGAACGCCTGGAGCCGCATCCGCCGCTGGATCTCCGCCGCGCGGGTGCGGGGCGCGATGCGGCACGGCCGGCACGGGCTGATGGGCCACCTCTATCCCGGGATGCTCGATGTCTCCACTGATATGACGCTGGTCTCGGCCCAGTTCGGCGGGCATGTCGAAGTCCTCGAATTCGACGACCTGCGGGTCCGCGTCACCGACGTGACGGACGAGGAGGCGGTCGAGCGCGTCGCGGTGGCGCGTACGGTCTTCACGCTCGACGACTCCGTCGACGAGGACGATCTCGCCTGGGCCGCCCGGGTGTCGGTCGGACTGGACCGGCTCGTCGAGGACTTCGGACTCGACAGCCTCGCGTACTACCACCGTGGGCTGGAGGGTGAGATCCACGAACGGCTCGGCGCAGGCATGATCCTCGGCGCGTCGCTGCTGACGGCCCGGGGCATCCCGATGGCCGGGGAGTACGAGCTGCGCACCAGCCTCGCCATGCTGATCGCCGACACCATCGGCGCCGGCGGCTCCTTCACCGAGCTCCAGGCCCTCAACTTCCGCGACCGCGTCGTCGAGATGGGCCACGACGGCCCCGCCCACCTCGCGATCAGCGCCAAGGATCCGCTGCTGCGGGGGCTGGGTGTCTTCCACGGCAAGCGCGGGTGGGGCGTCAGCGTCGAGTTCGACGTCAAGCACGGCCCCGTCACCACGTTCGGTATCGGTCAGGAAGCCGACGGCACCTTCGCGTTCGTCGCCTCCGAGGGCGAAGTCGTCCCGGGACCTCTGCTGGAGATCGGCAACACCACCTCCCGCGTCGATTTCGGCTTCGACCCCGGTGAGTGGACCGATGCCTGGTCCGCGACCGGCATCGGTCATCACTGGACGCTCTGCACCGGTCACCGTGCCAAGGAGCTCAGGGCCGCGGCCGACCTGCTCGGTCTGCCGTTCCGTACCGTCACCCGCCCGAACGATCTCTGAGCCGGTCCGCGGTCCCCGCCGCCCCCCATCCGTTCCGGTCCTCGCCATCCGTTCCGGTGCCTCGAGCCCCGTCGCGGATCGTCTCGGTCTCAGTCCGTCACACGGGAGGCGATGTCCAGGCCGAGTTCACGGTCACCCAACGGCGCGAAGAACCGCGCGACGTCGGCCTCGGTGACCTCGGCCAGGCCGGCCGGGCTCCACCGAGGACTGCGGTCCTTGTCGATGATCTGGGCACGTACGCCCTCCACCAGGTCGGGCCGGGTGAAGGCGGTGCAGGACGTCCGGTACTCCTGGTCGAGCACCGCTTCCAGGCTGTCGAGCCGTCGGGCCCTGCGCAGGGCCGCGAGGGTCACCTTGAGCGCGGTGGGTGACTTGGCCAGGATCGTTTCGGCGGACTCCTTGGCGGCGGGGACACCGCTGTTGTCGAGCCGGTCGAGGATCTCCTCGACGGAATCGGCCGCATAACAGGAATCGATCCACTCCCGGTGCGTGACCAGTTCACCTTCCGGCGCGGGTGCGGCATGGCGCCGGACGGTCTCCTCGACCTCGGCTGCCGTTCCGCACGCGGCGAGTTCCGTGGTGAGCCCGGCAAGGATCTGCGACGGCACGAAGTGGTCGGCGAGCCCGCAGAGCAGCGCGTCACTCGCGCCGACCGCGTCCGCGGTGAGCGCGAGATGGGTACCGAGCTCGCCGGGCGCGGCGCTGAGCAGGTGCGTCCCACCCACATCGGGGACGAAGCCGATACCGGTCTCGGGCATGGCGATGCGCGAGCGTTCGGTGACGACACGGACGTCGCCGTGGGCCGAAACACCGACGCCACCACCCATCACGATGCCGTCCATGATCGCGACGTACGGCTTGGGGAACCGCGCGATGCGGGCGTTGAGCCGGTACTCGTCGCGCCAGAAGTCCAACGATGCACCGCCGCCCGCGCGGGCGTCCTCGTGGATCGACCGGATGTCGCCCCCGGCACAGAGGCCGCGCTCCCCGGCTCCGGTGATCAGGACGGCGGCGACGGTGTCGTCGGCCTCGGCTTCGGCGAGTGCTTCGTCGATGCGCAGCACCATGGCGTGGTTCAGCGCGTTGAGGGCGCGCGGGCGGTTGAGGGTGATGTGGCGGATGCGTCCCTCGGTGTGCAGCAGAACAGGATCTTCGTGGTTCATGAATGCGCTCCGGTCAGCCCCTGTACGGTATCGCCCGCCGCTCGCGGACGATCTTCCGTTGTCATTCTGCGGGGCACGTCGTGGGACCGGGCAACGGGGGTGCGAAGGCCGTCCGTGCCGGGCGTCGCCCCGTTCCCACCGGGGTCCGCCTGGCAGCCCGCCGGAACCGGCTCGACAATTGAGGCACCCGTGCGGGCCGCGTCGGCCCGGCAGCCCCGGCGGACGATCTCCGGAGCAGGAATGACCGATCACGACCGGCAACCGAGCGCCCCCGTCCCGTCCCGCCCGCTGAGCGAGAAGGGACACCACGGCGAGACCGCGACGGCAGAGCGGCTCGTCATGAATCGGACAGGCAGTTTCGAGTGGGACCTGGACGCCCACACGCTCGACATCGACGACGCGGGGCTGCTGGTATTCGGCCTGGACCCCTTGGAGGTACTGCCCGAGCCCACTCGCCGGGTCCGGCTGTCGGTTCAGGATCGCTCAAGTGTCTGGCCGAGACGCCGCAGTCCGGGCGAGACCGCGACGTCGGGGCGCGGCCTGTTGCTCCTTGACGCCGTCACCACTCGTTGGGGTGTCGAGCCCCGCGGCGAGGGAAAGGCGGTCTGGTGCGAGATCGGGCCCTCGACACCGCCGGACTCCGCTCGGCCACGGCCCGCGGAACGGGCGTGACGAGAACGAGGAGGGGTGGGGGGGCCCCCCCCCCCCGCGGGCCCCCCCCCCCCCCCCCCCCCCCGCCCGGGGGGCGGGCCCCCCCCCCGGGGGGGGGGCGCCGGTTGGGGGGGGCGGGGGGGGCCCCGCGCCCCAGAACCG